>NZ_JADDYH010000036.1:223845-240091 GCF_015163595.1 Vibrio sp. OPT41 | reverse complement strand
CGGCGAGCGAGGCGGCATTGTGATTGACAACCAATGCCAAACCAGCGATGAGAATATTTATGCGATTGGCGAATGTGCCCTTTGGGAGCAGAAGATCTTTGGTTTAGTCGCACCCGGTTACACCATGGCGAGAACCACTGCCGATGTCTTGACTGGGATGCCAAGCGAAGGTTTCAAAGGTGCAGACATGAGCACCAAACTCAAGCTGCTTGGGGTGGATGTGGCGTCTATCGGCGATGCACAAATGCAAACCGAAGGCGCACAAGAAATGGTATTGCAAGATGCGGTCGCAGGCATCTACAAAAAGCTGGTGGTTGATGCGAGCGGCACCCAATTGCTCGGTGCAATTCTTGTTGGTGACAACAGCGATTACGATGCGCTCTTACAGTGTTATTTGAACAAAACGGTCCTGCCAGACCACGCGGCGAACCTGCTGTTTGATACCGGAATGCTTGATGGAGAGATGCCAGACAGCGCCATTATCTGTTCTTGTCACAACGTCACAAAAGGCGACTTAGTTGCCGAGATTCAAGCTGGCACCACCAACCTTACGGACCTTAAAGCGAACACCAAAGCCGGTACTGGCTGTGGTGGCTGTAGCAATATGGTGAAGTCGGTATTGGATACTCAACTGGCAGCCATGGGGGTAGAGGTTAACAACCACCTTTGTGAGCACTTTGAGTTAAGTCGCCAAGAGATGTTCCATATTTGCCAAGTGGAACAAATCAAAGACTTCGACACCTTAATTGCACTGCATGGCAAAGGGCATGGGTGTGATATCTGTAAGCCGACAGCGGCATCTGTTTTTGCTTCTTTGTGGAATGAACACATCATGGAGCCGCAGCATCAATCTCTGCAAGACTCTAATGATGCCTTTATGGCGAACCTACAAAAAGATGGCTCTTACTCGATTGTGCCTCGTGTTCCGGGTGGCGAAATCACACCAGACAAACTCATCGTGCTAGGCGAAGTCGCTCAGCAATACGATCTATACACCAAAATCACTGGCGGTCAACGCGTGGATTTATTTGGCGCGCAGTTAGAACAGCTTCCTGAAATCTGGCAAACCTTGATTGATGCTGGTTTTGAAACAGGGCACGCCTACGGCAAGTCGGTGCGCACCGTGAAATCTTGTGTGGGTTCTACTTGGTGTCGCTATGGTGTTGATGACTCGGTCGGATTAGCGATTGAGTTAGAGAACCGCTACAAAGGATTGCGAGCGCCCCATAAGCTTAAGTTTGCCGTATCGGGATGTACTCGCGAGTGTGCAGAAGCGCAAAGTAAAGACATTGGGGTGATCGCCACTGAAAACGGCTGGAATCTATATGTGTGTGGTAATGGCGGCATGAGACCAAGACACGCTGATTTGTTTGCATCCGACTTATCCAAACCAGAGTTGATCATCATGATTGACCGAGTTTTGATGTTCTACGTCAGCACCGCTGATCGCTTGCAGCGCACGTCTGTGTGGATGGAGAATATGGAAGGGGGCCTAGATTACCTTAAACAAGTGATTTTGGATGACTCTCTGAATCTATGTGATTCTTTGGATGAACAAATGGCACGAGTCGTAGATACCTATCAATGTGAGTGGAAGAGTACGTTAGATAATCCTCAAAAATTGCAACGCTTCCGTCCTTTCTTGAACAGCACATCGGGCAGCAAAGTCTTGCCGTACCAACGTGTGCGCGGTCAGCGTATTCCAGTGAAACAGGAGGTGTAAATGGCAGCTTTAACCAAAGTGAAATTGTGTCAGCGTGATGACCTAATGCCGTTCATCGGTGCCACGGTGTTGATTGAAGGCGAGCATGTGGCGTTGTTCTACATTCCAGATAGCGGTGTTTACGCCGTTCAAGATTGGGACCCAATTGGTAAGGCTTATGTGATGAGTCGAGGGATTGTCGGTGATATTGATGGTGAGATGTGTGTCGCATCACCACTGTATAAACAGCACTTCAGTTTAAAGAGTGGGCAATGTTTGGAAGACGATGCGCACTGCCTAAAAACGTGGCAAGTAACGATCGACGATAATCAGGTTTGTTATTTAGCCGAAGAATGATCCTCGAAATTAGCTTGCTCGATATGAATAAATTATTGGCATAAGAGAAAAGCGAATAAAGCTCCAGAGACAGCACAGTATCGCTCTGGAGCTTTTTGTTATTTGGAAGGATTCACTTGGAGTTCGGTATAGCCAGTCGAGTCGTCCATCGCTCTAGTGAACTCAAGTTCTGAGTACGAATGGATGATCAACTCTGCGGTAGTATCAATCACTGTGCCTTCCAGCAAATGCCCACCCCAAACTCGTCCTTCACGATCAGACACCGAGATATGAACGTGTTGATGTTCAGGCGTTAGTGTTCCCATCACAGAGACGATTTCAAATGGCTCTCGTTTGGCTAACGTACTCTCTGCACCTGCCAAACGAAGGTTGAGGTCAGAGATACAACCAACGCATGAGGTAATCGAGCCTGCTTTGATACCGTACTGCTCGACCAATTTCGCTAGGCTCAGCTTTAAGTCCATGCCTTTGGTAAGACGTACTGCTATCACTTCAATCGACATGTTATTTCCTAATCAAAACCAGTAAGCAGGAAAGCGCCGTATCCAAGTCGGCATAACGTTTAGCTTTGCCAAGTACGCGCATACCTTGCATGTTGTTGAGAACAAAACGAGCGAGCTCTTCTGGTTTCAGCGTTTTCGGCACTAAGGTTTCTTTTTGTGCATTGGTCAGCGCATCCGCAATGATGTCGATAAGATGGTCAAACAAAAAATGCCCTTTACGCAGTACATCATCGTCTTCACCAGCGTGCTCAATCAACGCATTTTGGATAAAACACCCACAGCTGCGTTTGCGTTGCAGATCAGCAAAAGATTTAAGGAACGATTCCAACTCAGGTAAGGACGCGTCGTCTTTTTCCAAATCATTCAGTGACGGTAGCGAGACCTTTTTCAAGTAGGTATCGAGCGCTTCGTAGTAGAGCTGTTGCTTGTCACCATAGGTGTTGTAAAGACTGAAGCGGTTGATGTTCAACTCGTCGGTGAGATCCGAGATAGACGTGTTCGCAAAGCCCTTGCGCCAAAACACATCCATAGCCACGAGAAGCTTTTCATCTCGGTCGAAGTTGGCTTTTCTTGCCATAAATTACCTGCCTGGGTCTGCTTATCGGGTAATTAAATTGCTTTGGAGGGATGGTACAGAGAACCTCTAGCGTTCGAACTGGACCAATATGATGAATACCCATCTATTCTTGGGTATCAGCCCCCAAATTCATGTGAACTTACAAACGGCATCAAAAATCTCGCTCAGCAAACAGACCCACAACTGTTTGAAAATTTTTGATAGTGAAGTTCTTGACTGATCGTTTATAAACTGGCTACAGTATATCCTAACCAATCGGTTAGAAAAAGATAAAAGGATGTGAAATGAAGCTCTATGAAACCGCAATGACTCCAAGTTGTAAGCGAGTTAGCATTTTTCTAAAGGAAATCGGTGGCGAGGTTGAGCGAATTGCGCTGAACGTTCGTGAGGGCGATAACCTATCTGAACCGTTTAAATCGAAAAGCGTGAACGGTAAAGTGCCTCTGCTCGAACTGGATGATGGTACGACGATCTGTGAAAGTGTGGCGATTTGTCGCTACCTAGATGAAGCGTTTGAAAATGATCTGGCGCTGTTTGGTGCTAACCAGCTCGAACGTGCTCAGGTGGAAATGTGGCATCGCGTTGTCGAATTCCAAGGACTAAATGCGGCATTTCAGGCGTTTCGAAACATGGGGCGAAGAATCAAAACAACGCGTCTACGAATTTCTGCCCGTCTTAGACAAGCGTCTTGAACATAATGATTTTATCGCCGTAGACCATTTTACTATCGTCGATATAACAGGCTTTATTTTGATCAGTTTCGCAATTAAAGGCCTAGAAATTGATGTGCTATCGACGTCGCCAAACATTGCTCGATGGTATAACCAAATTTTAGCTAGACCTGCATTTCAGAGTTAATGTATTGCAGCGAGTGGATGATAGCTCGCTGCTACCACCTTACCGATTCTTAACTCAGCAGGATATTCAAATTTTCTCAGATTTTTCTTATTTTTTCTCCTATCGCCTATAATTGGAAAAACAACCTCAATTTGCTTCGTTGCGTTTTAGAGCCTCGAGCTCTTGGTCCGTAGACGCTCTCTTTCATCATGGAAAGTCTAGTAATAGACAAGGAGAGGTCATGAGTATTCAAGTGAAAACTATCAATAATATTCTAATAGCCCTGTTAATGGTTTCGGTTTTTGGTCTATTCGCACTGTACCTCAATTACATACAGCAGAATGAACAGATTGAAAGGCTGCAAAGTCAGTTAATCGAAAAAGAGCATCAGATACTAATTTCTAATGAAGCGTTGTCTTACACTCGATATCAACACCAATTATTAGCCGAAGACTACAGCCGTTTTAGAAATGAGCAGTCAGTGACTAGTGTTTTGCGTTAGCCAGTATAGCAACTGTATTAAGGAGGAAGATGAAACCCATTCTTTTGGTCGATGACAGTAAAACAGTACTGCTTTACATCAGCAGTGCATTGGAAAAGCAAGGCTATGAAGTGGTTGCAGTTGAAGACGGAAGAGCGGCGCTTGAAGTGCTAACCCACCGCCCTGATATTCAGTTTGTGCTGAGCGATTTAATGATGCCTAGAATTAATGGTATTGAATTGTGTCGCCAATTAAAATCTAAAGTTAGCGAACGTTACATTTTCTTTGTTCTACTGTCTTCTAGAAATGACCAAAGTTCGATCGTGAAAGGCATTGATGCTGGCGCAGATGATTTCGTAGATAAGAAGACGTCTGTAGAGGAACTTCAGGCCAGAATCCGTGCGGGGTTTCGTACTTTAGAACTGCACAACAAACTCGTTGAGAGAAATAAAGAGCTAGATGCGGCCTACCAAACAATTCACCAAGACCTGCAGTCTGCGAGTCAACTGATGGAGCAACTACTCCCTGCTGAATCAACTATCCAAAATATACAGTTTAGTTATGTCTACAGACCATGCTCCCAGATTGGTGGTGATATGTTGGGGTATTTGGAGCTCGATGAACAACATGTTGCGTTTTATGTATGTGATGTTTCTGGTCATGGTATTTCTTCAGCTTTGATGGCTTTTTCTATTCAACAGACACTATCTCAAAGTCAGGGGCCTGATTCGATCACGATGGAGTTGAGAGATGACTGCTATTGCGTAAGTGAGCCAGCATCTGTGATTGAACGGCTAAATCGGCGTTATCAGCAAACTAGAAACAGTCAACTTTACTTTACTATGGCTTACGCCATTCTTAACACAAAATCAGGGCGACTTAGCTATTGCACGGCTGGCCACCCCAGGATCTTAGTTTGGCGAGCGAGTACGAACACGATGGAACAGATAGGTGACGATAACTTTATCGTTGGTGCAATGCAGCCGATAGAATATAGCGGTAACCAAATTAGTCTAGATGAGGGCGATGCATTGTGGCTTTATTCGGATGGTTTGATTGAAGCGAGGCAGGGTGAGGAGATGTTTTCACTACAACGATTGGCATCGAGTATAAAAGCTGTTTGCACGCTGCCAGTTGAAGATCAAGTGGGAGACGTCTTTAAAAAAGTACAATCTTGGCACAACGAAGATGAGTTTGATGATGATGCCAGCCTTTTACAGGTAAAATGGCATGGTGAGAGGCTCGATTTTAAGGAAAAGAATGTCAAAGAGCGAATTTAAACGAACTTACGGGAGCTCCCTTACTCACTCACGAAGTGCGAGCAAAGACGTTGTTCGGTTTTTGATGGGTCATCAAATCCCCTTAAATGCAATTCAATCATTGGAGCTTTGTGTCGTTGAGCTCATGAATAACGCTTATATTCATTCTTACAGTGAAATAGAAGGCCTGCCAATTGAAGTGGAGTGTAGGGTTGGGGATGACCAAGTATCCGGTTTCGTGGAACTGAGAGTCTCTGATTGCGGAGCGCCGATCAATGAGAAGACGTTCATCCAACATAAAAATAAACAGATTGAGGCACCTAACTTAATGGATGACGATAGTTGGTCCTCCTCTGGTCGCGGACTGATGTTAGTCGCTCAATTATCTGACCTGTTTAAATTGGAAAAAGGTTTCGAAAACAATACGTTTGTTGTAGTGAAAAGGAATTGGGAGAGAAACTAACAACCAAGCAAAGTCGATTTGCTTCACTTGGTCCCTAGCGTTAATCTGACGGTTGCGTTGTATATCATTGTTATTTTGTATTCGTTGTTGGTGCTGGTGATAGTAACGCCTCCAACTCTTCTGGTGTTAGAATATCACTGATGTTTAACATATTATTTTCATCATCTAGCGCCATCTTTGTACGGCTAAGTAAGTACCTTTTTTGAGTTGGTGTTAGGTCTTTGAGAGACTCAATCAACTCCCTGAAATTGCTATTATTCATTGCCATATTTCCCCCAGTTAAGCCTTGAATTTCTTTATTGCATATTCTTCAAGTAAGCGAAGATTTGTTGATTAATTGCAGCTAGCTCTTCAGTAACTATAGCTATATCTGAGCTATCTGGCGCTGTATCGTTTCTGGTTTTTTCTTCTATTCTTTGAAACGCAATGACCGCGGTGTCTTCTCCGAAACTCTCTAGAATGCCCTTTAAACTATGCGCTAATAGATAGAGTTCTGACCAACATCTGCTTGTATATAGCTCATCTATACGCTCTATATCATTCGTGTGATCTTCAAGGTATGTAGAAAAAACAGTGACGATCAGATCTACGTCGTTATCCATGTATGTATTGAGAACATCAAAATTAATCATGTATACCCCTATTAAACGTTGCGGTAGAGGAATGTTTCGGATAATGAAGGCTTAGCCGAAGGTATGAATGGCATAACCAGTATTTGAGCAGAAATAGTTTGCTTGTCGCTTGAGATAAACTTACAAAAAGAAAGTCATTGTTAAAGATATTTTGACTTATATCCAAACGGCAATGGTCGAAATGTAGGGATGAAAAAACTTCAACTCGCGTGTTTTTAACACAAGTAGCAAAGGGGACGTTTCCAAGTAAAACGCCGAGTCGGTAAGTGTCTTGCAGTCCTAGTTTAAGGCTATCGTTACATACGGACGCCCGACGTTCGCCAACTTTGACTATTCCTTCAGTCAAGGCTAACTCTCCTCATTAAGTACAAGTATAAATTAGCAATCTAGTTGCATATTGGCAAGTGATCTGCGGCAAAAAAGGGACTCGCGTCCCTTTTGTATTACTAGCTTTGCTTAGAGTCCTGTTCTATTTGCTTCATAAGCTCGTTGGCTTTCTTCATAGCGCGTCTTGCGCTTGAAGTCCTTCGCTTATTAAGTAATATATCGGAGAAGCGTAAGTATTTATCAGCAGTTTTGAATCTTAAATCGTTAACATCCTGAAAACCAATAGGAAAGTTTTTCGAGAACAGATCCACATCCTTCACCAAGTTATCGAGATGAGTTGTCGTCCTTGCCTTTTCTAGGCGAGAATAAAAGTTTTCAAACTCTTTTTGGAACAGGATTCTAGCGGCATCTTCTGGAAACGGTAGAGGGCTGTTGGAATCTAGCGCTGTCTCATATAATTTCATTTCCAGCACTGCATCTTTCATCGCATTACTTATCTGTAAGTTCTCTTGATGCTCTTCTACGTTTGAAAAGAAGGTGTTCCCAACCTTAATAAGAGCAACAAGTGCAGCTGCGTCTTTCTTTTGGAGTGCTTCAGTGAGGTGCTGACCGAAAACATCGCTAGATAACGAACTTGGCGTGAAAGGATAACCTTGATGAATCTGATTTAACTCATCCTTGAGCTCATAGATGGATTTACTGCCGTCTTCTTTACTGTACCGAGACTTTTCAAGTTGACTGTTGATTTGCCTTGCTATCGAAAGTAAAGTGGAGTGCTTGCTTGACTGAATATCTAAGGCAAGAACTTCTATTTTATGTGAGTCAGGGTAGTAGGTTTTTGCTTTATCAAGTATGGACTCAATTTCATCATAATTCGGGTAGTTGTTGGCATCAGAATTCAAAACCTGATCAATTTCAGATTCAAACTCGCTGAGAATATAGGTCTTGTGTAAGCGTAATAAGCCAGCCTTAACGACTGGATGTAAGCTTTTTTCACTATCAATCAGTGCCAAACTTTTTTCTGCTGGCGTATCAAGCTGCCACTCTTGTCCGGCAATTTGATCATTTTGCTTGCTAATAACGGTTTCCAAATTGGCGATGGTTTCTTGTTGCTGCTGATAACCAAATACAATGCCGCTAACTAATAATATACTCGCTGCCGCGCCGCTAG
Organism: Vibrio sp. OPT41; assembly: GCF_015163595.1. Taxonomy (NCBI): domain Bacteria; kingdom Pseudomonadati; phylum Pseudomonadota; class Gammaproteobacteria; order Vibrionales; family Vibrionaceae; genus Vibrio; species Vibrio sp. OPT41. The sequence goes on along the minus strand of NZ_JADDYH010000036.1, from coordinate 231,782 downwards.
CGATAGGCCAATAGCGCATATTCAATTTGCGTTTCAACTGCTCAGGGGTCAGCTCGTTCGGAATGATGCCAGTTGAAAATACGCTTGAAAATATTGGCCACTTAGATGCAGGCATGTTAGTTGGTTTAGAGACCTTGATCTTCTTTTTGAGAGCTTCATTAACTGGAGTTCTTGCGTAAGGGTGTTTGCAACTCAATAGCTCGTAAGCAATACAAAATAGAGCAAACATATCGTCGCTTAAGTTCGGTTCCTTACCGGATAACAGGTTGAGTGATGCATAGTTGGGAGTATAACCAAGCGTTTCAACATTTTCGGATTTACGTTTAGCCGCATATTGATCCTGCTTTAATTGATGAGTTTTAGATACACCAAAATCAAGCAACTTAACGTTACCCTCAGACGTTAAAATCACATTAGCGGGCTTTAGGTCGGCGTGCACTACACCAAGAGAGTGAGCATATGAGAGTGCATCGAGTACCTGATTTAGGATTGATAAAGTTGCATTAAACTTCAGCCCATGGGGCCTAGAACGCTGTATTAAACTCTCTAATGTTTCTCCGTTAATATACTCCATAACTAAAAAGTATATTTCGCCATCAACACCAAAATCAAAAACCCTAATGATATTAGGGTGGCTTAACCTTTGAGTTTGTTGAGCTTCACGTATTAACATGCGTGCAGTCTCTGGTTGAGAAGCAAACTCTTTCTGTAATATTTTTAACGCAACGTAGGGTGTTTCTGAACCTGAAGATTCAAGAATCCTATCTTTAGCTAAGTAAACATCGCAAAGCCCACCATGTCCAATAACCGACTCAATTTCATACCGATTTTTAACGGTCGCTCCTATTAAGCTTTCGTTAATAACATCTTTGTTATTATTTAATGAGTCATCTTTATTGTTTTTTTTCTTATTAACTAACGGAGTGTTTTCTTTTTGAGACAGTTTTGTATTTGTTTCATTTTTATTTTTAACGGAGGTTTCATTATTAGTGAGTTTGGTTGATTTAACTGCATTGTCTCGTTTTTGAGTCTTTACAATTTTAGTTTTATCTCCGCTTTCTTCGTTATTTATAGAATTGTTTTTATTACTGTCTTCCATCACAAGAACTCCGTATAAATGATGGGGGAATATATACCTTTCTGCTCAATGAAAAGTCATTATGTTAGAATTTCTCGGCCAAACTAACATTCGTTTTTTTATTGATGAAAGTCTAAGTGTCAAAAATTTGAACTTGGTTGGATAATTAAAATTGTTGAACAATACGTGATTGCTTTGATAAAAAAATGATTCATTATTCCGTGCATGATTTTCAATGGCAGTATTAAGATTTTTATTAATCTTACTGTTAATAAGAAAGTAGTTAATAATAAAATTAAAAATAATATCTAGCAGGTCTTTGGCGAGGTTTACATGAAGTTGGTTTTAACCATAACAAGTTTTCACAAATTTACTCCAGAGATTGAGAGTGAGTTCGTGTTTGAATCAAGTGATGAACATGCCAAGGTTACATTTGGTAGGTCTGAACAATGTGATTGGACACTACCAGATCCTGAAAGAGTGGTATCCGGAACCCACGGAGAACTGATTAAGTTTGGTGACAAATACTTGATAAAAGACCTCTCAACTAATGGTACTTTTGTAAATAATGCTGTAACTCCTGTGGGTCAAGGAAATGAAATAGCACTAAGCGATGACGATATGGTTAGCTTAGGGGATTATCAAATTTCAGTTTCTATTCAAACAGATACAGATGTATTCAGTCTTGAGACAAGTAAAAGTCTTTCTAGCGCACCCCCTGAAGTAGTCTCAAGTCCATCGGAAGCAGAATTTGTTGACCTAGGCCTTAGTGCTAGTGAACTCTTAAACGAAAGTGTTCCTTCTGACTTTCAGCTAGATATTGGTTTAGTCGATGATTTTATTGATATCCCAAAGCCCGAAAAACAGAGCACCGTATCTGAAACTTTACCGAAAGTTAACCGACAATCAGAACACCTATCGACTCCCAACTTTGATACCAATGGGGGTGAACTTGCGGCTTTTGTTAGAGGGGTGGGTATAGATCCAATGATGATTCCCAGCGATAACCGAGAGGAATGGTTCGAACAACTGGGGGAGTCATTTTCTTTGATGCTAGTTGGTTTAATGGAAACACTGCATAACAGAGCAGTGTTTAAACAAACAAATCGACTTAGTCATACCGCATTTCGTAAGTCAGAAAATAACCCTTTAAAGTTTTCTGCAAACTTAGAAGATGCGATTCATAACTTATATAACCGTCAAACCGCTAGCTTCTTAAAGCCAAATGCAGCCATTAAAGAAGCATTTAATGACATCGAAAGTCATGAGCAAGCCTTAATGAAAGGTGTTGAAGGTACGGTTTCGAGTGTTATGTCACTTGTTGAACCTACTTCTATATACTCAGATGCTTTAGCGAAAGACACGGTTATTAATAAGGTTATTCCAGCTAGGAAATATGCTCAAAGTTGGAAGAGGTTTGAGGATATTCATAAAAAGCTATCCGATGATATTATCAATAAAGAGTCTCCGTTCTATTTAGAAGACTTCGCTAAGCACTATGAATTAGCATTAAAAAACAAAGGCTAGGAATTAGGGTGATGAAAAAGTTTTACCAATATATTTTGTTATTAATTTCAATAGCTTTATTTGGGTGCTCAGCAGCGAACCTAGTTGTTGATCCATACTCAGATTTAGAAATAGCAGCAAGTCATAACATTAATCCTGATTCAAACGGCAGGCCTTCTCCTGTAGTGGTGTATGTATTTGAATTAACGTCAAATACCATTTTCGAAAGCCAGGACTTTTTTTCTATTTATGAAGAAAGTGAAAAAGTCTTAGGACCTGATTTAGTGAATAAATATGAAGTTTCATTAACTCCAGGTCAGAAAGAAACATATCAAGCAAGTATGTCTCCAAAGACAGAATATTTAGGCATTGTCGTAGCGTTTCGAGATATTGAAAACTCAAATTGGCGACAAGTCATTAAAGTGGATAAGACCGGTTACAACACATATCAAGTATTGTTAGAAGATCTGTCTTTGGTCGTTAAATAACGTTTAGTTGGCTAATTATAAATGACGCAATACTCCAAGACGGCTTGGTGCGAAGGAATGTTTTTACGTCCCCAGCACTTCCAACAACAAGAACGCGCAACCTCTCAAGAATTCAAGGGCTTACATCAGTTAGGTGGGGCTTACAATTGGGGAGTTTGGAAATGTCGAGTAAAAAAACACGCGCTAAAAGATGGTCTTATTGAACTTGAGCATCTTGAAGCTGTTTTGCCAGATATGACGTTGGTTAATACGTTAATATCCAACGATTCAGTTTCGCCTCTACTTATTGATAAAAACACTGAAAATACGTTAGTAAAAATAACTCTCCCTCTTTCAAGTGTTACAGGTAAAAACGTTTCGGATGTAAGCGAATCGATCGTCTCTCGTTATGTACTTCAAGATATCGACGTGATAGATAACCTTACAGGACAAGATGAAGAAACCATCCAAGTTGCAGCCCTTAACCTAGAGTTGAAAGCGAGTAATGACAAATTAGCGGGTTATGTGGAGTTACCTATCTTAAGGATCAAAGAGGTAACTCCTGAAGGGGAAGTTATACTAGACGATGAGTACGTTCCTCCGCTTATCAACCTCCTTAGCGACAAAGTTATGTCAGCTTATCTACGTAACGTTATCGCGATGACAAAGATGCGTGCTGACGTTATTGCACAGCGCTTGATTAAGGGTAAATCTGCATCGGCATCTGCTGTTGATTTCATCATGCTCCAAATGCTGAACCGATATGAGGCGAAGTTAAAGCATTTCAGTGAGTTAGATAGGTTACATCCACTGGAATTAGCGACGACACTTAAAGGTTACATTGGTGAGTTAGCCACTTTTTCTAATAAAACTAAAAGAGTCCCAAGTTTGCTTGCGTATGATCACTTAGATGTATCAAGTGTCTATAGCGAGTTGAATCAGATACTCAGTCAGTACCTCAGTGTTGTCCTTGACCAAACTGCGACCAAACTTCCGTTGGAGCCTCGCCAATACGGTATTCAAGTGACGCCGCTTCCAGATAAACGCTTGCTTGAGTCATGCCAATTTGTGCTAGCAATTAAAGCAGACACCACAACAGATGAAATAAGACGCCTGGTCCCAGCGCAACTCAAGTTTGGCCCGGCAGAACAGATTCGCGATCTAATTAATAATCAGATCAACGGTATAAACGTAGTGCCGTTGAGTGTCGTCCCGAGACAGATTCCTTACCAAACGGGCTATGTTTATTTCGAAGTTGTCAAGAAAGGGCCATTTTGGATGAGGCTAAAAGATAGTGGCGGTATTGCGCTTCACCTATCAGGGCATTTTCCGAATGCTGAACTTGAGCTTTGGAGTATTAATCAATAGGCGCGCTCTGTATGGAACAAACGATAGTAAAACCAACACCGGGTGGAAGAGCACCCGCATCGAAACCACAATCAGAAAAGTCTGTGGATAATACCGTAGTTATCTCAAAAAGTCCTGAATTGGTGAACAATGATTCAGTGGTCGCTTATGGGAATAACTCTCTACTAGCAGAGGCGAATGGCCTGTTATCTATTATCGGTCAAATTCGCTCGACAGCGACTCATTCCGATCCGTTGTTTCTAAAAGAGACATTGGCACAAAAGCTTAGAGATTATGAGAACCGATTACGTCAGCATGACGTTGATTTGGATACCATTGATACAGCTCGTTATTGTTTATGCTGTTCACTAGATGAAGTTGTCCTTAACACCAATTGGGGTGGGAATTCATTCTGGAGTCACGATTCATTACTTAGCTCCTTCTATGCTAGCAGTCAAGGTGGGGAAGCGTTCTTTAAGCATCTTGATAAGTGCATGGCGAAACCAGATGTGAACTTAGATTTGCTTGAACTAATGTATGTGTGCTTATCTCTCGGGTTTCTGGGTCAATACCGTTTAGAAAAAAATGGACTGGAATCGCACCGGAAATTGAGAAGACAGGTTATTGCTACTCTTAAGACTTATGGGAGAGGAGTCCCTCAGGAACTAAGCAATAGTATCGACCAACACATTTTGAATGGCTCAAAGGCTTCTGATAGAGCTCCTCTTTGGGTTGTATGTTCTGTAACGGCGGCACTATTGGTCTGCATATATATGTATTTTAGTTATGAGCTAAATAAGGCATCCAATCGCACCTTTTCTCAATTAGTCAATTTGATTCAACCGCAACAACTTAACCAAGATGCAACGTCAGAATCAAAATCAGCGCCAATTGCAGAAAAGATTTCAATGTATCTAGCAACTGAGATCGGTAAGGGGCTAATCAATGTTGAGCCGCTGCAAGACAGGGTAAGAATTTCGTTAAAGTCTCAAGATCTATTTGAATCAGGTAGTGCTGATGTTGTCGCTTACATCCAACCCGTTATTTCTAAGCTTGCGAGAACATTGGAGTCGACCCAAGGCAAGATCATTGTTACTGGTCACACCGACGATAGGCCTATTTTCACGAGTAAATATCCCTCGAACTGGCACCTATCATTAGCTCGAGCCACTGCTATGTCTGAACAACTGATCTCGAATAGTGCATTAGAAGGGCGAGTGATACCCGAGGGATTGGGGGATGCAAGACCATTAGTTGAAAACAGTAGTGATGAAAACCGAGCTATTAACCGCCGGATTGAAATCGACCTTCTTGTCGCGAATTAATAATAGGTAGATAGAGATGCGTATTAAAGAAATTGGCAGAATATTTACTCAAAGATGGTTTCTCGGTCTTATAGGTGTCGCTGCTTGTTCTATTTTCATTTGGGTTGTTGGTCCACTTATTGCGATAGCGGGATATGAGCCCCTAAAGAGTGACTTTCAACGGCTAGTCACTATTCTAGTGTTGGTGTTGCTTTGGGCGATATTTAACGTTACCAAGCAGCATAAGCAAAAGGTGAAAGAAGACGAAAGTATTCAAACGTTGCTTGAGGTTGATAGCCTATCAGATAAAGAAGCGGCAAGTGAAATTGACTTAATGCGCGAGCGTATTGAGCAAGCTGTCAAAGTAGTGACGAAAACACACAAAGGCAAGAGAAGCTTGTATGACTTACCGTGGTATGTGTTGATTGGCCCTCCTGGAACGGGGAAAACAACCGTATTAAAGCAGTCGGGGTTAGAGTTTCCATTAGGAGACAGCCTTGGCTCTGACTCTATTGCCGGTGTAGGTGGCACTCGCCACTGTGATTGGTGGTTTGCAAATAAAGCAGTTCTTATAGATACGGCTGGCCGGTATACGACACAAGACAGTCAAGAAAAGGTCGACTCTAAAGCGTGGCATGGTTTCTTAGGATTGTTGAAAAAGTATAGAACGCAAAGACCAATTAATGGTGCGATTGTTACGATAAGTTTAGCCAGCGTGATGTCTCAGACTCGAACCGAGCGAAGTCTTCATGCTCGAGCAATTAAGTCGAGACTTCAAGAACTGAAAAACCAGTTAGGCATGCAGTTTCCGATTTACGTATTGCTCACCAAAATGGATTTAGTTGCCGGTTTCAATGAGTTTTTTGCCGATTTAAGTAAGGAAGAGCGAGAGGAATTATTTGGTTTCATGTTCCCTCGTGAAGTGGATGATGAAAGAGGCGTTATTTCTCTATTCAACAAAGAATTTCATGGCATGTTGGAGCGCCTTGATGCCCGTATGCTTAGAATACTTGAAACAGAGGACGATTTAGATAAACGCGCGCTTATCTTTGAATTTCCAAAGCAATTAAGAGTGCTACAAGCTAATCTTGACGAGTTTTTAGCTGAAATTTTTGCACAAAACAGTTTTGAAGAGCCTGCCTTGATTCGTGGTGTGTTTATGTTGAGTTCGGTTCAAGAAGGCTTACCAGTCGATAAGCTGATGAATGAATCAACCAATGGACTTGGGTTAAATCGTTTAGCTCTAGCAAAGAGTCAGACTGGTTCTCATAGTTATTTCGTAAAGAATCTTTTTGACAAGGTTATTTTCAAAGAGCAACTGTTAGGAACAGTTAATCGTCACTATCAAAAGCAGTCAGGTTGGATGCGTCGAGGTGTTTACATTGGATGTACAACGCTACTGCTAGGAGCTTCTGCGCTTTGGTTTATGAGTTATAAGTGGAACTCACAGTTAATTGTCGATACCAATGAACAAGCGAGCCATATTGATGCAATGATTGGCGCTCAAAGTTTAGATTTTGAAGCGGATATTGTTTCAGCTGTAGAAACATTAGATAGGTTGATGACGCTTCCTCTCGGAAAGCAAAGCGACTACGGTGATGCCGACTCTGTAAAGAGGTTTGGTCTCTATCAAGGAGACAAAGTGTCTCAGGCGGCAAACAATGCATATTCTGATGCTTTGACCCAATATTACGCCCCTCTGCTTCTTGATAGCTTGGTGTCAGAAATGGAGAGCAATCAACAGCATCGTGAGTATTTGTACGAAACGTTAAAAACGTATTTGATGTTATTCAATCCAGACAAATATCAACAAGATGAAGTGTTGGCTTGGTTTAACTTTTATTTCGAACGTCAATATCCGGGTGAGCTAAACGCAGACTTAAGAAGACGTTTGCTACAGCACACTCAATATTTATTAGGCAACGATGGACAAGGCTTTACTTACAACACTGCTGCCGTGACGAGTGCTCGAGAAGTGTTGACTCAAATGTCTCTACCTGAACGTGCTTATCAGCGAATGAAAATACAATTTTCTAAGAGTCATGTACCTTCATTTCGCTTGACTGATGTATTGGGACCTAAAGGGCTTGAGCAGTTCGAGCGAGCTAGTGGAAAACCGCTATCACAAGGCATTTCGGGTTTCTACACGTACAATGGTTTTCATAGCATTTTTCAGATTCAGATCAACCGTACAGTAAAAAGCTTAATGGAAGAGAACTGGGTTTATGGTGACGA
>NZ_JADDYH010000036.1:183005-223797 GCF_015163595.1 Vibrio sp. OPT41 | reverse complement strand
TCTTAAGGCTCATGAAATTGATCAAGATAGTGCCATCCAAGGCGTTCAGTCTCGATACTATCAAGATTATGTTAATGAATGGAAAACGTTGATCGAAGATATTCAATTGAAGCAGGCTCCGAGCCTAGAACTTGCGACAGAGCAAGCGAGGGTTTTATCTGGAGTTGAAAGACCAATCGAATCTTTGTTGAGAGCAATCCAAAAAGAGGTTGCTCTATCAAAAGTATCATTGTCAGAAAATCAAAAAGCCGCTTCTGAAGTTGCTGGTAAAGTTGCCAAAGTTAAGTTTTCAAATACGGCAGATAGACTAGACATGTATTTACCTGAAGAAAACGGCTTCAATGTTGCTCTGCCAGGTAAAGAAGTCGAATCGCATTTTTCAGAGATCTTACGCCTTGGTGAGCAAGACTTTGATGATATTCAACAAGCAATGGTTAACTTGCGTTCGTATTTAAGTGACTTATCAAGCTCTGGTAACAATCAGAAAATTGCCTACAAAAGTATTTTAGATGGAACCGTTACACAAGATGTCGCAGCTTCCTTCGCTCGTGCTAAAGAACTTTTGCCGAGACCATTTAATCAATGGCTAGGTGAGCTTTCTCAAGAGTCGGTTAAGTTTGCGGAGAGCGGTTCGAAGGATCATCTAAATCAACTTTGGGTAACACAGGTGGTCCGCCCTTATCAGCGGACTATTGCTGGCAGATATCCATTCGAGCCCAACGCGAGCAGAGAAGTTAGATTGAAAGACTTTAAGCGATTCTTTGGTTATGGAGGTACGCTTGACGCATTCTTCCAAGAATACCTCGAACCGTTTGTGGATACTTCGAAAAGTCGTTGGCGATTAGAAAAGGAAATTGGAGTTCGTCCAGAAACACTAATGGTCTTTCAAAGAGCGCAACGTATCAGGCAGTCTTTCTTTGAATCTGATAATTCATTACGCGTAGAGTTTGGGATGAAGCCTGTTTATCTAGACCAGCACATTACTCGATTTGTCTTAGAGTTGGGTGGACAAGATTTGGTTTATAAGCATGGACCAGCAAGAGCTAAATCGTTGAGTTGGCCTGCCGGTCAAGATCAGACTCGAATTGTGTTCACACCACCTGAATCTAAACGCGAAATTGCGCATACCTATGAAGGTGAGTGGGGCATATTCAAGCTTTTGGATCAATCACTTAAAGCAAGGCCAGAATCGCGTAAAGACAATATAGTTATGATTGATTTAAAGGGAAATAAGGTGCAGCTAGAGCTTATTCCTTCTAGTGCCATTAATCCGTTTTGGTCAAATGAAATGGAGAGGTTCAGATGTCCACGAACCTTATAACATCAGGCTGGGGCTATATCGGTAAAATGCCTGCAAAAGGGGACTTTGTGAAAGATGGTTTATCACAAGATTTCTCGGAGCGTTGGCATGATTGGCAACAGGCGGTTATTGCAGTCAGCAGGGAACAACTGGGTGAAAGCTGGAATGAGCACTTTTTAACGGCTCCTGTGTGGCACTTTGCTTTGGATATTAGCTATTTAGAAGACTCAACCTACATTGGTAGCATGATTCCTAGTGTTGATGCATGCGGTAGATACTTTTTCTTTACTATAGCTCGTGCCGTAAAAGGTGAAGCTGCGCAATATTGGGGTGACAGAGCTTGGACCGAGGACAGTGCCGCTCTTGCTCTTTCAGTACTTGAGGACGACTTTGTCTTTGATGTTTGGCATAAGAGTACTCAAGAAAAAAATGACCTCGTTGCGAATGTAACAAGTGAAGTGAAGCCTCTAGAGTTTCTTTATCAAAGCCAAATATCTACAGTTTTTCATGATCACGGCAATACTGATCAAAACACGCTTTTGAATTACCTCATTAAAGAAAAATTGAGTAAACCATGTTTTTGGTGGACTGAAGGTTCAACGAAGGTTGAACCATGCATGTTCATTACTAGTGGATTTCCTTCAATTGGTCAGTTTTCAGCCATGCTTGATGGCGGCTGGAAAAAGTGGAATTGGTAGGATAGAAGAATGAATTGGAACTATTTTACCTTTGCTAAATCGCACGCAGGAAAAGTACGCCCTTATAACGAGGATGCTCTGTTGGATATGACAGAACAGCATATTTGGGTGGTTGCCGATGGAATGGGTGGACACAGTGCTGGCGATATAGCAAGCCAGATGCTAGTGGATAGAGTCGCGCGCCACATGCAGGATGTCTCCAATACTAATATCGATGATATCCGAAGAGTGGTTCAAGAAGCGAACTTAGAAATTTACCAATACGCACAAAATCACTTAGACGGTAAAACGATGGGAACAACACTTGTTTTGTTGTTTATTCAGGATGGGTATTACCACTGTCTTTGGGTGGGTGATAGCCGAATTTACCAGCTTAGAAATGGTAATTTTGTCCAAAAAACACGTGATCATAGTCAAGTCATGGACTTAGTGGATCAGGGCTTATTGGCATTTGAAGATGCCGAATCGCACCCTCTTGCAAATGTTATTACCAGAGCTGTTGGGGTCGACGAAAGTGTCACTATTGATCAAGTTTCAGGGCAGTTGGCTGACGGCGATCAGTTTCTACTCTGTAGCGATGGACTCTCTAAGGAACTTACGAGTGATGAAATTCATCGGACATTGTATGCAGACTCAGTCAACCAAGCTGGATTAGCGCTCATGCATTCGGCTTTGGTTCGGGGCGCAAGTGATAACGTAACTTGTGCTTTGATCAAAGTTCGCCAAGCGCAAACGGAGTGCGAAACAGTAACTAGAGAAGACGCGACGATACCTGTCTTTCTAAGAGGGAGAGCTTATGAGTAATGAAATGTTTGATTGGTATGAACAAGCGTTGGCTCCTATATCTCAAGAAAATCCTACAGGTATTGATCCTAGAGAGGATGTATCACCACAGTCTGCTTACTATCGGTTGAAAGATCAGCGTATGGCCGCCCGCAACGCTGAACGTAATGCTCTTATAGAAGAAGAAAGTATCTATACCCACAGTAATTTATGGCGAGTATTTATTGAAGATGTCCCAGAAATACTCACGAATCAGTCTAAAGATTTGGAATTTGTTGCCTGGCTTATAGAAGCCCTAACTCGATTGTATGGTTTTCGTGGTATGGGCGTTGGCTACAAACTCGCAACCAGTTTAATTGAGAACTTTTGGGATGATCTGTACCCAATGCCTGATGAAGATGGTATTGAGACAAGAATATCGGCGATTATTGGCCTCAATGGTATCGATAGTGAAGGAACACTTATTTTTCCAATTGCTTGTATACCATTGACTGACTTAGGCGTGGAGCAAGCTTATGCCTATTGGGAATATCAGCAAGCTATCGAGCTTGAGCGTTTAGACGAAGATAAGCGCCGAAATCGAGTCGAGCTTGGGGCTGTTGAGCTATCTGAAATTGCAACTACGGTTAAGTCGACTTCTGATACGTTTTATCGAGAATTAATCACGGATTTGGAGTTCGCTACGGAATCATTTAATGAATTCAGTCAGCGATTAGATGAAGCGGTCGGTGATGTGACTCCTAGCTCTTATATATCAAAAAGACTTGAATCAATACACTCGGCATTAAAGCACCTTCTTGGAGATCGTTTTAATCAACCACAAGCAGTGATTGAAGAGCTAGAGGATCTTGATAAATCTTCTTCTGAACAACCGTTAAGTGCACAAAGTTGTGATGCATTATTAGCGACAAACATGAAATCACGAGAGCAGGCAATTAGACAATTGCAGCAAGTAGCTGATTTCTTCCGAGAGAGTGAACCTCACTCACCAGTTTCTTACTCCATCGAACAGATCATTCGTTGGTGTGGGATGCCTCTGCCGGAGTTACTGGCGGAACTTATCTCCGACGGGGATGCAAAGAAAAGCTACTTCCGTTTGGTTGGCATAGCAGAACAAAATGAAAATTAATAAAGGGAGAATGGTATGACGAGTATCCACTCGAAACTATCACGAGTACGGAAGCCTCGTGTCCACATTACCTATGATGTTGAAACTGAAGGTACAACTCTTAAGAAAGAACTGCCTTTTGTTGTAGGTGTAATGGGTGACTTCGCTGGTCAAAACACAGAAGCGTTGAAGCCATTAAAAGACCGCCGTTTTATTCAGATCGATCGAGATAACTTTGACGATGTACTCAAAAAAATGAATCCATCGGTGAAGTTTAAAGTTGCGAATAAGCTTGCGAATGACGATTCACAGTTTGAGGTCGATTTAAACTTTAAATCAATGCAAGACTTTGAGCCTGCTGCGATCGTAAATCAAGTTGATCCACTACGCCAATTGATGGAAACGCGTAATAAACTGCGTGATTTGATGACAAAAGTTGACCGCTCAGAAGAGCTTGAAAATATCCTAGAGGATGTTTTGAACAATACAGACAATCTGGCAAGACTTGCAGGCGAGTTAGATCTTGGCAAGAAAGCGAAGTCAGACAGTACTGAAGGAGCGGAATAATGACGACTGAAGCTGAAAAACAGTTGGATCTAACTGTTAATGAACAGACAACTTCATTCTTAGATCAAGCTATTGGTGCGACTAAGCAGACCGAAGCTTCTCGTGCTGAGGAGCTGATTAAAACGCTCGCTGAAGAAGCAATGAAAGGGACAGTTACTTGGAACAAAAACCTAACAGTAACTTTTCGTGAAGCGATTAATTTGCTCGATAGGCAGATTTCTGATCAGTTGTCTGAAGTAATGCATCACCCAGAATTACAGAAACTCGAAGGTTCTTGGCGCGGCTTAAATTATCTAGTGATGAATTCAGAGACCAGCTCTACTCTGAAAGTTCGCATGATGAGCATGACCAAGAAAGAGCTACATAAAGACTTGAGCAAAGCTGTTGAGTTTGATCAAAGCCAGATCTTTAAAAAGGTTTACGAGTCTGAGTTTGGTAGTGCTGGTGGTGAACCGTATGGTGCATTGATTGGAGACTATGAGTTTACCAACCACCCAGAAGATATTGAGTCGTTACGCCTAATGTCAAATGTAGCGGCTTCTGGCTTCTCTCCATTCTTGTCCGCAGCTTCACCAGCACTATTCGGCTTTGATGAGTGGACTGAGTTGTCAAAACCACGCGACCTAGATAAGGTATTTGAATCACTAGAATACGCCCAATGGCGTTCGTTCCGCGAGAGTGCCGATTCGCGCTTCGTTAGTCTGACGATGCCAAAAGTCCTTGCTCGTTTGCCATACGGACAAGCTACCGCTCCAGTCGAAGAGTTTGGGTTTGAAGAGTTCGAAGTAGATCCTGTTTCAGGTATTGCTGTTAACGCTGAACATAACGACTACTGTTGGATGAACTCTTCGTATGTTCTTGGTGTTAAGTTAACCGACGCATTTTCAAAATATGGATTTTGTACTGCCATCCGTGGTGCAGAAGGCGGCGGTCGAGTGGATAACTTGCCAACGCATTTCTTCATGAGTGATGATGGCGACCCTGATATGAAGTGCCCAACAGAGATTGGTATTACCGACAGACGTGAGGCGGAGCTTGGTAAGCTTGGTTTCTTACCGCTTTGTCACTACAAAAACACCAACTATGCAGTGTTCTTTGGTGCGCAAACCTGTCAAAAACCAGCGAACCATGAATCCCCTGAAGCAACGGCCAATGCGGCCATTTCTGCCCGCCTACCTTATATGATGGCAACATCTCGTTTTGCGCATTATTTGAAAGTAATGGCTCGAGATAAAATTGGTAGCTTTATGGAAGCAGAAGACGTTGAGTCTTGGCTGAACCGCTGGATCCTAGGTTACGTCAATGCTTCTGAAGGCGGTGGTCAAGAGATCAGAGCGAAATACCCTCTAGCAGACGCTCGTGTTCAGGTTAAGGAAATTCCTGGCGCACCTGGTTCTTACAATGCCGTAGCATGGCTGAAGCCTTGGTTACAAATGGAAGAACTGACCACATCTTTGCGACTTGTGGCAAAGATCCCTCAGTCAGGTGGATAAGAAATGAATTGGCTGGTCGAAAGGCCAGCCATGACCAATCTTTATGTTCTAGATGGAATTAGCAGTGTCACTTAACTTTCGCGACCCTAGCAAGCTAAAACATGAGTTCAGTACCGGAGGCTATGCTGAACTTGATAGCCCGTGGTTGACTCGATTCAATGAATCTTCTGATCTTGTAGCGTCAGCGCGAATTTGGCTAGAAGGTACACGTTCAAGAGATTTGGACAGCTTTCGTCATAGTGTGATGAACACAATTAACCGCATTGATGAGCTATTAGAATCTCAACTAAATGAAATATTACATCATCCTGAGTTTCAACAGCTCGAAAGGGGGTGGGTTGGAGTTAGGTATTTATGTGAACAGGTTGATTCTCGTTCATCGGACTCTGTAAAAGTTAAGGTTTTAACGGCGACATGGAATGAAATCAGTAAAGATGCTTTAAAAGCCATCGAGTTTGACCAATCAGCACTATTTAAGTTGCTCTATCAAAATGAATATGGCATGGCAGGGGGAGAACCCTTTGGTGTGGTGGTTGGAGATTATCAGCTTCGCTGTGATCCTAGTAAAAATTATTTTGATAGAGATCTGTCTGTGTTGAGTAAGATCTCTCAGTCTGCAGCTGCAGCATTCAGCCCATTTATCATGTCTGCATCGCCAGAGATGTTTGGTGTTGATAGTTTCGCTCAACTCTCTGCGATAAGAGATATAGCAGCCCAATTTGAACAGGAAGATTATGCAAAGTGGCGTAGTTTGAGAGATAACGATGACGCTAAATTTATTGGTTTGACTGCACCTAACGTCTTGTTCCGTCAGCCATACAAAAGTGATGGCTCGCGGAATGATAAATTCAATTTTCAAGAACACATCTACGACTCCAACCGAGATTTGCTATGGGGGAGTAGTGCGTACTGTTTTGCTGCTGTATCAATTAGAGCATTTCAGGAACATGGTTGGTTCACGCATATGCGAGGGATTAAACAAGGCGATTACAGTCAGGGTATTATCGTCGCTCCTACAAGGAGCACGATGCGTGTTAATGGCAAGAATGATCGTGAAAGATGTCCGTTAAACTTGAAAATCACTGAGAGAAAAGAACAAGAATTGTCTGAGTGCGGTTTTATTTCTATTTCTCCAATACCTGAGACTGATATGGTAGGGATGACCTCGAATGTATCTCTCTACAAGCCCAAACAATACGCAGAAAAGCATATTTCAACGAATGCAAAACTGACATCGATGTTGCAATACACATTGTGTGTATCGCGAGTCGCACATTATCTCAAGGTTATGGGGCGTGACAAAATTGGTGGGTATCAAGACGCAGAAAGCCTAGAGCGTGACTTTCAACGCTGGTTACACCAGTACACTACCGCATCAGATGAAGCGTCTGATGAGCTTCGAGCTAAATACCCCCTAAATGAAGCGAAAATTACAGTTCGAGAGAAAAGAGAAACTCCTGGACATTATTACTCAGTTATCCATTTGCGACCGCATTTTCAACTCGATCAAATGGTATCTAGCATTAAATTAATTACCGAATTATCACCAGAGCACATGGTGTAAGGAAATAACAATGACTCAATGGAAAAATGCTTTGTCCCAAGGCCTATTGCAACACGCTCTAGAGCAATTAACTGATGAAATTAAAGCAACACCTAAAGATGCGAGCTTGAGAAGTTCCTTCATTGAGCTTCTTTGCATTGATGGGGACTTCGAGCGTGCGGACGCTCAGCTCATGCAATCGATTAAATTGTTTCCTGAGTATCTGCCTGGTGCAAGTCAGCTACGACATTTAGTGAAAGCAGCTCAAGCTAGAAAGGATTTTATCAATGGTGCGGCTAGTGCCAAAGTAATAGGTGATGAGGAATTAACTAAAGAGCTTGTTCGATTTAATCTTGCTCTCGGAAATCAAGAGTACGAAGAAGCGTCACGTCTATCGCATCGCATTGAAGAGCATCGTACTATTAAAGGGTTTAACGTAAACGGCACAAACTACGAAGATGCTAGAGATATTGATGATCGTTTAGGTGGTTACATTGAACTGTTTTCTACAGCAGGTAACTATTTTCTTGTACCCATATCGAGCATCCATACGCTAGAAGTTAAAGCACCTACTTCTTTGTTAGAGAGTATTTGGCGACCTGTCGAGTTTGATATCGATGGACTTGGTGAAGGCGAAGGCCATATGCCGTTGACATATGTTGACTCAGAGACCGATGCGCAAAAGTTAGGTCGAGAAACGGATTGGAAGCAGATTGGTGAGCAAGAATCTTTTGTTGGCTTGGGTCAAAAATGTTGGTTAGTCGGTGATTCGGCGCTTCCAATCTGTGATTTGACTACATTATTAGAACAGAAACAAATAGCGTAGAAATATCATGTCGTTAACCGTTTCTCTGCTCGACAAATTGATAGATAGTGATCCTCTCACTCGAGATGAGAAAGACTTCCCTGCAAGCCAGCAACAGATGTTGAGCAGCTTACTTAGAGATCTAGAGTCGATGCTGAATAGTCGTATTGGATGGAAAAACATTCCTGATGATCTTTTAGAGGTTCGTTATTCAATATTGAATTATGGGCTGCCAGATTTTTCCTCAATGCCCTATAGCAGCCAAGAAGGGCAGAATCAGCTTTGCGACATCGTTCATGATGCAATTAAAGAGTTTGAGCCGAGGTTAAGGAACCCTCATGTCCAGATTTCAGACGAGAAAAACGCTATTGATAGGGTATTGAGGTTACAGATAAATGCCACTTGCTTAATTGATAACAGTATTCATGAAGTGCGATTCAATTCTGAAGTAGAGCCGGTAAATTTAGGTATGAAACTGAGTAGAGCAAAATGAGTGAAGAGTTTCTCAAGTACTATAATCGCGAGTTAGCTTATTTGCGTCACAAAGGGCAAGAATTTGGGGAGCAGTATCCTAAGATTGCTGCGAGACTTCGTATTAGTGAGGAACAGGTTGACGATCCGCACGTAGAAAGATTGTTAGAAGGCTGCGCATTTCTAACAGCAAGGATTAGACAAAGCTTAGACAATAGTTACCCTCAATTTACAGAGTCTTTGATGGGACAGTTATATCCTGATTTTCACGCCCCAATCCCGTCAATGTCAGTCATTAAAATGAGCTGTTCTAACTCCACTTCCTCTCATTTTGATGTAGAAGAAGGCGAGCGAGTTGTTATCGGTGCTCCTGGATATCATGAGTGCGAGTTTAGAACTTGTTATCCGGTCAGAATGTATCCTGTTGATGTGACCTCTGGCGTTTTTAAAAATGCGCCTTTCAAGCCAGTTGGCTCACGATGGGAAAGCAATGCTCATTCAGTTTTGAAAGTACAGCTCACGGCTCAAGATGAAGAGACTCCTCTTGGTGAAATGGGGGCAGAACGGCTGCGCTTCTATTTAAACGGTCAATCTCAATTGACTTTTAAGCTCTACCAAATGCTGTTTCAAAACCTAATTGGTTTATCTGTTGTTGTGGATGGCAAAGAAGTTCGTCCTTTAACCAAAAGGCATCTTTCTGAAGTGGGATTTTCAGAAGATGAGAAAGTTGTGCCATACAGTAAAAGAAGCTTTTCAGGAGCAAGATTACTTGTTGAGTATTTGCACTTTCCTGAGAAGTTTATGTTCTTTGATATCATCGAACTTGGATTATCAGAGCTAGATCTTAGAGAGCAAGTCGAACTGTATTTTTACTTTGATACCAACGATGACTGGCTTCCAAAGCAAGTGGACGAAGAAAGCTTAATGGTAGGCTGTGTGCCTGTGATCAACTTATTTAAAAGTATTATGGAGCCTAAGCGTATTCTACCAACTGAATACGATTACCACTTGTCTCCACAATACCAAGAAGCTGAAAGTAATGAGGTTGTCTCAATTTCTGACGTAACGTTGAGAAACTGGAACAAAACGTACCACAATTTGCCATGTTATCACTCTGGTGAGCACACGCATTATACGAACACTAGTGAGATTTATTGGTTGATGAGACGTGAGGATAAGAACTGGGCTGGTGGGTATGATGAGCCAGGTAGAGAAACTTACATTTCTTTTGTTGATAAAAAACATCAATTGTTCAGCCCGGATAGCCGGGAAAACTGGTTAATGTACGTGGAAGCTGAGTGCTGTAACCGCAACTTAGCGCAGAAACTTCCATTTGGAGGTGGGCTGCCGCAAGTATCTTTACCGGAGGTAAATGACAATTTCGAATCTGTTCGTTGTTTAGTTTCTTTATCAGAAACTATTCGGCCAGAAATGGATGAAAGCACACGATGGCAGTTAACTAAGCTTTTAACTTTAAACCATTTTACCGAGGAAGATGGTTTAGCAACTTTGAAGCAGACCCTTAATCTCTATGCATTTTCTGGGACAGCAGAAACGAAAGCGGTAATCGATGCTTTAACTAAGTTAGAGTTTGAGCCGACTACAGGAAGAATTAGTCAGAAAGGCAAAGTTGGATTTGCGCACGGTATAAAAATTATTTTGACGGTTTCTGATCAAATTTTACCTAAAGAGCAGATCTTTCTCTTAGGTAGTGTTTTATCTGTTTACTTCTCGCAATATGCTGAAATTAACATTTTTACGCAGTTAGAAATAAGACTTAAGTCCACGGGAAAGTCTTTCCACCTATGGCCCGCATTAACTGGCGATAAGGTGTTGCTATGAGCGCGGAACAATTTTATCGAGAATTAAAGCAACATCCATTGTTTGAAGCGATTCATCTTATTGAACACGAAGTTCTGCAAGCAGAGGCGCAAATAGGAACAGATGCGTTACCGAAGCATGAAAAGCTAAACTTAAAGGTTAATCCATCATTAGGTTTTGAAAATGCTCAGCTTTGTGAACTGAAAAATATAGATGACAGCAAGTTAGAGATTGAGACCAATTTAATAGGCCTAACGGGTGAGCAAGGTGTGCTTCCCCAGCACTATAGTGAATTAGCTTTACATCGCCAAAAAGAAGGCGATACGGCTATGGTGGACTTCTACGATATTTTCAATCATCGCTTATTATCTCTTTATTATCGATGTTGGCAACTGAGTCAGCTGACAGTTCAATCTCGTGCGCATGCGCAGGGCGCGCGTTCGCCGTTAGAAAGCTGTAAATCGGCATTAACTGGGGAAGGGAGTTCACTGTCCCTGCACTATGGTGGTGTGTTTGCTTCACCAGTGAGAAGTAAAGGTGGACTAAAAAGTATTCTTGAATGTTTATCTGGATGCCAAGTAAAAGTTCATGAATTTCAAGGACAATGGTTACACCTTACGAAAGAAGAGCAAACACGCCTTGCATCCCGAACTATGCCTGAAGGGCAGTTTGCTCAACTTGGTTTAGGAGCGTCTTTGGGTTCGAAAGCATGGAACATCAACGCGGGGACAACAATAGAATTTCTGCCAAAAGATAAACAGCTAGTTAGTAAATTGCTTCCTAACCAACCCAATATAGCAATCATTAAGAACGCTGCTTATGAGTTGATTGGAAAACATAAACAACTGAAGTGGCAGCTCACCACCAAACATAGTTTGCTACCACAAGCTTGTTTATCGAAACAGCAGGGGCAGTTAGGTATTGGTTCTGTGCTTAAAAAACACGAACGTACAAAAGATCGAACTATAACAATTACTATTTAAAGGAAATGTAATGGCTTCACTCTCACTTTCAGCGTTGGTCGAAAGATTGTCTCCTCAGGCTAAGGAAACACTTGAACAGGCAGCTGCGATGGCAAGCTCCCGAACTCATCACAGTATTGAAATGTCTCACTGGTTAATGATGATTATCCGCCATCCTGACGATATTTACTCTGAAGTTTTTGACGAATTTGATGTCGATAAAATCAAGGTTGAAACCGATATTCAAAAGGCATTAGAAAAATACAAAACAGGATGCCAGTCGGTGCCTGGGCTATCAGCTCATACGGTGACTGTTATGCAAAATGCCTTGTTGTCTGCAACCATTGAATTCAATCAAGAACAGTTGGGGTGCATCCATCTTTTATTTGCCTACTTGTCTGATGATACGTTAGTCAACATGGCTGGTTCGATTAGTCCTGAACTAAACAAGATAGAACCATCTTGCTTATTGAACTTTAAAGAAAGTAATGCGCCTCAATCAAGATCGAATGACTTAGCGCAGTCAAACGCGAATTCCGCCTTGAATCAATTTACAACAGACCTTACTGAGCAAGCTAGGGAAGGTAAAATAGATCCGGTGATTGGTAGAGATAATGAAATTCGTCTAATGATCGATATTTTATTAAGACGCCGACAAAACAACCCGATTCTTACCGGAGAAGCTGGTGTTGGAAAAACAGCCGTTGTTGAAGGTTTGGCGCAAAAGATCATTGATGGCGATGTACCTCCCGCTCTGCAAAATGTGGCGATTAAGTCTCTGGATTTGGCATTACTGCAAGCCGGCGCAGGCATGAAAGGTGAGTTTGAAAACAGGCTTAAGAACCTTGTGAAGGAAGTAAACGACGCTCCACAGCCTATTATATTGTTCATTGATGAAGCTCATGGCCTAATTGGCGGTGGTGGGCAAGCGGGCCAAGGTGATGCGGCGAATATTCTGAAGCCAGCATTAGCGAGAGGCGAACTCAGAACGATCGCAGCAACTACGTGGGCAGAGTATAAAAAGTATTTTGAAAAAGATGCAGCTTTAACTAGGCGTTTTCAAGTCGTAAAGGTTGATGAGCCAGCCCCTGAGCTCGCGATCGAAATGTTACGAGGCTTACTTGATGTAATGGCACAACACCACGATGTTCATATCACTAACCAAGCTCTCAATGCAGCGGTCCAACTCTCAGCTCGATACATTAATGGTCGTCAACTGCCAGATAAGGCGGTTTCTGTTTTGGATACGGCCTGTTCTCGAGTTGCGTTAAGTCAGTCATCTACACCGGGAGGTCTAGATGCGAAAAGAAACAAACTTAAAGCAAAGCAAGCTGAGTATGAGCATCTTAGCCAAGAGAATCGATTAGGAGCATCTCTTGATGTGCAGCTCCAAGGTGTCCGAAAAGAGATTGATGCGCTATCTAATGACATTATTGAATTAGAGGTACTTTGGGAAAAAGAAAAAGAATGGGTAAGTGAAGCTAAGTCACTTAGAACCCAAATAATCCAGGAGGGTTCTGAAACTGCGAGAGACAAGTTACAAGAGCTTGAAAATAACCTTTCCGCTAACTCACAGCCCTTAGTTTTTTCGCATGTAAATGAAGCGCTAATCGCAGAAGTTATTTCGGATTGGACCGGTATACCGTTGGGTAAACTTCAGGATGATGAAATCCAAGCAGTATTGGGTTTGAAAGAAAGTTTGTGTAAGCGAGTTGTCGGGCAGGATCACGCTTTAGAGCTCATGTCTGAAGTGATAAAAACTGCGAGTGCGCAGCTCACGGATGAGACACGACCAAATGGTGTATTTCTCCTAACCGGACCAAGCGGAGTGGGTAAAACCGAATCGGCTTTGGCGATTGCAGAGAAAGTCTATGGTAGTGAAGAAAATGTCACGACTATCAATATGTCGGAATTTAAGGAAGAGCATAAAGTCTCATTGCTATTAGGTTCTCCTCCTGGTTATGTCGGTTATGGAGAAGGAGGTGTACTGACTGAAGCTGTTAGACGTAAACCTTATAGTGTAATTCTCCTCGATGAAATGGAAAAAGCGCACCCTGGTGTTCAAGATATTTTTTATCAGGTGTTTGATAAAGGCTCAATTAAAGACGGTGAAGGTCGAGATATAGACTTTAAAAACACTATTATTATTATGACCGCGAACACAGGGACCGAAACGACGATGTCTTTGTATTCTGATCCTGATTTATCTCCTGAGCCGTCAGCACTAAAAGATGCTTTACGCGATGATTTGTTGGTCGACTTTAAACCTGCATTTTTAGGGCGTGTGAACGTATTACCTTATTTGCCTCTATCAAGAAAAGTATTGATAGAAATAACAAAATTAAAGTTGGATAAAATTACGACTCGTATTCGTAAGCACTATAACGCTGACCTGTTTTTTGATGAGGAACTAATTAATGATATTGTAGACAATAGCAATGAGTCTGGCAGTGGTGCGCGTGTGGTACAAACAACCATAGAAAATACATTGCTTCCGAAGATTTCTCATGAAATATTGCATGCAATTCTTAATGATAAGACGTTTGATGAAATTATTGTTAAAGGTACAACTAGTGGACTTGATGTCTCAATAGTTTAACATCCTTTACACTCTCAATAATAATTGGGAGTTGGTTCATATTAACTATTATTTTTTATAAAAAACGCTTAAATTAAATCTTATTTAAAGATATAACAGGGCGTATTTAAAATGAAGTTTTTGATACATTAATCACTAATTATCACCAAACGTCAGATAATTAAATTACTACGATATATGTCAATTAATAATGCTATAGGAGATTAGCATGCAGTCTAATACGTATCTTAAATACGCAGATATTAAGGGTGAGGCAACAGCCGAGCAATACAAAGATTTGATTACACTACTATCTGTAGATTGGAGTGTAGGTCGTGAGATCTCATCATACACTGGTACAGCGATGGACCGTGAAGCGAGCGCTACTCGTCTATATGATTTGACTATCACTAAACTTCAAGACCGTTCTTCTCCTGACTTATTTAAAGAAGCGACGATTGGTAAAGGTAAACCAGCGGTTTTCCATATTACTAAGCAGGGTGAGAAGGTTGAAGAGATCATGAAGATCGAACTGACTGATGCGATGATTTCTAACTACTCAGTTTCTATCCAAGACGATCGTCCAGTTGAAACTATCACAATTTCTTACACAGAAATGATGATGACAGTGACTCCTACTGACGATAAGAACAACACTTCTGCTCCATTGGTATACGGCTACAGCGGTGTTAAAGGTCAACAAATGTAATTTTCATGCGGGGGAGTATTCCTCCGCATTTTTTTGAAAGAAGTATTTAATGAAAAGAGCAACTCAAGATAACAATTTCATCCGAATTTCTTCGCCATTCGGTAAAGATGCCATCATACTAAACTCGTTTGAGTATAGAGAAGAGATCTCAGAACTTTTTTCATTGCGTGCTAAAGCTTACTTTAATGATCAACGAAGTGAGTTAAACGAAATTATTGGTAAGGAAGTTACCATTACCCTTGAAAATAATGAGGATGTTTCTTCAAATCCTCGTTATATGCATGGTTATGTTTCTGCTGCAAGATTAGAAGGGAAAAGGGTTTCTAATACACATAAAGGCGAAAATTATAAAAACATAGAATTATTAATAGAGCCTAAATTACGTTTCGCTGAATATCGAAAAAATTGCAGAATATTTCAGCATAAAGATATAAAGGAAATTATCTCTGAAGTACTATCGGAGCATAGTGTTGCCTTTAGTTTTGAGTTAACCAAGTCCTATCCTAAATACACATACAAAGTACAATATGAAGAATCAGATCTTGAATTTGTTCGACGTCTGTTATCGGAGGAGGGGCTATCATTTTGTTTTACACATACTAAGTCTGCCCATACGCTCAGTATTTTTGATGACATCAGTTTTTATAAGCCGGGTACTGAGTTTTTAGTCGATTTTGATACAGGTACGGCGAAATCTAGCCACATTTCTTCTTGGCATGAAACGCAAATTCTGACTACTAAAGCGAGTCAAAAGTCAGGCTATAACATGCTCAAGCCTTCTTCGAATCCTAAAAATACTGCAAAGGGTGAAAGTGATTTTTTTACAGTACCTGGAAGCGAGTATTTTGAATACATGGGTGAAATGGAGAGCAATGATCAATACGCACTAAGAAACACGCATGCAATAGAAGCACTACAGCAAAATGCATATTTGTGTCGTGGCGAGGCTACGTGCAGAACATTCAGTGTGGGCAAGTGCTTCAAGTTTAAAAAGCATGAAGATAAATCTCGAGTCGGCAAAGAATATGTACTGTCTTCTGTTTTTTTGTCTGCTGCTGTTTATAACCAGACTGGTCAAGGTGGGACCGGTGCGCAAGGTGTCAAAGTCTCGTTTAGTTGTGTTGACTCAAAGACAATCCTGCGTCCTTCAGTTAACTACCCGAAACCTCAGATGAAAGGTTTGCAAACCGCAGTAGTTACGGGGAACAAAGATGGTGAAATTTACATAGACAAACATGGCCGTATCAAAGTTCAGTTTCACTGGGACCGTGTTGGTAAATACGATGTAAATAGTTCATGTTGGATTCGTGTTGCGCAAAATATTGCAGGTAACGGATGGGGGTCGGTGTTTCACCCTAGAGTCGGACAAGAGGTCATCGTCGAGTTTGTTAACGGAGACCCTGATCAACCAATCGTTACGGGGTCACTATATAACGGTAGTCAACTCCCTCCTTACGCTTTACCAGAGCAAAGTTCTCAGAGTGGTTATAAATCACGCTCTGTACAAAAAGGTACATCCAGTTTTAATGAGTTGCGCTTCGATGATAAGCCTGGTGAAGAGCACATTTATCTTCATGCTGAAAAACTGTTCCAAATGCTAGTTGAAGACTGTGTTGATATCGCCGTTGAAAACAGTAAAACCGAAAAAGTGACCAATGATGTTAATCAAGAGGTTGGTCAGAACGCGAGCTTGAAAGTAGGTAAAAACTTTTCGAATGAAACGGGTGAAGTACTGTCTTTTAATGCAGGAAAGAGCGTCGAGATCAAAGTAGGTGGTGCTTCTATTCAGATGTCTAGCTCTGGAGAAATCAATATCAAAGGTAATAAAATATCCATTAACGGCTCAGCTATTGCTCTTAAAGCTGGGCAAATTTCATTGAACTAAGGTGATTTAAAGTGGGTAAACCAGCCGCAATTTTGGGCAGCTTTCATCTTTGCCCTAAAAAAACAGGAAAGATACCGCATGTCGGTGGTCCCGTCGTTGTTGGTTCAGCAAACGTAACGATTGGCGGGATACCTGCGGCAAGACAAGGCGACAAGCTTATTTGTATCGGTCCTCCGGATAGTATCTCAGCAGGTTCTTCTAGCGTAACAATCAACGGTAAACCAGCCGCGAGAGTCGGCGATTCAACGTCTCATGGTGGCAAAATTCTATCTGGTATGCCTACGGTTTTAATCGGAGGCTAGATGCCACTCGCATTTCAAACGCATCTTCTATCCTTTAATGGCCGTTCACACACCGTTCGCGAGATAGCTGATGATTCTTTTAGATTGTCCGAGGAAATCCGACCCCCTGACTTTGCTCAATCAATAGATGAGCATATATTAAGCCTCGTGCGCTCTGAGCGCGAGAGTCTTGAGCAAGCTGATATCAAGGAGAATCTCTGTGTTCTTTTACCATCTTCGGTGGACAAAAGTTTGCTTAAAGCATTGATAAGCGAGCTTTCTATTTTCGTTGACCAAACTGTCAATACTGAAATTTACTTTTATCCTTATGGCCAAGCTGCATTTTTGATGGCACTAAATCGGATAAATCGTGAAGTTAATGAAACGCAAGCGACTTGGATACTGGCTATAGAGGTTACGAGTGATGTAGAAGGGCATGTCAAACCTCAAAGCTCTATCATTTTAACCAAGTGTTTTTTTCGACATTCAGGTCTTGTGCCTGATGTTGTTCGAATTGATTTAGATGCCAAACAACAACGCATCGCCGTGGACAAGGTGTTTAAGCAATTAGGAGTAAGTTGTGAACATCCACTCAGTCAATTGTATTTATCCGTTAATAAGGAAGAACCGCAATGGTTAAACTCAATGCAATTCTTGTCTCCGTGGGTGACCGATCAAACTCAGTATCAATTTGTTGATATCAAACTTGGCGGATTGGGTGCATGTGGCGGCGTTTTAAAAGCGTTAGTGATTGATGAGCTTCAAAGAAGCAGCCCCTGCCCAGACTTTCACGTGTTGCAAGCGGACATCGAGTCAGATGGCTATGCGGTAGGAGTAATATACAATTGGCGTAGTGAATAGGTCTGGCTATTGCTTTTCCTTCTAGTAGTAGCTGAGGTTTTAGTGATGCAAATGTTATGGGGGATTGACTCGAAACTGGCCCTTTAATGATGTTTGGACAATGACTAGGCGCAGCTTGCTTTTCAAAATAGCTTTGCTCACCGCGTTTTTACAGTGTTCTTCTCGCTTTCTGATTAAATAGCCAGCCATAGAACACAAACCACATGAAAAGCTGTTCGACTCAAGATATCCTTACCGAAATAAAATAACTTGAGTTTTGGCTTGTTCGAGATCCCACCCGTGACGCATTCCTTTTTATAAACGGTACATGGACTCTGACAGAAGCAAGCCTACTCATAGAATTGGCGGAAAGTGAATTCGAATGAAGTTTATCCACACCTCAGATTGGCATCTTGGTCGACAATTCCACAACGTATCACTACTCGAAGATCAACAAGCAGTACTCGAACAACTGATTAACTATATTGAACGCAACCCCGTCGATGCAGTTGTAGTGGCGGGAGATATCTATGACCGTTCGGTGCCACCAACGGTTGCAATAGAACTGTTAAATCGAGTCGTGAAACGCATTTGTACCGAGTTAGAAACACCAATGATATTGATATCTGGCAACCATGATGGTGCAGAAAGGTTAGGTTTCGGCTCAGAGCAAATGAAAAATGCAGGTCTCCATATTGTTAGCAACTTTGAAGAGATGCTCACTCCCATCATCATAAAAACGGACTCTGCGGACGAGGTCGCGTTTTATGGTATGCCTTATAACGACCCTGAACAGGTCAGGTTTGCCTACAAAGCCTCGGTATCCACTCATGATGAGGCTCATCAATTGCTTGTTGAGCAAATTAAAGAGCGCTTTATCTCTAAGCAAAAGCGCGTGCTCGTGAGTCACTGTTTTGTTGATGGGGCTATCGAGTCAGACTCTGAACGACCATTATCTATTGGTGGTTCTGATCGCGTGAGTCATGAACACTTCTTAGATTTTGACTACGTCGCACTTGGTCATTTGCATCAGCCTCAAAAGAAAGGCGCAGAGAATATCCGTTACTCTGGCTCTCTCATGAAGTATAGCTTTGGTGAACAGAACCAGAGAAAAGGTTTCACGTTAGTTGAACTGGACAAGAAAGGATTTGTTTCTGCAGAGCATATTGATCTTACGGCTCCTCATGAAATGCGCATTGTAGAGGGCGAGCTGGATAAAGTTATTGAGCAAGGCAAAACAGACCCTAAGAATGAAGATTATTTGTTAGTTCGCTTGATGGATAAACATGCGATTTTAAACCCAATGGAAAAACTTCGTTCAGTCTATCCAAACGTTTTACACCTTGAGAAACCTGGCATGTTAATTGGGGTAGAGCAGGAAATGGCGCAAGCAAAGTTGGCGCGAAGCGAAATTGATATGTTCCGAGATTTTTTTATTGAGGCGCAAGATAGCCAGTTGTCTAAAGAGCAAGAGCAAGCTGTTACTGACATTATTAAGCAATTATCACAGCAATAGGGACCAAAGATGAAACCAATTAAACTAACCATGCAAGCCTTTGGTCCGTTTGCAAAAACTGAAATCATTGATTTTGAGAAGCTTGGCAGTAACCCTCTATTTTTGATTAATGGTCCTACAGGTTCCGGTAAAACGTCGATCTTAGATGCCATTTGCTTCGCCCTTTATGGTGAAACCACAGGTAATGAGCGACAAGGTATTCAGATGCGGTGTGACTTATCCGCGCAAGATTTACCAACCGAAGTAGTTCTCGAATTTTCGTTACACGGCAAACAATACCGAGTTGTTCGATCCCCTGAGCAGGAAGCGCCCAAGGCCCGTGGTGAAGGGATGACGATTAAAAAGCACACTGCGGCTCTTTATGAACTCGGTGAGACTGAAACGCTTATCACCAGCAAGACGACTCAGGTTAAAACTGAAGTTAGCAATATTATTGGCTTGAATGAAACTCAATTTCGTCAAGTTATGGTGTTGCCTCAAGGAAAATTCCGAGAACTGTTGCTTGCTAGCTCTAAAGAGCGTGAAGAAATTTTTGGCCAGCTCTTTCAAACTGACATATATAAAAAAATTGAGTACGCGCTCAAAGATAAAGCGAGTGCAATTAGTAAAGCGAAAGGCGAATTTGATAATCAAATTCGAGGTGCTTTACAAGTTGCAGAAGCGAGTTCTGAACAAGAGCTATTACAACAACTGGAACAAGTAACTAAGCAATTAGAGTCTAATAAAAAGAATGAGCAAGCAGCGTTAGATAAGCTCAATACTGCTAAATCTGAATTGCAAAAAGCGGAAACCTTGAATGGAGAGTTTTCGAAACGAGAGCAAGCAGAAAGCGCACTCAAGCTGCATCTAGAACACTCAGATTCGATAAAAGCTCGTCAACAGCAATTAGAAAACGCTAAAAATGCCAATAAGATAGAGTTGCCCTACATCTCATTACAAAATGCAAAAGCTCAAACGCAAGAGCTTAGGCAAAAAATCGTAGCTTTGAAAGAGAGTCTCGAAAAAGCTCATGTCGTTGCGAGAGAACAAGAAAACTTGCAGCAAAGTGCAAAAGAGGCCGCGGCAAAGGTCCCGCAGTTAACGCAACTGCAGTATCAGCTTGAAAGTATGAAAAACAAGTTGGTCGAGAAAGACAATTTGGAAAGTAAAATAACGGCGGGTTATCAACAAAAACAACAATTTGAAGCAACGTTAAAACAGTACATAGAACTAAAAGATAAGTTAACGTTACAGGCCCAGCAGGGACAGAAGGAGCTAGAGAAAGCACGAGTTGATGTTGCGCTTATTGGCAGCATCGATGCGGAAATAAAACAAAAACAACGGCTGCTACAGGATCTACAAAAGCTGCATGATCTTACTTTAGAGCTCTCTAAACTCAATGCGCTAACTGTAGGTAAGCAGCAGTCACTAAACGAAGCCAGTCAGCGCTATATGCAGTATCAACAAGACGCTGATACGATAGAGCTTAAGTGGCACAACGCTCAAGCAGCAGTATTAGCGCAGCGACTAAAAGCAGGTGAAGCATGCCCGGTGTGTGGTAGCGAAACGCATCCTAACCCCACAACGTTTGTTGAAGAAGCCGTTACAAAAGAGCAAGTTCAGGCGGCTAGAGCGAAAGAGCGAGAAGCTCAAACCTTGTTGAACCAACTAAGCAATCAGCTAGAACAACATAACGTTGTCATTAGTCAGTATCAGAATCAGTATAACCAGTTGAAAGAGGAGTTGGGTGAGTATGCTACATCTGAGATCTCGACGGTTCAAAATGATTTGCAAGCGCTTAATGCTCAACTCCTACGTCTACAAGCTATTGATATTGAAAAACTAGAAAGGAACGTTGAACAGCTTAATCAACGCTGCGTCGTGGGTGAAAATAAAATTCATGAGCTGCAGAATAAAATGGCGGCAAATGAATCAACCGTTAAAGCGAACCAAGAACAATTGGCTCAATTACAAGCTTCTATTGACCCAAAATACAGTTCCGCTGACTTGCTTGAACGTGAAATTTTGCTGACAAACGAGCAAATTCTGAGTTTGAACACAGGCTTAGAAAAGGCGCAAAACGCTTTGCAGCAAGCGATATTGGAGAAATCAAATGCGGAAAGTCACTTAGCGACGAACAAGCAGTGGTTATCTGAGTCAGAGCAAAAACTTAGCCAAGCAGAATTAGCGTGGAATGAGGCACTACAGGCGAGTAAATTTGAGGATGAAAGCCATTATCTAAGTAGTCGAGTGGGAGATGATGAACTTCAAGCCTGGCAGCAAGAAATAGACAGCTTCAAACAGGCACAAACCAAGCTTGAGCAAACACTACATGATTTAAATCATGCATTGAAAGATCTTGAAAGGCCTAATTTAGAGTCGTTTAACGACAGGTTAACCACTCTGCAGACGCAATATATTGAAGTAAGGAATCAACTTGATACCACACGCTCAATATTTGAACGCCTTGAAAAGGTTCGTAAAGATATTGCCGTGTTGCATGAGAAAAATAGTAAGTTAGAAGAAGAATACAAAGTCTTTGGTACGTTGTACGACGTTGCTAGTGGTAAAACAGGCAGCAGGGTTAGCCTACATCGCTTTGTTCTTGGTGTACTGTTGGATGATGTGCTGATTCAGGCCTCTCAACGCTTAAGCCTTATGAGTAAAGGGCGCTATATTCTTGCTCGAAAAACAGAGGGCTTCAAAGGCGCTGCGGGTCGCGGCTTAGATTTAATGGTTGAAGATGGCTACACAGGAAAAACGCGTGATGTTGCGACACTTTCCGGCGGTGAATCATTTATGGCAGCGCTTGCTCTGGCACTTGGTTTGTCGGATGTTGTGCAATCCTATAGTGGCGGTATCCGTTTAGACACTTTATTTATTGATGAGGGCTTCGGTAGTTTAGACCCAGAGTCTTTAGATCTTGCTATTCAAACGCTAGTGGACCTGCAACAGACTGGGCGCATGATCGGTGTTATTTCTCACGTTTCTGAGTTGAAAGAACAAATGGCGCAGAGGATTGATGTAGAACCATCAAGACTTGGTTCAACGGTGTCGATTAAATCTCAATGTCGCTTCGCTGTCTAATTCAGTGACTACTGTTAGATCAAAAAGCCCCTAATGTTGGGGCTTTCTGACTAAGTCGCTACTGTTCGCAAAAGTGGCCTTCTTTTGGCGATTGGGTAATCGCATATTCGCCATCGAGGTTGCGATAAACAATCGTGTTCCAAACAGAGCCATCATCCAATTCAAACTCAATAGCATAGTTGACGCCGCTAACGATTTGCGCGTGAACATTCAGTATTTGTTTAAACGACGCTATTGTGTCCATTTTCTTTAAAACAAAGGCCATTGCCTTTTGTGCATCAGGGGTCGCGTAAAACTCATTCCACCCACCTGGCATGTTTCCTTGTGCATTACATACATCTGCCGAGGTCGTTAATTGTGTCGTTTCGCTCGGCTTTTCCTGCTGACAACCTGCAAGTAAAACCAAAAGTGTACAAACTGACACCGTTTTTAATTTCATAACAATAACCTCTGTCTATAACGCAACGTATTATAGGAGGGTGATATGCCTACGAATGTCTATGTTGTGCAAAGTTTCTATATGCATAGGGTTAAATGCTGACAAAATGTACAAGCATGGTCAGCTTGTAAGTCAAAAATAGAGCAATCTTGTTATCGATTTGCTGAGATGACGAGGTTTCGGTGTTCAGCGCGCTATTGATGATGAAGAATTGTGATGTGTACCTATGAGGGCGATGGTGCGGCTTAGTGATCGACTTGTTATCTTCTAGAGTAAAATCAATCACTAATTAAAATTTAGGTGTTGTATGAAATCGATAAAAATATTTTTACTTTTGTCACTTGCAACTTTATTTGGCTGTACCTCGAAGCCGGATGGGGTGGAACCCGTGAATAATTTCGATTTAGAGCCATATCTAGGTAAGTGGTATGAGATTGCACGCCTAGACCATTCATTTGAGCGAGGCTTATCCAACGTTACCGCTGAGTATCAGGTTCGTGAGGATGGTGGGGTTAAGGTGATAAACCGTGGATATTCCGAAGAAGAGCGACAGTGGTCAGCAGCTGAAGGCAAAGCTTATTTTGTTGAAGATAAAACGGTGGGACACTTAAAGGTTTCCTTTTTTGGGCCAATATATTCTTCTTACATTGTGTTTGAGCTAGGTGAAAACTATGACTATGCGTTTGTCTCAGGTTACAACCACGACTACTTGTGGCTATTGTCTAGAACGCCTAACGTTGATGAGAAAGTAGTGGAGCGCTTTAAGTACGTAGCTAATGAGAAAGGTTTCGCTATCGACGAGCTCATTTTTGTTGAACAAGAGAAACAACGGCAGCTTTAAGTTCATCAGCGTGGCTGAAAAAGCGGACAGAGGGGAAGCTTCCTAATTAAGAGCTCAGTTTGTCATTTCGCTTAACAGTAATTTGTTACCGCGTAACTTAATGTGGTCAAAATGGATATAGCCCCATCATTTGTGATTACTCGTGATGGAGCTTATATAAATTTGAGTGAGCGTCGAAAGGTTGATCTATCAACAAACGGTTATGGTTTACTTAATCAAACGAACGATCAGGGAGCCTGGTGCTCGAATAGATTCAACATTGTGGCTAAGTACTGTGCCGCTTGTTGGGGCGGTGTAGCGTTTAATCTCAGCGCCAAAGCTGTCGTATTGAATCGCAAGAAGTTGACCTTGCTCGACAAAGTCCATCAAACTAACATGAGGCAGTACAAAGCCGCCGTGTGTCGCTTTGACACTGATGATTTCGTTTCCTTCCAAGCATGACGTAATAGTGTCCACATCACCTTCAACAATGTTATGCTCTTTCAGCACATTAAAAATGCCTGTTACAGTTCGACTGATAAGTTCTTGCTCGGTATATCGCCCCATACCTACTTCAACAGTAATACTTGGGACACCATGGTTATTCCAGACCGTTTCAAGGACGCCAGCATCTCCAGGATCATTTAAAATCGCATCAGGATTAATGAGGCGAGCCATTTCTAATGATTGCTCGATTCGGAAATCTGCAAACACGTAAAGTGGATAGGCCGCACCACTGGTTTGAGTGTGAAGGTCAATGGCTAAATCAGCATTTGGCTTGAGCAAATCATTCCACAATGCATATAAGTAACGTTGGGCCTCATTGCCGTTTTGGTCACCAGGAAAAAAGCGGTTTAAGTTTGCAGGAGACGCATCAGGGTCTGCGGAATAGAAATCGCGGCTGTGGTTTAGCATACCAGGCATGTTAATGGTTGGAACAATAGTGACAGTACCAGCGACTTCAGTGCCGATGAGCTCTCGAGCAGTTTTCTGCGCTGCTAACACACCATTGTACTCATCACCATGAACCCCTGCGGTAATCATGATCTTCTTGCCAGGTTTTTCACCTTTGAACACTAGCATAGGTAGGTGTTGCCACTGAGAGAGAGCATTCGTTGCGATGCGAAACCAAAACTTATGCTCGCCCGAATTTAGGTCTGCTACATTGAGAGATTGAATCACTTGATGACCTTGAATCACGTCATCGAGAAATTGTGTTGTCATTAAAGTTACCACTCCAAAACCATAAGCTAATCTAAAACCTTAGCGTCGTCATACCATGAATATTAATAAGGCGAGAACATGTCTCGCCTTAATTACCAATTGGCTTCGTTTTACGCAAAACCCATAATATGAGCTGCGATAACGACGATACTTGATAGGGTAAAGAGTAATAGAATAAATCGCCAGCAGAATTTTGCCCAGTCACCCCAGTCGATACGGCAGACACCAAGCGTTGCCATGAGAGATGCCGAAGTAGGGACGATAACGTTAGTAAAGCCATCGCCAAGTTGGAATGACAAAACTGCCACTTGGCGCGTAACTCCTGCAATGTCTGCCAGAGGGGCCAGTAGAGGCATCGTTAGTGCCGCTTGTCCAGAGCCCGAAGTGACGAAGAAGTTGAAGATAGATTGGAATACATACATTAACCATGCCGCAGCCACGTCAGGAAGCCCGCTAATCACGCCGCCAGCACTGTTTAGAATTGAATTCAGTACACTCGCTTCATCAGTTGTACCACCACCAAGGATCAACAATACACCTTTTGCATAACCCACTAATAGGGCAGGTGCAAGCATAATAGCTGCACCTTCTTTAAATGCATCAGCTGCGCAGTTTAGCGTCATACCGTTCAGGCGAAAAATCGTACCGATGATCGCGACAACAAAGCCCATAGTGAAAAATTGAGACGCGATTTCTGGGATGTACCATGCGTTAGCGACTACGCCCCAAACGACCCACACCGTGGTCGCAATAACTGTAAAGATAACGAGTGTGTCACCTAGGTTCCAACGAGAATCTTGATTGCCAAGCTCTTGCTGACGGAAATACTGGTCTGTGCGATGGCTGTAAGAAAGTTTAGGATTTGACTTCACGCGAGCGGCGTAGATCATGGTGAAGGCGATACCGATTAACGTAAAGCCAGCCCATAACCCCATGCGCACTGTCATGCCGGATAAAACAGGTACTCCCGCAATGCCTTGCGCAATAGCGACGGAGAAAGGGTTCATCCAAGAAGTAGCAAAGCCAATTTGAGTCGCAACATAGGTAACCATTACCGTAGTGATACCATCATAACCAAGGCGAACCATAAGCGGCGCGATAATAATCGCAAACGCTACGGCTTCTTCACCCATACCAAATACCGCACCGCCTAGCGAGAACAGCAAAAATAGCACTGGAATGAATAGCGCTTCGTTACCTTTGGTCTTATCGATAAGGCGCAGGATACCGTTATCGATTGTGCCTGTGCGCATTACAACGCCGAAAGCACCGCCGATAACCAACATGAACATAATCACGCCGATTGCGCTGCCCCATTTAGAGCCAGAAACTAGCCCTTCGAAAGGGAAGTTCATCAGACCAATGCCACCACCAGAAGCAAACAGGCCAACCTTGTTGTAAACCAGTTCACCGTTTTCGTCGGTTGCATAAGAGAAAGAAGAAGGATCGATAACTGTGCGAGTTTTTTCTGCACCGTCTACCATGTAGGTCACCTGTTGGCTATCAAAATGACCAGCAGGAATTAAGTAGGTAAGAATCGCAGCAAGAATACCAACAATGAAGATCAAAATGAGGGTATCTGGCATCTGCCACGACTTAGGGGTAGCAACCGAGTCTGCTGGTTGCGCATGTGTGTGAGACATAACTTACTTCACGTCAAATTCAATAAAGCATGAAATATCGATAAAATAGAATAAAAAGTCAATATTAATGCTTATGTTGAACTATAAATTCATCAAATATTTGAAGTGAAGTTAATTTGATTGTTTTGTGGTCGAATGTTGGGTTAATGTTTCAATATGCGTTGAGTTTGGATGATTCACGAGCTTTCATAGTACATCTACAGGTGATCTAATCACTTGATTTCTGTCTGTTCTGCATAAAAAGCAGCGACATCACGAAGGTCTTCATCATTTAACATTTTTAACTGTGCTGCCATCATTTCTGCAAGTGGCCCTTTACGCTCACCGGCTTGATAAGATTTCATTGCATTGTAAAGGTACTGAGCATTTTGACCAGCAAGGCTTGGATAGGTGTTGTTCGTTGCGATGCCTGTAACACCGTGACAATAGACACAGCTAGGTGATTTGATTTTACCTTTATCAGCATCACCAAACGGCCCGGCATGGATAGCGGAAGAGAAAATAAAAGAGATTAGAAGTACAAATCTGAGCATGGAGGTTATCTATTCGCTAAAAATCATGCCGATACAATAAAGCTTCCCCTTAGGGGAAGCTCAATGATCAAAATCAAATTAAAGTAGAGATTTTATACTTGATAAGAAAGTGTCGATGTCTTTCGCTGAAATATCTT
This sequence comes from Vibrio sp. OPT41, assembly GCF_015163595.1. Classification (NCBI taxonomy): domain Bacteria; kingdom Pseudomonadati; phylum Pseudomonadota; class Gammaproteobacteria; order Vibrionales; family Vibrionaceae; genus Vibrio; species Vibrio sp. OPT41. Next base: position 196,575 of record NZ_JADDYH010000036.1, on the reverse strand, counting down.
TATGAGTTACAAAACGAATTGGATTTCCAGGGGTTATCGTGATGTTTTGTTCCTTTAGTTTCGCAGCGATACTTACTATGTCCACTTGAGGAGCAAGCTTCGCGAACACGATGTTCGTTTGAACAAATTCAGGGTTGACTGAAAAACCAGGCAGTTCTGCTAAACCTTCCGCTAAGGTTTTTGCGTTGATGTGATCTTGTTTTAGCTGTTCCACTTGTTCGGTAAGGGCAAGTTTGCCTGCTGCGGCAAGAATACCCGCTTGACGCATACCACCGCCGACCATCTTTCTTAAGCGACGTGCTTTTGCGATGTAGTCTTTGCTACCAAGCAGTAGCGAGCCAACAGGGGCAGCCAGACCTTTCGACAGACAGATCGTCATTGAATCAAAGTACTGACCGATCTCTTTTACCGGAACATCAAGTGCAACGGCTGCGTTAAAAACGCGAGCGCCATCTAGATGCATCTGCAAGTTATGTTTATTCACGAAGTCACGTGCTTCTGCTAAGTAAGACAGAGGTAGTACTTTACCATTAATTGTGTTTTCTAAGCTGAGAAGCTTAGTGCGAGCAAAGTGACAATCATCTGGTTTAATCGCAGCAGCCAGTTTATCAAATGGTAGCGTGCCATCTGGGTTATTTTCGACTGGTTGAGGTTGAATTGATCCCAAAACCGCCGCGCCACCAGCTTCGTATTTGTAGTTATGTGCTTGTTGCCCACATAGATATTCATCTCCCCGCTCGCAATGCGCCATTAAACCGAGCAGATTGGCTTGAGTGCCTGAAGTGGTAAACAAAGCTGCTTCGAAACCAGCAAGCTGCGCAGCAAATTTTTCAAGCTCATTGACCGTAGGGTCATCACCATAAACATCATCCCCAACGGGGGCCTTAAACATGGCTTCTCGCATGGCTTGGGTGGGCTGTGTAACGGTATCTGATCGAAAATCCATGAATGTCTCCTTGGTCAAAGTCCTAAATATATCCGCAAAGGCGCGCTTTGCTTAAGCAAGCGATCGTTTTGGCATCGGTGATCGTGCCATCGACAATCTTTTCTTCGAGTTGCTTGATTGACAAGGTGACGACCTCAATCACTTCGTCTTCATCGCACTCGTAACGGTTTGTTTTGTTGAGCTTTTCGGCAACAAATAGATACTGTATCTCATCACAAAATCCGGCAAGAGGGGTGACTTGGCCGAGAGACGTGAATTTCTCTGCACTAAACCCAGTTTCTTCCTCTAACTCTCTTTTGGCGCAGCAGAGTGGCTCTTCGTTGCCTTCCCTGGTACCAGCAGGAAGTTCCAATAGCCATTTATTAAGTGAAGGCCGAAATTGGTGGACAAGGACAATTTCACCCTCCGCTGTAATAGGGAGAATCACTGCAGCGCCCGGATGATGGATTGTGGTGTGCGTAATTGCCTGTCCTGTAGGAAGCATAACGTCTTCTTCAATCAGAGAAATTTGCTTCCATTTATGAATTATCTTGCTCATGCAGTTATGAACCCTAGCTGTTACCGCATTTTTGACGTTTTTCGACATTAACCACAAATGGTGGGAAACAAAAGCAAAAAATACTGCAACACGACGAAAGCGTTTGCACTTTAAGTGAGCAATGTCTCATAAATGGAAACTTTGATTGCTTCGTCAAGATGGGGAAAAGCATCTGCTATAAGGGGAATTCGACAAAATACATTTGTAACAAAGTTATAACAAGTGTATAAAAATGTTAACGCAATACCACTTCAGTAGCCGGAGAACGTATGACACAAACCTTATTTGCCTCAAATGCCGAAAAAGCGCTTCTCTCAGAACGCATCAATAAATTGGCGAAAGCGTTAACGGATGGCGTTTATGAGCGTGAACATACGATCAAGCTCTGCCTTCTTGCTGCACTTGCTGGTGAAAGTGTTTTTCTTTTAGGCCCCCCTGGTATTGCAAAAAGCTTAATTGCCAAACGACTCATCCAAGCGTTCGATAACAGCAGTTACTTCGAATACCTGATGACGCGCTTCTCAACCCCTGAAGAGGTGTTTGGGCCACTGAGTATCCAAGAGCTAAAAGACAACGGCCGTTATGTTCGCTTAACTAAAGGGTATTTGCCAACTGCACAAGTCGTATTTTTGGATGAAATCTGGAAGGCGGGGCCTGCAATTCTTAACACATTGCTGACAGTGGTTAATGAGAAAACATTCAAAAATGGCAGCGATATCGAGCGTGTGCCAATGCGCCTGTTGGTATCGGCTTCCAATGAATTACCCGATGAAGATAGTGGATTGGATGCCCTCTACGACCGCATGTTGGTGCGTGTGTTTGTGAATCGAATTCAGAATAAACAAAACTTTAAGTCGATGTTGACTGTGGGCACATCGCAAGAGGCACAAGTACCAGAAGGCCTAGCGATAACTGATGAAGAATATCATCAATGGCAACAACAGCTCGACAAATTGACGCTAACCGACAATGCATTCGAAAAGCTTTTCCAGCTTAAAACGATGTTAGAAAGCAAAGTTGAAGCTCAGTTTGGTGATGTGGCCAATACCGACATGTATGTCTCTGACCGCCGCTGGAAGAAAGCCGTGAAGTTGTTAAAAGCGAGCGCGTTTTTTAATGGTCGCGATGAAATCAATCCGCTTGACCTTCTACTGCTGCAAGATTGTTTATGGAACAGTCCTGAATCGCGAGATGTGGTACGTGGAGTGGTTCAAGAGTTCGCCTTAAAACATGCATTTGATCAACAAGACGCGGAGCAGGAAATCGAGTACTGCCGTGAGTCTTTGGTTGATGTTCAACATGAACTTGAAGATGCCTACCGCATGACGTTAACGTCTGAAGCGGCAACGGGTATTTTGCGCAAAGAAACCATGCGCTTTGATACCTCTAAAGCCAAGATGTACAAAGTTGGCGCAGCCGTTAACTTAGTTAAATTGGTGGTCTTGCAAAGCAACATGTCGGTTTCAGAATCAGAAAAAGGTGATAGCCGCTGGGTTTATGTACCCAAAGATGAGTTAGATCGAGTCATTAAAGAGGGAAGCGGTGATGTGTATGGTTACGTCAATCAAAACACCAACATGTGCCGTTTACGATTTGACGTTGACGCGGCGAATAACCTAGTTATCCGTGATATCGCGAACCGAGGCATTCTGGTTAGCCTAGTGACTCAAGAGGGCTTGGATGTAGAGCTCTACCAAAAGTGGTTAACGCAGAGCGAAAAAGCCGTAAATCAGCTTAGTGAGGCAGAACACCATATGCGTAAGGTGAAAGCGAACTTTCATGATGCGCTTCCGCATAGCTTTGTTGATCCTGAACTACCCCGCCTAATGGAGTCGAGTCTACAACAGGTCAGTCAGAGACTTGAATCAATCCAAGCAGAAAGTGAAAAAGTTATCCAACGCTTTAAAAACTTAAATCAGTTTTTCTCATAAGGAGACGACATGCTAGGTGCAGACGGACTTAACCTCGCGCTGATGGTGGCCGACTCCGGCATCATCGATAGCGCAGTTAATGATTTGATGGCTCGTTCACAAGTCATGATGATGGCAGAAAACAGAGGTGTTAAATCTTCGGTCAAAGGTCACTTGTTAAAGTGGCGAGGCAGTGTTAAAAAACGGATCACCAAGGTATGTGAGACAGAGCGTTTCCAACAAGAGCTGTCTTTATATCAAGAGGTTATTCATTGGGATGAAGAGGCGTTTTTTGAAAACATCGAAGATGTGATTAAAAAGCTGGAATGGCACTCTGCGTTTTACATGCAAGCTCGCCGAATGATGGAAAAGAACAAAGGGATGAATAACCCTATGTTCCCTCATTACTTTTGTGATCAATGGTACCAAAGCCTCACCGATGCTATAAAACAAGCGCAAGTAAGCGAGCTTGAAGCCAATAAAGAAAAGGTGCTGAAAGACCTGTATCAACGTATGGAAACCATGCGTAATATGGATAAAGTCACGGAGTCGGGTGACGCTGAAAGTGTAGGGCGCCTGTGGGATATGGCATCTGCCAAGTTGAGTAAAACAGACTTAACGGTGATGAAACGCCATGCTGAGTTTCTGAAGAAGCACCAAGGCTTGCAAGAAATTGCGGAGCAACTCGGTCGTATGGCGGGGCAAGTAAATGATCCTGAACTAAATCGTGCGCCCACTGAAGAACTTCAATTGGTCGAAGAGAAAAGTGATGAGGCGACGGATGATATTGTCGGTATTCACGAAAGCGATGATCTAAATAAGCTACTTCCCAACGAAACGATGTTTTTGGCGTATCCTGAACTTGAAGTTGTGTTCTATAAACACTTAGTTGATAAACGGCTCATGAACTATCGTACACAAGGCAAATCGCGCACGTTACGTAAAGTTAAAGCTCACCGACCTGACCATAAAGCGGTAGATATCGAAAAAGGCCCCTTCATTGTTTGTGTGGACGCGTCCGGTTCCATGAGTGGCTTTCCTGAGCAATGCGCCAAAGCCATGGCTTATGCTCTGATGCAAATCGCACTAGCGGAGCAACGTGATTGCTATGTCATTATTTTTTCTACGGAACACATTACCTACGAACTAACCAAACAAGATGGTCTGCGCGAGGCGGCGGACTTTCTAACTTATAGCTTCCATGGTGGTACAGACTTAGAGCCAACTTTGATTAAATCTATCGACTTGATGAGCGGTGATAAATATAAAAACGCAGACATGGTAGTCATTTCCGACTTTATCGCGCCAAAACAACAAGACGAGTTACTGGCCAAAGTGGATGCGCTCAAGGCGAAGAAAAACCGTTTTCACGCGATTAGCTTATCGAAATACGGAAATCCTGCATTAATGTCGATGTTTGATCACACTTGGTCTTATCACCCTAATGTTGTGGGAAGATTGCTAAAAAGGGTCAGCAACTATTAAACGCCTTAATGTTTCATGGGACAAAACGAACTGAAAGCTAGATTTATATTGCTTCGTTTTAAGCCAATAAGATCGAACTTTGGTCGAATTGACTTAAAAGAAATCAAACGAACAGAAAATGAAATATTTTTGTTTGACTATCTTCTCTCAATCCGTAAAGTAGCCACCAACGCAACGGGGTAGAGCCCTGAAGCGTAATAAAAAAAGGCGCCTTGGCAGAGTGGCTATGCAGCGGATTGCAAATCCGTGGACCTCGGTTCGACTCCGGGAGGCGCCTCCATTATTCTTTGATAGCGAATGGCTTTCGAGAATAAATGCGACACTAGCTCAGTTGGTAGAGCGCAACCTTGCCAAGGTTGAGGTCACGAGTTCGAACCTCGTGTGTCGCTCCAAATTATTCAGATATGGCCATGGCGGTATCTCGATGCCAAGTGCATCAACTTAAAACCAGCGAAAGCTGGTTTTTTTGTATCTGAAGACTGATAAATTCACACCATCTCTTTTTCATTACCTGTGAGCTTAGCAACCCCATCTCTGTCACGAGTTTCTGATATTAAGTGTGACCCGATGTTTCGCACCTCAGCCAATTTCAGTTTACAATACGGGCTTCCAAAGGATTTGACGAAGACGCATGAGAAATACCGACGATTACATCATTTTTTATCACTTGATCGAGCAAGGTTCATTCAGTGCTGCCGCGAGACATATGTCACTGACCAAATCGGTCGTCAGTAAACGGATTGCCAAGCTTGAACAAGAGCTTGGTGTACAGCTTCTCTACCGAACAACGCGAACGCTAACGTTGACTGAAGCAGGACGAGCGTTTTTTACTCATGCAAAAGCGGTTTATCAAGCGGTGGCAACGGCGGAAGAATCCATTGTGGGTTTAGGTAAAAACTTATCTGGAAACATTAAAATTTCGGTGCCTACTATCTCTGGTGAATTAATTCTTCCTCAAGTGATTAATGAATTTAATCAGAAATACCCAGACATCAATATCGATATGGATCTAGATAATCGTTTCGTCGATATCGTGAATGAACGTTTTGATTTGGCAATTAGAACGGGTGTGTTGCCAGATTCTAGTCTGATTGCAAGAAAGCTGGTGGATGCAAATTGGATCATTTGCGCGTCACCCCAATACCTAGCTAAACATGGCATACCTAAACAACCTCAAGCCTTGGCTAAACACAATTGTTTAGTCTATTCCTACCAAGAAACCGGAGCGCATGAGTGGGCGTTTAAAGATGGAGACGAGGTATATCAAATCACCGTCGACGGTAACCTCTGTACTAACAATTCTTCTGTATTGAGAAATGTGGCGCTGTTAGGGCAGGGAATCATCTATGTGCCGCGTGTATTGGTTTATGAAGACTTAAAGCAAGGCAGTCTGATTCAGTTATTTAAAGACGAAACAGCCAAATGTTTGGGTATTTATGCGGTGTACCCTTACACTCGTCAGCAACCAGAAAAAATTAAGATCTTTATCGATCATCTATACACAAGCTTTCAAAGTCAAAACCATCGATTTTAAGCCAATAACTCAACACCGATCGTTATGTTGGTGTTGAGCTTATGTTTCCATCTTCATTTCTAAGAGTCCTCTTAAATTTAGGAGCTTACGCTTCTCCTCGTTTTCTTCACTAATATTGATAACAAGATACCCCGCACAACTGTTAACAAATGGTTTTGCTATTGTTTCTTTTAAGAAACGGTCTGTTTCTTACGTTAAATTTCTCAAATGTGAAAGATAAGTAACAGAAAAATAAAGAATTATTTTGTTTGTTGTTTATTGATTACGTATTGTTCGTCCGCCTGACATAGACGCAGAGAAATGGACTGCTTATAGTGGCTCAAACGCCATGCCTGCCGCTAAGCGGTGTTGTGAGCGAAGTACAATAACTAGAGATACGGATATGAAACAAAAGCAGCTGATTGAAGAATTTAAAACCATCGTGGGGGAAGAAAATGTTCTAACCGACGAGGTTAAAACGAAATATTACCGCTCGGGGTTTCGTTCGGGTAGTGGTAATGCGCTTGCTATCGTGTTTCCTAACACTCTTCTAGAACAATGGAAGATTATTAAACAGTGTGTTGAAGCAAACTGCATCATTATCATGCAGGCGGCTAAAACAGGTTTAACAGAGGGCTCAGCTCCGAGTGGTAATGATTATGATCGCGATGTGGTTGTGATCAATATTACCAAAATCAAGAAGATTCACTTATTAGATGGTGGTAAGCAGGCGGTTTGCTTGCCTGGTGCAAGTTTGCACTCATTGGAGAAAGAGTTGAAGGCAGTGAACCGAGCACCGCATTCTATCATCGGCTCTTCATCGCTAGGTGCCACTGTGGTCGGTGGTATCGCCAATAACTCAGGCGGTGCGCTAGTTAAGCGTGGTCCTGCTTATACGGAACTGGCGCTCTACGCGCAGGTCGATAAGCAAGGCCAGTTACATTTGGTGAACCACCTTGGTATTGAAGGGTTAGGTGAAACGCCAGAAGAAATTCTAACAAACCTGCAAGAAGGGAACTTTGACCCAGCGAAGATCATTCATGATGAGCGAATGGCATCAGACAAAGAATACGATGAACGTGTTCGAGACGTGACTTCTGACATTCCTTCTCGCTTTAATGCCGATGAACGCCGATTATTTGAAGCCAGTGGCTGCGCTGGTAAGTTGGGGGTTTTTGCCGTTCGGGTTGACAGCTACCCAGTACCCGAAAAAGAGCAGGTTTTTTACCTTGGCACCAATGACCCTGCGAAACTAACGAAGTTGCGAAAAGACTTCTTATCTACGTTTGATAACTTGCCTGAGATGGGAGAATACTTGCATCGAGATATCTTCAACATGGCAGAGAAGTACGGCAAGGATGTGTTCTTATCCATCGACTTGTTAGGCACAGATAAGCTGCCAAAAATGTTCGCACTTAAAGCTAAGGTAGAAAACTTCTTAGAGCGCATCCCGTTTGTCAGTAAATATCTGCCAGACACCATTTTGTACTACGCGAGCAAGTTGTTCCCACAACATTTACCAGAGCGAATGCTGGATTTCCGTGACAAGTATGAGCATCACCTGGTATTGAAAATGAGTGATGGTGGTATTGCTGAAGCACAAAAATACCTCAAAGAAGTTTGGGCTGTTGAAGACGACTGTGATTTCTTCGAGTGTACGCCGGAAGAAGGTAAAAAAGCTTATTTACATCGCTTTGCAGCCGCTGGTGCAGCAATTCGGTACGAGACGATTCATCGAAAAGACGTAGAAGACATCGTTGCACTTGATATCGCATTGCGACGCAATGATGAAGAGTGGCTAGAAACTTTGCCTGAAGAGGTGAGTAAGAACCTTGTTCAAGCGCTCTATTATGGTCACTTTATGTGTTACGTCTTCCATCAAGATTACATTTTCAAAAAAGGGACTGACACGAAGTTGATGAAAAAGCTGATGCTAGAGCACCTCAATAGCCGTGGTGCCAAATACCCAGCAGAACATAATGTGGGTCACTTGTATGAAGCCGAAAACTCGTTGCAGAAGTTTTACCACGAATTAGACCCAACCAATACCTTTAACCCTGGTATTGGTAAAATGGACAAATATAAGCGCAATTGTAACTGCTGTGCGTAATGTGCTGTCTCACTATGATTAATAATCGTTGTTCATCGTTCAAATGATGAGCATAAGATAAGCCCTGATGACACTTGTGACATCAGGGCTTTGTGTTTTGGGTCTTTTATTGATGACTGGTATCGGCGTTGAAACAGCGACTAAAGAGCACGTACCGCGGCGGCGGCGATGATGCCTGCTGCAATTGCTGGTAGAGGCTTTTTCACGATGAACATGACAACAGCAGTAGAAAACAGTGCTGCTCTAGCACCATTATCACCCTCTACTGCTAGCGGAGCTAAAAGGGCAACCAGTACGGAGCCTGACATCGCAGTAATGAAACGTTGAACCCGTTCGCTAATTGGAATGAATGACATAACATACACTCCGCCCCAGCGGGTTATGAGCGTGACTAACGCCATAGCGATGATGATAAGCACTGTGCCACCTATGGTTGTTTCGATGTTCATGCTTTCTTCTCCTTCCAACAAGCACCCAATACTCCGCCAGTAATGGCGCCAACCACTACGTGGCTATTCTCTGGCAAATACCAATACGCCAACATAGAAGAGGCTGCTGCTATGGCCCAAATCGCAAAGATTCTTAAGTCTTTCGGCCCGGCCACCACCATAGACAGCAGGAAGCATCCCATAACCATATCGAGCCCGAGGCCCACCGGATCTTTGATTGCGCTACCAAAATAAATGCCGATCCAGGTGCCCACAATCCAAAAAGACCACATCGCTAAGCCGCCACCAACAAGCAAGCCAAAGCCTGGTTCTTTTCTACCAAATGCATTGAGTGCCATTGCCCAGTTAGCGTCTGATGCTACCAGCATTACACCGTAACGTTTTGTTGGTGGGAGTTGTCGTAACCATGGATAAAGTGTGGCTCCCATCAAGAGGTGACGAGCATTAATCGCAAATACAGTAATAAGTACTGGAATGAAAGGGACTTCCGCTCCCCACATTTCTAACGTGGCAAATTGTGAAGCACCGGCGAAGACCAGTGTGCTCATCAACATAGTGGGAAATACATCTAGTCCAGTCTGTACCGCAGCAACACCGAAAGCGAGGCCAAATATGACCACGAACATAGAGAGGGGTAAAAGTTGGGTGAAGCCGTTCCAGACGTCAAGCCGATTAAATTCGTGCAACTCAGTGGAGGAGCGTTGAAGATGTTGAGTATTTTCTGTCATAGAGATACCTAGCTAGCAGGCAAAGGTGCAGTGCCATACGAGTGTGTTTGTTATTCTTTTGTAAACTTCATGTTTAACATCAATTGGAGGGGCTTTCAAACTCTAAGTGCTATATAAAATTGAGCCATCCAAGCGGCTTTAAGAAACAGAGTGTAGAGAGTCGCGCTTGGTAGTGCTAAAGGAGAATAAAACAACAGAAATAGTAAGCTCTGTTTAATTGATAACATCACGAGCTAGTATAGATTAGTAAATAAGAAAGAAAGCGAGCACGAGGCTCGCTTTTTCGCTCTGTTACGAATAACTGAATAGGTTTATTTTACGTAGACACGAGGGTTCGCGCTTCCCCAAACCGTGTATAGTTCAGGGAAGATGACTTCTGCGTGTTTTTCCATCTCAGCAGCTGAAATCGTTTTGCCTTGTTGGGAGCCAAACAAAACAACTTCAGAACCAGGCTCAACATCTTTGATACCTGTCACATCTACCATTGTGGTGTTCATTGAAGCAACGCCCGCAACTTTTGCACGTTGGCCATTGATCAGAACTTCTGCTGTATTCCCCATTTTTCGTGGATAGCCATCAGAGTAACCAACAGGAATGTTCGCCATTAAGCTTTCTTTGCTTGTTGTGTAGCTGCTGTCGTAACCGACTGTGCTATTTTTTGGCAGGTGGTGAACGGATGCCACGCGTGTTTTGAAAGACACGATAGAAGGGTACTCAGGGTTAGTCGGTAGGTCTCCGTATAAAACGCCACCAGGACGAACCATATCAAGCTGCGCTTCAGGAACATTAAGCGCGGTGTAAGAGTTTGCTACGTGCAGTAAAATGTTGTCGCGTTTTAGATTCGCTTCTTTAATCAGCCATGCAGAACTGTCTTTGAATGAAGCTAACTTTCGGCGCACGTCGTCTGCATTGTAGTTAGGGAAATGAGTCATGATACCAACAATATTAACGCCAGCTTGTTGAGCGATTTCTAGCGCTTCTTTCTTGCCCGCTTCTGTCGTCATATCAACACCATTACGTCCCATACCACCGTCGTTCAGAGCAAGGTGAACTTTGATTTCTTTACCAGCTTTCTCGGCTAGTTTAGACAGTGCTTTAGCTTGCTCTGCTGTGCCTATCAACTCTTCGACATTTAGGTCGATTGCGGCTTCAATCTCGCCAATATCCGCTGAGCGTACACGCATAAGTTGGCCTTTAAAGCCACTGTCGCGAACAGTTTGTGCTTCGGCGTTACTTGCAACGGCAACACAAGGAATTTGTTGTTCGATAATAGTCGGCATCAAGCCTGCGATACCATTGCCGTATGCGTCGGCTTTCATCACGGCACAAATTTTCGTTTTGCCATCCATGTGCGATTTAAACTGCTCAATATTATCGCGGAACTGACCTAAGTTTATTTCTAGCCAAGCGTTAGCACCTTGAACTTGCTCTGCTTTTGCTGCTGTATTGCTAATTTGAAGAGGAGCAGCAGTAGCTTGCATTACAGGAACCGCGATTGCAGCAGCGATAGTCAGTGATAGTAAGGTTTTATTTAAGCGCATAAAGTCTCCGTACGCGTTTTTTGTATTGGTTATGTTATTGAGTACTTGGGGAAAGTACCTGACGAAGTAAAACGCTCCAAGTGGTGCTTTGGAGCGTTTGTTAAGATAGTGATTTAATATATACCTAAATATACCTCAGTGATGACATTCAATTTAAGCAAATCGGGATTGATTTGATATCTACTAAGGTATCCACTGAGTTTAACTTAGTTTAAAGCGGCTCATTACATCTTTAAGAGAAATGGATAGCTGGCTTAGTTCGCGGCACGCCTGTGCGGTTTGCTCCGAACCTTGCGAGACCTCTTGAGATGCCAAATGTATGTTTTCAATGCTGCGGTTAAGCTCTTCCGCAACAGAGTCTTGCTGGTTACAAGCCGTGGCGATTTGGGTACCCATGTCTGAGATGTCCGAAATCGAATGCTCAATGTCGCTCATCAGCTGTTTTGATTGAATGCCTTGTTCTGCACATTCTGAGATACTGGTTCTAGAAAGTTCAGTGGCTGATTTTGCGTCTTTTGCAAGTGATTGTAGCTGCTCAATGATCGAAGTGATTTCACTCGTTGAATCTTGCGTACGGCCGGCAAGAGTTCGAACTTCGTCTGCAACGACGGCAAAGCCACGACCAGACTCACCAGCACGCGCCGCTTCAATGGCTGCATTAAGTGCAAGTAGGTTGGTTTGATCGGCGATGTCGCGGATAACATCCACGATCACGTTAATTTTATTCGATTGCTGTTCAAGCTCTGCTACGGTATCGCCTGCAGCGCCAATTACGTTTGAAACTTCTTGAATCGCGTCAACCATACCTTGGGTTTCACGAACACCGTGTTGTGTGCGGCGGTTTGCTTCGTTAGCTTGGTTCGCTGAGTCTTCAGTGTTACGAGCAACATCGGCTACGGCCGCTTTCATTTCTGTCATTGCTGTTGCGATGTGCGTAATTTGCAGCTGTTGATCTTTCATACCAGACGCAGAAATATCGGAGATTTGATTCATCTCTTCGACAGCGCTGCTTAACTGAGTAACTGCAGCAATCACGTTATCGATAACTTGGCGTAAGTCATCTTGCATCTTAGTGGTCGCGTCTGCCAGTTCACCAAGCTCATCATTGCCGATTGCTTTACGGTCAATGTCACTTGATAGATCACCTGTTGCGATGGCATTTGCTTGCTCAACAACAAGTTTAAGTGGGCCACAAATTAGGCGAGTCAGCACGTATGTCATGCCTACCATGATCAGTAGAATAATCACGTTACTTGCTATTGAAGAATTACTCAATCCATTTACAGAGGACAGGATATGAGTTTTGTTGCTGTCCATAGCTTCTTTAAGGAGACGGATTAGTTCGCCTAACTCTGAGTCAACCGCTTCGAAAGCAGACAAGGAGTTCGCCAAAATAGGGTGGGCCTTGGTTTTGTCGTTAGCTAGCATCGCTTCATTGTACTGGTCCATAGTAACCAAGTACTTTTTCCATTGACGCATAAGACGCTGGTAAGTTTGCTGCTCTTCGCCAGGCCAGATAGTTTCACCGTAAGCGTTGAGCTCTCTAGTGATCTTTTCGCGTTCTCTAATATTGTTAGAAATTTTAGTTTTGACTTGGTCTGCGTCTTCATAAGTGTACGCAGCAAATTGAGCTCGGCGCCAGCGAGACAAGTGATCTCGAATCGAATCGACCCTTTCCATTGCAGGAAGCGTATCATCGGTATAGTTTAAAAGCTCAGATTTGATGCTTTTGAGCTCTGTAGATAAAAACACACCAAATGCAATGTTGACGATGGCAATGAGTAAAAACGATAGCGATATCTTTTTCGCTATAGAAAGATTCTTGATAGACATTAGTGATATACCTTGTTTTTCTTATGTTGTGTCGCCAAAGTAAACCACATCCTTATATGTGATATATGTCCATTAAATTACTGCAACTCGTGTAACGTACCATTATTTATTGATATTTTCGATAATGAATTGAGCTTTGTTTGAAAATAAAAAAAGTCAATGATTTTATAAAGGTACGACCACATTCGATATAAAGTTATCGGTAACAAAATATGATGTTCTGTACGCAGTCGTGCCAAGAGTAGGGAATCAAATTGTTACAGATGTTACAGCGGTGAAAAGATCAGCGTTCATAGCTGATAGTCGCGTGTTTACCTCGAAGCAGTTTCGGGCACTAGTATGCGTATGACTTTATAGCTAATGAAAGGGAACGGGTGCTTATTGGTCTAATTGAATGCCAAATATACTAGGCAGATCGCTTTTTAAGCACTTAAATCAAAAAGATAAAATTTATTGTTGACCAGATAAATTAATCCGTTAAAGTACGCCTCGTTCTCACGGCAAAGGTCGCTGAGAC
>NZ_JADDYH010000036.1:61551-182925 GCF_015163595.1 Vibrio sp. OPT41 | reverse complement strand
AATTGGTAGACACAAGGGATTTAAAATCCCTCGGCGTTCGCGCTGTGCCGGTTCAAGTCCGGCCCGGGGCACCATCAAAATCTTTGGTGACAGAGATAAAAAATCAGAAAGGCGCCTTGGCAGAGTGGCTATGCAGCGGATTGCAAATCCGTGGACCTCGGTTCGACTCCGGGAGGCGCCTCCACTATTTCGAAAGCCAGTCTTAAATGACTGGCTTTTTTCGTTTTTAGTCCACCTTTTCGTAACCCTTCGCGCTTTCCTAAAGTCTCCCATGTTTTGATCACCATTCAATATTTTTAACGTGCTAATCATTGATTTTATAAATGTTAGACAACTCAATAATTGTATAGTGTGATTGGTGATAGTTTCTCTTCGATTGTCATCCGAACTTTTTGTATTACAGGCAGCAACCTAGCTAGCGTCATAGTTAGTATCGCTTGGTGCGTATATGCAGAAAGGAGGATTCTAGTCCTTAACGTGAGAGAAAAATAATGAAAACATTCAACCTTAAACCTACACTTTTACCCTTAACTTTGCTGCTCAGTTCGCCTGTAATGGCGGCACAAAATGGCACCATGATGCAGTATTTCCATTGGTATGTGCCAAATGACGGTGCACTCTGGACACAAGTTGAAAACAACGCGTCGGCACTATCTGACAACGGCTTTACTGCGTTATGGTTGCCGCCCGCCTATAAAGGTGCTGGTGGTAGCAACGACGTCGGTTATGGCGTTTATGATATGTACGATTTGGGAGAGTTTGATCAACAAGGTTCGGTGCGCACCAAGTATGGCACCAAAGATCAGTACCTAAGCGCCATCAATACTGCCCATAAAAACAATATCCAGATTTATGGCGATGTGGTGTTCAACCATCGCGGTGGTGCGGATGGAAAGTCTTGGGTTGATACCAAGCGAGTAGATTGGAACAACCGAAATATTGAACTTGGTGATAAATGGATTGAAGCGTGGGTAGAGTTTGATTTCCCTGGGCGCAACGACAAGTACTCAAACTTTCATTGGACGTGGTACCACTTTGATGGCGTGGATTGGGACGATGCTGGCGAAGAAAAAGCTATCTTCAAATTCAAAGGCGAGGGTAAGGCATGGGATTGGGAAGTGAGCTCGGAAAAAGGCAACTACGATTACCTTATGTACGCTGACCTAGACATGGATCACCCTGAAGTGAAGCAAGAGCTGAAAGACTGGGGTGAGTGGTATATCAACATGACGGGTGTGGATGGGTTTAGAATGGACGCGGTGAAGCACATCAAATATCAATACCTGCAAGAATGGATTGATCACCTACGTTGGAAAACAGGGAAAGAACTATTCACGGTCGGAGAGTACTGGAACTACGATGTTAATCAGTTGCATAACTTTATCACCAAAACTTCTGGCAGCATGTCTCTATTCGACGCACCGTTACATATGAACTTCTACAATGCGTCTAAATCGGGTGGTAGCTACGATATGCGTCAAATCATGGATGGTACGCTGATGAAGGACAATTCAGTCAAAGCGGTAACCTTAGTAGAAAACCATGACACTCAACCTTTGCAGGCTTTGGAGTCGACGGTTGATTGGTGGTTTAAGCCGCTCGCTTACGCGTTTATCTTATTGCGTGAAGAAGGCTATCCATCCGTGTTTTATGCAGATTACTACGGCGCGCAGTACAGTGATAAAGGGCATGACATCAATATGGTCAAAGTGCCTTACATTGAAGAGCTAGTAACACTGCGTAAAGATTATGCGTATGGCAAACAACATTCTTATCTCGACCACTGGGACGTAATTGGTTGGACTCGAGAAGGTGATGCAAAGCATCCACATTCAATGGCCGTGATCATGAGTGATGGACCTGGCGGCTCGAAGTGGATGTATACGGGTAAACCAAGTGCTCGCTACGTAGACAAGTTGGGTATCCGAACTGAAGAAGTTTGGACTGATGCGAATGGTTGGGCTGAGTTCCCAGTAAACGGCGGATCTGTCTCGGTTTGGGTTGGCGTTGAATAATCCATTCCTGTGATTTTGATACAGAGTAGGCAATTCTTGATAAAACTCTTCAATGAATCAATGTGTTATTTGATATTCATTCGACAAATGAGTAACTTATAGTTGAGCATAATCTAGAGGAAGATAAAGAATGGAATCTATTGCTGATGTATTGGTTGTGGCTATTGTGTTCGGTGCCATATTTGGGGGCGGGATAATAAAGTTAATCTTGAACCATCGTAAAGAAGTAAGAGCGTTGGAGATATCTGAACGTAATACGATGAGCCGAGAAGAACAAGATAACCTTAACAAGCAAATTGGTGACTTGAAGCGACGTGTTGAAGTGTTAGAGCGAATTGTCACAGATAACAAATATCAACTTGAAAAAGAAATCGCCTCTCTGTAGATCAGCACTTAATCGTAAAGCCGGCGAAGTCCGGCTTTTTGGTGTCTGTACGTCATACCTTTCGGATGTTTAACTCAGCGTTCATCAAAAAAGTCTTTGTCGCGAATGTATTTACTCATAAAGTGATAAGAAAACGGTCGCATTAACCAACTAAATAAGGAGCGCCCAAGCCGTATGAGCGTTGGGGTGTTCTCGTATATTCTCCCGTTATATAACCATAGCATTTTGCCTACATGCCAATACAAAAAAGGTATGGGCGGCATAAAGGTCACGATGTCGATGTCGCAACAAATCCTGTATGTTTTGTGCCCCAAACGGTAGCGTTTCTTAAACGTCCAATCTCCGACAGCGGGCTGTCCGAAAGTGACCACGCGTTTAATGCTTTTGGGGTATTTTTTCTCAATATAGTCAGCAAAAACACTGCCAATCGCGCCACCTGAAGAGTGGCCAGTAATAGTGATTCTTTTTCCCCTGAGAATAAGTGGTACAACGATACCTTCGAGGCGTTCGATCACGGTCAACCCTAACCGATCTTCATTCCGGCTCGGTAAACTTTCTTGGAACAACAGATGATAGAAACCCGCGTGAATGCGATAGTTTAGTCCCAACCTTCGACAGCTTCTCGTCCACATCGCGAAGTTCAACAACCAATCACTGATACTGTGTGAGCCTTTAATCACTACGACCACTTCACTCTGTTTTTTACTCCAGAGCACGCGAATCATAATCTTACCGTGTTCATTTCTAATGACTCGTTGCCCATTAGGATCGAATCCATATTGAGTTTGTCTGAAGACGCGAGGGTAGGCGAGATTACAAAGCACCGCATAGCGCTCGTATTGGTATCGTTTTAATGGTTTCACGTTATCTTTCTTAATGGAGCCCAACGATTGACTGTAATTAATGAATATTAAGAATACGTGAACCTTGATTTAGGGTCGGTAGAGATTTTGTGTATTGGAATCGCGAATGAAAGACTCAAACTGGCTTAAATGCGTCAAGATGGTTTGGCGAGAGAGTTCATGATGTTCGCTAAGCACGTTAATTAGCTTTTTCAAAGCCTTACGATCTTGTTTATTGAGATTTGCTGTTTCTTTGAGTTGTGCGAAAAATTCAATTTGACTTGAAGTGTCGTTAAAGTCACCGAGCTTGTCTTGCAATAGTTTTAGTTGTTTCACGTTGTTTTTGTGCTGTTGGGAAGGATAGAGCGTGGAAAATCCTTCTAACAAATAACGAAGCGCTTTGCACTTTATCCGCATCGAATGAATCACGCTGTCACGACTTTTGTCCGAGATTTTGCGTCGTGCTTTATCAACTTTTTTAAATTGAACGGAGATTTTTTGGCTTGCGAAAAGTAACGCAGGTACGTTGCTATCCACTGGTTCGTGTTGCGTACTTCGCAACATACTATTCCTGATCAAAGTGCAGTGCGTTGTGTATTCTTGTGTATCTAGCCAACGCGTAACTTTTGCTTGTTCGTAAGCACGTTCAGATTCTATAAAGCAAAAAAGTTGCTCAAGAGACGATTTGTGATTTGGGAGCATTTCAATGTATTGGTTTTTGTCCAAGATAAATACGTCCAAATCACGCAGCTTATTTGTTTTCTTCATCATTATTCTTAAATGAGGTTTCAAAATACGCTGTTCAAAAGGAGGGATCAGTTCGCGAAGTAGTGAGCATAGTGAGCGTATGCGCCTCAGTGTGACGCGATATTGGTGTGTATATTCAGGATCCAAGTCGTCGATGACTCCCTGCTCCAGAGAGCGTGCATAATCAAATTCAGTAAGGAAGAAGTGGGGCACTACGAAGTCGAGTTCGGAGTCGGCATGTAAGGGTAAGTGAAATGATGGTTTTCGAAACATGATGAGCGCTATTTTGTTCTCTGAAATACACGTTAAGTTTATACCCATACTGTTAACTTGCGCGATTTGTTGGCTCTTCATTGATATAAAATGAGAAGGTTAAAAGGCACGAAAGCAAAGCGTATTGATGATCAAATAAGCAAAATGATCGCCCTTTGTTCGTTAGAGTCGTCTTTTTAACCATTTGAATAAAAAAGACTAATTTTTTGTTGACCAGATAAATTAATCCGTTAAAGTACGCCTCGTTCTCACGGCAAAGGTCGCGAGATAGATGGTGTCTAACCCATCGCATGATTGCGTTGCCCTGGTGGTGGAATTGGTAGACACAAGGGATTTAAAATCCCTCGGCGTTCGCGCTGTGCCGGTTCAAGTCCGGCCCGGGGCACCATCAAAATCTTTGGTGACAGAGATACAAAATCAGAAAGGCGCCTTGGCAGAGTGGCTATGCAGCGGATTGCAAATCCGTGGACCTCGGTTCGACTCCGGGAGGCGCCTCCATTCTTTTACTTGTCCATGAGTTCCGATAGTAACCTGTAGGATCTCAACTTCTCAGATTGTTCAAACACCATCGTGTTTACCATAATTTCATCTGCCCCAGTGCGTTCCAAAAGTTTCTCAATTTTCTGTCTTACATATGTTTGATCACCATGGATAGATTCACGTAATTGAGTTTCAACGTGAAGCTTTTCCTGTGCTGACCATAGTGGTGCCATACTTTTCACTGGTGCGCGAAGTTTTTCGCGATTGCCGCGAATCATTTTTAAGAATTTTTGCTTCTCTGTTGTCGCGAGAAAATCTGCATGTGACTGAGTATCCGCTACGATAACGTTGGCACAAATCATCACATAGGGTTGAGCTAAATGCTCGGATGGGACAAACTCATCTCGATAAAAGTTTAGAGCACGAGACATTGCATCTGGAGCAAAGTGTGCAGCAAATGCGAAAGGTAAGCCTCTCTTAGCTGCTAAACGTGCGCTGTATGTACTCGACCCCAGAAGCCAAATCGGCAGAGATGTGTTGTTACCTGGATAAGCCGCGACTGGTTGATTTCGAGATACGGGACCAAGAAAGAAATTAAGTTCCTCCAACAGCTCTTCAAAGTCAGGATCCATATGCTCTGGTTCCCGCCTTAATGCATGCATTGTTTGGTAGTCGGTGCCTGGTGCGCGTCCTAATCCGAGGTCAATACGACCAGGGTATAATGCCTCTAACGTTCCGAATTGCTCTGCAATAACTAGTGGTGCATGGTTAGGTAACATGATTCCACCTGATCCTAAACGGATCGAGTTCGTGTGCGCTCCAATATGACTGAGTAATACACTGGTTGCGGCACTGGCGATGTCGGGCATGTTATGGTGTTCAGCCATCCAAAACCGATGATAGCCCCAGGACTCGATTGATTGAGCTAATTCAACGGAGCGTTCGAACGTTTCGGTGAAGTTTGTTCCGTCGGACACGGGTGCCAAATCCAGAACAGATAAACGAGGAAAAGACATAGGATAGTTATAGCCTGTTAATGAATCTTAACTATCATATGGTGGTGAAAGTTGACGTTTAAAAGGGGAGGATTAACCATTCACAATGGATTATTTTTCTTCAATGCCTGGAGAGCGTTTAGCTTACGAGTTTAGCTTTTGCTATGTGATAAAAGCGGCTTTATTACTGTAAGTGGCCACAGTGGTCGATGTCGTTGAATATTCGCATGTAGAACGTTTCCACAGCTACTTTAGATTAAAACATAGGCCTCTTTAACAGCGAACTGCTGTTGTCGACAATAGTGAACGAGCTAGCTTTAGAACGTTTTGACTGATACATAGACTTGTCTGCCGCTGTTAATAATTCATGTACATTCGACCCATGCTCAGGATAGAGTGCAATACCAATGCTAGCTCCGACGCATAACTCTTTACCTTTAAAATGAATTACTTTTTCTATTTCTTGGATATAGCGTAGTGCACATGCAGACAGAGACGTACCTGTTGTGTGTGAACGATGAATAATAATAAATTCATCTCCACCAAAGCGGCCTACCATGTCTGATTCGTCGATAATACTTGATAATCTACTAGCTACAGATTTTAACACTGCATCACCTGCCTCATGGCCATGGCTATCGTTAATATCCTTAAATAAATTTAAATCTATAAAAAACAAACTAAAACTATTCTCACTGCCTCTGAAATTACGCGTAAGCTGGATCAAATGTTTTTCTATTGCTCGACGATTGTAGATATTAGTTAAGGAGTCGTGCTCAGACAAAAATACCAAACTTTCTTTTTGACGATTTAGAACTGAAGTTTGATTCTCTACTTCTTCTTTAAGTTTTGATTTTGATATTGTTGTGTGGTTTAACAATGCCGCCATTTTATTGAAGTAACAAGACAGATTTTCAAATTCCGTGAATTGATTTTCTGAAGGGATTTTATAGTCAAAATTTGACCTGCTTAATTGTTTTATTCCATTTATAAACCTTTGAAAGCTTCTCTTGAACTTTATTTTTATATAAAAGCATAATAGCATAACAACCAGAGAGATAAAAATAATACCTGCTTGAGTGTAATAATTTAAATTTTGTAGTTTTGTAGACTTATTATTAAGTATTTTTTTATAAATATATATTATTTCATTATTCATATCCTGGGATACAATGTTTATTCTGGATTGTATGACAGGATTTGATTTATTATAATTTACGACTGAATCATAATGGCGATCTTTGTCTAGTAAATGATTATTTTCGTATTGAACTAAAAAATACAGTTCGAGATTCATTTTTTTTAGGTCTTTAGTAAGGTATAAAACATCTTCATTTTGAGATAATAATTCGTTTAATTTGTTATGAGAAATCATGAATTGTGTGAAATTGTTTTTTCCCCTATTTTGAGTGTAAGCCCAAAGATAACTACTTAATGACTCTAATGATATTTGTATGTCCATTATTTGGTTTAATTGTTTCTTGGCTTTATAATCTTCTATTTTTATGAAGCTTATGTATACTATAACGCTGATACATAGTATTACGCTTAGACTGAATAGTGATGCTAAATAGTGGTTTAACGAACGATGCATTTTAATCTAGACCATCAAAATATGAATTGATATAGTTTTCTTTAAATATTTTTCTGTAATTTGGAATCTGTCCTTCTACATAGTTTTGTTTTAATGCCCAATTAGCTTCTGATTGTAATGTAAATAATAAAGAATTCGTTAAATTTAATCGAAAGTTATAATCATCCCAACTCCAAGATATTTTTTCAACTGTTGTGTTAAGTTTTTGTGATAGTATTTTCATTGTTAAATGAGGGTTTTTATCCATCCAGTTAATTGAGTGATGAAGTGACTTTATTATTTTCATTACTTCTTGATCTGATTTTTCAATGTGTATTTCTTTTGATACAAGCAAAAAGTAAAGTTTATACACGCCAATAATTCCTATGTTCTTTACTTCTTCATTTATTCTATTCTTGGCCATAAATCCGTATGGCTCCCAAGTAGATATTGCATCGACGTTTCCTTGCATTAAATGATTTATAATAACCTGCGTTGTTGATGATATTTTTTCTACTTTTTCTAAATCAATGTCATTTACCTGTAGCAACAAGTCTAAGTAATATTCGCTAGCGCTCTTTTTTATTACACCAACCTTTTTTCCTGGTAATTTATCTATACTTTCTATGCCAGACCGCTTTTTAGTTAGCAGCTTAATATCATTCGTAGAAGATGCAAAAGAAGTGATTAATGCTAAATCTTTGTATTCAAAGCTTTTAAACATCAGTACGCTTTCAGAAAAAGTGGCGTAATTAACATGGTTTTCTAGAAGTAGGTTTGAACATTCGACCCCTCCAAAGCACATGATAAGTTCGACGTTTAAATCGTTTTCTTCAAACGCACCTATGTGCTCTGCAATGATAAAAGGGGCTGACAGAGGCGTCTTAGATATACCGATTGTTGTAGGTTTGTGGATAGCATTTGATACCGTTGTTAACTTTAAATAAGCAACTACTAATGCAGAAAGAACTAAAATTATGATAACTGTAGAAATCTGTTTTGTATCCATCAAAAACAACTCCCTTCATAATAGTAGTAATTAATCTATCAGTTAAATGAGTGTAGTTGCTTATTGGGTTGATGCTAGGAGAGGAGGGGATTTATTTGTATCGTGCCAAATTTATGAGTACCTAGGGGTAATTTCGGTAACTGGCTTAGATATAAAGAATTTATCTTTAGTTAGTTCAAGTTGTAGCAAATGACTGATTTCATAACATGATGATTTATGGAGAGATATCAACTTTTTAAGTTGAAAAATTGTACTCCATTTTTGCCATTTTTCTTTATCTCATACATTGCGTGATCGGCTTTTTGATACACTTCATTAAACGGTTGCTTTCCTTTGTTAAAGAGACAAACACCGATACTCATTCCTATCGTTACTTTATGTAAGTCTTGATTTATCGCTGGAATGATTGAATCTAAGAGTTGATTGCAAAGTTGGGATATTTCCTCTCGACTTGAATGCCAGTTTAAGACAACAAATTCATCGCCTCCTATGCGTCCAACTTGAGACTTGCTTGACGCAAGCTCTGTTAAGCTATTGGCGATATTGATGAGGAGGGTGTCGCCAGTATGATGGCCTAGCTGGTCGTTAACTGCTTTAAAATTATCTATATCAACAAACACTAAAGCAGACTGCTGAGACGGTTCGGTTTGAGGTTGATGATTAAAGTTTTCCTCAATTGCTTTTCTATTTAACAATCCAGTCAATGGATCACTCGAAGCCAACTTGGCCAGTTGCTGCTCATAACGCTTTTCTTTTGTAATATCGATATGAGTACCCATCATCCGTAGTGGTTCGCCATCAGAACCATACTCGACGATGCGCCCTCGATCGTAGACCCAGCTATCACTGCCGTCTTTATGAATCATGCGATGCACTACCTCATAAAGGTCGGTCTTGCCTGCTAGGTGATCTTCAAATGCACCCACCGCAAGATCATAATCTTCAGGGTGGAGATTGTTTTTCCACGTTTCAACCGTCGCGGTTAACTCATGGGGCTGATAACCTAGCATTTTTCCCCACTGCATATTGAATATCGTCAAAGTACCTGAAGGAATATGCTGCTCCCACAAACACAGTCCATTACTGTCGAGTGCAGCATTCAACTTTTCTTGTAGTCGCGCATTCTTCCGCTTCAGCTCTTCATTTTCTTTTTCTAAGCAGGCAATTCGAGTTAGATATTCTTCCATTTTGCGCATAATTTACGTCGTTTTCGGAGCGACAATATACGAAAAATACTTTGCAATTTCTATGATTGAGCTTGGAGATATAAATATTGAATATGCGGTAAATAATAAAGAATCGGTGATGTTACTTAAGAGCAGTAAAGTAAATGCTTGGAAAACAAAGAAGGAAATAGGGGGTAAGCGAGGGGCTCTCCTGGTGCAAAGTCTTAAATGGAGGCCTTTGCACCGGGACTACTGAGGGTTAGCGGTTTAGTGCACCACAACGCTCAGGTTGGTATGTGATATCGACAATTTCAATTGTCTTCACTTGATTATTTGGCATTGGCCAGTCAAGTTTTTGGCCGACAGACAAACCGATCAGTGCGCTGCCTACGGGTGCAAAAATAGAGATATCATCACTGCTTTTCAGTTCAGAAGGGTAAACCAGTGTCTTTGTCATGGTTCTATCTTCACCTGAAAATTTAAACTCTACAGTCGAGTTCATCGTGACCACGTTATCTGGCATTTGTTCTGGCTCAAGAACTGTTGCTCGGTCGAGCTCTGCTTCTAATTCCACAAGCTCCGCTGCGATGTTTGGCATTTTATCCAACAAAGCCGTGATTCGGTTCATATCTAAGCTTGAGATGTAGATAGAATTGTTTTCTGACATTTTATGACTCCCAAATAAAAGGCCGCCTCACAAAAATGGGACGGCACTCTATATGTCAATTACGGTATCAATCATATGGACGCTATTCCATATGAACTAAACCTGATTTTAGTCTTTATAGTGCGACTTAGCTAGTAAAAAATTTTTGTTGTGAAGCTTGATTTTTCTAAATCTTTCAATCACTTCAGATATTGTTCTCTGATCACCTTGAAACGGTGAAGTCAAGTGAGTGCGTCGTTTAGAAGCAAAGCAGGATTTATCGTAGGTGTGCTCGGTTTCGATGGTCAGCCTAACTTCATAAAAGCAAAACGGTATAGTCCGTTGCTAGCATGGCTTCGGTTATCTCAGTTTGTTAAAACTACCAATATCCGTTAATAAATTACTTTTTATTTCGCAATAGTCAGATAAATACGTTCATCTACCCCTTTAGGGTAGTTTGAAATTGTAATTGATTTACATCATGTATTAATTTTCTTTCACAATTAACAATGAGCTCAGTGATAAGAACCTAACCCTTAGGAATTATAATGAGCAAGTTGAAGCTAGTAGTCATCGGTAACGGTATGGTAGGGCACCGTTATATTGAAGACTTAGTCGAGAAAGCTGATATGTCTAATATAGACATTACGGTTTTCTGTGAAGAACCTCGTGTCGCATACGACCGTGTGCACCTTTCCTCTTACTTTTCTCACCATACTGCAGATGAACTTTCTTTAGTAAAAGAAGGCTTCTACGAGAAACACGGTATTAACATGCTGATCGGCGAACGCGCGATTAACATCAACCGTGAAAACCGCATTGTTTACTCAAGCACTGGTCGCGAAGTTCAATACGACAAGCTGATTCTTGCTACTGGCTCATTCCCATTTGTTCCACCTATCAAAGGTCACGAAAGCAAAGACTGTTTTGTTTACCGTACTATCGAAGATCTTAAAGCGATCGAAGCGTGTGCGAAGAAGAGCAAATCAGGCGTTGTTGTCGGTGGTGGTCTGCTAGGTCTTGAAGCTGCGGGCGCATTGAAAGCACTAGGTGTAGAAACACACGTTGTTGAGTTCGCACCAAAGCTAATGGCTGAGCAACTTGACCTTGCTGGTGGTAACCAACTTCGTCAAAAGATCGAGCGTATGGGTGTGAACGTTCACACCAGCAAAAACACGCTTGAGATTGCGGCAGAAGGCACAAACGCACGCAACGTTATGCGTTTTGCTGACGGTTCAGAGCTAGAAACAGACTTCATCGTATTCTCTGCAGGTATTCGTCCACAAGACAAACTAGCACGCCAAATGGAGCTAGAAGTGGCACCTCGTGGCGGCGTTGCTATCAACGACCATTGTCAGACTTCTGATGAGAACATCTACGCGATTGGTGAATGTGCGTCTTGGAACGAAATGTTCTACGGCCTTGTTGCTCCTGGCTACAAGATGGCGACAGTTGCTGTTGATCACCTACTAGGTAACACAGAAAGCAAATTCGAAGGCGCTGACATGTCTGCGAAGCTGAAGCTTTTGGGCGTGAAAGTAGGCTCTATCGGTGACGCAAACGGCCGTACTGAAGGCTGTAAGAGTTACGTTTACCAAAACGAAGAGCAAGAAGTTTACAAACGTCTTATCGTTTCTGAAGACAACAAGAAACTGCTTGGCGCGGTTATGGTTGGTGACACCTCTGACTACGGCGATCTGCTTCAACTTATGTTGAACGAAATCGACCTACCAGAGCACCCAGATGCGTTGATCCTTCCTGCACACGCAGGCGCTGAGAAACCAGCACTAGGTGCAGACGCTCTACCAGAAAGCGCAGTGATTTGTTCATGTTTCGACGTGACAAAAGGCAAGATCGCACAAGCGGTTGCTGATGGTCACCACACATTGGGCGACATCAAAGCAGTGACTGGCGCAGGTACAGGCTGTGGTGGTTGTATTCCTTTAGTGACGTCTGTTCTAAATGCTGAGCTTGCTAAATCGGGTATCGAAGTGAAGAACGACGTGTGTGAGCACTTTGCATACTCACGCCAAGAGTTGTTCCACCTAATCCGCATTGAAGAGATCAAAACGTTTGATGAGCTTCTAGAGAAATACGGCAAAGGTTACGGCTGTGAAGTTTGTAAACCACTGGCTGGTTCTATCTTGGCTTCTTGCTGGGGTGAGCACATTCTTAAGCCACAACTGGTTAAGCTGCACGACACGAACGATAACTTCCTAGGTAACATCCAAAAAGACGGAACTTACTCTGTTATCCCACGTATGGCGGGTGGTGAAGTAACACCTCAAGCACTGGGTGCGCTAGCGAACGTTGCTGCGGAATACAACCTATACACCAAAGTAACCGGCGCTCAACGTATTGGTCTGTTTGGTGCTCAAAAAGACGATCTTCCAGAGATCTGGCGCAAGCTTATCGATGCTGGCTTCGAAACAGGTCAAGCGTACGCAAAAGCACTTCGTATGGCGAAAACATGTGTGGGCTCTACTTGGTGTCGTTACGGTGTTCAAGACTCTGTTGGTCTAGGTTCTTACATCGAGAACCGTTACAAAGGCATTCGTACACCTCATAAGATGAAGTTCGGTGTTTCTGGCTGTACTCGTGAGTGTGCGGAAGCACAAGGTAAAGACCTTGGCATCATCGCGACTGACGCAGGTTGGAACATGTACGTATGTGGTAACGGCGGTATGAAACCTCGTCACGCAGACCTACTTGCAAGTGACCTAGATAAAGAAACGCTGATTAAGTACATCGACCGCTTCATGATGTTCTACATCCGTACTGCTGCGCCACTACAACGCACATCAGTTTGGATGGAAAACATGGAAGGTGGCGTTGACTACCTACGCGAAGTGATTGTTAACGACAAGCTTGGCATCAACGCTCAACTAGAAGCTGACGTAGCGAAGCTTGTAGACGAGTACGAGTGTGAGTGGACTGCGACCATCAACGACGAATCACAACTGACTCGTTTCGCGCACTTCATCAACTCTGACAAGCGCGATGAAAACGTCGTGTTTGTACAAGAGCGCGAACAGCACCGCCCAGCAACCTTCACGGAAAAACACCCTGAAGCGAAAGGCGACATCCTACACGTAGCGATCACTGAAGCATAAGGGAAGTTTGATTATGTCATTTGAAAAGATTTGCCAAATCAGCGACATCGTACCGGGCACTGGCGTTTGTGCTTTGGTTAATGGTCAGCAAGTTGCGGTATTTCGCCCAACACAAGCAGAAGAAGTGCTGGCGATCAGCAACACAGACCCGTTCTTCCAATCAAACGTGCTTTCTCGCGGTTTGATCTGTGAGCACCAAGGCGAGCTTTGGGTGGCAAGCCCACTTAAGAAGCAGCGCTTTAACCTGACAACAGGTGCGTGCATGGAAGACGAACGTTTTAGCGTGAAAGCGTACAAAACGCGTGTAACCAACGGCGAAGTAGAAATCTCTGCGTAAGCTTGGTTTTCATTCCCTCCTCTTAGGGGGAGGGAATGAACTGAAACCTAGATTTAATAGACAAAGGCTTTCCAAGCATCATCTCAGGGGAACAGGGAAGCGAGGTGTTGTAGACAGCGTTCAGGTGTCAACGGGAAGCCTTTCTCTATTCAATCTTTAACTTTTTAACTTTTTAACTTTCAATTTTGGATAAGGACACATTCATGTCTACTGATTTTAAGCCTGCAGAATTCGTGCAAACCATGATCAATGTTGGTGAAGCGAAAACCAATACAAGCACGCGAGATCTTCTGCTTCGCGGTACGATGGCTGGCGTTATTCTTTCGCTTGCGGTGGTGGTTGCTATTACCGCGATTGTACAAACGGGTATCGGCCTTGTAGGAGCACTTGTTTTCCCCGTTGGTTTCGTAATTCTAAGTGTGATGGGGTATGACCTAGTGACCGGTGTTTTTGGTCTAGCGCCTCTGGCTAAGTTTGCTAACCGTCCGGGCATCACTTGGGGTCGTATCTTCCGTTGTTGGGGTCTTGTAGGCTTGGGTAACCTTATCGGTTCTCTGATCGTTGCTTACCTAGTGGCTATCTCACTAACAGGTAACTTCTCTCTAGAACTGAATGCAGTAGCGAAGAAATTTGTGGCTGTTTCTACCGCGCGTAGCCTTGGTTTTGAAAACATGGGTATGGACGGATGGATCACATGTTTCGTACGCGGCATCTTCTGTAACCTAATGGTATGTCTAGGCGTTATCGGCAACATGACAGCACGTTCAGTATCTGGTCGCGTAGCAATGATGTGGTTCCCAATCTTCATCTTCTTCGCTCTAGTATTCGAGCACACAGTAGTAAACATGTTCCTATTCCCACTAGGTATGATTCTAGGTGCGGATTTTGGTATCGCGACTTGGTTGAACTTCAACCTTATCCCAACCATCCTAGGTAACATTGTTGGTGGTCTAGTAATGACTTGTATTCCACTGTACCTAACTCACGCTAAAACTGCGCCTTCTATCAATGCTGAAGAAGAAGTAAAAGCGCAACCTGCAATGGCTAAATAACCATTAACGGGTAATTCGCTTAATATGGTCCCGCTTCTGGATGGGCGGGACTATTCTCTAACTAGATTTCAATTTTTAACTTTCACTTTCGCGACATATTTTATTGATTTAGCTATAAAAAGTAATAACTCCTTAGAGTGGTTTTAGCCCTAAGTGCATAACGCGAGTGTTACTCTTTATATCTAAATTTTTCGATAGGCGTTGATATGACTACTGCTCACTCATCTTTAAACAGCGGCTTTGTTTCTCTTGTTGGTGCAGGT
The DNA here is from genome assembly GCF_015163595.1 of Vibrio sp. OPT41. Taxonomy (NCBI): domain Bacteria; kingdom Pseudomonadati; phylum Pseudomonadota; class Gammaproteobacteria; order Vibrionales; family Vibrionaceae; genus Vibrio; species Vibrio sp. OPT41. Next base: position 168,029 of record NZ_JADDYH010000036.1, on the reverse strand, counting down.
CCAGGTGATCCTGATTTGCTCACAGTAAAAGGCTTAAAAGCCATTCAAGCGGCTGAAGTTGTTGTATACGACCGTTTGGTGTCGAAAGACATTCTAGAATTGGCTCATGCATCAGCAGAGATGATCTACGTAGGTAAAAAATTAGACTTTCACTGTGTGCCTCAAGATCAAATCAACCAAATCTTGGTGCAGAAAGCACAAGAAGGTAAGCGTGTTGTGCGTCTGAAGGGCGGTGACTCATTTATCTTTGGCCGTGGCGGTGAAGAGTTAGAAGAACTAGCGGAATTTGGTATCAAATACGAAGTGGTTCCGGGTATCACAGCAGCAGCGGGTGCAACGGCTTATGCTGGTATTCCATTAACACACCGCGACCATGCGCAAAGCGTTCAATTCATCACTGGTCACGTACAAAAAGATGGTCGTGAGATTGAGTGGCATTCACTGGCGCAATCCAACAACACGCTTGTGTTCTACATGGGTTTGAAGCAAAGCGGCCACATTATGGATAAGCTGATCATTCACGGCTTAGATCCTGAGATGTCATGCGCCATTATTGAAAACGGTACGCGCCCGGAGCAGCGCGTGTTCCAAGGAAAGTTGAACGAGTTATCGAGCATGGCAGAGCAAGCTGTGAGCCCAGCATTGATTGTGGTTGGTAGCGTTACTCAGCTGCACAACAAATTGGATTGGTTCGCAAAGTAATACTGCCCAGAAGTGACTATATTTTACAGGGGCTTTGTTGCCTCTGCATTTCTTGCTTACGCATAGGCATTTGATCAATGAGGTTGTTGATAAACGGCCAGTCTGTTTCTGCGCCCCAACGGTGCTTTTCTAGACCATCTTTACCAAGCAAAATAGCAGTATGAGAACCTTTTTCGACCGCATAAAGACGAGCTAGCATTTTTAGGTCGAACTCTTCTTTAAGCCAAGCAGGAAAAGTATAACCTTGTTCTGTAATGACCAGTGTGACGACATCTCTGTCTTCCAACTCACACTCATTCATAAGTGTTTCTAGCAAGAATTGTTTGACGTATTCATCATTTTCTGGCGCAAAGTAGAGCACACTTCTATGTGGCCAGTATTTGGAGTGCGCTGGATAACCAAATGCTGTCGATGACAAGATACAAGAAAGCAGTATCACTAGTAACTTTCCGCCCATGACAGTTCCCCTAGAAACCCAAATAACTTTTTATACGTTAAGTTTAGTGGAATTGGCTCATTGTGCTTTTTCCAAAACTGGCATAGGGTAGGCAGCAAATAAATTGAGCGTAGAAATAGATGAGTTCGGAAAGCAAACAAAAAATCGCCATTTTGGTTGATGTACAGAATGTGTATTACACCTGTCGCGAAGCGTATCGAAGCAATTTTGATTACAACCAGTTTTGGTATGTCGCCACACAAGGGAAAGAGGTGGTAAGTGCTCGTGCTTATGCCATCGCGAGCAATGATCCCAAGCAACGTCAGTTCCACCATATTCTTCGTGGTGTTGGATTTGAGGTGATGCTTAAACCCTACATCCAGCGTCGTGATGGCAGCTCGAAAGGCGATTGGGATGTGGGTATTACTCTCGATGCAATTGAAATTGCTCCCGAAGTTGAGGAAGTGATTCTAGTTTCGGGAGATGGAGACTTTAGTCTGCTAGTAGAGAGAATTCAGCAGCGCTTCAATAAAACGGTGACCGTTTATGGTGTACCTAAACTTACATCTCAAACTCTGATTGATTGTGCCGACAATTTTGTAGCGATTGATGACGATTTCTTGCTGTAGTTAATAGTGCAATAAAGAAAGGCGAGTCACTCAGGCTGTACGAAAATGTACAATGACTCGCCTCTAATTTATCGTTGATTTGGCTAGTTACGAAGGAATGATCATTTGCCCTAGCAAGTAACCCAAGCAACACGCACCAATCACGCCGATTAAGCCCACAGACATGAATGAGTGGTTGAAGTACCACTTACCAATCTTAGTTGTGCCCGAGGTATCGAAGTTCACAGTCGCGATATCTGAAGGGTAGTTGGGAATAAAGAAGTAGCCGTATACCGCTGGCATCAAGCCGATAAGCAGCGCAGGTTCCAAACCTAAGCCGAGACCAACAGGTAGCATCATGCGAGCCGTTGCAGCTTGAGAGTTCACCACAACCGACACAATGAATAACGCAAGCGCGAATGTCCAAGGGTAGTTGGTTACCATCTCTACGATGCCAGATTTAAATTGAGGCATAGCGTACTGGAAGTAGGTATCTGACATCCATGCAATACCGAAGATAGCAATCGCCGCCACCATACCAGATTTAAATACCACGCCATTTGGTACGTCGCGCGGGTCAGTTTTGGTCGCAAGCAAAATGATACCGCCGAAGCAGAGCATCATCATTTGAATCACAACGGCCATGCTGATTGGCTTCGAGCCATCTACGATGGTACGAATGTCTGGCCACATCGCGATAACGACGATAACCAAGATCGATGCAATGAACAGCAATACAGAGTTACGAGCACTTGTTGGTAGTACTTCATCAAGAGACGTTGCAGTTGTGTTGAGGATTTTTTCTCTCCACACAGGATCTTTCAAACGCTCTTGGTATTCTTCATCGTCGTCTAGCTCTTTACCACGCTTTAGGCTGTAAAGTGACATCAACAACGTACCGAATAAGGTTGCAGGCACAGTAACGAGCAAAATTGAGAGCAGAGTGATCTCGTGTTGAATATCAGAGAGTTGCGCCAAGTAGTAAACTACGGCCGCTGAAATTGGCGAGGCTGTGATTGCGATTTGAGACGCGACAGAAGCGGCAGCCATAGGACGCTCTGGACGAATGCCGTTTTTAAGCGCAACGTCGCCAATGATTGGCATGATAGAGTAAACCGCGTGACCTGTACCAAGTAGGAAGGTCATAAAGTAAGTCACGAACGGAGCAATAAGGGTGACGCGTTTTGGGTTCTTACGAAGCACACGCTCGGCAACTTGCAGCATGTATTTCAAACCGCCAGCGGCTTCAAGAATGGAAGCACATGTTACCACCGCTAAAATGATCAACATAACGGTGACAGGAGGAGAGGTTGGCGGCATCTTAAAGATGAATACTTCAATCACCAAGCCAATTCCGGATACGACCCCAAGGCCGATACCACCATAACGTGAGCCGATATACAGCATCACGAGCAAAAATAGAAACTCAAGATACAACATGTGGATTTCCTTATTCAAAGCAGAGGGCTACATAGCCAAATTACCTCTTTGTATTGTCTCGATATTCAGAAAGAAAATACTTCATGTTGTTCACAATCCGCTGGATAAGAAACAGCAATATTCAATTATTGGCAATAACTCACGCTACACCGGGAAACTGTTAACACAGTTTTATCAGGGTGTTTTTATGCTGTGTATTTTTGCGATCATGTGAGCGTTAAATGCGAAGAGGTTTAAGAGTTTGTTGCTATTCATCGCATACGTAACCAGACCTTACAGCTTCACAGAACTCGGAAATACATTCATAACTAACCCTAAGACTGCTTCTTTGTTATGAAAACGCAAAGGATAATAGTTTGCATTGCGATTGGTGCTTGGGTATAAAGGTGTCAGAATGACTACACCAACAATAAGCCATCATGTCTGAGCAATTTTTCCCGCAACTGTTTCAAACTTCGAGTGAGATTACACCTTACCTACACGGTGATATCGGCGAGATAGGGCAAGAAGCTATCCATATCGAGAATGATATCAACCCGATCATCCAAGGCCTTTACCAGCAAATCTCGGAGGCTCATCCGGAAGCGGGAAAAGCATATTGGTTGACAAGAACGTGGGATTTACTTTGTTGGCAGCCAGTTTATGTCGCATTCATCTCTATTTACGGTTACCACACGTTGCCAAACATTCGCGAGATAGCGCAGCACCTCAAACCTTGTTTTGTTTCTGGGTACCGATTCGCCGACGAAGCGCATATACATGGCGAGCCAGAAGCGTTGATAAAAGAGGCGGGGCGTCAAATCCGAGAACTGTTCGACTTCTATCAACAAGAGATGAGTCAATGGACACGCATTCGTCCTGGCTTCACCCATCAATTGATGTCGGACGGAATCATGGCTTGTTTAATTCGTCTCCAACAGCGCTTTCCGCAAATGACTAACTCGATACTTCAGGAGCATGCGGTCTTGTGGCTAAGCGCAATGGGTTTGGATGTTGATAATAGCCGCTCACTTCATGAGACGGAATCTGATCAGCCGCTAAAGTTAGTAAGAAAAAGTTGTTGTTTAGTCTATAAGTGTGAAGGCAGAAAGCTTTGTGCAGATTGTCCTCGTTTAGAGGAAAATCGACATCTTATGAGCAAGAAGGTTCTTAATTAACATTTATTTAACTTGTGTAACAGTGCTCGATTTGAGAGTGAGAATAAGTATCATTGCATGCTCTTGTTGACAACAAAAAGATAAATACAATGATGAAAAGGACGTTTTCTTTCAATCTCATCGTACTTGCGATGAGCAGTGGATACGCAGTTAGCTCAATAGCAGCAGAAAATCTTCAACAAACATCGACTCCGAGCGATGAGCAATTGGTTGTTGTAGGCAGTGTGATGCCGAAATCGATCTCCGATATTCCAGGAACGGTTTGGTTTGTTGGCCAAGAAGAGATTGCTCAGCAATATCGTGCGGGCAAGACACTGGGTGATATTCTTTCTGCGACCATCCCTTCTTTAGACGTCGGCACCGGTGGTCGAACTAACTATGGTCAGAACCTTCGCGGTAGAGCAATGTTGGTAATGATTGATGGTGTCTCGTTACAGTCTTCTCGCCCGATTAGTCGTCAGTTAGACGCAATAGACCCATTCAACATCGAGCGAATTGAAGTACTATCTGGTGCAACCTCCATTTATGGGGCAGGCGCTACTGGTGGTGTTATTAACATTATCACCAAGAAAGCGTACTCGGATGACTTGTCGTTTGAATCCTACATGAGTGGCACTACAGGTTTTAATAGCAGCGATGACTTTGATTACAAACTCGCTCAGTCTATCTCGGGTGGTAATGAGCGAATTACCGCTAGAGGTTCGGTTGTGTACACCGAGACACAAGGTGCATTTGACGCAAATGGCGACATTGTCACCCCAGACATTTCACAGGGCTCTTTGCAGTATAATTCAACGCTCGATGTTATGGGATCGACCGAGATTCAAATCTCCGATGCCAGCAAGTTAAACCTTGTCGCACAATACTATGACAGCCAGCAAGATTCGCCATACGGTTTGTACATTGTTAACAATAAATTTGTAGATGTACGAGAGGGGTTCGATTCCGACCGTGAACATGGTACAGAGCGAGTTCTCTTAAGTGCGAACTACGCTCACGACAGCGTATTCGGTCATCAACTGATAGGCGAGTTATCTTACCGTAGTGAAGACCAAACCTTTACTCCTTATTACCAAAGTGCCTCTCAACAAAAAACAGAAGTTTTTGCTGGGCGCTTAGCGTTAGCTAAAAGCTGGGAGTCATTCAAACTTGTTTATGGTGTCGATGCGTACTTAGACCGTTTTGAAAGTAACCAGGCTCTGTTCGATCCAACCATTGCGAACAGCTCTGGGAACTTAATTAATCGAACCTATGCCGAAGTGGGGCGTTACCCAGATGTTGATGTGGCGTCTTACGCAATGTTTGTCCAAGGGGATTACCAAATCAATCAAGATTGGTCAGTACAAGCAGGCTACCGCTACCAATACATGGACAATAAGATTGATGATTTTGTTGCCTATAGTATACAAAAGAAGATCGCATCGGGTAATGGTGTATCAGCGGATGCGGTACCAGGTGGCAGCACTGACTACTCTGTGAGCTTATTTAATTTGGGCACCATTTATCAGCTTAACGATGAATCTCAGCTTTGGGCGAACTTCTCTCAAGGTTTCGAACTCGCTGATCCTGCAAAGTACTACGGCCAAGGTAGCTACGATGCCGCGGATGCAAATGGTCACTACGCGTTGAACAATAGCATTAATGTATCTGACTCAAAAATGTCGGGCATCAAAACGGACAGCTATGAAATTGGTTACCGATTAGATACGGATACTGTCGCACTGCAAGCGGCGGGTTACTACTCGGTTTCGGATAACTCAATCAAGTATGACAAGAAGACGCTCCTAATCACCAATGTTGATGACGAGCAACGTGTATACGGTGCCGAAGCAAACATTAACTACTGGGTAAACCGTGATATTTTGTTAGGTGCATCAGGTCACTATGTGGTTTCTGAGCTTAAAACCAACGGTAAGTGGGAAGATCTAAGCGCGGGTAAAGCAAGTACATCAAAAGCGAACGCGTGGGCGGCTTACTATCAGGATGGCTATTCAGTACGTTTACAAAGCCAGACGATGTTTGATTACGAAGATGACGCAAACAATAAACTAGATGGATACACTACGTTTGATCTTCTTGGTAACGTAACACTACCTATCGGGCAGTTAGGTTTTGGTATTCAAAACCTATTTGACGAAGACTACACAACCGCTTGGGGACAACGTGCGCAGATTCTTTATGCAGCACACTACGATGCAGCAGCGTACGACTACAAAGGAAGAGGTCGCACATTCACACTGAACTACAGTGTCGAATACTAAAGCTAACTCTCTCCGAATATCAAAAAAGCCGCTTGAAGCGGCTTTTCTTTTAGGCTTGATCTGTCTGCGCTGTGTCTACAACGTTTTCCGTGTGTTCTGAAGTTTGGTTTTGTTCTTCAGCTTCCATTTTCGCGCGTTCAGCTTTGGAGATATAACGCGGCTTATTGCTCTTATGTAGCTTAGCGTTATGCTTCTTCTGCTTCGCTTTCAAGATCTGATTGATTTTCTTCTTGCGGTTCATGGTGGTGGTCCTTTAATTTAGCGAGGCAGGATAGTTACTTTTTTATCAAGTTACAACTAAATAAGCGCCGGTATCGGTCGCAAAATTCAAGTACGTTCCTATGTCCAATCATCTATCGCGTTTTAATGGAGCCCAAATGAAAACACTGTACACCGAACGTTTGATACTGCGTCTTGTGAGTGTAGATGATGCACCATTTATACTAGAACTTTATAACCACCCAGACTTCTACCGTTTTGTCGGAGACAAACAAATTCGTACCGGATATGAAGCGGCGCGTTACATAAAAGAAAACATGCTACGCATGCAACAAATTAAAGGCGTGAGTTTACTCGTTGTAGAGAAGAAAGAAGATGGGCAACCCATCGGGATTTGTGGGTTGGTTAAACGTGACACATTACAACACTATGATCTCGGATATGGATTTTTACCTTCCGCTTATGGCTTCGGCTACGGAACGGAGTCTGCAACCGCAGTGCTGGAATACGCTAGAGAGGAAATGAAACTCGATAATTTGGTTGCCATCACCAATAATGACAATATTCGTAGTATAAGTTTGCTCAAAAAACTGGGCTTTGAGTTTGAACGAGTTGAGCAGCAATATGATAATGGCCGCACGTTAGAACTTTACACAATGATGTTGTGATTTTTGGATAGCGCATGAGCGATATTTTACTTGGCAAACTCGCCACTGAATTTAAGACAGTAAAAGCCATGGTAGAGGTTTACTGTCATGACCATCATGGAACAAAACGTGACTTATGCTCAGAATGTCGTGAGCTGCTTGAATACGCAGAAGTGCGCCTCGACCGCTGTCCTTATGGAGAGAATAAACCGACGTGTAATAAATGTCCGATTCACTGCTACAAACCAGAGCCGAAAGAACAAATGCGTTTGGTCATGCGTTACTCTGGCCCCAGAATGTTACTGAAACATCCCATCTTGGCGGTTCGTCATTTGCTTCATGAAAAGCGAATGGTACCGGAAAAGCCTGCAGCGAACGCGTCAAACCGTCACAAGCGTTTATCTAAACAAAAATTCGAAGAATAAAAAAACGAGGGCGACATGCCCTCGTTTTCGTTGAGTAGAAGCGGCGTGGTTAGAGGCCAGCGGCCATACGCTGCTTGGTTTTGCTCGCAGCAAGTAGCATGTATACGCCAGTCGCAACCAAAGCGGCAAACAAGTAGCCTAGCAAGCCGTGTTCTTGGCCCATGAATTTATCAGCGACAACAGGACCAGCAACAGAGCCGATGCTGTAGCTAAACAGCATGACTTGTGTCGCAGAGACAATAAAGCGTTCATCAAGACCTTCGCAACCTAAGTTGATTGCAATCGGGTACAAAGCAAAAGTAGCTGCACCTAAAAAGAATAATGCAGCAGCCAATACCACGGCTGACGAGGAAATAAACGTCATACCGATCGAAAAAATACCCAAAATACAGAAAAACGCCATTAGCACTGTGCGGCTCATGTATTTGTTTAACGCGGTCACCATTGGTTGAACTAGCATGCCACCTAGAATCACTAGCGCCATCAATGTACCAATGTCTTGATGGCTAATTTTACGGTTAGTTAACTCAACTGGCATTAATCCGTAGATCGCGCCTAAGGTCAAACCTGAAACAACACAACCAATAATTGCTGCATGGTTTAGTTTGGCAATTTGCTTAAATGATAAAGCGGTTGATTCATGGCTGTTTGGCTGCTCACACTCAATGAACATTAGCACCAGCATCGCCATTAGGATCAACGTCGTGATCGCAATAAACGGAACGCCGCCACTTACGCCAAGCACGCCAATACCAAACTGGCCTAATGCTGAACCACCATAAAGCGATAGCATGTACAAGCTCAAACGTTTCGCACGCGATGCTTCGTCTCCAGACATTAGCCAAGACTCAACAATGACAAAAACACCAGCAACCGCGATCCCCGCAATAAAGCGAGCGGCAAGCCACATCAATCCGTTAGCAAACACGGGTAGTGTGACGATAGTTAGCGAAAATACGGCCAAGCAACCAATAAACGCGTTACGGTGACCAACTTGACGTACGATACGTTCAATAAAAATAGCTCCGGTTAATAAGCCGCCATAAAACACACTCGCCAACCAACTCGCGTAATCTGCTGAGATGTTGTATTCACCGAGCATGAGAGGGATCAAGCTCATTAAATAGCCCGAAGCCACCGCATAAAGAGACAGTGCGACGACTGGAACTGTAACTCGTGGTGATGCTGCAGGAACGACTGTGTTTTCCACTGTTTTGCGCCTATAAGTTAAATGAAATCTAAGGGTTATTCGGCGCGAATATGAGGCTAATAGTTAGGCAAGTAAAATGATAAATTTAAGTCGTTTCGATAAATAATATTTGTTACCTAGATAGGTTGATAAGTTGCATAAAAACGCCAACCTACAAACAAGGTTGGCGTGGAAGATTATTTAGTAAGTGCTTGATTTAACCATTGATCGAATTGAGTTTTAGGTAACGCACCATTGATCATATCAACGCGTTGACCATTCTTGAAAACCATAATGGTAGGAATACTGCGAATACCAAATTGCGTCGCAAGTTGTTGTTGAGCTTCGGTATCAATCTTAACAAAACGAGCCGTTCCGGCTTGCTCATGAGCAACATCAGAGAAAACAGGAGCAAAGCCAACGCACGGGTTGCACCATGGGGCCCAAAAATCTACTACAACAGGCATATCACTTTGTAATAGAGCAGAAAAGTTATCTTGTGTACCTTCGATAGGCGAGCCGTCTAAAAGTGCACTTTTACATTTACCGCAAGTTGCAGATTCGGCAACGCGCTCATTAGGGACACGATTTAGACCGCCGCACGAAGGGCAGCGAGTTTTAAACGATGACATGACTTCTTCCTTTATTACGTATTGATGAAAACATGACTTACCAGTCAGCCTCATTATTTGTATACTTATTTTTTAACCTGCCGAAATAACGCAGCGCAGGTTTGTATTTGAGCCTAAGGTTCTAAGAAATTTTATTAAAATACAACAATAAATAGGTCTGCGATGACAAATTACTACGCTGAAATTACAGGTTGGGGGAAATGTGTTCCGCCAGCCGTGCTCTCTAACGATGATCTTAGCACTTTCCTCGATACTTCCGATGAGTGGATTCGTACCCGCACTGGTATCGAAAACCGCCGTATTAGTCATGTAAACACGTCAGACATGGCGACCGTTGCTGCTAAACATGCATTAGCTCGAGCAGGCGTCGATGCAACAGACGTGGATTTAATCATTGTGGCGACTTGTTCACCAGATTCATTGATTCCAAATATCGCGTCTAAGGTACAGCAGAACCTAGGTATTCGTGCAGCCGCTGCCTTTGACTTAAATGCCGCATGTACGGGATTTGTCTATGGCCTAGAAACGGGCACACGTTTGATTCAATCAGGTAACTATCGTAACGCGATCATTATTGGTGCGGAAAGATTGTCTTTCTACATCGATTGGGCAATGCGAGATACCGCTGTTCTATTTGGTGATGGTGCGGGCGCCGTTGTGTTATCAAGAACGGAAAAAGAAACGGGTTTACTACAGTCTCAAATCGGTTGTGACGCAAAAGGCCGCGATATTCTGTCCGTACCAAAGTTTGGTACTTGTATGGATCGCTTTGCGGAAGACAACGGTTACTGGGATTTCAACTTTGTAGGACAAGAAATTTTCAAACGTGCAGTAAAAGGCATGGGGCTAGCTGCGAAAACCGTACTGAAAGCATCACAGTTAACGACGGAACAAATCGATGTTGTGATTCCGCATCAAGCGAATATTCGTATTATTCAAACCTTGTGTGACCTGTCTGGAATTCCACACGACAAAGCGTTTGTTAACATTCAAAACTATGGCAATACTTCAGCTGCGACCGTGCCAATTGCATTGTGTGAAGCGGTAGAGCAAGGTCGAGTTAACCCAGGTGATAATATGCTTCTTGCTGCGTTTGGTGCAGGTTTGACATGGGGTGCGGCAGTATTGAAATGGGGTGACCGCGTAACGCCAGTTTCTGAAAGTGATGCGGTTCTGCCTGAATGTGAGCAATCCGCGTTAGAATTACTTGAGCGTGCCATTAAGCTGTGTAATGAACGCCGTCGCGACGAGGTGTAACGGACACTCTGCAAACATAAGATGAGTAAGGGAGCGCGAGGCTCCCTTATTTGATGATGCGTTCTACAGCTAACCTGTAAAATATCTTAAGCCATAAAACCCAGGTTTGAATGAGTAAAATTACGGATGTTCGGGAAGACGTATTCCAGTGCAGCGTTATCACTCACGCCCATCCACTGTGCTAGTGTTGAACCAACTTGATCAGCGGCAATTTTGGGTATGAGTCGGCCTTGAGAGTAATCATCGTTTCCGCCCAGTATTAGTTCCGGCCATGTACCGATAGGTTGTTTCCCATTTACCGCGCCTCCAATTAATAGTTGATGGCCACCCCAGCCATGATCAGTACCATTTCCGTTGCTCATCATCCGTCGACCGAAGTCAGACATAGTGAAAGAGGTGACTTGCTTGTTTAGCCCTAACCGTTCGACCGCACGATACATTGCCAAAAGGTTTGTCGCGAGATCCTCAAGTAACACTGGATGACGTGCCAGTTGCGAATCGTGTAGGTCATACCCAGAGTGTTTAACGAAAAAGACTTGTCGTTGCTGCTTCAGGACATCTTGGCTTGCTATCAATTTGTACACGGTTTGCATCTGCTTGCCGAGCGTCGATGACGTAAACAGCGGCTCGTCAGCAATGTGGTTGAGTTGCTCGCTCAGTACACTGCTCATTACCATCGACTCATCAACCATCAAATTAAAATGACCATTAAATGGATTGTCAGTTTGATGAGAGAGAAGGCGATCATAGATCCCCTTGTATAGCGGGTTATCAATCGCGGTAAGCTGAACTGCGCGATCTTTTTTCAGGACGGTTTGGCGGTGTTCCATTGCCCGTAACCAAAGCGAGTTGCCATGCACACTGTATAGCGGTGTTATTTCTGATTCAGAGTTTAATACATCCAACATTCTGCCAGCCCAACCAAGATTTTTAGACTCACTCATTCCACCAAGTAACCAAGCGTCTGTTTGAGAATTATGAGAAAACAGTTGCTCGGGAAGTGATGCTTCATCTTGCTCAATAGCTTGTTTGGTGACGGGGTGGTTGAGAATGCCACTATTGAGCACGATGCTGGCATCGCCTTGTTCGAAAACGGAAGTCAACGCATTTAACTTTGGGTGTAAGCCGAGCTTCACTGGGTGATTTGAGCTATCGACAGCACTCAAATTGATAGGGAGTATGTCTTCTTTGGCGACAGAGAGTGGCCCTCTGACTTTGGAATATTGACGATAGTGCGCCTCCGATAATGGCAGTATGGTGTTGAATGCATCGTTTCCGCCTGCTAAATACACACATATTAATGCTCGAAAGTCATTGGATGGCGCTGCGAGAGAGTAACCTGGCAGACTAAGAGAGGCTAGTGCGCCCATCGATAGCGTGCTTTGTATAAAATGTCGTCGTGAAATATCCATAATTCACTCCTAATCCTGAATATAGAATTCGTCGCCAGAAATGGCGGTAAATATCACTAGAGCGAGTTTTGTTGTTGGCACATAGTCACCACGATAATCATTCAGGGCGGTGAGCATGAGCTCTTTCAATTCAGCAGAAGCCGTTCCAGCAAAGAAACGCTCGTTAACCAATTCGACTAAGGCACGGTGATCGTCCAGAAGAAGATAAAACTCGTTAAGATCGAAGTGGTAGGAATCACCACCTCCTCTACGAGTGCTGGTTAACATATAGTTGACCAAATCGGTATAAACAGACCAATTGAGAAGTTCATACTCTGGAGAGTTAATACCAGACTCCGTAAACTCGTTAGACGGCTGATAGTCTGGAGAGTAAAAATTAAACACGGAAGGAGAACGAAGCGGCCCTTGATTAGCGATGTTCATCATCGTTGTTGCGTCTTCGTAACGTGATCCTTTAACCGTAAAACCTGATGCTCGATGAAAATTAGTCAGGACCAGTATCGGTTCTTTCACTTTTATAGGCGGGGTATCCGTCATCCCTAATGCTTCAGGGTCGAGCAATATGGCTCGAACAACGGCGGTTAGATCGCCTTTTTCTCCTTCCCCATTGTTGTTAAATATCGTAGCAACACGCGCGACGTACTCTGGGCTTGGATTTGAACTGACCAAACGTTGGATAAGTAACTTTGAAACAAATGGAGCAACATTTGGGTGAGACATCAACATATCAATCACTTTTGAAAGCTCTTCTTGTGCGGTTAGACCCGATGGGATCACGTTCCCTAGAAATCGCTTCTCGCCGGTGTCGTGTCTTTGACTGATAACTCGCATCGGTTTCACGAATGCGATGTCGGAATTTTTCCATCCAGTTAATGCTCGCGCGAGCTCTTGAATATCAGTTTGATTGTACGTGGGGATAGGTTTGCCTGTTGCGTGGTTTAGCTTTTTACTGCCATCTAAATTGAGTTCATACAAACCGATAGTGAATAACTGCATTAACTCTCGAGCAAAGTTCTCATCGGGAAGCGTTCCTGTCCCACTATTTTCTTTTGCACTACCGAGCATAGACAAATAGCTCCCCATGACTGGATGGATGGAAACGTCATACAACAGGTCTCGGTAGTTGCCAAACGCATGCTCAACCAACAGATCGTAGTAATTCACTAACCCTGTAGGTTTGCTGGAAAGAACGCCGCCATAACGAGAAACGACTACGATCTGACTCAATGCATAAGCCGTTCGCTGTCTGAGCTGATCTTCAGCAGTAACAACAATCTGATACCAAGCATTTTCTCGGTTTGACTGTAGGCCTTTAGAAAAAGGCGTTTGATAAAGTGGTTGATGGTAGGTTGCTGGCAGGTTGATTTGTTTCTGTATCCAGTCCCCTAACCCGTTTTCCCTAACCTCATTAATTAACGCAGGAGTTGGTCCAAAAGAGGTTTGATAGAGAAAACGCGCAACGGTTTGATCGGATGGGGATTGCTGTATTTGTGCTGATACATTAGACCCATGGCTCAGCAATAAGATAGCCAATCCTAGTACCCAAGCAGAGATTTTATTTAGCTTCTGACGTCTCATAGTTAACTCGCTTACCCGAAGTAACGATTTAAGTCCATTTAACGGGAGTTATTAAGCTCTTTTGAGCTGTTTAGTAAATTTATGAAAATCAAGCAGCTGCATAGGCGAGTATAGTAGCAATAAGTGGTGAACAAAAAACTCAAACGATGAATTTGGTACTATAGTGCTAGAATTTTTTGATGCTATTTTTTCTAAGATACTGATATTAAATATGGCCAATGAAGAGTGACAAGCAGAGGTATCGCAATGGATATAGAAGGGGGACAGCTAAAGTACTGTTAACAAGAGATTGGTATGTTTGTTAAGGCTTAAGTTAGTTTCAAGAAATTATTGAGCCAATAAATAAAGTCCATTGGTTTGCACAAGAGAAAACCACACGGATGTTCTCTTGTACAAAGCAACAAAGGTTATTTTCGGGCAAGCTTATGGTGAGCACGAGAAAAGTGATCGGCACAAAATGCGCCCACAATCGAGAGTTCGCCAGCCAGACAAAGCGAAGCTGCGACTTCGGCTAACGCTTTCGCATTGCCGTTGCCGTGCAAACCCAAAATATCCAAACATGCTTTTTGCGTTGGAAGGCCAGTACCACCGCCAACCGTTCCCACCATGATGTTTGGCAAGGTCACGCACGCGTACAAGTTGCCTTGAGCGTCCACATCCATACGAGTGATTCCAATGGCAGACTCTGCAACGCAAGCGGCATCTTGACCACAAGCAATGTAAAGCGCGGCAAGGGCATTTGCGTAATGCGCGTTGACGCCAATTGTCCCGCTGAGTAAACCACCCACCGTGGTCATTTTGCCAAATTGAACCATAGACTCCGGCGTCGTATGCAGATATTTTTCCACCAACTCAGCAGGAATGGTCACTTCGGCGGATACTTTCTTACCGCGTACCGAGCGCAGTGTGTGTGCGTTTGGTTTTTTGTCGCCTGATAAGTTGCCATCCAAGAATGCTTGAATTGGTTTGATTGGGCTGGTCGCCAAAATATGATGGAACACTTCGTTTGTTGCGATGGTCACCATGTTTTGTCCGGAAGCGTCACCAGTCACGTATTCAAAGACCAAATAAACGTGGTTTCCTTCGATATTTACATTGATGTCTTTGAGTTTGCCATGTGAGGTGGTGGATTCCGCAATTTGACGAAATACGTCAAACTGGGTCACAACCCAACTGACGAACTGGCCGGCGTCAGCAAGGTGATTAAAGGCGAATACTGGTGTTCGGCTCACCCCTTCACTTAGTAACAATGCGCTCGCGCCACCAGCGGCGGTGATAAGATTTGCGCCACGGTTGTAGGAAGCGACTAACGCAGCTTCTGTCGTTGCGAGCGGAACCAAAAAGTCATCGTTCGCATACAAACCGTTGACGCGCAAAGGGCCTGCGATGCCGACCGGCACATTGACAGTACCAATGAAGTGCTCGATGTTGTTGGAGTAAGCGTCGCAATGTGACTGTGTGAAAGGATCAAGAAGATGATCTTTATTGGTCACTTGTTCCAATACTTGCCAACGGCGCGCCAAATGCTTATCCGATAGGCCAGGGCTTAAGCAGAGACGTTTCTCTGGCTTGTGAAACTTCGGTTCTAATGCCGATTGAATCTTACTGCTGGTTTCGATATCGGAAAGGGCGGAGCTTTGAACAGGGTTATCTTGGTTTAACTTCGGCATACAAACGTTAACTGAAAAATCGAACCAGAGATTGTAGTGATTGAGGCTTTGATTACAACGTTGATTATACGTTTTGCAACAAATACCACTGTGCAAGCGCCTTTATTATCCAAGTGATTTGATATTGGAGCGGCGAATTTACTGGAAATAAATGGGTTTTGACAATGAATGTTGCAGTGAATAGAGGAATCTATGGTTCTTAGAGAACTTAGATGGTTTAGACCGCAGCGGCTTTGAGTCGATAAGGTGTAAGAATGAGTGTCTTAAAACCGGACAGGCTCAATCTATGAGAGGAATAAGCTGTCTAACCCAGTCCCTTGGGTCAGACGCTAGCTTGAATCCGTTATCCAGAAGTTAGTTAAAGGTGCGAGCCACACGTCCCGCACTTTGAATACGGTAATGGCCAACGTAAGCAGGAACAAATACCGATTGTCCTTTCGCGGCGGTTAACGTCTCACCGTTATCACTGATGAGTGTCAGGTCGGCATCAATCGCCATCAAAATCTCTGCGCTGTTAGCCTCAATCACTTCATTGTTCGGTTCGTTAAGAATGCTGAAACTAAAGTCTGCCACTGGAACGGGGTAAAGGCTTTGGCAACCATTGGCATTGGGTTCTAGAACAAGGCCGTTAAACGGCTTAGGCACAAAGTCTGTGCATTTAACCAGTTCTTCAACATCCATATGTTTCGGCGTGAGTCCTGCACGCAAAACGTTATCTGAGTTCGCCATGATCTCTAATCCCGTACCTTTAATGTAAGCGTGTGGCGTTCTTGCGCTCAGGAACATCGCTTCGCCAGGTTGCAGCGTGATGACATTCAACAGTAATGGCGCAAACAAGCCGACATCGCCAGGGTATTGAGTGGATAGATCCAAGATGAGCTGGAAAACGTCGCTGTCAGTGCCTTGCTCCGATTGACGTGAAGCGTGGGCAAGAAGCTGTTTCAGTGCTCGCTCTTTTGTTTCTCCTTCCATGGTAAGAATGTGCACAAAGAAATCGCGTAAACCTTGTGAGTTGATTTCGCGTTTGAATGTGTCAAGAGGCGCGCGTAGCTCATCGATATCGCAAAGGCTAAATGCCTCAATAATCTCGGCATACGAGCGAAAACCGTTCATGGCTTGGTAACTTGTCAGCGCGTACACCAACTCAGGTTTGTGGTTTGGATCCTTGTAGTTACGATGGCTTGCGTTTAGTGGGATCCCGGCACTTTGTTCTTTTTCGAAGCCTATTTCGGCATCTTGTTTGCTTGGGTGAACTTGAATCGACAGTGCATGTTCGGCCGCTAAGATCTTAAACAGAAAGGGCAGGTCGCCAAATTTCGCTGCGGTTTCTGCTGATAAGTAAGCGGGTTGGTTTTGTTTGATCAGTTCAGACAAAGGCAGCGTGTTTTGCTCAATCTGAACTTCAGAGCAGCCGTTTGGGTGAGTACCCATCCATACTTCTGCTTGAGGCTCATTCGTTTCGTTAGAAAAGCCAAACAAATCGTGAATAGAAGAGGTGCTTCCCCAAGCGTAGTTTTGGATTTTGTTGTTCATTTGAAAGAAGCTATGCGATGAAATAGTGTTCAAATTCATGAATTTTTCCCATAGTTAACCCTCCGAACTGAATCGGAAGAAAAATTGAGCAGAGATACGTTAAATAAGGTGGGCGAGCGCGGTTAGGTCACTCGCCAATTTGCCCGAAGGGCGATAAGTCGATTTACAACCGAGGTTTTGGTTCGAGTGGTTTTCGTGATGGTTGCGCTTGCAAAAATGGCAGTAACAAAAGGCCAATGACGGCTGCACAAACTGAAATGGTGATGAAGAAACCCGTCCAATGATATTCTTCAAGAATTAACGCCAGTGGATAACCAGACAATGCTGCGCCCATGTAGGCGAACAAGCCCACGAATCCTGTTGCCGCGCCGGCAGAATCTTTGTGAGAGCACTCCGCCGCCGCCATACCGATCAGCATTTGTGGTCCAAAGACAAAGAAGCCGATGGAGAACAATCCCGCGGCTTGGAACGCAAAGTTGGTCAGGGGCATCAGCCAAAGCGCAGAGACAGATAAAAAAATCCCAATCGCGAACAGCAAGTTCATTGGTCCGCGGTTACCGCCAAAGAGTTTGTCTGAACCCCAACCCGCAACTAATGAACCAACAAAACCGCCGATTTCAAACATCGACAGAGCAGCGTTGGCGTTAATCAGGCTATAGTGATGCTGCTCGGTTAAATACAGGTTTCCCCAGTCGTTGATTGCGGTTCGGACGATGTAAACCAACACATAACTGAACGCGAGTAGCCAGATGTATTTGTTGTTAAATACGTACGATTTCAGAATTTCTCGGTAGGTGAGGCCACGTCCGTAATTTTCTTGCGCAAGTTCTAGTGCGTCGTTGCGCCATTGGCCGACACTTGGTAAACCCATTGTTGTGGGTTTGTCGCGCAATCGCCAACAAACGAATAGACCGAGTAATACCCCGATGATGCCGGGTAGAATAAAACCTTCACGCCAGCTGTAGTGCAACGTTATATAGCCCACCAAAATAGGGATCAGCGCGCCACCAACGTTGTGTGCGGTGTTCCAAATCGCCCATAAGAAGCCACGCTCGGAACGTGAATACCAAGTGGTTAACAGCTTCGAGCATGAAGGCCAGCCCCAGCCTTGGAACCACGCGTTTAAGATCCACAGAGTAATGAAAGCCGCGAGTGAGCTAGAAAAGCCGAACGCGATGTTGACCAGACCTGTCGCAATCAATCCTAGTCCCATGAAATAACGAGGATTAGAGCGATCCGAAATCGTGCCAGAAATAAACTTCGAGCAGCCGTAGGTGATGTAGAAAAGCGTACCGATAAGACCCAAATCGCCTTTATCTAAGCCAAGATCGGTAATCATCGCTGGTGCGGCGTAGTTAAAGGTCTTACGGGTAAAGTAGAAACCTGCGTAGCCGATGTACATCCCCAACATAATGTGCAAACGCCAATGGCGGTAACGCTGGTCGATTTGCTCGTTGCTTAGACTCGGTTGAGTAAATTTAGGTGAACGTAAAAATCCAAACATCTTGAGTTACACCTTAGGTAAAGTAATGCTGATTTGTGTGCCGATCACTTGATCGCTGGTGGAGTAGATAACCATTTTTCCACCTAACGCGTGCACACGCTCTTGCATGCCGCGAACGCCCATGCCTTTCATACTGTCCTGAACTTTGAAACCGACACCATCATCGTGAATCATCAATGACACCGCCGTTTCTCCAATTGTCAGTTCAATATTGATCAACTGCGCTTCTGCGTACTTGGCAGCGTTATTTAATGACTCTTGGCATAAACGGAATAGGGTTACTTTGAGTGTGTCACTCAGGCTTGTGTAATCGCCTTGCCAGTTCAGTTGAACAGTCGTTCCGTGATTGGCGAATTCCATCTCTCGCGTCAGTTGCTCGACGGATTCTTTCAAGTCCAAATCATCCAGCATTTTGGGTCTTAGCTTGCTTAACAGTCGCTTAGTAGTGTCGTACACGTTGAGGGAAAGCCCTTCAATCATGTCGGCGCAACCAACGCGTGTTTCTGCGTTATTTACCCGCTTAATGATGTTGGCTTGTGTGCGGATTGCCGTGATGTTCTGGCCGATTTCGTCATGTAGCTCGCGCGCAATATCGCGTCTTACCGATTCTTCCGCTTTGATAAGCTGGCGAGACAAATTCTGATTGCGTGCAAGTTCGCCGCGCAGTTTGTGATTGAGGTCTTTTTGTTTCTGAATCCCTAAGCCGAGCATAATGCCGGTGATGGTTTGCGCCGAGAGAGATAATAACAAATCGGTGATTTCTAGATTTGATACGCCGCTGCGAGCCGCAATCAGCGCAATGCTGTTGAGCATGGTGGCGAGCAGGGCTCCTTGCCAGCCGTAACGCAGAGCAAGCACGATGATTGGAATCGCCATACAAAATGGCGCAAATCGTTTTAGCTCTTCAGGCAAACTGGTTTGCACCAAAATACTGCCGATCAAAAGTAGCGCATAAAGCACGATATGACGCACCTGAAATACAACGGCATTACTTAGTAGGAGAGAGCTAAGCGGAGACCAACGACTTTGGAACAAATAACTCCATAACAAGTAGCACATAGGCACCACGAGCAAGCCTCCAGAAATGCTAGCCAGCCATACCATGTAAACCGAAGGAACGTGAAAACCAACGGCCATCACATTAATAAACGCGCTAATGATAATGACTGCGCTCATCACGGCTAAATGGCGGTTTTGGTCTCCGTAGTAGTATTTTTTCGCAATCAGAGTGACCGGGATACTGGCAATGCTCGCAATCAGCACGGTAAGCCACTGCGGTTGACCCAGTAACATTGCAAGTGCGATGGAAAGTCCCCACTCCGAAAGGTAAATCGTCGGCCAATAAGCGGTGCGAGTGTGTAGGGCGACACCTAATCTTAAAGCGAAAGGAAACAATAAGATCGCCAGTTCGGGATCATTGACAAAGTAATAGGCAATCACCCATAAGCAGAACCAGGCGCAAGCCATAACAAATAGTCCGCAAATGGTGGTAACAGCGTAAGCTCGCATTAAAAGGACTCTTGAGAAAATAGTTTGGCGAGCTCAACGTTGTTTTTCACGCCGAGTTTGTCGATGGCATTCGCACGATGCACATGCACGGTCTTGTGGCTCAAGCCAAGCTCTGCCGCGACAGACTTTACATCCAACCCGGTCGCAAGTAGCTGACATACCTCGTTTTCACGTTTTGTCAGTTGGCATAGAGAGGTGGTGTTGTCGCTAGGCGTTGCAAGTTTAAGTGCAATATCTGATGTGAGGTAACAGCCGCCAGAAGCACTGGTTCTCACGGCTTGAATAAGTTCGTCTGGGCTACAGCGTTTACTAAGATAGCCTTTTGCACCTAGCTTTAGTGATTTTTCCACCATCGCAGGGGAGTCATGCACGCTAAGCATCACGCAGGCAATGCCAGTTGGTATTTCGCTAAGAAAGTTTAAGCCGCTTTCATCTGGCATGGAGATATCTAGGATGACGACATGAGGGTGTACCGCAGGCAAGCCTTTGCGCGCTTCGGCGACAGAGCCGAATTCACCGACAACGGTAATATCACTTTCTAAATTTAATAATTGTGCGAAACCTGAACGCACGATGACGTGATCATCAACTAGAGCAACATGAATCATTATTACAACCAAATAGAGCAGACGACTAACAACAATAAGCTCCAACAGGAGCCAATAGAAAAACCTTTAATGATACTGAATTGATCAACTCATTTTAATGATCTTGCGCGCTTTACCGAAGTAAAGCGCGCAGAGAAGTTAGGCTTGGTTTTGTGCAAGTTGAAGCTTCTTCGCGTGTCGAATCTTCTTCTCTTCCGCGATAGCGACGAAAGCAAGCAAAACAATACAAATCATGGCGGAGGTATCTAGAGCTGCGAAGGTACCTTTCCAACCTGTTAAGCCGAAGATAGGTGTACCGTCTGCAATCATACCGAGACCAAGTTTCGCGAAGCTGTCACCGATTAGGTAAGCGAATGTACCTTTTACGCCGTCAGCCACACTGATTGCTTTTTTAGGGACAAAACCAACTGCGGCAACACCGATAAGAAGTTGCGGACCAAACACCAAGAAGCCCAATACAAATAGTGAGGCCAAGTACATGAACTCGCTAGTGGCGTGCTGGTAGAACTCAAGCGATACGATGATCAAGCCAAGAGACACACAAGCAACCAATGCGCGGCGACCGTTTGCTAGGTCAGACAGGTAACCCCACATCAAAGTACCCACAAGCGCACCGACTTCGAACAGAGTAAAGCCAGAGATTGCCGTTTCTTTTGACAGACCAAGCTCTTGGTACGCGTATACCGTTGACCATTGGTCGATGCCGATACGAACGATGTAAAGGAAGATGTTGGCAAAGCAAAGTAGCCAGATAACTTTGTTTTTAAGAACGTATTCAACAAAGATTTCTTTTTTGGTCATCTGGTTTTCTTCTGCGGCGGTGTCTTCTTCACTCACTGCTTCATCGAAAAGTTCTTCTACTTTACCTAGACCGTAAGCTTCTGGAGAGTCGCTACCAAAGCGCATACCGATAAAGCCAACGATGATCGCGATGATAGAAGGGAACACGAACATGCCGATTACGTGGCCGTCGAATAGGTAGTTAGCACCGAAAAGAGCAACACCCGCTGCGCCCGCACCACCAACGTTGTGTGACATGTTCCACAAGCCTAGGTAAGAGCCGCGTTTGTTACGAGGTGTCCATTTTGTAATGGTTGAGTAACTAGAAGGGCCACCAGTACTTTGGAAGAAACCACTTAGAGCGTAGAAAGCCACCATCAAGAACAGGCTTGCACTACCGCCGCCCATGCTGAAGCTGAAACCAAGCATTGCAAGACCAGAAAGGATCAGCATAAAAGGGAGGAATTGCTTGGTGTTCTTACCGTCAGCGTAGTAAGACACAACGGTTTTACCGATGCCGTATGTGATGGAGAAGCCAAGGCCAATAAGACCTAGGTCTGTCATGCTCAAACCGTAAGTTGAGATCATGTCGTTTTGCGCGACATTGAAGTTCTTACGAATCAAGTACATGGTTAGGTAGCCGATAAATACGACCAAGTAAGATTGGATGAACGGTTTAAACCACATCTTTCTTCTAACTTCGACAGGAAGATCGAGGGTCGGCTTCCGCACCTGTTCGAGGAATTTTAACATGATGAACTCTCTTGTAATTGTTTTAGAAACACAACGGAGACCGTTATGCGCTCTTGTTACCTTTGACTGAGCGGAATTCTAGAGAGTGGTTTTGTAAGGCACATGAGATGGTTGCCTAGATCGGCTAGGAAAAATTCCTAGAAATGCCTAGGAAGGCGGAAAAGCGTGAAAAGAGTCACACAAAATCCTTACTAATTTATGGGTTTTTGACAGGGTTCTTATCGGGTTGGAAAGCGTTCAAATGCAAGCAGGTTAATATACGCAAGCTTAGTGCTGACAAGGGGTGAGCACGTTTGGTTGGAGAGAATAGTGTCTTGTCGCTAAGTATCAATTGGGAACGAGAAGCAAACAACAGAGACCCAGAGGTCTCCGTTAGAAATATTACGAATTCGATTAGGTTGACGTGTTAAGGCGCGGGGCTGTATAGAC
The DNA here is from genome assembly GCF_015163595.1 of Vibrio sp. OPT41. NCBI lineage: Bacteria > Pseudomonadati > Pseudomonadota > Gammaproteobacteria > Vibrionales > Vibrionaceae > Vibrio > Vibrio sp. OPT41. Next base: position 145,280 of record NZ_JADDYH010000036.1, on the reverse strand, counting down.
GCGGCGAGCCGTGTTTTGGCAAGTGAATTAGGTTCAAATGGTTTCTTCTTGCCCATTCGACAGTTAACGCTGTAGGCGCAGATAAGCAAACCAGAGTGGGGATACGCGCGCGAACGGCTTTGTGGATCAACTCCAAGCTGCAACGGCTTGTCATGATAGCGAAGCCACTTTGAGGTTCGATGTGATTGTTGGCCAATGCGCCAATCAACTTATCTAGCGCGTTGTGACGGCCGATGTCCTCTCGGCACAACTTGATGTTGCCTTGTAAATCTGAAAATAAAGCGGCGTGTAGCGCGCCAGATTCACGTGCGGCTTCTTGATGCAGTGCGACTTTGTCTCGCAGCCCTTCGAATACATCGGAGCGCGGAGGAAGAGACGGTGTTAGCGGTGCTAAATCAGGCAAAGCTTGTTCCAGAGCCTCGACGCCACAAATGCCGCATCCGGTTGTGCCTGCAAGATTCCGACGTTGTGTTTTTAGCGCCCAGAAAGCGCGGTTGCTGATTTCTACTTCCGCATAATGAGATTCGTGATCGCCACCAATTTCAATGTCTTTGATCTCTTTGAAGTCGTGGACGATGCCTGTGCTTAGGCTAAACCCTTTCACAAAGTCTTCCAGATGGCCTGGCGTCACCATCATGACCGCTTGGCTAATGCCGTTATAGCTGATAGCTAAAGCTGACTCACTCGCCAGCGACATTTGTTGCACTGGGCGGCCATCAATCAATTCTCGGTAATTGAACGCACTTGGTTGAGGTGGTGCTTGATTGAAATCGGACAGTTCAAAATAAGATTGAGTAGTACATCTCATGAAATCACCTCATAAGCCGTTATGTATGCCAAAAATTGACGTGTGGGTTGTTGTTATCGATTGAATATGTTCTTCGCTTCTGCGAAGCACTGATCGGTTAGCGCGGAGAAGGGTTCTTGTTTTCGCTTTAACAAACCTAGCGGGGCGTGAACGGCGGCTTCTTCGATAGGGATAATGCGAAGCGTATCGTTCAACTCTTCTAATCCACAGTTCAGCGGCATAATGGCGCAACAAAGGCCACTGGTTACTGCTTGGATCAAGTGAAAGGTGGAGTTACTTTCAATGACGGTTTGCGGAACCAGCCCTTTACTCACAAAGCTAAGATCAATTGAGTGGCGATAGTGCATACCCTTCGAAAGCAGCCCTAGCGGAATGTTATTGAGTGACTCCCACAACACTTCAGATTCGGCAAAATCGAAATGACGCTCATCGAATAAAACGCCAAGTTTGGTCGAGTATAGCTCGATAACATCGAAGTAAGCGGTGTTGACTTGATCGACATAACACATCCCCAAATCAAGTTGATTGCGATTGAGTTGGTCTATGATCTGTTCGGTCGTCATGGAGAGTATTTGAAAGCGTAACTCAGGGAACTGTTGAGCTAATGGTTTGAGCAATTCCATCGGGTTTTGGCTGGCGAGTGGCACCATTCCAAGCCGAAGTGAACCGACCAACTGACCACGGCAGTTAGCAGCCTCGGCTTGCAGTCCATCATGAGCGGCTAAGACGGTTTTCGCCCAAGCTAAAATGCGTTCTCCTGCTTCAGTAAACCCTTCAAATCTTTGACTTCTTTGGATTAATTCGAGATCGAGTTCTTCCTCTAAGCTTCGGATTCTCATGGACAAGGTAGGCTGCGTAATGTGGCACAATGCGGCGGCTTGACCAAAGTGTTTGGTCTGTTCAAGTGCGATGAGATATTTAAGTTGTTTGATATCCATAATGGCTTGTTAACCTTGCGTTGTGAGTCACATGTACGGGGGGAACTCCCTAAAAAGGGCACAGCACTACCGTACTTTTTAAGCGCTGGAGCGTTTTAACTGGGGAATGGAAAACCAAAACCAAGTCAAGAATAAAACCTCACTCAAAATTGATCTGAATCAAGGCTATTCCTGATATTAATTAGGGTCAAATTTAAAGTATCTATAGTGTGATAGATATTATCTATTATCAAGAGTGGCGATTTTATTGAGTTCGTTAAGCGAACTAGGTGGAATCGGATGGGAAAACGATTAACCTCATAAATTGTATTGATTAAAAATGTGATGACCGTCAGTGGAAAAATTCGTCATAGATTTTGTTTATCACTCGGTCAGGATTATCAATTGGACGCATATTGAATAACGACTTAATCTTTGATTTAGATCAAGACGCAACAATGCGCATTGAATCTAACAGTCTTAGAAGCAGTAGGCGGGTATCCGATATCAAGAATCTAGATAAGTAAACGCTCGGACAAGCGAGAGCATGTTGAGTGGTTACTTATTTGGATTAAAAAATACATGGATTAGAAACTAAGCCCTTCAATACTTCCGCATTATCTCAATAAATAACGCGCTTGTTTTCACGGGCACCCTGCTTGCTGGTATATCTGCGAGGAGTAAAGTCGTGAGCCAAAAAGAACAAATAAAAACATACAAAGGTCCAGCTGGTGGTTGGGGTGCACTGAAAGCCGTAACCAGAAGTTGGTGGGGCAGTGAAAATGCAGTTAAAAACATTCGCACTATGCTCAAAACCAACCAAAATGGCGGTTTCGACTGCCCTGGATGTGCATGGGGCGAGTCGCCAGATAGTGGTAAAGTCAATTTCTGTGAGAATGGCGCGAAAGCGGTAAACTGGGAGGCGACCAATCGTCTGGTTGATCCTGAGTTTTTTGCCAATCACAGCGTTTCTTCTCTCTCAACGCAAACCGATTACTGGTTGGAATACCAAGGCCGTATCACGCACCCAATGCGATACGATGCTGAATCCGATCACTACGTGCCAGTCTCTTGGGATGAGGCTTTTGCACTTGTCGCGAAACATCTCAATCAATTGGATTCACCACACCAAGCTGAGTTTTATACCTCTGGTCGTGCAAGCAACGAAGCGGCGTTTTTGTATCAGCTATTTGTGCGCGCATTCGGTACCAATAACTTTCCAGATTGTTCCAACATGTGCCACGAAGCCAGTGCTATCGGGATGAAAGACACCATTGGCGTTGGTAAAGGCACAGTGATCTTTGATGATTTTGAAGAAGCTGATGCGATTTTCGTGATTGGTCAAAACCCGGGTACGAACCACCCACGAATGCTTGAACCTCTGCGTGAAGCGGTAAAACGTGGAGCACAGGTTATCTGTCTAAACCCGCTGAAAGAGCGCGGATTAGAGCGTTTCCAAAACCCACAGATGCCGATTGAGATGTTGAGTAACGGTTCAGAGCCTACCAACACGGCGTACCTGCGTCCTGCTTTAGGTGGAGACATGGCAGTGTTTCGTGGCATCGCGAAATTCTTGTTGCAATGGGAACGCAAGGCATTGCAAAACGGTGGAAAAGCGGTATTTGATCGTGAATTCATCAAGCAACACACAACAGGTATTGATGAGTATTTGGCTGAAGTGGACGCAACCTCTTGGGAACACATCGCGGAACAATCGGGTCTTGATTTAAGTGAAATCGAGATGGTGGCGAGCATGTATCGACGTGCAGAACGTGTGATCATGTGTTGGGCGATGGGGTTGACTCAGCATCGTCACTCTGTGCCAACCATTAAAGAAGTCGCAAACGTGCAAATGTTACGAGGTAACGTTGGTAAGCCGGGAGCGGGGCTTTCACCAGTGCGTGGTCACAGTAACGTTCAGGGCGACCGTACGATGGGCATTGATGAAAAACCTTCAGATCTGTTGTTGGATCGCATTGAAAGTCGATTTAACTTTGACGTCCCGCGTGGTGAAGGCCACAACACTGTGCAAGCCATTAAAGCGATGGAAGAAGGGCAAGCGAAAGTATTTATCGGTTTGGGCGGCAACTTTGCACAAGCAACGCCAGACACAGAACGTACGCACAACGCGATGCGAAACTGTAATTTAACCGTACACATTTCGACGAAGTTAAATCGTTCTCACCTTGTCACAGGTAAAGATGCGCTTATTCTTCCATGCTTAGGCCGTACCGAGATTGATCAGCAAGCGACTGGCCCACAAGGCGTGACGGTTGAAGATACCTTCAGCATGGTACATATCTCATTTGGTCAGCTAAAACCGCGTTCGGAGCATTTGCGTTCAGAACCAGCGATTATTGCCGGTATTGCCAATGCTACACTCGGGGCAAAACCAATTGATTGGTTGTGGGCGATTGAAGATTACGACCGTATTCGCGATTTGATTGCAGACACGATTCCGGGCTTTACCGACTTTAACCATAAGCTTAAACACCCGGGTGGATTCCACTTGGTAAACCCAGCTGCCGAGCGTCGATGGAATACACCAAGCGGCAAAGCACAGTTCAGCTCTAGCGAGTTGCCGAAGCAGTTGATCAGCGAAGCGATACTCGAAAAAGGCCAAAAGCCAGATTTGATCTTGCAAACCATGCGCTCACACGACCAATACAATACGACACTTTACGGCTTGAATGACCGTTATCGTGGAGTATTTGGTATGCGCGAAGTGCTGTTTATCAATGAAGCGGATATTCGTAAACTCGGTTTTGAACCGGGCGACAAAGTGGACATGGTGTCATTGTGGGAAGATGGCGTTGAGCGCCGTGTGAGCGGATTTACGCTTGTTGCCTATGATGTACCAGCAGGTCAGGCGGCGGCTTACTATCCAGAAACAAACCCATTAGTTCCTTTGGACAGTTATGGGGATAGAACGTTTACGCCAACCTCTAAGTTTATTGCGATAAAATTGGAAAAATCGACATCCGATAAGATCGCTTTGGTGGAAGCGGAATAGTGACCAAACCGGCACAACGACATTTCCGATAAGCAAACGGCTGATATTAATTATCAGCCGTTTTTAATTGCGCTCAGTCTGCATTTAGTGCGCATAGCTTGTGTATAATGTTAATGACATTATGCTGCTCGATAATAGACAGATAAGGCCGATTTGAATCTAATTTCAAGTAGTAAAACTAATAAGAAGATGCTTATGACCTTGAAAAATATAATTAAATTAACAATCAGTCACTTAGTGGCAGTTTCTATTGGCATTGCGATAGGTATCTATACTTTACCGATCCTTATTGCACCACCTGCGCCGACCGATGAACAAGTTGCTAAGAGCAAGCAAGGTGCAGAATACAGCGCAGTGTTTAAGAGGGAACTCAAAGGTAGCGACGCTTTTCATTGGGGAGAGGGAGAAATTCATTTGAGTTCTGAAGTCATTACGTTGGTAGGAAAACTCGCTCCCGGACCAGACTATAAACTCTATCTATCTCCTAAGTTTGTCGAAACGGAACAAGAGTTTAATGACCTTAAATCTGAGATGAGCTTAATTGGTGATGTCAAAACGTTCGATAACTTCGTTGTTGAGGTTCCTCAAAGCACTTCAATTTCTGAATACAATACGGTTGTTGTATGGTGCGAGACATTCGGTGAGTTCATTACTTCGGCAAAGTATCAATAAACCTTAGCAGTAGAGTGAAAGGCTTTTCTTTTCACTTTACGCTAGGATGTTGTTTCGCATAATTAAGAGGCAAAGACTCTTAAACACTCTAAATTTAAGAGCCTTTGTTTAGAGTTATTGACAGAACCATTCGACCTGTAAGTCGTTTGCACCTTTCAGGCTACGTTCTGGAAAAACAAGATTTCGAACTATTTAGAGTTATTCTCTGTTTGGCTTGTTTCGTTCGATGACGCTAATCGCAATGGCTAAAAATAGAATATCTTTTACTAAAAAGAAGTTTGTCACCAAAACCCCATCAGACACTTTCCATGTATTCGGTGTCGTAATTAGAAAGCTGAGTGTCGCAAGAAAAATAATTGCGGCGGCTATGCCAGAAAAATAAGCGACTCGTGTGTTTTTAAGGCCAACGATTAATCCAATAGCGACAATGATTTCTGTTGCGCCAATGATGTTTGATACGGCTTGAACTGACATCACATCATACAACCAACTCATCAGAAAATGATTTTCAACGAGCGGTTGTATAAGCTTGGCCTCTGTAGGTGTGAATTTATAAATACCAATCCATATTAGAACTAAAGAAACGCCGAAAACTCCGATAAGATATCCAATTGAGTCACATTGATGATGGCTTTTTACGTTTTGCATAATTAACTACATTCTCCTGTTTGTTAGCGCTTCCAACAAGACCTATAAGGTTGGTAGAAAATTTCATAGGTTTTTTTCGCTCAAACAACAGATATTAAAAATCACGTGATACAGAATTACGTGTTTGATAGAACTTAAGGATATTTCGTGGAAGTTAAAATTTTTCAGGTTGACTCGTTTACATCAGAGGTTTTCAAAGGTAATCCCGCGGGTGTTTGTATCACAGAGTCAAGCCTTGATGAGGAAACGATGTTGGCCATCGCGGCCGAGATGTCGTTATCTGAAACGGCATTTCTGTCACTCAGTACAATGCAACTTCGTTGGTTTACACCGAGGACGGAAGTTGCTTTGTGTGGACACGGCACACTTGCAACGGCGCACGTTCTGAAAGAGCAGGGGTTATATAATACTGGAGATACGATTGAGTTCGTTACGCTATCTGGGGTTTTAACTGCACAACTCGATCATGAAGAAATTCATTTGGTGTTTCCTGCTCCAACTTTAGATATGCGAGCTAGTATTAACAAAGACTTACTTCATGGTTTGGGGCTAGATGCCGCCAATGTAGTCGCCTACGGTCAGTTTGATAATAAGCAGTTGGTCGTCATTAATGATGAATTTGTGCTTGAACAGCTCGACCCTGATTTTGGTGCGCTGCTTAAACAAAAAGGCCGTGGCGTCGTCATCACTGCTCAATCAAGCACTGACGCCGATTTTGTCTCTCGATACTTCGCGCCTTGGGTAGGTGTTAATGAGGACCCAGTTACAGGCTCTGCACATTGCGCTTTATGTGTTTACTGGGCTAAAGAGCTCAACAAAAAGCAACTGAAAGGCTTCCAAGCCTCCAAGAGAAGTGGGGTCGTCCATACAGAGTTGTTAAGCACTGAGCACGTTAAGCTTTCTGGAAATGCAGTAACGATATTGCGAGGATATATGAGAATCGCGTAGCGGTCCTTGTGGGAATGATTTTATTTTCGTGTTACCCAATGCTCAATAGTGAAGACGCTTGAATGCTGCTTATTTAAGTGGCTGATTTTTTTTGTAAAAACACCCCTGGCACGGTGGTGTATAACGATTGGAGAGTTATATGAAAACTATCGGTCTTCTAGGTGGTATGAGCTGGGAGTCGACGCTTAGTTATTACAAATTGATCAACGAAGGAGTCAAAGAGGCGTTAGGCGGCCTAAATTCCGCAAAAATTTGTATGTATAGCGTGAATTTTTCGGAGATAGAGAAACTTCAACATCAAGGTAAATGGGAAGAAACGGCAAGCATTCTATCTGATGCTGCATCTTTAATAGAAAAAGGGGGCGCTGACTTCATTCTTATTTGTACTAACACAATGCACAAAGTTGCGCCTCAAATTGAAGCCAGTATTAATATCCCCATACTACATATCGCAGACGCGACTGCTGAGTTACTTCGTGAGAAAGGGGTTCAAAAGGTCGGACTCCTTGGTACTCAATTCACAATGGAGCAAGACTTTTATAAAGGAAGGCTTTCCGACCGTTATGGGCTTGATGTCGTCATTCCCGATCAAGACGACCGCTCTAAAGTACATAACATTATTTATAAAGAGTTATGCCAAGGTGAAATCAAAGAGGAGTCAAGGACGATATACTTGCAAATTATTGAAAAACTAAAAGAGCACGGAGCTGAAGCTGTGATTCTCGGGTGTACTGAAATTGCCTTACTTGTAAACCAAAGTCACACCGATGTTACACTACTCGATACCACTTCTATCCATGCTCAAGCAGCAGTCCGTTTGGCAATTGAAGGTGAATGATCTACGCTTTCTTTCCTGCAAAAAAAGAGAAAACCAAGCACGTGGTTTTCTCTTTTTTATTATCAAGTTATAAGCGAGCAAATTTGAGAGTTCTGTATCCACCAATCAAGTTGCGGGCTTTGTAACCATTGTTGACCAGCTGACGGTATGCTACGTTACCGCGTAACCCAACTTGACAGTAAATCACGATCTCTTTGTCTTTAGGAAGTTCGTGCATGCGACGACGTAGTTGATCGACAGGAATATTAATTGCACCTTCAAGATAACCAACGGACTCCAATTCACCAGGATTACGAACATCAAGTAACAGTTGGTCTTCTGTCAGTGAATCCATTTCATCATAATGAATCGCGGTCGCATCGCCTTTGATGATGTTATTTGCCACAAACGCCGCTTGGTTAATTACATCTTTAGCAGAGCCATAAGGTGGCGCGTAAGTGAGCTCGAGGTGTTGCAGTTGCTCTACCGTCATACCAGCACGCTGAGCAACTGCCATTACGTCGATACGTTTATCAACACCGTCTTTACCTACTGCTTGCGCACCTAATATTTTACCTGTTACTGGATCAAACAGCATTTTGAATGACACGGTTTCTGCACCTGGGTAGTAACTCGCGTGACTTGCTGTATGCACATACACTTTTTCATAAGCGATGTTTTCACGTTTCAGCTGTTTCTCGTTTTTACCAGTAGAAGCGACGGCTAAATCAAAAATCTTACAGATCGCCGTGCCTTGCGTACCTTGGTAAGTTTCTTGGCGGCCAAGCATGTTGTCTGCTGCCATTCGGCCTTGACGGTTTGCCGGGCCCGCAAGTGGCACTAGAGTTTGCTCGCCAGTCACAAAGTCTTTCTCTTCTACCGCGTCGCCGACAGCGTAGATCGAAGGATCGCTGGTTTGCATGTATTCATTGGTATAAATACCACCAAGAGCGCCGATTTCTAAGCCAGCTTCTTTCGCTAATTTGGTCTCGGGGCGAACACCAATTGCCATAATCAAAATATCGGTGGTGAGTCTTTCACCGTTGTTTAGTGTTAATTCCAATTCACCTTCTAGATGTTGGTGTTTTTCGCTCTCACCAGAGTCGAAACTTGCCACGTGCTCGTTAGGTACGAATTTCACCGACTCAAGTGCGACGCCAAGTTTAAGGTCGATGCCTTTCTCACGAATTTCAGCATGTGCGAAGCCAGCCATTTCACGGTCAACGGGCGTCATCACTTGATCCGCCATTTCAACTAATGTGGTTTTTATGCCTAGCTGGTGGAAGGCTTCCATCATTTCCAAACCGATAAAACCACCACCAACGACCGTAGCGTGTTCAACTTTGTTGGTTTCGATCGTTTTAATGATGCGATCCATATCTGGAATATTGCGCAGCGAGTGCGTTAACGGGTTATCAATACCCGGAATAGGCGGCACAACTGGACCTGCGCCAGGGCTGAGTAGAAGAAAGTCGTAGCTCTCTTGGTATTCCGAGCCATCAAGCAAATTCTTAACCGTAACCGTTTTGTCTTGACGGTTAATAGAAACCACTTCGTTCATCACACGGACATCAACATTGAAACGCGCTAAAAAGCTCTCAGGCGTTTGAAGAAGCAGTTTGCTGCGCTCTTGGATATCACCACCAATGTGATAGGGTAAGCCACAGTTTGCAAATGACACAAATGGACCGCGTTCAAACATAATGATTTCTGCATCTTCACTTAAACGACGAGCGCGAGCTGCTGCAGATGCACCTCCAGCAACCCCACCAATAATCACGATTTTGCTCATGGATTTCTCCTGCTGAATGATCGAAAACGCCTACACCTTACTTAAATAAATTAGCTGAGTCTAATGTTATTTAATCTACATTAGCATTGACTTAATAGTATTAATTAGTAATATCTAATGAAATGTAATGTAGTAATGAAGAGGCATAAGAATGGGCGACAGTATGCTACAAAGTGCGACCGAAGCGAGTGAGCTGCTTAAAATTATGGCTCATCCAGAGCGCCTAATCGTGATGTGTAAGCTGATTGAAGGCGAGAAAGGGGTCGGTGAACTGTTTGAAGGTTCATCATTAAGCCAATCTGCTTTTTCACAACATCTCACCGTATTGAGAAAGCACGACATCATTAAAGCTAGGAAGGTTTCTCAGCAGGTATTTTATTCAATTTCTGATGAAAGAGTTGGTCCGCTGGTTGAAGCGTTTAAGCAAGTTTTCTGTAAGTAATTAGTTTGGCGGTTGCTATGTTTGAAGTTCCTTGGATGTCGCTGTTGGGCGGCATAATAGTTGGCGTATCAGCGATAACACTGATGCTATTTACTGGCAAGACTGCTGGGATCAGTGGGATCTTAAACGGTGCCGTTGAGAGCGCAGACCGCGTTTGGCGAATTGTTTTTTTAATTGCGATGGTATTAGGTGGCTTGTTTGCTGTTTATGTTCTTGGCGGGCATGTACCAGATCAGTACAGCGGTTCTCTTATTTTAGTTATCGTTGCTGGCTTGTTAGTCGGTGTTGGTACGCGTATCGGCAATGGTTGTACTAGTGGCCATGGCATTTGTGGAATAGGGCGTTTCTCAATCCGTTCTGTGGTCGCGACGTGTACTTTTATGGCCACAGCCATGTTAACCGTCTTGCTAGTATCGTGAGGAATAGTGTCGTTATGAAAACTCACGTAATGAAAAGTATTAAGCAAATGTCCGTTGTTGCATTTTCTGGTGTGCTCTTTGGTATTGGTATGGTGGTCTCTGGTATGGCAGATCCGGCAAAAGTGATCGGCTTTCTTGATATTACCGGTTCATGGGACCCAAGCTTAGCCTTCGTTATGGGCGGAGCACTTGTTGTGTTCGTTCCTGCTTATCTTTTATTAATAAAGCCAAGAAGCGAATCTGTGTTTGGTGATGAGGTTGTCTGTCCGACTTCTAAAACGATAGACAAAAAGTTAGTCGGTGGTGCAGCACTGTTTGGTATTGGTTGGGGCTTACTGGGTGTGTGTCCTGGTCCTGCGGTTGCCAGCCTTTTTACTGGCAACACACAAGTTCTGCTCTTTATAGCGGCAATGTTGGTTGGGTCATTCACCGCTAAAAGAGTGGTTCGTCAATAAAGAAAGTACTTCAACGTTAAAAAGAGTACTTAAACGCTAAAAAGTGAGTGTCGTAGAAACCGGGCAATGGTCACTCAGTTTATAGTCGAGTACATCTTGTGTTTTGAAAACGGTTTGAACACCAGACGACGCCTTTAAATCACCACTCGCAATAATGTGGTCTATCACCGAGCGGAATTGGTGGGTTTTATTCGGATTACGATTAGAGCGCACTTTACATTCCGCTTTAGTGTCTTTAGTCACTAGCTTTGCACTAGTATTGTCCGATATCACGTCCCACAACCAATCTCCTTGATAACCCAAGTTGTGGTTAAAGTCGCCAAGCACGACATAATGTTGTTTGTTGTCCTCGCGCGCCTTTATCCACTTAGCTAGTGCCTGTCCTTGTTGTTTCACTATCTTACAATCGCGGTTATTACGATACGCGCCACTGCAACCCGCTTTCAGATGTACAGAGAGTAGGTGAGTCTCGTGTTCTTGGTTTGGATTTAAAACAAGGTAGCTCGCGAAGCGAAGCTTGCTGTTGCCTCGTGTGATAGAGAAGTCTGGCTTGTCTAATACGCTTACGCCATTGCGCACGGCAAAGCCTGTGTATTGGTTGGTGTCGTTAAACTGAAGGTGTCGGTTGGAGGCGTTTGAACGATCGGAAAGATAAATAGTGAAGTCATTGCCAACGGCTTTTTGGATGGCAGCAGCACTTTCGACTTCTTGAAAAGCAAAAATGTCGGCTTGTGTTTTATCCACATAGTGGGTCAGCTTTTCAAAATCTTGTGGTGTTCTCGACACTTTTCCACCATCTATAGATAACCATTCTATGTTCCAACTGGTTAGATTGATGGAGTTTTGAGCAAATGAAAGAGAACTAAAAAGTAATATTAACGTAACAAAAAGTGATCGCATTTTGGCCTGTTGCACTCCTATCTTTTAGCGTATTCCTTTCCATCCTTTATCCTACAAGACCTCCAAAAATAGCAAGTAGATTTAGTACCAATTTTGCAATTTTCATGGTTTTCTTCGCAACTGAGATCAACGCCAATAAGATCGATTTCTTCTTGTTCGCTAGCCAATCTTTATTGATCAAAATCAATGTTTTCGAGTGGTGCTTCTCGTTAAATACGCCACAATATATTGTGTTGCCAAAATAAAAAACAACCCCATATAGTGTGTTTGTGGATAACTCTGTGAGTATGCTCGGGTAAGGAGAACAAAGTGAAACCAATCGTAATCAAACGCGACGGATCAAGAGCTCCGTTCAACAGGGATCGTATCCAAGCAGCAGTTGAAGCAGCAGCGGAAAACAAAGATAAAGATGTCGCTATTTATGCTCTTAATGTGGCTCTTGCTGTCGAGTTACAGTTAAGAGAACACGATGAAGTTCACATCCATGAGATTCAAGACTTAGTCGAAAATGAACTCATGCAAGGTCCTTACAAAGCCCTAGCGCGTTCTTACATTGAATATCGCCACGATCGCGACATCGCTCGTGAGAAGCAAAGTGCACTAACTCGCGAAATCGAAGGTTTGATTGAAGAAAGTAATCTGGATCTAATCAACGAGAACGCGAACAAAGACGGCAAAGTAATTCCGACTCAACGTGACTTGTTGGCTGGTATCGTAGCGAAACACTACGCGAAGACGCACATTCTTCCTCGCGATGTGGTTCAAGCGCACGAAGTGGGTGACATTCACTACCACGATTTAGACTACGCACCGTTCTTCCCAATGTTTAACTGTATGCTTATCGATCTTAAAGGCATGCTGACGCATGGTTTTAAAATGGGTAACGCTGAGATTGATACGCCAAAATCAATTTCGACTGCAACAGCGGTAACAGCGCAAATCATTGCTCAAGTCGCGAGCCACATTTACGGCGGTACAACCATCAACCGTATTGATGAGGTTCTAGAACCGTACGTAATCACAAGCTACGAGAAACACCTAGAGATCGCAAAAGAGTGGAACATTGCTGAGCCAGAAGAGTTCGCAAAAGCACGCACTGAGAAAGAGTGTTACGACGCGTTCCAATCTCTAGAGTACGAGGTAAACACGCTACACACGGCGAACGGTCAAACACCATTCGTTACGTTTGGTTTTGGTCTTGGTACAAGCTGGGCATCACGCCTTATCCAGAAATCGATTCTGAAGAATCGTATTGCAGGTCTAGGCAAGAACCGTAAAACAGCGGTATTCCCTAAACTTGTATTCGGCATCAAAGATGGTTTGAACCACAAATCAGAAGATCCAAACTACGACATCAAGCAACTTGCGCTTGAGTGTGCGTCTAAGCGTATGTACCCAGACATTCTTAACTACGACAAAGTAGTGGAAGTAACCGGTTCATTCAAAACGCCAATGGGTTGCCGTAGCTTCCTTGGTACTTACGAAGAAAACGGTGAGCTGATTCACGAAGGTCGTAACAACCTTGGCGTCGTGAGCTTGAACCTTCCTCGTATCGCTATCCGTGCAAACGGAAGCGAAGAGAAATTCTACGAGCTTCTAAATGACCGCCTACGTCTTGCTCGTAAAGCACTAGAGACACGTATCTCTCGCCTTGAAAACGTGAAAGCACGTGTGGCCCCAATCCTATACATGGAAGGCGCATGTGGTGTTCGCTTGAAAGCAGACGACTCAATCGCAGATATCTTCAAGAACGGTCGTGCGTCTATTTCTCTTGGTTACATCGGTGTACACGAGACAATTAACGCGCTATTCGGTACAGAAGCGCACGTTTATGATGACGCTGTTTTGCGTGAAAAAGCGGTCGCGATCATCAAGCATCTAAAAGATGCTGTGAATCAATGGGCTGACGAAACAGGTTATGGCTTCAGCTTATATGCAACGCCAAGTGAAAACCTATGTAGCCGTTTCTGCCGCATCGATGCGAAAGAGTTCGGCGTAATTGAAGGCGTAACAGACAAAGGTTACTACACCAACAGCTTCCACCTAGATGTTGAGAAGAAGGTGAACCCATACGACAAGATCGACTTTGAGATGCCTTACCCAGAAATCTCAAGCGGCGGCTTTATCTGTTACGGCGAGTTCCCGAACATGCAACGTAACGTTGAAGCACTAGAAAACGTATGGGACTACAGTTACACCCGAGTGCCTTACTACGGTACAAACACGCCAATTGATGAGTGCTACGAGTGTGGCTACAACGGCGAGTTTGACTGTACAAGTAAAGGCTTCACTTGCCCAAGCTGTGGTAACCATGACTCAACTAAAGTATCAGTAACACGTCGAGTTTGTGGCTACCTAGGCAGCCCAGATGCACGCCCGTTTAACTTCGGTAAGCAAGAAGAAGTGAAGCGCCGAGTTAAACACCTGTAAGGTTTACTACCACTCGTTTTAACACTTTGAAAATCAACTTTAAACAGGTTGATTTTCTCTTTCGCGATAACACAGAGACGCATTATGAATTACCACCAATACTATCCAATTGACGTTGTTAACGGACCGGGTACGCGCTGCACGCTGTTTGTGTCGGGTTGTGTGCATCAGTGCCGTGGGTGTTATAACCAGTCGACGCAACGTTTGGATTCTGGTGTACTTTTCACGCAAGAAGCGGAAGACAAAATCATCGCTGACTTAAACGACACGCGTATCAAACGCCGTGGCTTGTCGTTGTCGGGTGGAGATCCGCTTCACCCTGCTAATGTGCCTCATATTTTGAAGATAGTGAAAAGGGTGAGAGAGGAGTGCCCAGGTAAAGACATTTGGGTTTGGACTGGCTACACGCTGACGGAACTGAATAACGCGCAAAGGGAAGTGGTGCAATACATCGATGTTTTGATTGATGGTAAGTTTGAACAAGACAAGAAAGACCTCAATCTCGAATGGCGTGGCAGTTCAAACCAAATCATTCATCGCTTTACGGACATCTAATCAAGCATTCTCCGCACATAAAAAGGGCTCACGCGTGCATAACGGGTGAGCCCTTTTGGTGTGAGTTCGTTAATGTCTTTTTGGTTACGCCGTCACCGATTGGTCATCTTCAACCATATTATTTATCCAACGTTTAGATTGAATACGGTAAGTCGTCAGTACGCCTTTCACTAACTCTTCCGCGAGCAGAGACATCAAGACAAAATGCAAAGGCAGCCCTAACACCATGCCTGTGTAATAAGTAAGGGGGATGCCAATAGCCCACTGACCGAACGTGTCGATGAAAATGCTATAGCGAATATCAGCGCCACTCTTTAGTACGCCGCCAATCCCAACCATGTTAAACACCCTCAAAATCATACCTAGCGCCATGACTAAACATACGTTAAGTGCCATGTCTGCATCGGTTAACGGGCTCAGTACCAATAGGTGATGAATCATGGGCGAGCTCAACCACACTAGGAAAAACAGCAAGGTGGCTAAGATTGCGCTGGTTAACACATACCACCACGCCGTTTTCTCGACTCGGTCATAATGTTTTGCACCAATATCATTCCCAAGAAGAACGGATGCAGCGACCGCAAATCCCATAAAGGTTGAAATCAGTACCCCTTCAATCGGTGATAAGAATGAGATGATCGCCAGTTCTGAAACGCCCAATTGACCATAGATGATGCTGTAAACGATCAATCCACCAGTCCAAAGCGCATCGTGGACCAACATGGGTAAAGAAACCTTAAAGTACTTTTTTCGATACTGTTTTAAGCGGCCTTGTACCCAATCGAACTTAGTCGGAATTAGGTAAGCATATCGTTTGTAGAAAAAATAAATCAAGACGGCGGTTTGGAAAAATCGAGAAACAAAACTACCTACGGCTGCACCAAATACGCCCCATTGAGGGAAACCAAATAAACCAAAAATCAAAACATAATTAAGCGCGACGTTAACGACAATGGCGGAGATACTAACGTTGGTTGCCAGTTTGGTTTGGCCCACGGAGCGCAATACCGCTTCAATCGGTACTACTATCGCCGTAGCAATGAGGCTAAAGCCCGTAACCACAAGATAATCACGTGCATAAGTGACGTATTCAGGATCGTCTGACATAAAAGAGACGATCTCTTCATCAAAAATCGCATAAAGAACGATAAACGGCAGCGTCACCAAAATGGAAATAAACCAAGATTGCGCCAACGTTCTGCGAATTCCGGCTAGGTTTCCTGAGCCGTAGTATTGCGAAGCAAGTACGGTAACTGCACCGCACAGGCCAAAGACAACCGCTAGGTTGAAGAAAAAGATACGATTTCCAACTCCAACTGCTGCCGTTGCAGATTCTCCGAGTAGGCTTACCATGAAAATATCCACGACGCCGAGCAAAGCAAAAAGCATGGACTGAAGTGAAACAGGTATGCCAATCGTAATCAGCTTTTGCCAAAATGCTTTATCGATGTATTCGCGTGTTAAGAGCATCGCATTTCTCCTTAAAGATTAATGCGAGTAGTTTATCCTCATGATTTGGCGGTGTATTTTTCAAAGGAATCCAAAACCTTTGTAAAACTCTCTACTAACGCACATGTGAGCCAATAAATCATGGAAGATAAACAAGAACGCTACGCGATTTCAGAAAAAACTTATCAAGAGTTTATTGATCACAGTCGAGTATTAGCACTTGAGGAGAGAGGCATTGTGCAGTGCGGCATTGCCACTTGTCGTGACTTCTTCTCTGTTTATCGTAAAAACCAAAAGAAACACATGCTGCTCTATACGGTGCGTGGTAAAGGGTGGCTAGAGAGTGGGACTTATCGATACGATTTGGAACCGGGCTCGTTGATTACAGTACCCGCAGGTGTTGAAAACGGTTTTGGTATAGAAGAAGAACCTTGGCAGATCGCGTGGCTTTTTCTTGCTCCTGATAGAGAGTGGCCGATATTAGAATGCGATGTTCGCTACCAGCTTTCATCTACACCTGAAGTGATGTATGCATGTATCCAAACGTTACTACGCAGCATTAACCTTCCAATCGATTATGGTGGTGCGGTAGGTGAGCATAGTGTGGCTCAGTTAGAGCTGATGTTAAACATGCCGCCCTCAGAGTCGATATCACGCAGCCAATTGAGGCTTCGGCGTGTATTTGACCTTGTCCAACGTCAGCTCCATAAGGATTGGAGCGTTGAGCAGGTGGCGGCTCTATATCCATGTTCGGAGCCTCATTTGCATCGACTGACTCAAAAGCAGTTTGGTCGAAGCCCAATGGCACATTTAACGCGTATGCGCATGGAATATGCTGCTAGGTTACTTCGTTCAACAGAATGGCCAATTCAGCATATTGGAGAAATAGTCGGATATCCGACCAGCGCTAACTTTAGTACACGTTTTAAAGCGTGGTCGACCATGACACCAAGAGAGTTTAGAAAAAACGGTAGAGTGGATTGGTACAACGAGGAGTGAATCGTTCTTTTTCTGAACGATAGAGCGCACAAAACTCACCGCAATCCAGAATTTTGTTCTCTAATTGATGAAATAAGTGAAAAATCATTTCGTCATTTTTTGCGATGGTGTTAACGTGAGGTTCGGTACTTGAATTTCAAAGGGTTATGACTTTCATGTTTTCTAATCTCCCAACTCCCGTATTAGATCCTATTTTATCTCTATCCGTTGCATACCGTAACGATGAACGTCCAAACAAGGTTGACCTTGGCATTGGCGTATACAAAAACAGCGCAGGCGAAACGCCGATTATGAAAGCCATTCAAATGGCGCAGGATGTCGTTGTTGAAACTCAAAAAACCAAGTCTTATGTTGGTCTTGCAGGTTGCGAAGAATTTAATAAAAGCATGATCGATTTGCTACTGACGGGAACGTCTGCAATGGATCGTGTTGCAGCTATTCAAACGCCAGGTGCAAGTGGTGCGCTGCGTATGCTCGGTGATCTAATGAAGATCGCACAGCCAGATACGACGGTTTGGATTTCCAACCCAAGCTACGTAAACCACAAGCCAGTGATGGAAGCAGCAGGCCTTAAAGTTAAGTTCTACCACTATTTCTCTTCGGAAACGAAACAAGTAGACACCGAAAAAATGATGGATGATCTTGCGAAAGCTGGGCCTTCAGATGTGGTACTTCTTCATGGTTGTTGCCACAACCCAACTGGTGCGGATATTGACTTCTCTGCTTGGCAAGCCATTACAGAATTGTCGCAGAAGAACGGTTTCATCCCATTTGTGGACATTGCTTACCAAGGCTTCGGTGATGGCCTAGAAGAAGACGCAAAAGGCCTTCGTTTTATGGCAGATAACGTTGAAGAGATGTTGATTACTACTTCATGTTCGAAGAACTTTGGTCTGTACCGTGAACGAACTGGTGCAGCGATTGTGGTTGGTAAGAACATGCATGATGTAACCAATGCAAAAGGTAAACTCCTCACTCTAGCTCGCTCGACTTACACGATGCCACCCGACCATGGTGCAGCTTTAGTTAAGACCATTCTGCAAGATGACAATCTCACTTCCGTTTGGAAGCAAGAATTGAGTGAAATGCAACATCGTTTGGTTAGCCTTCGTCAAAGTTTGTGTAACGAGTTGAGAAACAACCATAATACAGATCAATTTGATTTCATTGAGGGTCACAAAGGCATGTTTACTGTGCTAGGCTTTAGTGGAAACCAAATGGCGCAACTGCGTGAAGATTATGGCATTTATGGTGTTGGCGATGGTCGAATTAACATTGCCGGACTTACCGAAACTCATATTCCATACGTAGCGGACGCAATTAAGAAAGTATCTCAAGCTTAATTGGAGTGTGGATGAAAAACTGGAAACTGATTCTGCCGCTTATGATGAGCGGCAGTTTAATTGCTTGTACGTCAACTCAAACGACGCAGGAACCTGTTGAGCCAGAGTCGCCAAAGGTCGAAGAGCCCGTTAAAGTCGAGCCAGAAGTGAAACCTGATGTAGATCCAAAGCCAGAGGTGGAGCCCAAACCAGAAGCGAAACCTGAGAAAAAGCCGGAACCAAAGCCTAAGAAGCCAGTCAAGGTCACAAAAACACCCGATGGCATGTTAATTCTTGGTTCTGAAGAATGGGTTTATGTTCCTGAAATTGACCAGACTTTCAAGGCTAGAGTCGATACAGGTGCGACAACATCATCAATTAGTGCGACTGACATTGTTCCGTTTGAGCGTGATGGTAAAGACTGGGTTAAATTTAAGATAGATTTAGGTGACAAAGACACCAAAGAATTTAAAGTACCCGTTGAGCGCTGGGCTAAAGTTAAGCAGTCTTCGTCAGAAGAGGTGGATAAACGAGCGGTGGTAAAAGCCTACATTACCGTTGGGGATCACAAAGAAAAGACAGAGTTTACGTTAGCGGATCGCGGACATATGACGTTTCCAATTTTGCTTGGTCGAAGCTTTTTTAGAGATATCGCCGTTGTAGATGTATCGAAAAAATATGTGCAAGATAAACCTAAAAAAACCGCTAAAAACTGATGTATTACAGCTAGTTTCTGCTACAAGCTAATGATTCGTGATTAACAAAAAATGGCCTCCAAAATTGGAGGCCATTTTTATTGAATCATATGCTTGCTTGTGATGCCCTGGTAGTCATAGTCATGTCCACTAAAATGCAAAACGAGCAGACATTACAATTTGCTGGCCATAGACACCATTATTTTTGAAATCTGCACCAAGCGATAGTTGCTGAGTTGAGTGGAATCGTGCGCCCAGATTGTAAATGGTGTTCGAATCGTCATTATCTATGATTTGGCCGATACGGCCATGTAGCTCAACATTTTGCATAAACCAAATACGAGTGCCAATATTCACTTCCGTGCGCCACTCGTCGCCCACTTTATCACTGCCGTTCTCTTTAATGTTGTGTACCAACATTTGGCCATAAATATCTGCAAATTGGCCTGCTGGCCCATTAAAGCCTATACCACCAGCAATGTCCCAGTCTCCGCTGAATTCACTGTCTGCGCGAGCAATGAAATGGGTATTCTCTGTAAAGTAGGTATTGAACTCGCCACCAAATGTACCAGGGCTAGTGCCCATGCGAAATTCCATCGTGTTGTAGTTGAAATTATTTGCGTGTGCGGAAAGTGGCAAAATAGCACACAAACCAAAGGCTGCAACCTTTAGAGCTTTACCTAGCATGGTGTCTCCGGGCAAGATGATTAAAATGAACAAAAAAATGGTCTGCAAAAAGCAGACCAAGATTGATAAAGCTATCATTTTAAGTGCTTGCCGTCACTATTTAGCTGTAATCGTCACTACATCATGTTGATATGCACAGCAATCGGGGTTTGTTTTACATGACCACGAGTTGTTCGACTTCAATCTCTGGTTTGTTCCCGCCTTCAAATTCGCCAAACAGACGGACTTTAGTCGTGTGATCAATCGGAGTATTTAGCTGAATATCGTCATCGAGTTCGACCATCACTTCACCGGAACCATCGCTAAAGACAAACTTATCCGCGCGAACTTGACGCAATAAGTTACCTTCAACGACCACATCTTTTTCAGTAAACATATTGGAGTCGTTTAGCAAGGCATCCAATTTTTCCACAGTGACAGGACCGTTAAACTGCAAGTTTGATTGGTTTTGAGCGTTATCTTTCGCGAACGCGATAGAAGGAGCAATAGCTAAGGCGGCGATTGTTGCGATAATTGTATTCTTTTTCATGTTACATCCTCATCGGTTTGTTTTGATGGGGTCATTAAAACAGGGCTTGTTTGAACCAATGATGATTTCAACATTCATATTCTATTCATTTGCTTGAGTAAGTGGGGACGATGACGTTATGATTGTTCATCTTCCTCTATTCCTTACAAACATTCATGAAATCAGCGATCCCATCTTTAATGGTTCAAGGCACCACTTCGGATGCCGGAAAAAGTGTCCTTGTGGCAGGTTTATGCCGTGTATTAGCACGAAAAGGGATAAATGTTGCCCCATTTAAGCCACAAAACATGGCACTAAATAGTGCGGTAACCAAAGATGGCGGTGAAATAGGTCGAGCACAGGCCGTTCAGGCACAGGCGTGTAATATTGAGCCAACTGTACATATGAATCCGGTTTTAATTAAACCTAACAGTGATACAGGTGCTCAGATCATTTTGCAGGGTAAGGCGATTTCCAATATGGATGCGGCTGGCTTTCATGATTACAAGAAAGTGGCGATGGACACGGTGTTAGATTCCTTCTCTCGTCTGACTCAAGAATTTGATTCGATCATTATCGAGGGCGCGGGGAGTCCTGCTGAAATCAATTTACGAGAAGGCGATATTGCAAACATGGGTTTTGCTGAGGCCGCTGATGTACCAGTGATCATTGTTGCTGATATTGATCGTGGTGGAGTGTTTGCACATTTGTACGGAACACTTGCGTTACTTTCTGAATCTGAACAAGCGCGAGTAAAAGGATTTGTTATCAACCGTTTTCGAGGTGATATTCGTTTATTGCAATCGGGCCTCGATTGGCTAGAAGAAAAAACAGGTAAACCTGTACTTGGTGTACTTCCTTTTCTTCATGGTTTGAATTTAGAAGCAGAAGACGCGATCACTGCGCAGCAAGAGTTGCACTCTGAGGTAAAACTGAATGTTGTTGTGCCTGTTTTAACCCGGATTAGTAATCATACTGATTTTGATGTGCTGCGATTGAATCCAGATATCAATCTACGTTATGTAGGTAAAGGCGAAAAAATAGATAAAGCCGACCTTGTTATTTTGCCTGGGACCAAATCAGTGAGAGACGACTTAGAGTATCTAAGAAGCCAAGGGTGGGATAAAGATATCTTGCGTCATATTCGTCTTGGTGGAAAAGTGATTGGTATCTGTGGTGGCTACCAGATGCTTGGAAACTTGATTGATGATCCAAACGGCGTCGAAGGCCAACCAGGTCAAAGCGAAGGACTTGGCTTGCTTGATATCACTACGACGCTAACTAACAGCAAACAGCTTACAAACACACAAGCACAGCTTTCTCTTAACGGCAAAACAGCCAATGTAAAGGGTTATGAAATCCATGTAGGGCGAAGTGAAGTACGGGGCCTGCAACCTCTTACATTCAGTTCCGGTGAAGCGGAAGGGGCGATCAGCGAGTGTGGCCAAATCATGGGAACCTACCTTCACGGGTTCTTTGACGAGGCAGATGTCTTAAGCCTGGTATCAGAATGGGTAAACGGCACCCAAATCAAACAACAAGACTTTGAAGAGTTAAAGGAGCAAGGCATTAATCGCATCGCAGATGCGATAGAACAACATATGCGCCTTGATTTTTTGTTTAAATAGCACATTAACTGATTGAACTTTATATTCAAATAACCTGTTCTTTCGCTTGCCTTGTATTGGAGTATCTCTATGAAAGCATGGAAACAGCATGCTTGCCTTGCGGCAGTATTAAGCATTTCATTTTCAGCAAACGCAGCAACGAACCTAAAAGTGTATGCAGCCTCTTCTATGACGAATGCGATTAACGAGATCGCGCAAAACTTTGAAGAAAAGTATGACGTTTCTATCACTCCCGTTTATGGTGGTTCTTCTTCTATCGCTCGACAAATTATCAATGGCGCACCAGCGGATGTATTCATTTCTGCGAACACGAAATGGATGGATTATTTGGTCGATAAAGACGTCATTTATCGTGACAATGTCATAAATCTAGTGCGCAATAGCTTAGTGTTGATTGCTCCCCAGTCTTCAGAATTAACCTCATTTAACTTTTCTGATGCAAAGGCATGGGAGAGGGCATTGCATGGAAATCGTCTTGCTTTAGGCAATCCGACGTCAGTACCTGCTGGTATGTACGCGAAAGAGTCATTGACTACACTGGGTGTATGGAAAGCGGTTCAAACTCACGTCGCACCAGCAAAGAATGTGCGCTTAGCTTTGGCGTTGGTTGAACGTGGAGAAGCGCCTTTAGGTGTGGTCTACAAAACCGATGCTCAGTTAACTGATAAAGTCAAAATTGTCGGCGAATTTGCGAGTGATACGCATGCGGCTATTGTTTACCCGGCTGCAATTGTGAATGATTCTACTGAGTCGGAGCAGTTCTTCCAGTACCTAAAATCGGACGAAGCCGCACGCGTTTTTGCTCAATATGGCTTTCAGCAATAAACCGGCCTTCAATTATAGGAACGAAGCGTGACAGAACTGGAATACCAAGCCTTAATGTTAAGCCTCAAAGTAGGCGCGTACGCAGTACTTTGGCTGATTCCTCTCGGCGTTTTTCTTGCTTGGCTACTTTCTCGAAAAACGTTCTTTGGTAAATCGATTCTCGATAGCTTAATTCATTTACCACTGGTATTGCCGCCAGTGGTAATCGGCTATTTGTTGTTGATTTCTTTAGGACGACAAGGGTTCCTTGGAAAGTGGCTCTATGAAAACTTAGGGGTAGTCTTTAGCTTTAATTGGAAAGGGGCAGTAGTCGCTTGTCTTGTCGTGGCTTTGCCTTTGATGGTTCGTTCAGTACGCTTAAGCTTAGATAGCGTCGACCCTAAATTGGAGCACGCAGCCTCTACGTTAGGCGCTTCTCCTTTAAAAGTGTTTCTCACCGTCACGTTACCACTGACCATTCCCGGAATTATTACGGGCACGATGCTGTCATTTGCTCGTAGTCTTGGCGAATTCGGGGCGACGATCAGTTTCGTCTCTAACATTCCGGGTGAGACCCAAACGATTCCGCTGGCAATGTACAACTTTATTGAAACGCCAGGTGCAGAAATGCAGGCGGCTCGTCTGTGTATCATTTCTATCGCGTTAGCCTTGTCTACATTAATGATCTCTGAATGGCTAAATCGTAAAGCGGCAAGCAGATTGGGTGCGAAGCAATGACGATTAAAGTCCAATTTAAACAAATGCTTGGTGAGACTGACTTCGACATCAAACTTAAGTTACCTTGTAACGGAATTAGTGCCTTGTTTGGACGATCTGGTGCAGGTAAAACGACGTTGATTAACATCATCAGCGGATTGGTCACTCCAAGGCAAGGGTATGTTGCGGTTGGTGAGCATGTTTTGTTTGACAGTGAACAGGGAATCAACCTACCAACGCACAAGCGTGGTATTGGTTATGTGTTTCAGGATTCACGTTTGTTTCCTCACTATTCGGTTCAAGGCAATTTGTTATATGGCGTTAAAGAAAAAGATGACGAGTATTTTGATGCAGTCACCGAACTCTTGTCTATCAAACCGTTACTAAAGCGCTTTCCGGTATCACTTTCTGGTGGTGAAAAGCAACGTGTTGCGATTGCGCGCGCATTGCTATCTAAACCCAATTTGCTTTTGATGGATGAGCCACTTGCCTCACTCGATATGCCAAGAAAGCGTGAGGTAATGCCTTTTCTCGAGGAGTTGTCGGAGAAGGTAAATATCCCTATTATCTATGTCACACACAGTCTCCAGGAAATTTTAAGGCTTGCTCAGCACCTTGCAATTATTGACCAAGGTAAAATTTCGAGTTCAGGTAAACTTGAGGAAGTGTGGGCTTCTCATGCTATGCGTCCATGGCAATCTTTCTCAGATCAAAGCAGCTTATTTGAAGGCCGGATTGCTGAACATCATGAACGTTATGCACTGACTTGTATCAGCCTTGCACCTAATGTATTCCTGTGGGTGCAAAAGATTGACGGAACACCAGACACGCCAATACGCTTGCAAGTGCGTGCCAACGACGTTTCTATCACGCTCGAGCAACCCAAGGCGACGTCGATTCGAAATATTTTGCCTGCTATTGTCGATTCCATTGAGGCGTTTAACGCAGCCGATGACAAGCAGAGTATTAATGTATCACTCAAGCTAGACGAGAAATGTTATTTGTGGGCAACGATCACACCGTGGGCCCTTGATGATCTCAACCTAAAAGTTGGTAGCCGTGTTTTTGCACAAATTAAAGGTGTCAGTGTGACACAAAAAGATATGGCACTAGCGCCTCATTAACCGTTTAGACTGATTTACGCTTCATGATCAAAAAAGGCCGCAAAGTGCGGCCTTTGTTACTAGAAGAATGTCGGAATTACTTCGCGAATACTTCTTTGAATTCACGCTTAAGAAGTGGGTCACGACGTGCTTTCTTAAGTTGCTTAACCATGTCTTTCACACAGTTGTGAAGCACATTATCAAGTAGTTGAGCACGGTATTCTTCTTTATCTTCATCTGTCATGTTTTCTGGCAGATTAAGAGTCGGAAACTCTTCCATCACATTAATACCAGCGAATGCTTGGCCTACAGAAACTAGAGCATGAAACTGTTCAAAGTTGTCTAGAATGTTCTGTGCACTTGCTGGCATTTCGTCCCATGATTCACGTACCGCTTCTTCAGACACTTCATGGATAGAGGTAACCATTTCGAACATTTGCTCTGGAACTTCGTCAAATTCGATAACTTTACGTAGCTCTGGAGAAATGCTGGCTAGATCGATTTTTTTACTTTCGCTGTTAGTTGCTTCTGACATGGTGTGTCTCTCATTACAAAAAGGCGGGAATATTAATACCAAATGCATCAAATAGCTATACCCATTAATCCACAAGATGACCAAAGTGAATGAGTTTGTTGAACTTCTGCTCACAGGCCATGATTAGATAGGGTAACGTCCAGTCTAACTGCTTTATGCAATGGATTCCGTGATATTCAAACAAAAATATAGCACTTAATTATGAGTCGAATGCAACAACTCTATGAGTATGGTATATGTTTAATAAAGACATAATTAAAAATGGAACGCGTTATGCAACCGACAGGGACATCGATGCGAATCCTTCTGGTTGACGATGTTCAGCTAGACAGGATGCAGTTGGCTATTCGTCTAAAGCAACTTGGACATATTGTAAAAGCCGTAGGTAGTGGACTAGAGGCGTTAAATACCTACGAGAGTTTTGATCCGGAACTGGTGTTACTCGATATATCAATGCCAGATATGAACGGTTTTGAAGTCTCTCTTCATATAAGAGAAACGTTTCCGGATTGGATCCCTATTATTTTCTTGAGTAGTCACGAAGAGCCAGAAATGATTGCTAAAGCCATAGACGCGGGCGGTGATGACTATTTAATTAAGCCGGTAGATAAACTGGTACTGAACTCTAAACTTATCGCAATGCAGCGTATTGCTCATATGAGACGAGAGCTTAAGCAAGCGACAGCTCAATTGGAGCAAGTTAATCAACTTTTGACTCAGCAAGCGAATGAAGATGGCCTAACCAAACTCTATAACCGCCGTTATATCGACCATAAGTTGGAATCGATGGTTGCATGGCATGGCCGTCACAATATGCCAATGGCTTTGATTCTATTGGACGTCGATTTTTTTAAACCGTTTAATGATAATTACGGTCATATTGAAGGCGACCGTTGCTTGCAAGCGATTGCGAATCAACTAAAGGCGACGTTTTGTCGCTCTGGGGAATATGTAGGTCGATATGGTGGAGAAGAGTTTGTTGTGTTGCTAGGGTGTACCGACACTCAAACAGCAGAAAGAGAAGCCGAGCGTATACAAGAGGCTATGTATTTTCTCGATTACCCACATGAGTATTCTAGTGTGTCAAATAGAGTGACAGTGTCACAGGGTGTTTTTGTTTTTCAACCAACAGGGAAAGAAGTGCAATCAGACTTGTATGCAACCGTTGATAAAGCACTATATACATCAAAATCTTTGGGAAGAAACACACATACTGTAGTTAATTCTTTTTAAAACAAAGTCTTATGAATACCACTTTTTTGTTGCGTTGTCACGTTTTGGTAATTCTTTTAAAGTTAACTCAAGTAAGATAAGCAAACAGTACGAACGGATGTCGCAATCGGGCGTATACCTTATACCTTTGATTAGATAGATAACATCGGGATAGTGGCAACGATGAGTGCAGTTGTTATGCTGATGGGGAAGTTCGGTTTTGTTTTAAACCCGGACAAGCTTGTTAACTTTCACTATTGGTGAGGGTCTAACGAAGCTTTATGCAGTTACGTCCGGCCTTTTTCGCTTTGTAAAGTGCTTCGTCCGCTAATTTAATGACGTCCAGAGGAGCTTGCCCATTCCGGCTATCAGCAACTCCGAAACTTGCGGTAACAAAAACCGACTTTCTTTTCGAACTGTTGCTACCACGACGTTTTTGTCCTTGTTTATGGTTCTCAGGGCGAGATTCTTCATCGCGTAATATCATCTCGTATTCTGCAATCGATTTACGAGCTTCTTCCAAAAAGTTCTTACATTCGTCAGCGTATTTGCCTTTAAAAACGATGGTAAATTCTTCTCCGCCAAATCGATAAACTTTTGCGCCTGGGGTTTTAGTGAGGCGCGAAGCGACCATTTTTAGAACGTCATCACCAGTATCGTGACCGTAGGTGTCGTTAAACTTTTTAAAATGGTCAACATCAAGCATTGCGATCGTGAACTTCTTACCCATGTGTTTTAGATCGAGATCAAGTGCACGTCTGCTCGGAATCAGCGTTAGGCTATCGGTGAAAGCCAGTTGATGGCTAGCGGAAGCGGCATAAATAATGATAAGCAGCCCTGTTAGCGTAAACATGGTGCTTGATATGTACTGCACATCAAAGAAAATGAACGTCGCAGACGCCAATACCATGGCAGAGTAGGTCATCGCATGGATAATTTCATTCTTCTTTAAAACAAGAATTCCAAGAAAACAGACAATACCCACGCAATATAAAACAAGAATTAAAGGCAGTTTAGAGACCGTCGGTACAATAAATAAAATACCGCTTGTCCATTGTTCAAACCCTCCTTCAACGTAATATGCTAGCGTTAGATAAGACCAAAGAACGAACATTGCTAACATCAAGATGTAAGTCAACATGGCTCTGGAGTCAAAACCTTCTTTACTAAACAAAAATACCGTAAGAAACGAGACAGGAAGTAACGTGGCTAAAATGGTTAGCTCAAGTAAAGCGGTACCACTTTGAAGCGGGACTTGTAGGCGGTGCTGTATCACGAAATAGGCTAGCAACATTGCCAAGCACACCATGGACTCTCTGCCTTGCTTAAATGAATAACAAAGGAGTAGCGCACAACCTAATAGTATATACGGCAAGTTTGCGGCAATGCCCCAGTTTGCCTGAGTCATCTGAATAATGCTGTCCATGCCCGAACTCACTATGCCCAGTAGCAAAAAAGGGAATAAGAATCTGAAGCCTGATGAAGTCATTGACGATGAGGACATCTATTACAAACTGCCTGAAAATAGTTGACTATATAATTGGTTAGGTAAATCGTTTTATCAATATGGATATTTATCCGTTATTGAATTTCGAACTTTGAGAACTAGCAAGAATACGTCTATTTGTTCCTTTTCCCAAGTATTTTGGAAGACATTACGGCAAAAAGAGAGAGATTGATTAAATTAAGAGCAATCAATAAGTTGTTATAAACAAGTCGTTGCTATACTCATTTCATAGGAAAAAGGAGATTTACAGATGCAGATAAGCTCAGATGTGCACAATTACATGGAAACCTTAGTAGGCCAGGTTCTCAGTTTGCCCGAATTTTTAGAACAGTATGACAACGAACAGTTAGCCGATATTGCTTGCCTTGCGCTTATCCAGCTCAAGCCTGTCTATATCCGTCATGATATTGATTTTTTGTCTTCACTTCCTGAACAAAAATTAGGCCAGTTTAAGCAAAGCGCGGATATAGCGGTGAAAAACGCCGCAGAAATGGTGAAAGAAGACAGGCGTAAGAACCGAGAGTATGATGTGCCTGTAATTTTTTCCCATACTAGTTATGATGATGATAAAGAGTTGGATTGGTATGAAAAACCGATCCTTAACGTTAATATTAAGTAAGAGTCGCTCAGTTGACTAGTGAGCTGACCCAAGGAGGAATCGTGGGATTTTTTTCGCGTTTGTTTGGTGGTAGTGAGAAAACGGTTGAAGCCAAAAATATCGAACCAGTTGAATATAAAGGTTTCCTTATTTACCCAGAGAGCCTTTCAGAGGGCGGACAATATCGCATCGCTGGTCGAATAGAAAAGCATGACAATGATGAAGTGAAAACACATCGGTTTATTCGCTCCGATTTGCTTGGCTCAGAGCAAGATGCCAATGACCTTATGTTGAAGAAATCTCAAATGTTTATTGATCAAATGGGCGATAAAATCTTCGACTAGCAATTTACTGCAATTTGATTCCAGTCATCTTAAAAAGAGCCATTAGTGTATATGCTAGTGGCTCTTTCTTTTTAACGCTTAAATCTCTGTTAAGTCAGTATTTAATCGTTACCTGATTAGACCTCAGTCTAGTACGGTGTTGCGTTGTTATTTTTCGTGCACAGAGCGACAATCATTCATTACTTAGCGTTATATGTAATGAAATTTAGTATTTAAATTACAAAACACTTGAAGTAATGAGACGCGTTCGATACAAACAGAATAATAACAGGGCTGTTAGTCAAGGTGTTATTGTGCAAATGGGTGTCCCCAAACATCATCTTTCGTTTGCAATTGTCTTGCGTGGTAAACAGATAGAAATAAAAAAGAATTAGAGTAGAGCGACGCTCTGTTTTGGGACTAATTTATTGATATGTATACAAGGAGTATGCGTTTTGCAAATCGGTGTACCTAAAGAGATACTCGCGGGTGAATCGCGAGTGGCTGCATCGCCGAAGTCGGTTGAGCAGTTAATAAAATTGGGATTCGATGTCGCGATTGAATCCCAAGCGGGGGTGCTAGCGAGTTTCGATGATGCCGCTTATGAAGCAGCTGGTGCGAAAATCCTTTCTAGTGAAGAAGTTTGGGCATCTGGCCTTATTTTAAAAGTTAATGCGCCAATTGTGGATGATGAGCAAGGCATTGACGAAATTGCGTTACTGCAAGATGGAGCAACACTGGTTAGCTTTATTTGGCCGGCTCAAAATGCTGAGTTGATGGAACAACTTTCAAGTAAGAACATTAACGTTCTTGCCATGGATTCCGTTCCTCGTATCTCACGTGCACAAGCCTTAGACGCGCTATCTTCGATGGCTAATATCGCTGGTTATCGTGCAGTGGTTGAGGCAGCTCATGAGTTTGGTCGTTTCTTTACAGGTCAAATTACGGCTGCCGGTAAAGTACCTCCAGCGAAAGTATTGGTTGCGGGTGCTGGCGTCGCTGGCTTGGCGGCTATCGGTGCTGCAGGTAGCTTAGGTGCCATTGTCCGTGCGTTTGACGTCCGCCCAGAAGTAAAAGAGCAAGTTGAATCGATGGGCGCTGAGTTCCTGACCGTTGACTTTCAAGAAGAGTCAGGCTCTGGGGATGGCTACGCAAAAGAAATGTCTGATGACTTCAACAAAAAAGCGGCAGAGTTATACGCAGAGCAAGCTAAAGATGTTGATATCATTATTACGACCGCGCTCATCCCTGGTAAACCTGCGCCGAAGTTGATCACCAAAGAAATGGTCGACAGCATGAAAGCGGGCAGTGTAATTGTCGACTTGGCAGCTGCTAATGGTGGTAACTGTGAATATACAGTGAAAGACCAAGTTATCATGACGGATAACGGCGTAAAAATTGTTGGTTACACTGACATGGTTGGTCGTTTGCCAACACAATCTTCTCAGCTTTACGCGACAAACCTTGTCAATCTTCTAAAACTGCTGTGTAAAGAGAAAGATGGCAACATCAATATTGATTTTGAAGATGTTGTTATCCGTGGCGTTACCGTGGTGAAAGAAGGTGAAGTTACTTGGCCAGCGCCACCAATTCAGGTTTCAGCTCAGCCGCAAGTGAAACAAGAACAGCCTGTGAAGCCAGAGCCTAAAGTAGAAGAACCTACGTCTCCAACGAAGAAAATTATTGGTATGGCAGCGGCTGTTGGAGCCTTTGCATGGGTTGCATCGGTTGCTCCAGCAGCGTTTCTTTCTCACTTTACTGTATTTGTTCTAGCGTGTGTTGTCGGATACTACGTAGTATGGAATGTTACCCATGCACTTCATACTCCACTAATGTCAGTAACGAATGCTATCTCTGGCATTATTGTCGTTGGTGCATTACTGCAAATTGGACAAGGTAATGGCGTCGTTTCATTCCTATCTTTTATTGCCGTATTGATCGCGAGTATCAATATCTTCGGTGGTTTCACCGTCACCAAGCGTATGCTTGAAATGTTCCGCAAAGATAAATAGGAGTCACAATGTCTGCAGGATTAGTACAAGCAGCTTACATTGTTGCTGCATTATTTTTCATCATGAGTTTGGCGGGGCTTTCAAAGCAAGAGTCTGCTCGTAATGGTAACTACTACGGTATCGCTGGTATGACGATCGCGCTAATAGCGACGATCTTTAGCCCAGATGCGCAAGGTTTTGGTTGGATCATTATCGCGATGGCGATAGGTGGTGCGATCGGTATTTTCTATGCGAAGAAAGTAGAAATGACCGAGATGCCAGAACTGGTTGCGATTCTACACAGCTTTGTAGGTTTAGCTGCGGTTTTAGTTGGCTACAACAGTTACCTAGATGCGCCAGAAGCAGCAACACATGCTGAGCATGTTATCCACCTTGTAGAAGTATTCTTGGGTGTGTTCATCGGTGCCGTAACTTTCACCGGTTCAATTGTCGCATTTGGTAAGCTGCGTGGTGTGATTTCTTCGTCGCCACTTAACCTGCCTCATAAGCACAAAATGAACCTCGCAGCGGTTGTTATTTCTACGCTTCTTATGATCTACTTCGTAAAAGCAGATGGCAGCATGTTCGCTCTTATTGTGATGACTTTGATCGCGTTCGCATTCGGCTACCATTTAGTCGCTTCAATCGGTGGTGCTGATATGCCAGTTGTTGTCTCTATGTTGAACTCATACTCAGGTTGGGCAGCAGCGGCAGCAGGTTTCATGCTCGCAAATGATCTATTGATTGTAACAGGTGCTTTGGTAGGTTCATCAGGTGCGATTCTTTCTTACATCATGTGTAAAGCAATGAACCGTTCGTTTATCAGTGTTATTGCCGGTGGTTTTGGTCAAGAGATAGTGATTTCAGGTGACGAAGAGCAGGGCGAATATCGTGAAACAACGGCTGAAGAAGTTGCAGAGATGTTGAAGAACTCAAAATCAGTAATCATCACTCCAGGATATGGCATGGCAGTAGCTCAGGCACAATACCCTGTTCATGAAATTACTGATGTACTTCGTTCACAAGGTATTGAAGTTCGCTTTGGGATTCACCCAGTAGCGGGTCGTCTACCGGGGCATATGAATGTGTTACTCGCTGAAGCAAAAGTACCGTATGATATCGTTCTTGAAATGGATGAAATCAATGATGACTTTGCAGAAACCGATACCGTATTGGTTATCGGTGCTAACGATACGGTCAACCCAGCCGCACTGGAAGATCCGAACAGCCCAATCGCTGGTATGCCCGTATTGGAGGTATGGAACGCGAAAAACGTAGTGGTATTCAAGCGCTCAATGAATACTGGTTACGCAGGAGTACAGAACCCACTGTTCTTCAAAGAAAATACATCAATGCTATTTGGTGATGCGAAAGAAAGTGTTGAGTCTATTTTTAAAGCACTTTAACCATTCTTGATTTAAAACTATACAGGGTCAGCAATCGCTGGCCCTTTTTTGTTCCGTTTCAATGTTATAGTAATGCAAATCCTTCTGTTAGCAGATGTCAATTGCTTGTAGATTGATGTATAGTTTTGGCTAATGTAACAAGTGACGGTAACAGTTTGATTAAAAAGTTTTTGCTCGGTTTTGCAACTGTATTGCCGCTTTTTTCGGCACCTGCATTTTCCGATTCACTACCAGAAAGAATAGATACGTTTACAGAGCTATTTAACTATGAAGTAGCTCTTAAGTCGTACGATATTCGTATTCTGCAATCAAATTATCCTACCAAGTTACTTGCGCCAGATTCGCTTCTGCCGCAAACGTCTGACTATCCGTTAAAAGATATCCAACAGCTTTACAGCTTGGCGAATACTTGTCGTGGCAAATTACCATTAAGTCCTTTAATTACTGAGCCTTTAGTATTTACAAGGGCGATTTGTAAAGGGACGCAGCTGACACCTCGTTGGTTCTCGCGTAGTGGTCTCATTCACCCTGGTGGTGGGACGTATGCGGCACGTTATGTGGATAAGTATCCAGAACTCAAACCCAAACTATCTCAGTACATGCATATAAAAGAGCGTGATAACGAGGAAGGGGATGAGTTGCTAGAAAGCTTGAAAAACATGGATGACGACGCCATTAATGCTTTGATTGCAGGCGCGAGCATGTTTATTGAAGGTAACGAACTTTGGTTAAGACGTGGTGACCGTTACTTTGTTTTCGAGAAAGATATCTGGCAAGAGAACGTAGCGAATGCGGGTCTGTCATACGCTCTAGCGTCTCAAAGCAAAAGTTGCTTTGTTAAACGAGGTAATATTTGTTGGGATGTAGAAGATCACTCGCAAGTTTTGCGGATCAGTATGATCATACTGGTAATCGCCAATATTCTTTTGGTGATTGGTTGGGCGGTGTACCGTTGGAATAGTAAGCGAGAAGAACTACGTAGTAGAATGCTCGTGTTGCAAATTTTAACGCATGAGCTCAGAACACCGATTGCATCTCTGTCACTAACGGTTGAGGGCTTTCGTCGAGAGTTCGAGCATTTGCCTGAAAGTGTGTATGACGAATTCCGCAGATTGTGTGAAGATACGCGCCGCCTGCGTCAATTGGCAGAAGCGAGTAAAGATTATTTGCAATCTGATAACCAAATGCTTGCAACAGACTGGGTACCATCCGTTGCAGATTGGTTAGAATTTAAGATCGAAGAAGAATTTGATAGTGCCGTGCTTTTTAACATCAATGAAGATGTGGCTGCTAAAGTTAATGTGTACTGGTTAGGAACTTGTATCGATAACTTGCTTCGTAATGCGCTTAAGTACGGTGTCGCACCGGTTGAATTGGATGTCTCAACTAGTGAAGAAAAAATAGTATTCCAAGTCCGAGATGCAGGAGGCCTAACGGCTAAAGATTGGGCAAATTTGAAGAAACCGTTCGTAAGTAAGAGCGGGTTAGGACTTGGATTAACAATCGTTGAATCTATGGTAGGCCGCATGGGCGGAAAAATGTCCTTAATGGGACCACCTACAACTTTTATATTGGAGATACCTTGTGAAACAGACACTGCTTCTCGTTGAGGACGATAAAAACTTGGCTGACGGCCTGTTAGTAAGCCTGGAACAAGCAGGATATGAGTGTTTACATGTGGAGCGTATTGCAGACGTAGAGCCACAATGGAAAAAAGCTGACTTGGTAATTCTCGATCGCCAACTCCCAGATGGTGACTCTGTACAATGTCTCCCAGAATGGAAACAGATTAAAGACGTACCAGTTATCTTGTTAACGGCACTTGTTACCGTAAAAGATAAAGTTGCAGGCCTTGATTCCGGCGCGAACGACTACTTAACAAAGCCTTTTGCTGAGGCGGAGCTTTTTGCGAGAATCCGTGCACAGCTACGAGCACCGGATTCAGCAGAACAAAGCAACGCTGATAAAGTGATTACAAAAGACTTAGAGATTGACCGCTCGACTCGTGAAGTGACTTATAAAGACGAGCTAATTACGCTTACTCGAACAGAGTTTGATTTGCTGCTATTTTTGGCGTCAAACTTAGGTCGCGTGTTTACTCGTGATGAGCTGCTTGACCACGTTTGGGGTTACAATCACTTCCCGACAACACGTACGGTTGATACACATGTACTACAGCTTCGTCAAAAACTGCCAGGACTGGAAATTGAAACACTTCGTGGTGTTGGCTACAAGATGAAAGCATAAGTCGTAATGAAAATACTACTCCCTGTAGT
Source organism: Vibrio sp. OPT41 (assembly GCF_015163595.1). Lineage (NCBI taxonomy): Bacteria > Pseudomonadati > Pseudomonadota > Gammaproteobacteria > Vibrionales > Vibrionaceae > Vibrio > Vibrio sp. OPT41. Next base: position 110,704 of record NZ_JADDYH010000036.1, on the reverse strand, counting down.
TGTCTCATTAGCGTTAGTGAAACCAGTCCATGCGATGGACTGGTTTCAAACTAACACGCCTTTAACACAGGCACATCAACACTTACTTGAAGATGATCTTGCGGGTATGTTCAACTCTCTTGTTGAACTCTGGCAAACGGAACCAAGTAAAGATTTGACTCCTCACCTTAATGATCTTCTTGGTCAGTCACTATCTAAAAACTGTGGCAAGGCTCTCACTGGTGTAACGCTGCCTGATTGGATAAGTGGTGTGAACGTTATTCGTCAGACTATTCAAAGCCCTGGGCGAGATACATTTAGATTGGTGATCAAGCTAAGAGCTACAACTGACATCGAAAATATTTCATTTAATCGATGGGTGGATGATTCTATATCCGCGGACAGTTCATTCAGCTATGAACAACAGCCGAACGGGACAGAACTTGCCAACGAGCGTAGTTACTCGAAACGCTATAACTTAACAGGCAAGCTTGAAGCTGGTTTATATCACTTAACCGTTGTTTCTACTGATAAACAAGAGTATCGAACTTGGGTAATACTTGGAGATTCAAACTCTTCTCAATATGTTCGTTGGACATCTAAAGAGAATTGGAAAGTAGAAAAGAGCGCACTTCGTAATCCCCATTGTCCATTACCGCAACTTGAAGTTGGTTTGTATGACTACATTGATGGCCAGTACGAGCAAATGTGGAAAAAGACTTATGAGTCTAACTATCCAAATTCATTGGAGCTAGCGGGTGTCCCAAACGATAGATACGTATTGGCGGTAAGTATCAATAGTCGCCGTTGGCAGGGCGATATAATTGTTGAGCAGGCTCAAACTATTAGCCGAACCTATGATCTTTCCCAGGAAGAATAGTTAAAGAAATACTACTTGTGCCGATAAAGGTTCAGGACGAACTAAAATCACAAGTGTAGTATGAAAAACAAATATAAAATTCTTGCCACTTCTGTTGCTACTATTCTTTTCGCTAATGCTGCCTCTGCTGCTACTTATGCGATAGAGGCTCGTAGTGATGCAATGGGTGGCGTTGGTACCGTATCAGCAACTTATCTAACTGCGCCTTTTTTCAACCCCGCTCTTACTGCGATTTATCGTCGAAATGACGATGCAGGCATGATCGTGCCAAGTTTTGGTGGCAGCTACGATGATCAATATGATCTAGTTGATGAGATCGAACGCATCAGCAAATTAACAGACGTCGATGAAATCAAAAAATCGATGGATGCTATCGATGGGAAAAAGACAGACTTTGATCTTGGTGGTGTCGTTGCCATTGGTATCCCCAACAAATTCTTATCTGCAACTGCATACGGTAAGCTATACACTGAATCATTCGTACAACCAAATGTTGATACCTTAGGTACTAATCCATTAGATGATAGCTATGTACAAGGTGTTTCTATTGGCGTGGCTGAAGCTGGTATTTCACTTGCTAAATACACTAATTTCATGAACCAACACCTTTCTTTTGGTGTTACTCCTAAACTTCAGCGTATATACACGTACTCATACGCCACGAGTTTTCAGAATTTTGATACTAAAGACTTACGTGAAAATGAGACCGCGGAAACGATGTTTAACTTAGACGCAGGCGCACTTTGGTTCTTTGGCCCATATCGTCTCGGTATTTCAGCAAAAAATTTGATTGGAAGAGACGTTAAAACAAAATCATTCCAGTATGGCAGTGATACGATAAAATCATACGAATATAGCATGCGTCCTGTATACACTGTTGGGGCTGGGATTGTTGCCGATTACTTTACGATGAGTGTTGACTACGATCTCAACGAAGAAAAACGTTTTTCATCCTTTGATGATAATACGCAAATGATTCGAGCTGGTATTGAATTTGATATTTTGCGTCAAATGGCATTACGAGCAGGGTATATGAAGAACTTAGCTCGAAGTAATGACGAAGGAACCATGACTGCTGGTATCGGGTTGTCTCCACTTAAGTTGTTCGAATTGGATATCGCAGCTCAGTACACAAACGAGAACGCTATGGGGGCATCCATTAATTTCCTTGCTACCTATTAATTGAATCGTTATAGTCAGCTCCTCAAAATGAGGAGCTTTTTATGTTTGACGATTTACCCCCTCTATCTCACCAAGAGCAACAACAAGCTGTAGAGAGAATTCAAGAATTGATGGCGAAGGGCACAAGTACTGCAGAAGCTATCAAAATTGTTGCAGAACGGATTCGATCTGAGTACGCAGAAAAACAACAGCAACAAAACTAATCAATTCATGGACAGGGCATACGCCCTGTTTTTTTGCCTTTCTATTTTCTATTCCTTTACATTCCCAAACACCACCCTGGTTACGCTGTAACTACAATTTACTATACCTATATGATTTTAATCTTGTTCAATTACCTTTAAGACTAAATAGTGAGTTGGTAAAATTTTACCTCATTATGTTAACCTTGGTTTGCATAGTGCAGGTAATTAGGCATTTTTTAAAGAACTTATAAATTAAACTCTATTATATCAATTGTTTACCTCGGTCTTTTAATCTGCCAACCATATTGGTCGCGATTGATCTTGTAATTTAATTACAAAGCCCAAGAGAGCTTCGTTCTCAGACAGAAGATTATGCTAAAAAAAGAAAAAAGAGACACCGTAACTTATAACGATAATTAAACTAGAGTTATTAAATAAGCGATATAAGAACAGTAAGCACTCGCAGACATATGTAATAGATGAATCGAAATTCATCTTATTGAGCTGCTTTTTTAGCCGAAATACGTCTCCTGGATTTGAGCGGAGCGTTACATATTGAATATGCTTAATCTAAAGTAGTTTTACTAAACTAGGCGACGTTGAAGTGGATAATATGAATCCTCAAGAGTAGTAGAAATCAAGAGCAGTAACGCGCATTACAACGTAACGTTTCCTGGCATCCTTCCTGTTAAATAGTCCGATAATTAGAGAAGAAATTGGAAAAACATCGTTTATCTTTGGATGAGAGGAAGCAACAAGGTTGCAATGAAAACTATTTGCCTGTTTTAAACTAAACTCCTTTAACTATCATGTAGCAGTAGTTTTGATGTTGTGTTCGCTCTATGTGGACTAGACTTAATATGAGAACAAAAACTAACCTAGGGAGGAATGATGGGTTATAAGCACGTTTTGGTTGCTGTCGACTTATCTCAATCTAGCCAAGCCGTTATCGAAAAAGCAATAATGCAAGCAGATAACTCAAGCAGCAAACTCTCATTTGTTTACGTAGATGTTGATCGGATAGTCATGGAAGCGAAGGAAGAGCAAGAATTGGAAAGAAGGCTGCAAGAGCTCGCTGATAAATGCTTATACCCAGTAAACGAGACTATGGTAGTAATCGGCGATCTTCATATAAAACTATCGGGAATCGTCAAAAAAGAGGGGATAGATTTAGTTGTCTGTGGCCATCATCACAACTTATTGAGTCGCTTTTTTTCATCGATACCAAAGGTTGTGAACGAGGTTGAAGCTGATTTATTAATCGTCTATTTAGATGAGTGATCGACAACTCTTGTTCGCACTCATCATTTTTTTGTCACTAAAAAGCCGAACATAAACGTTCGGCTTGGTATATCGGTGAGAATAAAAGTTTTTAGCCAGGAATGATTGATGCCTCATGAGATAAAACAGATGCAGACTCCGCGTTTGACTGCAGATCAAAATGTACGTTAACTTGCACGCCTTCTCGCTCAAAAGTGACATCATCAAAATCGGTCATAGCGATTTTGAATCCATTTCTAGCAAAAAAGCCAGTCACCATAGTTCGCTGCTTAATTTCTAATGCAGACGCGAGTAGCTTATCCATGGCATTCTCCTTGGTTATTGTGGGGATATGGGTAGAAGATACACATAGATTGGTATGAAATCAATTTTATATAAAGTTGCTTTTGATGAAAATTTTAATGTAAGTCAATCTATCGTTTACCCCACGTGATTTATTCCACGCAAAACCTTGATAACAAGACGGCAGAGCACCTCACATTGTGATAGCAAGCATAAAGATGGGGGTGTTAATAAATACCGCCGAAACAATATGTTACAAAGATTAGCGTTAGGCCTAGTTGAGTAGACAACGCAAAATTCTAAATCTGAACAACCGCCCTAAAATGACTCACTCTTCAATACTTGTGATAACTCAGACCTAATAAAAGTAGATATCTCAGCTAGCTTTCTTGGCAAAGGGTTTTGATAAGGGTAGGCAATATACATGGAACGTTCTATATCAAAAGTTTGCGATATTCGGATGTTTTTGTCTATATAGTTACTTTTAATAAGATAGTTTGGAATGACACCAACCCCAACTCCCTCAGAAACAAAGTTTATTAAAATAGAGGTGTTATCAACTTCGATAACATCAGTATATTGATTTTTAATTGATTCCTTATTCGAATGATGTTTGTAGATTAATAGTGTTTTGTTGTTGGCATTACTTACCCTAGATATCAAAACATCACTATAATCACCAATTTTATGTGCAATAAGAGTGTCATCAATAACATTATTAAGCCTAATCGCTAAATCTACATTGCTTTCTAATAAATTTTCTACATTGTTACTTGACGATATTTCAAAATCAACTTTTGGATATCGTTCTTGTAAGTCTTTAAGAACAGAACCAAAAATAGAAGAGGCTATAGAGTTGGGCATTGTGATTTTAAACTTTCCATCAATGCATTCACTCAACGAGCTAGCTCTGTAATTTAACTCGTGCAAACTCTCTAACGTCTTGATAGCAAGCTCTCTAATGCTTTCGCCATGATCAGTTAAAACGAGTTTCCTTGTTGTCCTGTGGACGAGTGTTACACCAAGTTGTTTTTCTAATGCTGCTAGCTGCCTGCTGACTTGAGCTTTCGACTTTCCAAGTTCTTTTGATGCCTCTGTAAGAGAGAGGTGTTTACAAATGGCTGCAAAGCAGATCAACTCATTGTTCATCAATTCCATGATTGTTACCTTTTTGCAACTCTGAGTCACGTTGTCTTTTAACTGGTGGGAAAGTATAACTTGCTTCATCGGAGGGGGACAATGATATTTAAAAGCCGCCATGAAATAAAGGCAGACTACTATCTTAATAAAATCATATTGAATATTAAGTTAAACCGATATCCTGAAGAAATTAACTCAATCGGATTAAATATAGAAAATAAAGATTTAAAAATAAAGAATTTGTCTCGTGAAATTACTAAGTTGGATTCGGGTGATTTAATTGTTGATTGTGCATCATTGATAATGACTCATTACATATCGAAAAAAGTAATAATAAAAGTTGAAATTGATTTTTTAAATTATAAAGTTAAACGTGTAAGGATATTAAAATATGAAGACTGCAATACAAAATTCGAAAAGATCTGTTTATCAGAAAGATACATTGTATAGAATAATAAATAATATTAGTACTTTGTATACCAAATCACTAGTAAAATTATTTGGTGAAGAGTTGAGAATCCATCATTGCAAACATAAGATTAATGTAAGAACCACTAACGAGTTGAGTGAACATATGAAGAAAGATCTAGGTATAGATTGAAAAGTAGAGAGTTTACATCTGTTAGATTCCTTGTTCCTATAAAGATAATCTAGTACTTACACGTTAGGGTTAAGCAAACGCGTATCCATGTTGACTCATATTGAATGAGCAAGATGCAAAACCAACGTGCATGGTGTCGGACGTAACCAAAGATACAGTTCAAGTGGTCGCTGTGGTGGAATCGAAGTTCATGGCCCATACAAGACAGCTGATGAAGCCTGCAAGGTCGCAAAAGCCAAATACGGGGTAAGCAAGCTGACATCGCCACTGCTAATCTTTTAACCCTGGAGTGCGTATTATATGTGTTATGTTAAATTGTATGTCGTCGTACGCTAAATGCTGTCTGAGTATGCTCCTATTCCCCTGCAGATTTTAAATTTAAGGGCCTTACTGTGAGCATTAAACATAATCGTTATTTACCATAAAATAGCTAATATCGATCTATCAATCTACGATTGCTTGCCCTTCAATTAGCAACTTATAAAAAATGGCGTCTATTTCTTTAGACGCCATTTTTGTTTACTGGAAATATTAAATTAGCCACCGGCTAATTTGACTGTCATGCCTTTCTTTTCAAGATGTGCCTTGATCTTGTCTCTAGCATCACCTTGAATCTCGATATTGCCATCTTTTACAGAGCCACCACAGCCACAGACTTTTTTGAGTTCTGCCGCTAATAACTTTAAAGGTGCATCATCCAAGTCTAAACCTGTAACAATGCATACGCCTTTACCTTTACGGCCTTTCGTTTGGCGCTGAATCCGAACAACACCATCGCCTTTAGGGCGAGATACTTTTTCTTCTTCCGGTTTAATTCGACCGGTCTCTGTTGAATATACCAGAGTCATTCTATTGTTTCTTTTGTTGTTGAGCTTGCATCGCTTTTTGCTTTGCAACCAAATAAGCTTCGATATGGCGTTGAATAGCGGCTTTACTGCCCTTAATCAGTTTACCATTAAACATACAGTACCAAGAGTTAGGTTGGCCTGTATCGTTTTGAATAGTATAGCCGTTAAAGACCTCTGATTTTGCAACACCAGTTTGCTGCACTCTTTGCCCGAGTGAAGCAAACTCTTTGGGATCAATAATCGATGCGGTGTCACACCACCAATCAATGCTTTTCTTTACCGCCGTCAAACTGCCCTGTAAAACGTGGTTCTTGATTTTAACCTTCCAAACACTGCCATCTGATCCGACTGACTGCAGGTTAAAACCTCTATAATTTGAAATCGCCATACCACTGAGTCATCTGTTTAATGCGTTGATATAATCATAATTGCTACTGAGCAATATTCAAATACGGCTTGAATAATCCTTGCTCTAGAAAACAACTTGTATCATAAAACGCGTCTCGATAACGTTAATCACTTTGCACTGTTTATACAATCTTCCAAGAACTCATGAAATTTGTGCCCGTTGTTTTGAAGCATTTTAGGGAACATTGAGATCGGAGTCATTCCTGGAAATGTGTTTACTTCGTTTAAGTAAATCTCATCATCTTCCGTTAGGAAAAAGTCGATACGAGATAAATGACGAAGATTCATTTGTTTAAATACCGTCTCTGACGCGTGTTGGATGGAATCTAATTGTACTTGAGTTAGATTCTTCGCCTCAACTTCTGTGAGCGAGTGACTTGAACTGCTGTACTTTTCATCGTACGAGTAAAAAGCACCATCAGGCGCGATGACCTCGCCTGGCTTAGTGATATGTAGTTGGCCATTCATCTCATATGCAGCAACTTCAAGTTCTCGAGGTTTTACTGCTTTCTCAACCAACACTTGGTCAGAAAACCCAAAAGCATCATTTACTGCATTAGAAAGCTTGTCTTTTCCTGTGACACTGTAACAGCCAACGGAAGAGCCTTGGCGAGCGGCTTTAACAAAAACTTTTCCCCACTTTTCAAAGGCTTTATGAGCTTGAACGTGAGCTTCTTCATCGTTTCGCGTTAAGAATAAGTATGGCGTATTGGGTATGCCGATAGCGTCGTACCAAAGCTTAGATGTGATTTTATTGAAACTATTGCTACTCGCTTCTGGCCCGCAGCCAAGATAAGGAATACCTGCGATTTCAAACAGAGATTGAATGTCGCCTGTTTCGCCAGGAAAACCATGTATACAAGGCACGATGAAATCAATGGTTTGATTAGATTCACTTGAGCACAACTGCTTGGTATTGAGATCCAGGTAAACCAACTCACCTTGGTTGGCCATCCAACCTTCGTTTTTTATTTCTACGCGTGTAACGTGAACGTCTTCAATAAGATTTAGTTGTTGTTCGACAAAGTTTGCAGACAATAATGAAATCTCGTGCTCAGAAGAGCCACCGCCGCATAGTAAAAGAATATTTTTAATCATGAATCCATCTTTCCGTGACCTACAAAAGATACTATTTATTATGATAAACCTTTGAAGTGTGACGTACAGTAATTTTAATGTGAGGAATGTTGTTCGAATAGGATTTGAGCAAATAAATAAGGGAGCTATTCGCTCCCTTATTTTATGTGTTAATTTAATTTGTTAAGCGTTGGGTAAGCTGAGTTTTTGATCGCATCAATGCTTTTAACAAATGGCCTTAACTGCTGAAATTGAGCTGGCAAAGTCGAAATCGCTTGCTTGGCTTCTGCGCTTGTTGCGTAGTCTCCGTATAAAACTGAGAACCACTTAGTACCGTTTACAACTTTGTAGTTTTCCCAAATTGGCTGACCGTTCTGTGGCAGCTTATTTGCAAACTGATCGACTTTAGCTTGGCTACCCACAGCTGCGACTTGAATGGTATAGCCGAATCGTTGAATGCCAGCTTGCTTTTTACTTGGTGGTACGATCTTAACTGGCTTCGCCTGCTCTTTTGGCGTTAGCTTGACTACTTTCTTTTCTTCAGGCTTTGCCGTCATTTTCACAACAGTTGGTTGTATGTCTTTTTCTACTACAGCGTTTTCAGACGCCATAATTGGTTTAGAGATACGATCTGATTTGTAGTCCTCTCGGTAACTTTCTGAGGTCACATCCGTGATGTAAGTTTCAGATGCACAAGCAGAAAGCAGAACTGACAAGCCGATGATTGCGATTTTTTTCATGAAGTAACAAATGCTCTGGATAAATATTACGATAAATCATGCCGATAGCAGGGCCGTTTATCAAGCATCAAATACAATAATCTGTGATTTTGATGTGATGAATAACACAAACTCCATAAGCATCGTACACATTTTCTGCAATGTCTGGTCTGAAGATGTTTTATCAGTAAATTATTCGTTTATGATTGATATGAAACCGAGAAGCCAACGTGACTTACAAACGGCTAGGAGTCAGCATGAATAAACTAAATAAACTCTTTAAACCCAACTCTGTGGCCGTTATTGGGGCATCTCAAAAAGCATTGCGAGCAGGACATGTTGTGATGCGCAACCTTCTACAAAGTGGATTTGGTGGCGCGATTATGCCAGTAACGCCGCGATATAAAGCCGTATCTGGCGTGATCGCTTACCCTGATGTAGCTTCCCTGCCCTATACGCCAGATATTGCAATTTTGTGTACGAACGTTTCACGTAACGAGCAATTGCTTAAAGAGCTAGATGAGAGAGGCACACCGTTTGCGATTGTTATCTCTGATGACCCTAAGCCTTTAGATATCTCATCATTGAACATTCGAGTTTTAGGCCCAAACAGCTTAGGTATCATTCTTCCTTGGCACAATTTTAACTGCACGTTTTCCCCTGTCGCAGCTAAACCCGGAAAAATTGCTTTCATCTCACAATCCGCGGCGGTTTGTACCACGGTTTTAGACTGGGCAAATGATAAGAACATTGGTTTTTCTTCGTTCATTTCAATTGGGCGTGGACAGGATATCGATTTTGCAGATTTGCTCGACTATTTGAGTATGGATGGAAACACAGAAGCTATTCTGCTTTATGTTGATAATATCCAAGACGCTCGCCGATTTATGTCTGCTGCGCGAGCCGCTTCACGTAACCGACGTATATTGGTGCTAAAAGCGGGCCGCTCTAAAGAGATGAATACTTTTAAGCAGCAAGACGGAGATACACTTGACGTAATTTACGATTCTGCTATTCGCAGAACTGGTATGTTACGAGTCAGCAATACGCATGAGCTTTTTGCCGCGGTTGAAACACTCACGCATTCTGTGCCACTTCGTGGAGAGCGTTTAGCGATCATCACCAATGGCGGCGGCCCTGCTGTTATGTCCGTTGATACTTTGATTGAACGTGGTGGCCAACTCGCAACGCTTGATGACGCTTCCATTGAGCAATTACAAGCAGTACTTCCATCCAACTGGCGTGCTCGAAATCCAATTGATCTGTCTGGTGACGCAACCCAAAAACGCTATATTGATACCATTAACGCACTGATGAATAACGACTGTGCAGATGCGATATTGATTATGCATAGTCCTTCTGCTGTTTCTGATCCTCTTGAAACTGCTCAAGCCGTTATTAATGCAATCAAATCTCACCCTCGGCATAAGCATTTTAATATCTTGACCAACTGGTCAGGAGAACAAACGTCGAGAGAAGCGCGACTGGCATTTACTCAAGCAGGTATTCCAACCTATAGAACACCTGAAAGTGCAGTTGTAGCATACATGCACTTGGTCGAATACAGACGAAACCAGAAACAACTAATGGAAACGCCAACGACGGCAGAGCCATTACATTCTGGAAGTGTGAGTTCAGCAAAAGAGTGGGCAAATGAACGACTACTGGATAAAAATACAGTCACCTTAGATACGCATCAAACCAGCCCATTATTTAAGCTGTTCGGGTTTAACGTTTTGCCTACGTGGATTGCATCTGACGACATTGAAGCTGTTCATATGGCAGAAAATATTGGATATCCTGTTGCGGTAAAATTGCGTTCTCCAGACATTCCTCATAAATCGGATGTTCACGGTGTTGCTCTAAATTTAAGAAACAGTCGAGAAGTTTCCAACGCAGCGCTATCCATTTTAGATACCGTAAAGCTCAGTTACCCTTCCGCCAATGTACATGGGCTGTTGGTACAAGGGATGGCAAAGCTCGGCAGCGCTGAAGAGCTACGGATTAGTATTGCAGTAGATAAAGTCTTTGGACCAGTGATCTTGCTTGGTCAAGGCGGCTCTGAGTGGAATATCGCCCAAGATGCCGTCGCTGCACTTCCTCCTTTGAACATGACGCTTGCGCGCTACCTTGTCGTTGTTGCCCTAAAGTCTGGAAAGATTCGCCTGCAGAAACACAAAGATGCGCTCGATATTACTGAGTTGTCGAAGTTCTTGGTTCGTATCTCCCAAATGGCAGTTGAGTTACCAGAAATACAAAAACTGGATATCCATCCAGTGCTAGTGTCCGGAAGCGATTTAACTATCCTTGATGCAGATGTCACACTGTGTAAATACGAAGGAGACGCCCAAAAACGGCTAGCGATTCGCCCTTTCCCGGCAGAGTTTGTCGAAACTGTAACGCTTCGAGATGGCCAACCTATCCTGCTTCGCCCTATCTTGCCTGAGGATGAGCCGCTGCATGCTCAATTCATTAATAGCGTATCGAAAGAAGATCTCTATAAACGTTTCTTTTCTGAAGTTGGAGAGTTCAACCATGAGGCTTTGGCAAACTTTACTCAAATCGACTACGACCGCGAAATGGCGTTTGTTGCGGTAGCGTTTAATACTGACGGACCGTCTATCATAGGGGTAGCCCGCGCATTGATTACACCAGACAATAGTGACGCTGAGTTTGCTATTTTGGTTCGTTCAGATTTGAAAGGAAAAGGTTTAGGCAAAGTGCTGATGCAGAAAATAATCAGCTATTGCAAAGTTAAAGGCACAAAGCAAATGTCTGGAATGACCATGCCAACAAACAGAGGGATGTTGATGTTGGCTCAGAACTTGGGGTTTGAGATCGATATCCAGTTTGCAGACGGTACGGCAGATATGGTGCTCCCTTTAAATTGAAAAGCGCAGCATTAGCGATGACTTTTACTTCTTACATTCGGTAATCAATGGTAATCTAAGAAGTAAAAGTTACGTTGTTACTTTAGTTTCCAATTCTTTTTTAAGTACTGAATACACCAGGATTTTGCCTCACCCATAGTGTTCCGGCGCCATGCCAAAATAATATTCATCGGCTGTTCTTCAGTGCCTTCGATTCGTTTCAATACACCACTATCAATAAGAGGTTGTGCAATTTGGCTTGGTAATGTACCAATACCTAAACCTGCAGTGAGCGCTTCTACTTTTGCCGTAAAGTTGGTGACGGTCAAGCGAGGCTGTTTTTGAATAATATTAATTGAGAGCGCGGGTTGCTCACGTGCGGTATCTGCAATAGCAATGATCCGATACTTTTCTCGCGCTGCTTCATCAAACTTACCACTACGCTTGTGAACATAGTGATCAGCGGAAGCTACCCAATACATACTCATTTTACCAATTTTTTCTGACTTAACTTCTTGAGGAAGCGTATCCAGTGATGGGCAAATCAGTAAATCAGCTCTCCCCGTATTCAACGACTCCCAGCTACCAGCCAGAATCTCCTCTTGCAGCCTGACTCGAGTTGAGCTGACCTCGGCCAGCGCATCAACCATCGGGAAAAAGTTGGATATAGGAATAATGCCATCGAAGGCAATGGTAATATCCAGTTCCCAGCCATTCGCCAATAACGTTGCATCGTTCACTAACTTTTCACTGGCTTGTAAAATGGCTCTTCCTCTTTCAAGAATAAGCTTACCTGCTTCAGTAAAATGGGCTTTGTGACCAGAGCGATCGAAGATAATAATGTCTAAGTCTTGCTCGAGTTTCTGGATTTGATAGCTCAGCGATGACGGGGCTCTGTCTAACTCATTCGCAGCAGCAGCAAAGCTCCCTCTTCGATCAATAGCATCTAGAATATGGAGTGCTTCTAACGTAATTGGACTCTGCACATGGCCTCTCTTAATGTGATATTCATCACATTCGTTGTATTTGGATGAACTTATCAAGAACTAACGACAAATAATATAACATATTGATAAATAAAGACTAGGAATGCTCATAGCCTAAGAATAAGATTCAATACAAATCAATAAATGACAATGGTAATGATAGTAATTACCATTTAGATCCATTAATATCCGCGTGTTGTTACCTATTATGGATCTAAGGTATTGAAGCCAATGTATAAAAAATCAATTTTGTCAGCCTCCATTTTAGTTGCCCTTTCCCATACTGCTTATGCGGAAGAAGCTTCTAAGTTTGAAGAAGTCGTTGTGTCGGCCACCCGTACCAACCAAACCATAAACACTGTTGCTGCTTCTGTTGCTGTTGTATCAGAGAAAGACATCGAAGAAAACATGGTAAAGGACTTGAATGATCTATTCGAGTATACGCCAGGTGTTACTGTTAATGGCACTCAACGCCAAGGCGTCCAAAGTATTAACATTCGCGGGATGGAAGGTAAACGAGTTAAAATCTTAGTAGACGGTGCATCTCAACCAGGTGTATTCAGCGGTGGACCATATTCGTTTATCAATTCTAGTGCCGTTACTGTCGACCCCGATATGCTAAAGAGTGTCGAAATTGTTAAAGGAGCAGCTTCTAGCCTACATGGTAGTGATGCAATTGGCGGTGTTGTCGCATTCGAAACAAAAGATCCGAAGGATTTCCTCAAAGATGGTAAAGACTTTGGTGGTCAAGCTAAACTCTCTTATTCATCGGAAGATAACTCTTTTAGTGAGCATGTAGCTTTAGCAAAGCGTTTCGGTAATACAGAAGCACTTATAGCCTTTACACGCCGTGATGGTGCAGAGCTACAAAATTTCTCTAAGGCGCCTTACGATAACTATTCTGTGGACAACCAAGATTATTACAAAAACGATCTATTGGTAAAACTTCAATCTCAATTGAATGACGCTCATCGCTTGGAGTTCTTGGGAGAAGTTATTTACAACGAGACTGACTCAGAGATCGCACATAAAAGTTACAAAAACTTCAACGCTGAAGACACAACCAAGCAAAATCGCATTGGGCTCAAGCACATTTGGTTTGCAGATGCAGCTATCTCGGATACGATCACGTCCAAGCTTACATGGATTGGTAAAGAAGAAAACGGCGTCTCTAATCGCTTTATCGAAGCCAGCCCTGGTTACCCACCTTACGTACCGCCTAGTGGTGACAACCAACAGAAAAAAGATTACGAATATACTGAAGACAAATTTGAATTCGAAACTCAGTTAGATAAAGAGATTCAAAATCACTATATTGTTTACGGAATATCGTACAAACATAGTGACATCAGTAATACCAATCGCGAGTTTAATTCCGATCCTGGCACGCCAGATACTGTTTACGTTTACACACCGGATGCAAAAGAAGAAAGCTTTGGTTTATTCTTGCAAGATGAAATTTCGCTTCTTAATGACAAGCTAATTCTGACTCCAGGTGTGCGTTACGATTACTTCTCTACTAATCCTTCAAATACTTCTGAAGAGTCATTCGAGAAGTTTAGCGACTCTGCATTAACTGGTCGTTTAGGAGCAACTTACTCTGTATCGCAACCTGGCACGATCTTCGCGCAAGTGAGCCAAGGGTTCCGAGCGCCATCGTTCGACGAGCTTTACTACACCTACGATAATCCGGCTCATGGCTATACCAACCGCCCTAACCCAAATTTGGGATCTGAAAAGAGTTTGTCTTATGAACTTGGTTACCGTCATAACACTGCAGCGTCTGCAACTGAAGTAGCGTTCTACTACAGTGATTACAGTGACTTTATTGAGCAAACGTCATCAAACAATGGTGGTTTAACTGAATTCACAAATATCAATATTAGTGAAGCAAACATTAAAGGGGTTGAGCTCTCTAACCGTCTTGATTGGCATGCCATTGCTGGTCTTCCATCAGGCGTGACAACTCGCTTTGTTGCAGCATACACAGAAGGTGAAGATGGTGATGGTAATCCTTTGAACAGTGTAAACCCATGGAATGCCGTAGCTGCTGTAAATTACGATTCACCAAATGCACTTTGGGGGACAAGCCTAAAAGTAAACTACACGGCTAAGAAATCGAACAGTGATATCAACTCAGATGGTGATAAAGGCGGAATCAAAGACCAAGTTGCTTTGCCGTCTGCGACAGTCGTTGACTTAACGGCGTACTACAAACCAATGAAAGATATAACCATTCGTGCTGGTGTTATGAATCTAACGAATGAAGAATACCATCTTTGGAACGATGTTCGCGGTAAGACTGAGTTAAGTCGAGACAAAACGCAAGCTGAGCGTAATTATAACATTAGTGTTAAATACGAGTTCTAAACCTTAAAAACACAAAAGCCAGCGTAATGCTGGCTTTTTTTATGGCTTTCATTTCAAAAATGTAAAGAAAAGTATGAAAAATGAAAGTTTACTGTTTTGCCATCTCTTTTTTCACCATTACTGCTGCTGCAATGATGAAAGTGATGATCAGACCGAGTTCCATGAACTACCCCAATAGCTATGAGAAAATTTATAACCCAAATTAAGAGTCGGGCATAGTTTAACAGCTCTATATATACTTGCTACCTTTTAACCAGTAATTTACGATTTTTTCCGATTTGGATCAAAAAAGACGCAATTATGCGCCTTTTTGTTACTATTATGTAAATTAAAGATTAGGCATCTGGATAACCTTGAGGGTTAGTAGACTGCCAGCGCCATGTATCGCCAGTCATTTCTTCTAGAGTGCGAGTTGCTTTCCAACCTAACTCATTCATCGCTTTTGATGGATCCGCCCAACACTCTGCAATATCACCTGGACGACGCTCAACAAGTTGGTATGGGACATCTTTACCACTTGCGGCTTCAAATGCTTTCACCATGTCCAGTACACTGTAGCCGTTACCAGTACCGAGGTTATAGATATGAAGGCCAGCTTTGCTACCTACTTTTTCTAATGCAGCAACGTGACCATCGGATAAGTCCATTACATGAATATAATCACGTACGCCTGTGCCATCTTTGGTCGGATAATCACTACCAAACACAGAAAGGAACTCTCTGCGCCCTACCGCAACTTGAGAAACAAACGGCATTAAGTTGTTTGGAATACCTTGAGGATCTTCACCTAGCTCGCCTGTTGGATGTGAACCTACCGGGTTAAAGTAACGAAGAAGTGTAATGCTCCAGTCAGGGTTCGCATTTTGGAAGTCGGTTAAACACTCTTCTACCATTAATTTGCTGCGCCCATATGGGTTAGTTGCGCTAGTTGGAAAGTCCTCTGTGATGGGTACAGATGCAGGATCACCATATACAGTCGCTGATGAACTAAATACCAACGATTTAACTCCGGCTTCACGCATTGCATCAACCAATACTAAAGTGCCATTAACGTTGTTGTCGTAATACTCTAAAGGTTTTGCTACAGACTCACCGACGGCCTTTAAACCTGCAAAATGGATAACAGCTTCAATATTGTGCGACTTTAGTGCTTCTACCATCGCCAATTTATCTCTGATATCGGCTTTAATGAAGGTTGGCTTTACACCACATACCTTTTCAATTCGATCTAATACCGTAGATTTACTGTTGTACAGGTTGTCTAGAATCACTGGCGTCATGCCAGCTTCGATCATTTGAATACACGTATGACTACCGATATAGCCCATACCACCCGTAACGAGTACTTTCATTTTATTATTCCTTCTGACGCGAATTGGGTTAGTTTAAAGCTTTGACGTTACGATTTAAACTGTCTCTTGTAATTCGCATCCCATTAATATTGCTTGGCCTTTTCCGGCTTTCTTTGCTTGATACATTGCCGTATCCGCACTTTTTAAAACTCGAGTAGCATCGCGCTCATTTACGCCGACTAATTTTACGCCGATACTAACGCCAACTTTGAGTAAGTGACCTTTGTACTCAATTGGAGCACATATGCTCTCGAGCAACTGTTCTGCTATTCGGGTGACCACTTTTTGATTGGCGGGATTTACCAACATGACAAATTCATCACCAGAAAGTCTTGCGATTAAATCACTATGTCTCGTCGCAGATGTTAGACGCTCGGAAACTTTTTTCAAAACTTCATCACCTGCATCATGACCGTAGGTATCGTTAACTTCTTTAAATCCATCCAGATCGAGGTACAAAACTGCAAATTCGTCACGCAAGTATCCAGAGCGTTGTACTAGTTGTTCCAACTCTAAATGGAACTTAGATCGATTGGCTAACCCCGTTAAAGCATCGTGATGAGCTAAATGCTCTAATCGTTCCATCTCTTTTGCGCCGGAAAGGTCGGTAAGAACAATAACCAGATCATAGAAACCATAGTCTTCACACTTAACGATACGATTGACTCGAGCAAACATCGGTACAAACTGACCAATATGGTTCTTCTCGATAACTTCACCTTGCCAAACGCCATAATTTTCTATCGACTCGATGATACTAGGCATCATTTCCTGTAACTTGCGCCACTTTAGCGTTTGGATGAATGACTTCCCAATAAGCTGATCCACCTCTAAGCCGACTAACTTAGTGACGGCAGGGTTTGCCATCGTAATGACACCGCGATGATTAAGAACAATGAGACCATCTTGGCTGCTTTCAAAAACACGTCCCGCAACACGTTGCCGGTTTATGGCTTCTTCAATTTCGGTGATATCTTGAATCGAAAACAGTAAGTATTCATGTGTCGAGAGGCGACGACTGGTTAGGCTCAACTGCTGTTCGTTATCTGCATTTTTGAGGTGAATATCATCGCACTCTAGGCCTCGACTCAGGATCTGACTCAGCTCATTCGGTATTTTGGTTTTAATTAGATCACGAATATTGGCGTATTTAAGTTCATCTAATTTTTTTTGAAATATTTGCTGGGTCGCCGTATTACAATGAATAACACGTCCGGAATTGTCTGTAATAACTAATGCATGCTGAACAGATTCGATAACCTCTTCTGAAAATGCGCGCTTTTGTTCTAGTGTGTCTAGCGAATGTTGCCGCTGCTTCTCACGTACTGTTAACCTATTCATCATTTGATTGAAAGATCTCGCGAGCTCTCCAATTTCATCGTTGGCGTAATAGCGTGCTTGATTTTCCGTGCTTCGTCCGTGTGTCACATTCTCTATTACGCGGCTAAGCTCCATAACGGGCTTGAGAACAAGCCTCTCTATACTTATGTAAAAAACAGTGCCACCAGCGATCAGAAACAGAAGAAGTAAAGCGCTATCTTGAAGTAAAGATTGCATGGCTTCTACGATTGGACGATGAGAAAGCGTGACTCTAATGCTACCAATGACATAGCCATCATGGATAATCGGCTCTAGAACATAAAGAAATTTGGTTGATAAGGCATAGCCTAGAGCGTGCAACCTACTTCTTTCGGTTTGACTGGGAACGGGTGCTAGTGCCCCACTTATCTCCATAACAGCGAATGGTTGGTCATCTTGGTCATAAAGTTTGACCCGCGTTACATTTGGCTGGTTTAAAAAGTTGGCGAGAATAGTTTGAGCTTTTTGCTTGTCCTTTGTCGTCAGCGCATCTTTAATTGAGAAAGAAACGTTGTTAATCAACTTTCTTGTCTGCTCGACCAGTTCATGCTTAGACGATTGGTATACAGTATACGAGGTGTAACCTTTTGAGATAACAAAGATAGCCGTTAAAAAGACCAGAAGAGGCCAAATAAGCTTCGCTCGTAATGACATATATATTCCTGTCGCAGACAACCACAAAAATGACAGAAGAACCATTATGCAATCTATCACCCATGAAGGGCGACAAGATTAACACGATGCTAATGCAAAATAACCTTAAATTCTCAAAAATTGGATGGAAAAGAAACGAAATACCTTAAAATTCGGATCAACTCAAATAACGGCAACATCTTTATGGACTAACGTGATCTTTTTCGTCAGCTATCTGCTCAAAAAGCTTCGTTTTCATGATAGAAGAATGAAGTGAGTCACTGAACCTAGATGCATTTTCCTGCATCGTAAACCCATTGCTTGTGTAGAAATAAAACGTATGACATTGAATAAACAGCAACTTACATTGAACTGTGATATGGGCGAGAGCTTTGGCTCTTGGAGTATGGGCGCAGATGAAGACGTGATGCCCCATGTTGATATGGCGAACATCGCGTGTGGTTTTCATGCCTCCGACCCTAATGTCATGCACGACACCATCACCCTAGCGAATGACAACGATGTTGATATTGGCGCACACCCAGGTTACGCCGACCTACAAGGCTTTGGCAGACGAAGCATAAGCATGACGGGTGATGAAATTACGAACATGGTTATATATCAGGTTGGTGCTTTACAAGCATTATGCCGGGCGCAATACACAGACATCAGTTACATAAAGCCTCATGGTGCTCTATACAACGACATGATGAAAAGTGATGCGATATTTAGAGCGGTAGTAAAGGCGGCAGCACTGTTCAAAGTACCGTTAATGATCCTAGCTTCACAGGAAAACGAAAAATACTTAGAAATCGCAGACGATTATGATGTTCCCTTGCTATTTGAAGCATTTGCAGATCGTTTATACCAAGATGACGGCTTACTGACTCCTAGAACACAGCCCAATGCCGTGTTAAAAAGCGAGCACGCGATACTTGAGCAAGTCCGGACCTTAGCTGACTCTGGGCGTGTCAAAACCGCTTCAGGCGGTTACATATTATTGGAAGCCGATACAATTTGTGTTCATGGTGACAATGAAGAGTCGATCGCGCTGCTCCAAAAGATCCGCCAAAGCCTATACGCTGGAGGAAATTAATGCATAAAGAGAAATTTAATATCTCTTTGATCTCCGAGTGCAGTATTTTCATTAAGTTTGATGAGAGTATTTCTGAAAATGCAGTCGGAGAGCTTGCTCGCAGCATAAGAGAAACTTTCGCTTCAATTGTTATGAACGTTGTCCCCTCCTATCAAACTATTCTCATTGATTACTTACCTTTTCGAATCAACGAAAAGAACTTAGTCAATGAGCTGCAACAAATCGTGAGCCAGTTTGATACTCAATCACTTAAGCTTTCCCAGCCGAATCACATTACTATCCCTGTATATTACTCTGAAGAAACCGCGTTAGATCTATCTCGTTTTAAAAAGCGAGGTCTGTCATTAGACGATCTTATTACCCTGCATACGAAAACCGAGTACGCGGTTTCTGCAATTGGCTTTGCTCCAGGCTTTGCATTTCTCTCTGACGTTGATACTCAATTGCACATGGCAAGGCTTGCCACACCAAGAACTCACGTGCCGGCCGGAAGTGTCGGAATCGCAGACTCTAAAACGGCCGTCTATCCATCAGATAGTCCTGGCGGATGGAACATTATTGGTAAAAGCCCGCTTGCGCTCTTCTCCGACTCTCCTCCTTTTATACCGTTTGAAGTGGGTGACAAGGTCACCTTTAATGCTATTTCAAAACAAGAGTTTATCGATTTAGGAGGCGTACTATGAGTTACGGTGGATTACTGGTGGAAAAGCCAGGACCGCTCTCTTTAGTTCAAGACTTTGGTCGTTTTGGCTTGGCGCATGTCGGTGTGACTCAAGGTGGCCCGGTCGACGACTATGCTTACAGTTGGGCCAACCATTTGCTTGGTAACGTAGTCAATTGCGTTGCGATTGAAATTACTTTGGGTAACGCTTGTTTTATTGCCTTGCATAACTGCCACCTTGCTATATGTGGCGGTGATTTAAATGCAAAAATAGATGGTGAACCTATTTCAAATTGGTCTGACTTTACGTTGAAAAAAGGACAGAAGCTTCAGTTCGGAGTCGCAAGGAATGGACTTCGCTCCTACCTAGCGGTTAAAGGTGGATTCAATGTTGCTCAGCACTTAGGAAGCGCATCGACCGTCTTGCGAGAATCTCTAGGTGGTTATGATTCAAATGGTGGCGCTTTGAAAGCTGGCGATATTCTTCCCTTTGTCCCTCATAACTTACCGAAACGTAAACCAAGGCAAATGACGTTTCGCTTTAAGCCAGATTACAACTTACCCATTAAGCTGAGAGTGATTGAAGGCTATCAGAACGAGGACTTTGATGAAGACGCTCGCCAAGTATTTTACAACAAAGCATTCATCATCTCCCCCAATTCGAATCGCATGGGCTACCGTCTTGAGGGCAATAACATTCGTCCACCTTACGAAGGCGTCCTATCAGAGGGAATTGCATTAGGTTCAATTCAAGTACCTAGCGATGGTAACCCTATTGTGCTGCTCAACGATCACCAGACTATTGGCGGGTATCCTAAATTTGGCTGCGTAGCCCGTATTGACTTACCTAGACTGGCACAGGCGAAGCCCGGACAAAAAGTCAATTTTGTGAAAGGAGATAGGCTAGGCTTGCAAGAAGTATGGTGCCAATGGGCTCAGTTTTTTGGGTACTAATACAACCACTGAGCCCAAACACAGCCGATTATGTAGGCATACCATAACGCACTGCTAAAGCTTGTGGATAGCCTCGCTCTTGAGTGAGTTTAATCGCGTACTGCTCGACCTCTTGTTCAGACCACTTTACAGCGACCGGATGCTGTGTTTCCACATTTTGGTTAGGATCGATGTCAAACCAGAATTGAAGCATTTTTTGCGCTGCGAGTAGTGTCGATGACGCTTTTACCACCTCTATTCTCGCATAGTGGTTATCTTCAAAAGTCACATCTGCCGCTCTGAGTACTGGGTCTGTTCCGGGAATTTGCTGAGCGCCAAACAATGCTTTTCCTCCTTTTACAGCAGAGTGATAGTCGGGAATAAACTGCGCCATGTGTTTGATGGCATTGTTCGTTCGCTCTTCTAACACTTCTTCTCTCCAGCCGTTACGGATCTTCGAGAGTAAAGGCATAGGCAGTTCAGGTTGAGCAGATGAGTTCGTGCTCTCCACTAAACCATCTTCAAACAGCGTGATTCCTTTTGTCATACCATGAAGTTGAAAGTAACCATCGCCATAAGGCGTCAATTGAGCCATTCCTTTATCGGTTCCACGCGGGCCATGAAAAATAACTTCTGGCCATTGTTGTTGACAGTCTGCCCACCTCGTAACGTAAGCGGCTTTAAACTCCACCAACCTGTCACGCTTGGCACCAACTGTGTTGTCAATTGAGCCTGTTTCAAAGCCACACGCGTTAACCAAGTAGTCGCATGTCATCAGGTAATCGATACCTTCACGTTCATAGCCAAGTTGCCAGTGTTCCCCCATCCAATCGGCTTGCTTAAACGTTGCTTGTGTGAAGACCGAAGCATTAGGAAGCGTATCTAGTGTTAAGTTGGCAATTGCGGCGAGGCGAAAAACACTCCAACCATATTCTTGAACTGCGACAACAGGATACTTTAGCGCTTCAAGATCAGCATGTTGAGCAAAAGGAATGCACCACTCATCGAAGTTTGTAGGATGACTTGGTTGAGTACGTTGCGCGAGAGCTTCTAGCTCCGCTTTTGAATACAGTTTGTAGTATTCGCTTGGCTCGCCGAGCACTTTATTACTCTCATCTTTATCAACGAGCGTCTGATAAGCACTTTTCACAACCTCTAATCGCGGAACTAGTGTGGATGGGTCTCCACCATCGGAATGAGGAACCGCGATGATTGTCGGACGAATATTCAGTGAAAGCGGATACAGGCGAACAGTATCGATAGATTGTGCTAACAAGTCTAAGCATTGTTGCTCGGAAATCTCTCGATATAAATTACCACCAGCATGCAAATGACAAATGGGTGGACCATTTACTAGTGATACGCCCTTCTCTATTACGGAAACTTTAAAACCCAGCTCCGCAAAATGAATTGCTGCTGTTGCACCTGC
This sequence comes from Vibrio sp. OPT41, assembly GCF_015163595.1. Classification (NCBI taxonomy): domain Bacteria; kingdom Pseudomonadati; phylum Pseudomonadota; class Gammaproteobacteria; order Vibrionales; family Vibrionaceae; genus Vibrio; species Vibrio sp. OPT41. Next base: position 88,433 of record NZ_JADDYH010000036.1, on the reverse strand, counting down.
TACACCGCCACCAACAACAGCGATATGCTTATCTTTATAACTTGGAAACTCAGACTTCATTGCTTCACTAAAAATTTTATAAGGAAAATTCTTTACTAACGGTGGATTCTACTCGTGTTTGGACTTGATTAAAATCACAAAAAGTTCATGGGTTTGCGAAATATCCAACAGCGCCTGTAAAGTGCATTAAAGTAGAAAAAATTTGCGAAAAAGTACTTGACGACATGGTTAAGAAGACACTTTTTTGTGTCTATGTGAATAAGAATTTCACTGTAAGACCCATGGCGCAAAGCCTGCAGAAACACCCCACTTTTTACCCCATTTAGTTATCCCAAAAGTTATCCACTGTTTTTGTGGATAACTAAAATAAAAGTGTCATGGAGTGTTCCAAACTTGATAACACTCGCTGCGATTAAGTGTTTACTGGCGTTAACAATCTTTTCAACAAACTCATCACTACAAGTGCCAACGTAACAAATGTTGCAAGCGGTAAAGCTATCCACAATTCGGGGTGAATTTGTGCATTGAGATCGAATCCATATGTCATGACTGCGGCCACACAAACTTCCGCAGCGAATACCGCAACACCACTAGCAATCAACGCCATAATTCCGTACTCGGCCCACAGGGTTGTGTTGATCCGTTTCTTACTTGAACCTAATGTGCGATACAAACGAATCTCTTGTTGGCGTTGGGACAAGCTTAACCTCAGTAGCGTAAAGATGAGCAGCAGACCAGCAACAACGCCTAAAAGAGCAAGGATGGTGATTGCTGATACGATTTGCTGAATCAAAGCCTGAATTTTCTCGCCCATAGTTCGGATATCTAAAACAGAGACCGTTGGGTGAGCACGTGACATTGACGTCAACAACGCTTCATTTCCTTCTTCAATCCTATAACTGATGAGGTAAGAACCAGGTAAATTAGCCATCACGTCAGATGAGAAAATAAAATAAAAGTTAGGCTTCATGTCACGCCATTCGACATAACGGATGGTATCTACTACTGCATCGTAATTCTGACTGTTTATTACAAAGCGCAGCGTATCACCGAGTTTGATGCCTAAGTCATTTGCTACATCCGCTTCTACAGATACACTCCCTTTGTTTGTCCATTCACCCGAAAGCACATCATTATATTCTGGTAGGCTATCTCCCCATGTCAGGTTTAGCTCTCGACGTATCGCGTCAGAACCTTCTCCTTCGTAATCAATCTCCTTGACGTTTTGACCGTTGATCTCTGTTAGTCGTCCACGAATTATTGGATAAGCTTGTGACCGCGTAACTCCATTTTTATCTAGGGTTTCTAGGTAGTTATCGAGTTCATAATCACCAATGTTCAATGCGAACACATTTGGCGCATCTGCAGGTAAGGTTCTCTCCCAATCAGCGAGAATATCGCTGCGCACAAGCCAAATGATAGACAGCAACATTAAAGATAATGCCAAAGCACCAAACTGTAGACCGCTGGTTACTGGCGTCCGGTTGATACGACTCAACGCAAGCTTCATTGCAGGATGGGTTGAAACACGTGCAAACAGCTTTGTGAGTATGACGCTAACTGCTGCGAGTACCACAAACAGTACCGCTATACCAGTGAGCACGATCCAAACTAAGGTGTTATCTGCATACAGTAAAAGCAGTGGAACAACGGGAACTAGAACAAGTAACATTCGCTTCCAAGAACGTTGCGCTTTACCCTGCTGTAGCACTTCTAACGCGGGAGTTTTAATCAAGCCTAACAATGGTATACCGAGAGCAGGCACCGTAATCAAGACTGCTGAGATAAATGCCACCAAAAATGGTGTGACACCGTAACCAGGGAGTGGATCGGGTAATAAGTCTTTGAGTGGAATGCGTAATAAATATTCCAGCCCGCTCCCTAACAATAGACCGACGACACTGGCACTAATGAGAAGGATTGTGACTTGAATAAATAACCACTTTTCAATCCATCGGCGGCTCGCACCAAGACTTTTCAACATCGCAATAGTTTGTGTCCGGCTGTTCACGTAATTTTGACAAGTAAGAACCAATGTTGTCGCCGCCATAATGATGACAATCGCTACGGTCAAAGACAGATACTGCGTCGTGCGTTCAAAAACCTCATTACTACGACTGGCAGTATCTTGCGTGCGCCAGCGATCGCTCGGAGAAAGCTGCGTATCATCTTGTAAGCTCTTTAGTATTTTATCATCGGCTTGTAAAAACAGACGGTATTGAACTCGGCTCCCAACTTGAATTGCTCCTGTTTTATCTACGTCACTTTGATGAATGTATGCAGAAGGCATTTGCCGAAATGGATTAAAGCTCAAGCCAGGTTCCATCAATACTGCGCCTGATACAGTAAACTCGGCATCGCCTATCGTGACACTGTCACCTGGCTTTACGTTTAGTTGAGTCATAATCCGCTCATCAAGCCAGAGTTGGTTCTCTTTAACGCGACCGGCCGGATTATTTTCGAGAACGAGCTCTCCCATTAAAGGGTAATTATCATCCACCGCCCTTACCGAAATAAGCTGCATACCATTATCGCTAAATGCCATAGTGGCAAATCGCGTCATCATCGAACGTTCAAGGCTTTCAGTCGAGGCTAACAACGTGTCCGGAATGGGATTAGCAGACACAAACACCGCATCTGCCGTTAATGCGTCCTTCCCTTGCTTGACGATCACCTGCTCCATTCGTTCTGCTAATGCAGAAAGCGCAAAGATACTCGCAATCACGAGAATAAGAGCAACGCTAATAGGCCAAAGGTTCCCCTGCCTTATTTCGCCGAAACTCCAACGTATCAAACTTTTATTCGGCGAGTGCTGTGTTGTACTGTTTTGTTCTGTGGATGTGGCTTCACTTGATGATACTGCAGACATTATATCTCCTCCTTAAGCTCACCCGCCTCCATACGATAGATACGGTCACATCGGCTTGCTAGATGACCATCGTGTGTTACTAAAATCAGAGTTGTCCCGTGCTGTTCATTAAGATCGAATAGCAGCTCAATCACTTTGTCTGCGGTTTGATGGTCAAGATTGCCGGTAGGCTCGTCTGCGAACAACAGCTCAGGCTGTGTCATAAATGCACGCGCTAGCGCAACTCGCTGTTGTTCACCACCAGATAACTGGCTTGGTAGATGGTCGACACGTTTTTCTAACCCAACAGCAGCTAACAATTCCGCTGCTCTTGCTTCATCTTCGGCTTCACCACGTAAAAGACAAGGAAGCGTGACATTACGTAATGCACTCAAACTCGGGATTAACAGGAAACTTTGGAAAACGAAACCTAAAGAGTCAGCCCGAATTTTCGCACGTGCTTCATCGTCCAGTTTTGATAATTCATGACCTAATAAAGTAATTTCGCCTGATGTCGGCGTATCAAGACCAGCTAGCAACGTCATCAATGTTGACTTACCTGCACCGGAAGTTCCGACGATGGCGATTTTTTCTCCTTTTCGGATGTCAACATTTACGTCTTTGAGGATTGTTAATTGTTCTTGATTAGTAGAGACTTGTTTAGAAACCAAATTGGCTTGAACAATAGGTGCATTAAGTACAGGTGTTTGCATGATTCGTATACTTTCCTTAGTTCTATTTTTTTGTTTTTCCGCTACTTCACATGCGAGCGAAAAGCTACTTGTCTTGGGTGATAGCTTGAGTGCAGGCTATCAGATGCCGATCGAAGAGAGTTGGCCTAGCTTACTCCCTGATGCGTTGTCAGAACATGGTCAAGATGTAACAGTTATTAATGCCAGCATTTCTGGCGATACAACCGGCAATGGCTTAGCACGGTTACCTCAGTTGCTAACTCAGCATAGCCCTGACATGGTACTTATTGAGTTAGGTGCCAACGATGGCCTAAGAGGCTTCCCTCCTAAACTTATTACGTCGAATCTTTCAAAAATGATTACCATGATAAAAGATTCTGGTGCGGACGTTGTCATGATGCAAATTCGGGTTCCACCTAATTATGGTAAGCGCTATAGCGATATGTTTTACGATATCTACCCTAAGCTTGCACAGCATCAACAAGTTGCCTTGATGCCATTCTTCTTAGAGCATGTTGTCACCAAACCAGAATGGATGATGGATGATGGCCTTCACCCAAAACCAGATGCACAACCTTGGATCGCTGATTTCGTTGCTCAAGAATTAATTAAACATCTCTAATTTTAATGGTCTAGCTCAATAAGTTTTACGTAACTTTACGTTAATCTATTTTCAATTCCACTCATCGAGGATAGATAACAACATGCGAATAGAACCGTTAATTCAAGGTGTTGTTGCTCGCTCTGCGCACCCCAAAGGGTGTCATGCATCTATTAAAGAGCAAATTGAATACGTAAAGCACGCCCCACAGATCAAAAAAGGCCCAAAACGGGTTTTGATTATTGGTGCCTCCTCTGGTTTCGGCCTAGCGGCACGAATAGCCCTAACGTTCGGTGGCGCTAACGCCGATACCATTGGCGTCTCATTTGAGCGTGGCCCTTCAGAGAAAGGGGTTGGGAGTGCGGGTTGGTATAACAACGTCTTTTTTAAGCAAGAAGCAAATCAAGCCGGGCGTACCGCAATAAATATTGTTGGCGATGCATTCTCTGGTTCGGTGCGCAATCAAGTGATTGAAGCCATTGAAACGTACTTTGAAGGTGAAGTTGACTTAGTCATCTATAGCTTGGCAACCGGTGTTCGACCTAAACCTGAATCTGATGAGTTTTGGCGCAGTGTCATTAAACCTATTGGTGAACCTGTCACTGGCGCTTCTATCATGCTGGAGAACGATAAGTGGATAGAAACCACCTTAACGCCTGCAACAGAAGAGGAAGCCAATGCCACCATTAAAGTAATGGGAGGCGAAGACTGGGAAAGCTGGATTGACACACTCATCAATAACGACTCTATCGCAAACGGCTGCAAAACCATCGCCTTTTCTTACATGGGCCCTGACATTACGCACCCAATTTATCTCGATGGTACGTTAGGTCGAGCGAAAATCGATTTACACCAAACCAGTCATTCATTAAACCTCAAACTCGCCAACTTTGACGGCGGTGCTTACGCAACCGTGTGTAAGGCGTTGGTGACGAAAGCCAGTGTATTCATCCCTGCGCTAAGTCCCTACCTGTTAGCGCTTTATAGAGTGATGAAGGAAAAAGGTACTCACGAACGCTGTATTGAACAAATGCAGCGGCTGTTTACTACGAAGTTATACGATCAAGAGAAAGTGCCAGTTGACGGCGAACGCTTGATTCGAATAGATGACTTGGAACTTGAACCGCAAGTTCAACAAGAAGTCCACGCTCTTTTAGAACAGATGAATGCTGAAAACTTTAAAGAGATTGGTGATTACCAAGGTTTTAAAGATGAGTTTATGAAGCTCAATGGCTTTAACTTTGAAGATGTCGACTATTCGCAAGACATTTCTATTGAATCGTTAATGTCGCTTAAGCCTTGATACTTGTTACCTGTTTCAAGGATGAGATATGTGACAACTATTCCTAGTCCTGAACACTTTTCAGGACTTTTTTTTGTTTCGAGCCCTAGCCACCCTATACTTAATTAAAAAGCGAGAACAAAATAGAGCAGTCTGCATTTTTAATTCACAGGAAGTGAAACCACGTAAAGGATGACCTATATGGGGAGATTGCAAACATTAGACTACGAAATCCCTGAGTCTATGCGAAGAAGTTGGCAGGAAATCGTCAACTTACTGGCTCAAATAACACACGTACCCACCACATTAATTATGCGTATCCATCCGGATCGCATAGAAGTAAATACATCTAGCGAAACTCTAGGTAATCCTTATCGTACTGGCGATGCAGAGCTGCTTGGTAACGGTTTGTATTGCGAGCAAGTTATAGAACAGAAAGGCGAGCTTGTAATCCCCAATGCGCTTGAAGATGAAGAATGGCAAAATAACCCAGACATCAAACTAGGCATGATTTCTTATTGCGGCTTACCGCTATTCTGGCCAAATGGGGAGACATTTGGAACAATCTGTATGCTTGACTCTGAGAGAAACGAGTACAACGATAGTTACCGTCAGTTGCTTGAAACTTTCAAAGATTCAATCGAAGCACAGCTTTCAGTTGTGTACCAACAACATAAACTTCAGCGACTTAACACCGAGCTAAAGAGTCGAATTGAAAATCGTACCACGGATTTAGCCCAGTTAAGTTACTCCTTAACACAAGAAATTGATCGCCGTAAAGCCGCGGAAAAACAAGTGAGCTACCAAAAAACACATGATCAGGGGACTGGGTTTCTAAATCGCTCTGCACTTGAGAACATTGTCCAATACACCTTACAGTCCCTTGATAGTGATCAGCAATCGCTTGTGGTCATCAACATTGGTTTTAGTAACGCTCGCAGTATTCAGACCAGGCACGGGTTCGAGGTCTTTGACAACATTTTAAAAGAATTTCACTCCAGATTAACCAGACACGGTGCTAGCGGATTTATCACTGGTAGACCAAGTTCGAATGACATGGTTTTATTGATTTGGGGAGAGGATATTGAAGCTCGGTTAAATCAACTATTAGATGATATCACTAAAATTAGCGTAGATGGATTTGTCTTCAACAAAACAGAAATACATTTGCACACGTATATCGGTATAGTTCAAGCTTACAAAGATTGCAGCAATGCTAAGCGTATCCTTCAACATGCATGTTACGCGATGCTTCTATGTAAAGAATCCGGCGAACCTTTTAGTTATTTTAGAGAAAATCATTCGGCGGATCTCAATAGTCACAATGAACTGGAAAGTTACCTTTTACAAGCAGTGCGTAACGACGATTTAGTGTTGTACTTTCAACCTCAAGTAGACTCCAAAACACGTAAATGGATTGGCGCAGAAGCCTTGCTTCGCTGGAGACATCCAATACTTGGCGACGTTTCCAACGAAGCATTGATACATATGGCCGAACAAAACGGGCTTATCTTTGAAGTTGGCTCTTTTGTTCTGCGTACCGCGATAGACAAAGCGAAACAATGGTCTGAGTTAATCGATAACTTCAAAATTGCCGTCAACGTTTCTCCCATTCAATTACAAAACGTAAATTTTGCAGAACAAGTGCAACACCTACTCGACACTTTCCATTTGCCAGCACACTTTCTCGAACTCGAAGTAACCGAGAGCGCTCTAATTGCCGATGAAATAGTAGCACGCACAACGTTAAATAAGTTGCACAAACTAGGTGTGACATTGTCACTTGATGATTTTGGTACAGGATATGCCTCGTTCAGCTATTTAAAGAAATATCCATTTGATGCCATCAAAATTGATAAAAGCTTCGTCCAGCAAATGGAAAAGTCGGACGATGATCGCGCGATAATTTGTTCTATCATACACATTGCGAAAAAACTGGAACTCCAAGTCGTGATCGAAGGCATTGAATCTCCCCAACAAGAGCAGTTTCTCATTGGTGAGGGCTGTGATATCGGACAAGGTTTTCTTTATGGTAAACCTATGCCTTGTAATGAATTTGAGCAAAGTTTGTTTAATCAGCGCCTTTCTGGCGGGCAATACGCCTACTCTTCCTAAGCATTCTCTTTACTATGAGGGCGGTGGTTTCTATAATCGCCGCCCGCTTCTATTAAAAGGCTAATATCTTCATGGATCAGTTGACTGCCACGCTTAAGAAAATTGAAAAGCAGAACTATCGAGCTTATCAGCAAATCAAAGGTCAATACGACTTCACTGATTTCACTTTGTTTATCGATCATGTACAGGGTGACCCTTATGCATCGGCGTCACGTTTTCGTGCGACTCGCGCATGGTCTTTGACTGGTCTTGAGTGGCTAAGAGACGAGTCTCCTGCATTTCAAAGAGCTGCACGTGATTTTATTGCGCGTAGTTTTGAACAGTTTGCTAAACAAGAAAACTCAGTATCAATTTCACTGACAGGCCAAACTGTACTGGATAGCACCGCGGTGTTGTTTACTGAAGAAGGTATTGAACTGCGTTTTCGAGTTAACTTACCAGCCGAAGGTCGTTCAGTATTGGGGAAAAAAGCCAACAACATACTGACTTTCCACCTGCCTAAGTTTATCCGTCGAGCAACTTTAGAGCGTGAACTCGACAAAGCCGCTTTAATTAAGCACTGCCAAGTTGTTGAAGACCAAGATGCCCTGCGAGAACAGTTGGAGGCCAATAACTTAGTCGCGTTTGTCGCAAACGGCAGTATCCTTCCTCGAATTGCAGGTAATTGCGACCTTCCTATGAAAGAAGCCGTTGAGTTTAAAGCCCCTGAATCTCTACAAGTCACTTTACATGCGCCAAACAAGGGCCATGTCACAGGATTAGGAATTCCAAAAGGTATCACACTGATCGTAGGTGGCGGCTTCCACGGTAAATCTACCTTATTAAATGCAATAGAGCGTTCAATTTACGATCATATTCCAGGAGATGGTCGCGAATACATTGTTGCCGATAACAAGGCTATGAAGATTCGTGCCGAAGATGGCCGATGCGTACACCACTTGAACCTGTCGAACTACATCAACCATTTACCAATGGGTAAAGATACGGCGGACTTTTCTACTCAAGACGCATCAGGCTCAACGTCGCAAGCCGCTTGGCTTCAAGAGTCTATTGAAGCGGGTTCAAGCACATTATTGATTGATGAAGATACTTCTGCTACCAACTTCATGATTAGAGATGAGCGTATGCAGGCATTGGTGGCAAAAGGTGATGAGCCAATTACTCCTCTCGTCGACCGCATTGGTCAATTACGAGATGATCTTGATATCTCTACCATTATCGTTATGGGTGGGTCGGGCGACTACTTAGACGTTGCCGATACCGTCATTCAAATGCACGACTACCAAGCCGTTGATGTGACTGAAAAAGCGAAAGAAGTTATCGCTCAGCACCCTACTCAACGCCATAACGAGTCAGAAGAACGTTTACAGACCTTCCCACCTCGAGCACTGAACCGCGTTGCGTTGATGAATATTCTGACTGACGGCAAGTTCCGTGTGAATGCGAAAGGCAAAGAGTCACTTCGATTTGGTAAAGAGTTTACTGATCTTAGCGCTTTGGAACAGATAGAGTCAGCCGATGAAGTCAACACAATTGGCTGGTTATGGTTCCAAATTGCTCAACTTCCAGGTTGGTGTAATCATCCGGCGAAGGAGATTGAAGAAATGCTGTCTGGTGAGTGGCATGCCGCTCTTCCTAAGCAAGGCGACTTAGCCAAACCACGCACACTAGACGTTATGGCTGCCCTCAACCGCATGCGAAAATCTCAGTTTAAGTCATCATGCTAGTTTTGATACGCTGACAGAGACAGTTCAATCAAAAGGCAGCTATAGTTAGCTGCCTTCCTTTATCTTTATTCTTAGCGAATCATTCGTTTCTCAGTACATTCCACGCTTCACAAAGAACTCTAAATCTTTCTGCATCGCCATTTTCTCGATCAGGATGCCAACGAAGCGCGAGTTTTCGCCATTGTTTTCTAATTTCCGCAGGCGTAGCGTCAGTGTTAAGTTCAAATAGTGACAGTGCCTTTGTCTTATCTACGCTGGCTACTGACGAACCACCGATGAACTTTTGATAAGTTGTCCAAAATTCATTCAACAGTCGACGCACTTCATCTTCATCCGCTTCGTAATTGCGCCAATCTAAGTAATACTCACGCAAAGGATCATGAATATCGATCTTATGCCTCAAAGCTTCCATCGAAGACATGAGCTGAATATCCATGGCTTCGACTCGAAGCCAACTATCCGGATACAGAGTGTCTTGCAGTTGATATAATGCATTCATGATCAGGAAATTTCTTTTGAATAAATCCTTATCGGGAGAGTCGTCCAGCTTTGAAATATAACCTTGTTCACCCAACGAGCTTGCCAAGGTGTGCACTTTCCAATTAGAGGGCTGTTTTCTCAGAATTTCTAGCATTGGCCAAAGCAGCGGATTTTCTATTGCATGAGGCTCAATACTATTGACAGTACGTTGTCCTTCCATTCATCCTCTCTGACACGAGTTTAGGGCCCCATTCACGGCACAAAAAACATAGTTTCCACTTTGTAGCATAAATGCAAAAAGGCCGATAGTCATTCACCATCGGCCTTTGTAAGGAGATCACGTAAAGGTTAAATAACCCCTAGCTCACGTAAACGTTCCATAAGGTAGCTATGTGCAGTGTAGCGCTCAGATAACACCACTTCCGGCTTTGGATGCAGGAACAACGGTAATGAGATACGTGACTTTTCTTGACGGCCACCCGTAGGGTTGATTACACGGTGAGTCGTTGAAGGGAAATAACCACCTGACGCTTCTTGAAGCATATCACCAATGTTGATGATTAAGTTTCCGAAGTCACATGGTACATCGATCCAATCACCCTCTTTACTCTTTACTTGCAGTCCAGGCTCATTGGCAGCAGGCAAAACCGTTAGCAGGTTAATGTCTTCATGCGCAGCAGCGCGAATAGCGCCGGGCTCTTCTTCGCCTGTCATCGGTGGGTAGTGAAGCACGCGTAGTAATGTTTTGTCGCTGTTATTGATCATTTCTGACAACGCGATAGAGAACTTCTCTTGAACGTCCTTAGGTGCGTACGCTTCAACCCAGCCTAATAGCTCTTGAGCAAATGCATTGGCACGCTCGTAGTACTCTAAGATTTCAGCTTTAAGCTGCTCTGGGATCTGCCCCCAAGGGTAAACATGAAAGTACTCTTTGATGTCTTTCACTTTGTGCCCTTTCGCCACTTCAGACACAGAAGGTGGGAAGTAGCCATCTTGGGTGTCTACGTTAAAGTGAAAATCATTCTTTTGTTCTGAACAGAAAAACTCATGCCAGTTTTTGTAAATTGACTCTACAAGCTCTTGTGGAATCGGGTGGTTTTTCAACACACCGAACCCCGTTTCGCGTAGAGAGGTAACGAACTGTTGAGCAGCATCGTCAGCAAGATAATCGACAGTTTCCAGTTTCATGGCTTTACTTCTTTTTTATTAGACTGAATCATGGATTCTATGGATGGGCATGTTGTAAATCAAACTTTAATGAAAAGTGCACGCGCAAACGTTTTAATGTTGAGCAGTTTGCCAATAAATCAACATTTTCAGTGATCAAAAAACCCATTAAAATATCAATTGCACACCGTTCAATTAAGTGCAATCATTAACACAATCTATGGAGTCCCACTGTAAGATAAATTGAAGGATCAAATAACTCTATGAAAAGCACCTCGACACTCTTAGGATTAACGATTTTTTATGCCATCGTGTTTTTATTTTCTGCGTTGGAACCTAACTCACGTGCAGTTTGGTTTGCGGAGATTATCCCGGCGATTGGTATTCTTGTTGCTATTTGGGCGATTTCGATTCGCTATCAGTTCAGTAATACGGCTTACTTTTTAATGTTCATCTGGCTCTGTTTGCACACTATCGGTGCGAAATATACGTTCTCCGAAGTGCCGTTTGACTGGTTTAACGACATGATTGGTTCAGAGCGAAATAATTTTGACCGCATTGCGCACTTTTCAATTGGCCTTTACGCATATCCGATCGCTGAATACTTGATAAACAAAAAACGGTTCAACAAAGCGTTCTCTTGCTGGTTTGCTTTGTTTGCTATCATGTCACTTGCTGCTGGCTATGAGATTATCGAATGGTGGTATGCGGAGTTGGCTGGTGGCGATGAGGGAATTGCCTTTCTGGGCTCGCAAGGTGACATATGGGACGCCCAGAAAGATATGTTGTGCGATACCGTTGGTGCAGTGTTGTCGTTATTCTTAATGTCGGCTCAACGTCGATTCTCTCAACCATTCTAAATAAGGGTTAAACCCATCAACAATTGGAACCTGTACGATTTGAGCGACCTCGTATTCGTGCAGGTTTTCTATTTTCTCTTCCACCAATTCATAGAGCTCTCGACGAGTTTTGATCACCAGCAACCATTCGTTGTCAGTACAAACCTCCCCTTTCCAAACGTAGTGGCTTTCAATAGGCATTGTTTGAATACACGCGGCTAATTGTGCATCTAGCAAACCTTTAATGATCTGATCTCGATTTTTTTCATTACTGGTTGTACTTAAAACCATGCAATAGTCATGTTTAATACTCATTTTCTAGCCCTTTATTATTTCATCGTCACTTTGCCGCCAATCATTTTGTAAGCGGGGGTTCCTCTTACTAAAGTATCTCTTGCAAACTCTTGTCCGCAAGCGGGGCAAATACATGGGGTTTGTGTGAAATCGTCAACAATGCGCTCTTTGAAGCATTTAACCAGTGCGCCTTTCCCGCCTTTACGGTACTTAAATAGTTGAGTTTTACATTTAGAGCAAAAGATATCGACGGTTTTCGTCGGTTGTTTTTTATTCGGTTTCGCCATGGTTACTTTCTATATCCGGTTTGACCCATACATTATTAAAATCAAACCAACCTAAGGCATTACACTTTGCATTTTGTAACGCACCGCTGTGGTCTTTATTCACGCCTAGCCAGCAGTGAAACATAGGAATCACCTGACAGCTTTTTACTAACTGTCGTCCTAGCTCACGCGCAGGAAAGTCTGTGTGCATGCCGGCACGCCATTGATCGACAAGTTTAGCCCATTCACTAAAATCGTAACCTGAACTGAACTTCTCAATATCACTGTAATCCAGGAGCCAGCCCGCCAACGCGTCATTTCGGTTCGTTGCAATGCCCATAGCTTTCACCCAGATATCCACTTCCTCCGGTGCGGGCGGTTGAGAATCATAACGAATAAACTCAACCTCTATACCGTGCGGTTTTAAGAGTGTCTTGATGGCCTTGGCAACTACTGGAAACATCGGATGCTTTTTCTGATACGCTACGGAAATTACCTTATTAGCCTGTGGTACGCTGCCCGCTTCTGCTGGCCTAAGATCAATCCAACCAGGCTTAAGGCCAAAGGCTTGCAATACTCCCAGTTCCATCACTTTATCTTGTGGAACATGCGAGTAAATCTGGTGACTGTTGAGGGTTTGCGAGAGGAACTCTGCCCAACGTGGATCTTTTGCAATCCCGGTGTTTTTGTTTAGTAATAGGAATGTACAGCCAGGGTCCAGCTCGACTTCATCGGATGAACCTTGTTTATCCATCTTCGGCTTTGACAGGCTTGGATAAACCATTGAAGAATAGGCTTCATCGATTACCCACACCTCCACTTGGTCAAGTAAAGGGCGAAAACCAAAGTAGCCATCAAAAGCAGTCAAAATAAGACGCTTATCATCATTCATTTTAACTTGGAACGGCCCTGTCCCTATCGGTTGTCTATCGAAGCTTTCAGAACGCAAAGCACTCGGTAGCAAAATTTTTGCTTGCGACTCACTCAGAGCCAGAGGAAGGTAGCGATCAGGACGGACGAGCTCAATATCAACGGTCCACTCTTGTGGTGAAGACACCCGCTTTATGTGAGAAAACAAGTTCAAGCCATTTAACGCAAGCACACTCTCAAGAACACAACTGGTTGTTAACGGTTCACCATTATGAAAGCGTACTCCACGACGAAGATAAAAACGCCAATGTGTATCAGAAATTGCTTCCCACGTGTGGGCTAAATCTGGTTGAAGTTGTTCATTTTCATCAAGGCGAGTGAGTCCGCTAAAAATTTGTCTGGCGATGTGCTGTTCAGAACGCCGCATCGGTTTCTGCGGGTTTAACATCGACAATGGTCGATAATAAGGCAAACGCACGACCTGCTCGCCCTGCCGATGTTGAAGCCCTAAATAACCTTGGATAACCTGCGTCAATCGTGCCGCATCGTTATCAAGCGCATCTAGAGCCTGACCGATTTTCCCTTCATCGAGATAACGCCTGGCGAGGTTTTCGCTGACATCGCTTCGATTACGTTTAAAAACGAGTTTCGAAAGTTTTCCTCGACCCGCTGCCGGATGCCACTCAATCCAGCCCTCTTCTTCAAGTTTATTTAGAACAATACGAGCATTACGACGTGTACAAAACAACGCTTCGGTGATGTCTTCGAGCTGAACGTCCGTATCGTGACCGGAAAATTTTTCAAACAGTGTTTCGAACTGAACACGTAAACGAGGGCTACTCATAAAGAGGAAATTCTTATCTTGTTGTCGATAAGCTAAGTTTCCTCATTTTTACCAAAAAGTGCAAACATCACACTATAAATTATTGAATATCGATACCAATTTCTCGCGAAAGTTCAGCCAGTTGTTCCTCGTTGTCTAGCTTGATAGACCATTTACACTCTGCTCCATGAGATAAAACAACGTTCGCTCCTCTACCCAGCAACTGAATTGCATCGGTTTGCGCTTGCAAGGTTACCATTGCACTGCCGGAGAGCTTAATCACTATTTCACGCTGGGTTGCAATGATTTTTCCTAATGAAAACTCAATCACCATCTTAGTTTATACCGACTTTGTTTTGTGTTGTTTCACAGCGATGGTCAAGCGACTGGTACACACTAAACGGCCTCGCTCATCAGTGATATCGATTTGCCACACTTGCGTTGAAATACCCAGATGAAGCGGTTTTGCCGTACCAATCACATGACCACTTCGCATGGCTCGCACATGGTTCGCGTTAATATCTAAACCGACGCAGTAGCTGCCCTCATCGACAGAGAAGTTTGCAGCTAATGAGCCTAATGTTTCTGCGAGCACGACTGATGCACCACCGTGAAGCATTCCTAAAGGTTGATGAGTAAAGCTGCATACGGGCATGGTTGCTGTAAGGGAGTCGTCAGTGAAATCTGTATATTTAATTTGTAGGTGCTCGATCAGGGTATTTTTTGACGTGGCATTCAGAATCTCTATGCTTACGGGCTTTTTCCATATACTCATTGTTTTACTCTTAGTTTCACAAACTGGTTTGTTAGGTTGTAACGATGTGCTAGGAAGCTAGCATAGACGCTACTTGGGCATAACTTCAAGACGTAACATCTCACCTTCTTTATTAATCAGATGAATAACTTGATCCATGCATCATGTTACTATTTGGGTATATACTATTGCTTCAAAACAAAAAATTAAATGGAGCCTGTTATGAAGGTATGGATGAAAGCCTCTGCTCTTTTAACTATCGCGGGTTTAACGGCGTGTAGCGCATCACCGACGGGTCGCAACCAGATCCTGATGTTTTCAGATCAGGAAATGTCATCGCTTGGCGCTAAATCTTTCGAACAAATGAAGAAAGATATCCCAATCAGCAAAGATCGCAAAACGAATGCCTACGTTCAATGCGTTGCCAAACACATCACTGACACCATTCCCGCTCAATCTGGATTTAAAGACTGGGAAGTCGTTGTTTTTGATAGTGAACAAGTCAATGCGTTTGCTCTACCAGGTGGGAAGATCGGCGTGTATACCGGGCTTTTAGATGTCGCGAAAAACCAAGATCAGTTGGCAACAGTCATTGGTCACGAAGTCGCTCACGTCCTCGCTGACCACAGTAATGAACGTCTCTCACAAAGTCAGTTAGCAAATGCCGGGTTGTCTCTAGCAAACGTTGCCATTGGAGCTTCCGAGTACAAACAGTATCAACAAATGACGATGGCGGCACTTGGTGTCGGTGTTCAATACGGTGTTATCTTGCCATACGGTCGTACTCAGGAATCCGAGGCTGATATTGTCGGGCTGGAATTCATGGCAAAAGCAGGTTTCGACCCACGTCAAAGTGTCGATTTATGGAAAAATATGAGTGCTGCATCAGGTGGTTCTCAACCACCTGAATTCTTCTCAACCCACCCATCGCACAGTACGCGCATTAAAGATTTACAAGCAACCATAAATAAGCTGCCTGCGTATAACGCGAAAGCACCAAGATGTGGCTAATTCATTGCTACTATCGTCTACTATACTTAAGCTTGCCAAATAAAAAAGCTCCCTAGGGAGCTTTTAATGATTCTAATCAAGTGCCCAATATCTGTAGCGGCAAACTTAACAAACTATCTCCGAGAGTGGCAAAATACCAGATGATAGAAACAAAACCTCCGACAGAGACCAAGTACCAAGCCAGTGAGAATAGCTGCCCATAACGGGTTAATGGCAATAAATGGCTTTGATGTCGAGCTCTCCATTCCATCACCACTTCCAACATTCCCATTAACAATAAAAACCCTAGCAACGTCAGACCGAAATAGTAACTGATAAAAATGCCTAATAAAGCGGTCGCAATACTGCCAACTAACCCGACCCAAGTATTCATTGAGAAGGTAATACTTTTGAGCACATGGCCACCATCTAATGGTAAAATAGGCAGCAGATTAAATAGGTTTAGCAAGGCGTTAAACACAGCAAGCCCAGCGAAGATCACCTCACCAGTCATCCAATAAAGCAAAGTAAAAACAATACTAAGTACTAAACCGAAAAATGGTCCCATGATTGAGATAACCACATCCTGCCAGCGCGTGTTTATCTTTTCGTCACTTAGCGCCAAACCACCTAGGAATGGAATCAAATAGATTCCTTTGGTCTTCATTCCAAAATACTTCATCGCTCTAATGTGACCATATTCATGGAAAACCAAACAAGCGATCAACGCTAGCGCGAACTCGATGGAAAATAGCCAAGAATATGCAGCGAGACTTGCAGACGCTAACGCCACTTTAATAACTTTCGCACTTTTAAGTGCTTTCATCCCAAGAGATACGAGGCCTATTACACTTAAACGCTTTTCGGATGGTGGCGTAACTTCTGGCACTTGGCGCTCGATGTCTTTTTCATTTCGACAACCTTCATTGATGAGCTCACCGTTAATTGTGACCTTGTAACTCAATTCAAACGGTTGCCATGTTAAAGAACACTCCAAATGACAGTTCAGGATTTCCTCACCCGCAGAGAGCTTAAACTGGTGTAGACAAGTCTCTGCGGTATTGTCACTGGCATCGATTTGAGACACCAACGTATTATCCCAATATAACTGCTGCCACCCAGCCATCGATCCTTCGAGCCTTAGCGAACGACCTAAAAATTCAACATTCAGTAATTCCAATGCGGTTCCTATTGCGTCTATTGAATAACTACATAGCGAGCGCGAATTATGCCTGTGAAGTGAAGAAACCGCAAAGCGAGCTATCTCTTGATTTGATCGTTATTTAACTATAAAGCTCGCAAAACAATTCTGGTCGTACCATTCTCTTCAAAAATATAACGATAATACATGCCCTTACAAGCCATCGTTTGACCTATGCATCATATTTAAAACGCAAAATACGCTCAAACTTTGACAAGTTATTAAACATACAATTAACATTACATTTACATCACCGTTGTATTTCGCGTATTAACAATTGGTGTAAGTACCACACAACAATTACAAGGACTTCGGTCCAGCATTATGACACCCTAGGAGGGTCAAGGATGAACAAGAAGCACTGCTCTCTGCTTACAATTTCAATATTGTTTGCGTGTAATGCCCACTCAGCGGGCTTCCAGGTAGCTGAACATTCGGCATCTGGTCTTGGTCGAGCATTTTCAGGTGAAGGGGCTGTCGCAGATAATGCCAGCGTCCTTGCCCGTAACCCTGCAGCAATGACACTTTTCAAAGAAGCTCAATTTTCGGGCGCGTTATCTATCATCGACCCTGAAGTCGATGTGTACGACACTGTAAACAATGAACACGCGAAAGATGTCGCTCCTTTACAGATCGTGCCAGCAGGTTATTACATCAGCCCTATCAATGATAACTGGGCTTGGGGTATCGGTATGTTCACAACATACGGTGTTGCTACCGACTATCCAAATGATATTTCCGCAGGTGATATGGCGGGTGACACTTCCCTACTTTCAGTAAACATCAACCCTAATGTCGCTTACCGTATCAACGAGTCTTTCAGTGTCGGTGGTGGTATCAACCTCGTATACGCTGAAGCAGAGCTGACTCGTCACAAAGGCGCACTCGCCGGTATTTTAGGTGGTAATAAGTCCGATAACCTTGTCGGCATGGAAGGCGAAACTTTCGCTTGGGGTTGGAATGTCGGCGCTTTATTTGAGCTAAATGAAAACAACCGTTTTGGCTTTGGCTACCGCTCTAAGGTTGATCTAGATTTTGATGACGGTGAGTTTAGTAGTTACGACTCTGGTCGAGCTTCATCACCAAAAGTTGATGGCCGTTTAAAAATCTCTCTCCCTTCAATTATCGAATTATCGGCTTTCCATCAACTGAATGAACAATGGGCTGTACATTACGGCTGGCAACAAACCGACTGGAGCACATTTAAAGAACTAAAAGCGACCAGTAACGAATGTAATGACGGAGTATGTTTCTTTAAACCTGAGAAATATGAAGACAACAATCGCTACTCCATTGGTGCAACTTACATACTTAATACAGACTGGACATTCCGTGCAGGCTTTGCGTACGACGAACAAGCAGGTGAAGCGACATTGAGTATCCCTGACAGTGACCGTTTTTGGTACAGCGCGGGCCTAACTTACGCAATGAGTGAGAATTTAACTTTCGATGCAGGCTTTGCACTTGTTAAGAGTAAATCAGGCTCTTTCACTGAGACAAATGCTCTGGGTGAAGAGATTAAGTTTGACTCAGAAGGTACTGCTTACATCAGCGCGGTACAGATGAACTACACCTTCAAATAATGGGATTACGGAGTAAACCAATGAAACACACGTTTAAATTATCAATGCTTTGTTCTGCAATCCTTCTTGCTGGTTGTGGTGATGATACCTCCAGCTCTGGTACTTCCGACAAAGTTCAATTTGAAGATGAAGTCCAAGCATTGCTTGATCGCGAAACATCCATCAGTTTTACGCTTCAAGGAGCGAACGCAGATGTACCGGCACCGTCTTACTTATTAATGGACACAAGCGATGGTACGCTTGGTCTGCCAACTGATGGCGATGATGCTTTAACCAACCCTAGAGCCTCAATGAACACGATGGATGGATGGTCAACGTCTATGCCAATCGTTCTTAACTTCAACGGCGACGGTTTTGCAACGGGCATGCTGTCGTCTGGTGTTAAAGTCATCAAGATTAACCAACGCTTAACCGAGTGGGACGGTAAATCTAACCCAATCGAAGAGGTACTCGTTCAGAATCAGGACTACGTAGTTCAAGCAAAAGGTAGCTCTCTATACATCCAGTTCTTGGCTGCACTTGATGAGTCAAGCGAGTACATTTTTGCGGTTACACAAGATGTTACTGACGTGAATGGTGAGCCAATTGGTACATCAGCAAGTTATGCGACTGGTAAATCGAAAGAAATCGTTTATGAAACTGGCGACCTTGCTTCTGTTCAAGCAGTCACTCAGGCGGTTGAAGGCATTTTTGGTCTAGCTCAAGTTAATCCTAACGACATCGTTTACTCCTCATGGTTCAGTACCCAGTCTGTAGGTGATACGTTAGCGGCAGTCAAAGGAGTAACCGCTACTGGTTTTTCTACTGGCGCAAACACACTAAATACCGTTTACAAAAATGACTCAAACGAAGGTTCAGTAGACTTATCAACGGCCTACACAATAACGCTCGGTGAAACCCAAGACTTTAGCACTGCGCTAGACTCTGACGATGACTTTAGTAAATACATTAGCGATCTAGACGCAGCTAAAACGGCAATTAAAGGCCTTTACATGCAATCAGGTGCCGATGTAAGCGTGACACAAGGTGTGGTAAGACTGCCTCATTACTTGGAAAAAGGCGCAAGCTGGAACATGCAACCAATGGTATCTGCGATGCCAAGCCTAGCGAAGCTAAGCGCAGCATTAGCGGATCCGAACGAGCAAGCAAACATGGTTCAGCAGCTATCAACAGGCGTTTTTGCAAATGATCCTGTTGATGTGACAAAGCTTGCTACAGATCCTACAGAGCAGCTAAAACTTGTTGGAGCTAAGCTTACTCTTACCGATGGTACCCAGCTTGATAGTGAGCGTATTATTACTCGCTACTCGCCTGTTCCCGTAGTGAAATCGGTTGAAGATGTCGAAGTACTGGTCTTCACACCTAAATCTGGCGTCGCGACAGACGTTGTGATTTATCAACACGGCATCACCTCAGCGAAAGAGAATGCGTACGCGTTCGCGTTCAATATGGTAAAAGCTGGTGTGGCAGTTATCGCTATTGACTTACCTATTCATGGTACGCGCAGCTTAGATGAACAACGTTCCGCAAATGCGAATGTACTGGCTTATCTAAATCTTTCCAACTTAGCCGTTGCGCGTGACAACCTACGTCAAAGTGTTCTGGATGTGTTAGGTTTGCGCGCTAGCTTGGTAGTATCTGCTCAAGGCGGTCTTTTAGCTGGAGGTCCTCTGCAAGGCTTCAACCCAATGACGGGTTCAAAAGTCAAAATGCTAGGTCATTCACTTGGCGGTATTGTAGCTACATCTGCCGTCGCAGCAGCAAACAATACATTGGGCAGCCCTTCTGCGGATGCGCTGTACACCTTTAGTTCTGCATCAGTACAGAACTCTGGTGGGCAAATTGGTAATTTGTTACTGGGTTCAGACAATTACGGCCCTCAGATCAAACATAACCTCGCTTATGCAGCATCAAAAGACTATGCGAATTACGCTGATGCATCATGTGCGGATCTAGAAGATAAAACATGTTACGAAGCTTTTGAGGCTGCGGCAACGGAAGCTCAAGTAGCAGCGCTAGAAGCAGGTTTCTCACAATTTATCTATGCAGCACAGACTACACTAGACACTGTCGATCCGTTCACAAACGCTTCAGATTTAGTGGCATCTGGCTCGCTAACGACACCATTCTTTATGACAGAAGTGGATGGCGATAGCACAGTACCAAACAGCGTTCCAAATGCACCATTCGCGGGTACTGAACCGCTTGCTAATAA
Source organism: Vibrio sp. OPT41 (assembly GCF_015163595.1). Taxonomy (NCBI): domain Bacteria; kingdom Pseudomonadati; phylum Pseudomonadota; class Gammaproteobacteria; order Vibrionales; family Vibrionaceae; genus Vibrio; species Vibrio sp. OPT41. The sequence goes on along the minus strand of NZ_JADDYH010000036.1, from coordinate 67,686 downwards.
GCTAGGGTTGAAGACTGTGAACAGTACGGACACTACTGTGAATGCAACTGCGAGCTTTGTACAGTTTAATGCTACTGCATCGCACAGTACTTTTGCTTCGCCAAATGGCACTTTGTCTGATATTGATCATCATGTAGAGATGCAGATGGAAAACACTGACTTCTTAATGGATGACGCACTAACAGGTGTCACTAACACTTCTGTTTTGAAGTAATCGCAACACCCTTCCTACCAAAGCCCAGTTTCTACTGGGCTTTTTCATTTCAATTGTATTCAAACCCACTCATATTTCCTCTGCTATAGTTAAATCGATGTCTTTGCCTAACTCACTTGTTTAAAAGGAAAACTCTATGCGCGTATTGACTGTTATTGCCACTGTATTACTTCTTGCTGCATGCGGAAGTAGCCAATATCTGATGTCGACAAATGAAGGGAAAATTATTACCTCTTACGGTAAACCAGACCTGAACGAGGAAACGGGTATGTACGAGTATGAAGACATGGATGGTAAAGAAATGAGCATTTCAAAAGAGCAAATTGTCCAGATTGTCGAACGTTAACGACAGGCCCTCTGTAAATTAGAGGGCTATGTTCTAGCCACCCTCTCTCTACATTTACCTCTTTTAGGCTTGTAATCGTTGTAGAAATTGACACAACCAATTCATAAGCCAAAACAATTAATAGTGTCTTTTATACTTCCGTATTATTTATTTAGCGAATATTTTACATCTTCACCTTAATCAGGTTGGAGTATTGTAAAATCTAGTCTTTAATTCGCTAACACCCTTTTATTTCTCAGGATAAAGTGGATAATACCGCCACAAAATAACATTACTAAGGTGAGTCCTTATGTCTATTGAAGCTACTCTGCTTGCGCGCTGCGAGTCAAAATGTGAACTGTGTTCTTCTGAATCTCAACTAACTGCATACGCTGTCCCACCTCACGGTAATGTGACGGTTGATACTGCCATTATGGTTTGTGATAAGTGTCTGGGTGAGATCGATGAGCCAAAAGACATTAACCACTGGCGTTGTCTAAACGAAAGTATGTGGAGCCAGGTTCCTGCTGTACAAGTGACTGCATGGCGCCAACTCACTCGCCTAAACACAGAAAGCTGGGCTCAAGATGCTCTTGACATGATGTACATGGAAGAAGAGCAAATGAACTGGGCAATGAAAGGGATGTCTGCTGACGATAAAACTGTTGACTGTAACGGCACTGAACTTAAGAAAGGTGACGATGTAACAGTAATTAAAGACCTACCAGTAAAAGGCACTAACCAAGTAATCAAACAAGGTACAGTGATTCGTGGCATTAGCCTTGGCGATGATCCAAAGCTAGTTTCGGGTAAGGCAAATGGTGGTCAGTCGATGTACGTGATCGCAGAATACTGCCGCAAGAAGTAATATCGCACTTCAGTCATGTCAAAACGGGGCACCAATGGTGCCCCGTTTTTCTATACAACACTTAATCTACTCTCATGTCTACCTCCTCTAGAGTGTTTCTTTTCTAGGGCGTAGGTTGAGTAGGCATGTTTTACAAATAAAAAAATACCGGCTCATAGGCCGGTATTTCTTACACTATTTCAATATTAACGGTACATACCGATGTCTTTTTGAATATGTGCTGACAAGTCTTCTGCGTAGTAACTGCGTGGCGCAGTGTTATCTACAAATAGAATGTCCAGTAAGTGAGCAATCAGTCCTTTGAAGTTAACCGCGTAGGTTTTCTTATCCATAGAGGTTGGTAAAGCTACATTTGTCATTTGCATTGCTTGTGCCATGATTGCCTCTCTTTAAAAGCAGTAGTCTGTTTAGTTGGTTGTATATTAGTCAGTTTCTTATTGTTTAAGAAATGACAAATTTTACCCATTCAAATTAGAATTTCTAATAAAACAAACTCATTACAAAACTCAAAAATACAAATGAATAATAACGGCATAAATAATCACAATTGCTGTAATTACATTGAATAACTGAACATTACCTGCATAATCGCCCCTTAAGCAACAACATATATTTAACAATATTTTTCGTTATTTCTTTTGATTTTAGTGCTTACTTTATATTTTTTGATTAGTAATATTAACGCTAGTTTGACGCTTCGCTTTATTTTTTAGGAGTGATGCAACCACTGCCGATGTCATCACAACAACTAAAAATGTGAGAGACCATGCTGTCGGAATCTCATATTCTGTTCCAACCAATAGCATTTTTACCCCGATAAACATCATGATTACTGATAATGCTGGTTTTAAGTATACAAACTTGTCTAACATTGCTTGAAGAACAAAGTACAGCGATCGCAAACCCAGTAATGCAAATACGTTCGCGGCTAAGACTAAAAATGGCTCTCGTGTTACCGCGAATATAGCTGGTATAGAATCCAACGCAAACATAACGTCCATTACTGCAATGACACCAACAACGATCAGCATCGGTGTTGCCACCCACTTACCAGCTTGCTTTAAGATTAAGCGATTTCCTTGGTAGTCATCTGTAACTGGCAATACCTTTCGAATCAACTGCTCCGGATATGGATTAACCTCTTCTGCTTCGCCTTTGTCGCGAGCTAGCTTAACACCCGTCCAAATAAGGAAAGCAGCAAATAAGTACAATACCCAGTGATACTGTGAAAGTAACTGAGCACCAACCGCAATCATGACAGCGCGTAAAACTAGCGCACCTATCACCCCCCAAAGCAATGCTCTCGGACGCAAATGCTCCGGCACACTGTATTGTGCAAAGATGATGGCAAACACAAACAAGTTATCCACGCTTAGCGACTTCTCTAGTAAATAACCAGTTAAGAATGAAATCGTTGCTTTGTCGTTCGTATAAGCGCTATGTGGCGCGTAAAAGTCCCAGAATAAATAAATAGAACCTGCAAAAACAAAGGCAAGCAAGAACCAAAAAACACTCCAAACGATGGCTTTTTTCATCGTGATAACGCCACCACGTGTTTGATAGATATCAAGCGTAACAAGAACAAGGGTAAATAAACCAAAAGCACCATACATCGCTAATGATTCTTGAAGAGGCACCGATTGGCTCAATTGGGTGGTATTTTCGATAAGAGACATATTTCCTCCCATGGCGGAAGGACTTCGTTTGGTGACCTTCCGCATACAATAACAACCAACAGCCACATAACGATTATGTGCTGCTAGTCAATGAATGCGTTGGTCTCGTTGAAGTGTTGACGTGAATAAACCACGTAACACCTTTACTTACCGGATAAGCTGATGCTTAACGAGATGACGATAAGTAAACTTGCGCTAACTACTCCCCAAACGTCGACATAATAACGCCGAGCGTCAGGCTTTCCAACAAAAAAACCTTGTCTTATCGAAATAAAATTCTTATTAAAAATCAGGAAGCACTATAAAAAGAAAGAAATGGATTCAACCACCTGAACTTTATTAAACAGACAAAAAGCAGCAAATGGCTCAAGACAAACTCTTCATTGGTTAGAGCCCTAACGGGGAAGATAGATACAAAAAAGGAGCATTACTGCTCCCTTTTGTAACATCCACATTCTTAGCAATTCAAAAGCCGCTTAGAGGCACAAAGTAGACCAGTGTTGACCAAATTGCGATCCAGGCAACCACGACTGCCGTATCTGCCCAATCTTTATTCCACATACTGCCATCCTCATCAACCCATGTAGTAAGTGGAGAGCAGCAAAATCAATACCAGTATCTATTATCGACGTCGCTTTGTGTAAAGTTTGTGACTTTGATTCAAACAGTTTGGCTCATCGGTCAGGAGTTCAATAAAACAATCAGCCATGGACAAACTGGTCACACGCCCTTCTCCTTTCATCTCCTGCAATGCGTCGTACCCCTCTTTCCCTTTCATCGTATAGGCAGAAGAAGTCCCTCGATACCAAACATCATCTTGAACACCTACCCATTGTTTGCCATCAAAAATCACTAATGATTGAACTCTTTCACCTTTTGGGGTATCTGCGTGGTACTCGAAGTTTAAATTGTAAGTGTACGGATAACTGCCAGATCCAGTGCCTTCTACGCCATTGTTGAGTGCATTATTTATCGCGCCTTCAAGTGCACGGCGAATAGCGCTGCCTTTTACATCGTAAAAGCCGATAGGAACGGCAAAAGGCAACAGTCGTCCGGCAATGTCTGCCACTGTGATGTTGCCAGGGTTCAAAGAGGTTCGCACGCCACCCGCATTATGAATTGCAAATTGAACGTCATATCCACGTTTGTTTAAACAGTGCAGAAATGATCGGGCAACGGAGGAAGCCAACTCACTCTCACCAAATTCATCGGGAATTCTCACATGACGCTTTTTGGTGTCAACACTAGCAATGACTTGTGACTGTAACTGCCTAACCTGAGGAATATATTTATCGCTCAGGATAGCTTGAGTTTCCGGGTGTTTCTTACAAACCACGACATTCGGTTGACCATGGATGAAGTCGCACGCGGTTTCGAATACACCTTGGTCGAGCTGTTGGTTTAGCGTCGAGTCCCAAAAAATACGTCGGCCAAGCAACAGTTCATTTTGTCCACTCAACATCGTTGCTTTACCGTGTTCATCAAACTCAATGACGCAGTGCCCCATTGTCAAAGCATGGAAACCCGCTTGCACCACATAGGTATCATTAATTTTGATACCGTAGGGATCGTCTTGTCCTAACCCTATTGATGAAAAATCACCTTGCAACCGGTGGCTGTGTCCACCAACAATTATACCAATACCTGCGACTTGCTCAGCTAACTCTAAATCACCTTCATAACCTAAGTGGCTCAGAAGAATAATATTTTTTATACCTGATGAATGGATTTGTTTTACGGTCGCCTTGGCGGTTTCAATTGCTGAGTGAAAAGGCGTGTCTGCATCAGGGTTTGCGATGTCGCTCATTTTATCTATGGATAATCCGAAAACCGCGACCCGCTCACCATGGAATTCTTTAACAATGTATTGAGCGCTCTGTGTATCCGGTTGGTAACTATATACATCCTTACAATCACTGATACGGTGAGGTTTTTTAAGTGATTCATTGGATAAATCCCAGTTGCCAGCAAGCAATGGGAACTGAGTACGTTGGCAAAACAATGCAACTGGCTCATTCCCCATATCTAATTCATGGTTACCTAACGCCATTGCATCAATCTTTAATGCGTTCAATAAGTCGGCATTGGCTTTGCCTTTAAATAGTGAGAAATACAGCGTACCTTGGAAGCAATCTCCGGCATGGAGGAACAACATCCCATGACCTTGGCGCTGAGCATCATCTCTTAACTGCTCGACTCTGGTTGCGATACGAGAAAAGCCGCCGGCGCTGACATAGGGCTCTAGCGTCAGTTCATTGTTTATCTTAAGCTTTAACTGTAATGACGTTGGTTCAAAGTAGGAATGTGTGTCATTGATGTGTGCCAGTTTGATTCTCACTGGCTTATGATTGTTATTCATCTTCATCTTCTCTTTTTTCATTCCTTATAATAATAAGAAGTGAATCATGACAGAATCATGAATTTTATGAAACTGCGATTTAGGATTTCATGTTTAAGTGATCACGATGCTGTCCCCCAGCTTTGAAAGCAAGCCTCGCTTGTAACGGTCTCTATTCAGTAAGAGGCTCTCGTAATTTTGTGAACTGAGCTTAACTCAAAAATTCCGAATTCATATATGCTTAGGAGTAGCAAAATAACTCTCGATAATTCAAATAATTGCAAGGAGGATTGAGATGAGACTAGAACGCATCGAAATCTCCGGGTTTAGAGGCATCAAACGCCTTTCACTCTCTTTTGACGAACTCACCACGCTTATCGGTGAAAACACGTGGGGCAAATCATCATTACTCGATGCCCTTTCCATCGCATTACCTGCCGATGGCTCATTGTATCAATTCAAACTGAAAGATTTTCACGTTGACTACTCAATTTCTCATCCACAAACACAACACTTACAGATCATTGTTTGTTTTAAAGCACAGGATAAAAACGAAGTAAAAGCGGGACGCTACAGACGCATAAAGCCTACATGGTGCACCAACGAAGATGGTGAGCAAGTCATTTACTATCGTATTAGTGCGTCTCGCGATGAGCACGGCATTAATACAGAGTACGCGTTTTTGGATCATAACGGCAAACCCAAAAAACTTCA
>NZ_JADDYH010000036.1:32383-61499 GCF_015163595.1 Vibrio sp. OPT41 | reverse complement strand
CCACTCAGAGAAACTCGCTATTGAGTTAATGACACTTCATCCTGTAATCCGACTACGTGACTCCCGACGCTTCCCAGATTTAAACCATGTCAACGGCGATGGTAAAAATGCTCGGATTGAAAAACGAATCAACAACACCTGTCGACGCTTATTGGCTATGCCTGGCCATGTGAATAAAGGTGAGATTCGTAGTAGCCTCGACTCAATGCAAACGCTTGTTGAACACTATTTTGCGTTCAGAAGTGTCAGTAAAGGTAACCCACGCAAACCTCGTGATGGTCTTTTCTATACCAGCCCTTCCTCTGATAAAGGTTTGAGTCAGTTCTTGAAAGAAACCAATGACAAACAAAGCCGCTTGCTTTTAATGGGGTTACTCAATGCCTATCTTCAAGCTAAAGGCCCCACCGATTTAAGGCGCTGTGCGAGACCAATACTGATCATTGAAGATCCAGAAGGTCGACTGCATCCAACTCATCTAGCGAGAGCGTGGTCCTTATTGCAATTGTTGCCAATGCAAAAGATATTAACCACCAACAGTGGCACGTTACTCGGTTCTGTTCCACTGTATTCAATTCGACGTTTAATTCGGCTATCAGACAGAACCATCGCTAAGAGTTTAAACTCAACAAAGTTTGGTCGAGATGAGTTGCGCCGAATTGGTTTCCATATTCGTTTTCATCGTTCAGGCGCATTATTTGCGCGGTGCTGGTTACTTGTTGAGGGCGAAACCGAAGTTTGGCTTTTTCATGAACTGGCTCGTCAATGCGGGTATGACTTGGCTGCCGAAGGGGTTCAAATCGTTGAGTTTGCTCAATCAGGTCTAAAATCACTCATCAAAGTAGCAAAAGAGTTTGGTATTGATTGGCATGTCGTTACCGATGGCGACCCAGCAGGGAAAAAGTACGCGCATGCAGTGCGAGCACAGCTCGACCATGATCAGGAAAGGCATCGACTTACGGAGTTACCCGACCGAGACATCGAGCACTTTCTGTACAACAATGGTTTTGAACTTTTCTTTAAGGACATCATCAAAGTTCCTCATGACCACCCTATCCCTGCTAAAAAAGTCGTAAATCGTGTTTTGAAAAAACATGCAAAACCGGACTTAGCTTTGGCTATTGTTTCTCATTGTGAAGAGAAAGGCATGGAGTGTATTCCTGTTCTTCTGCGCTGGACACTTAAACGCGTTGTTACCATGGCCAACGGCAATACATGAGTTAGACGTATTTTACACTCAGCGTATTGTCTTGTAATACAAAAAAAGCACACCAATTTGGTGTGCTTGTATCAAACATCATTAATTTTGATTAAGGGTATTGAGAGGGATAAAACTCAATACACAGTGGATACCAATAAGATCGGGGGTTCACTACTGTGCTTGCTCAGCAAGCGAAGAAGAAGTAGCGGTTGATTTCGTATGCAACCATAGCCCTGTCGCTTTCATTAGATAGCCAAACACACCACCTAGCAACAACGATGGAATGACAAGTTGCCAGTTTCCGTCAGCCGCAAATGTTGCGCATGAACCAATAAAAGTACCAGGGATGTACGCGAGCCAAGCCTGTTTAGCTTGAATACACATGAAGAATGCCACAATAGCGGTAATCACATAGCCAATAATTTCCAACCCCACGTAAGTGGAACCGTGAATAATTACCATTGCCCAGAATACGCCTGTCATATTGGTGATTAAGCTGATGCCTAGTCCTTTCAATCCGCTCGTTGGCGCTGCAAAGTAGCTCGTGCAACCTAAAAAACCAGCCCAAGAAAGCAAACCTAAAGAGATGGCGATCCAACCCCATACGCCAGATAAAATTCCAGTAGTGATAGAAATAGCTAAAAGTCTCGTCATGGTAGTCATACCTACTCGGCTATTATCGTACCTATATGGTTCAATAACTGCCTTCATACATTGAAATCAAGGACACATGTTAGATACATCAGCTCAGCCTATCGGTGATATTGATCACAATAAGATATTATTATTTTCACAATTTACATTAAAAGTTTGACGCAACCGATAAATCAACAGATTTAGGGAATAAACCAACTCATCTCGTAGGCATATTTAATCAACCTTTAAAGAACTGAAGGCTTCCCTTTCATCATTCGCAGTCCCTCTCTTTTAATGCAGTCGACTAATGGGTTTTCTGCCATATCTGAACGCCATATAAATGAAAGCGTCCTTTCCATTTTTAACTCAGGTACATTTAATGCCACAAGGTGACCTGCTTCTATATATCGCTCTACATCTAAATACGGTAAGCAAGTAAGGTACTGACCATTAGCAACCAAACTACGTAACACCGGAACGTGTTCGTACTCGCGCCACACATCCAAATCTTCAATAAGGTGGTGAATAGAACTATCAAATGTTTTTCGTGTGCCAGAGCCATGCTCTCTTAGTACCCACTTCGCTTGCTCTAACTGCGCAAGGCTAACAGACTGATTACGCGCAAAAGGATGATGAGAAGCTGCGACAACAGTAAGATGATCACGACACCATACTTCTTGGTATAAACGGTTATCATCACAGCGCCCTTCAATAATCCCTAAGTCATACTTGTAATCTAATACCCCATCAATCACCCCTTTTGTACTTTGTACACCGAGAGAAATACGCATTTCTGGAAAGTCATTATCAATGATACTGATAAGATCGGGAACTAAGTGCTCTGCTGGGGTTTGACTCGCTCCCATACGAATCTCACCACTCAATAAATGTTGCTCATAGAAGCCCATTTCAATCTGCAATGCATCTTGTAGCAAGCGTTTTGCTTTTGGTCGTAACCACATCCCCCAATGGGTTAACGCCATTTGCTTGCCTTGCCTCTCAAACAACGGCCTGCCAAGCATCTTCTCTAATTGCGCAAGCGACATACTCGTCGCTGATTGTGTCAAAGCCAATTTTTCTGCGGCTTGGCTTACACTGCCGGTATCTGCAACTGCGTCGAAAACCGCTAATTGCTTAAGTGAGTAGCGCAAAGTGTCCTCCATTATTAGTGGGTATTTCCCAATCCCCACAATTGTTAAAGCATGCCCCAATAAGCAATAGAGTTCATTTTACCTGGCCCCGCAAAGTTATCAATTAATTTGATGAGGTTTCTAAATATTATCAATTTTACCTTACTAACCGTTCTCCCTATTCTGAGTACGCGGTTCGGGAACACCGCAAGCCTCAATGGTTTTGAAACCGAAGTCATTGAGGCTCTTAATAAAAACAACAATTTCATTTTTGAGTTAATAACCAAGGATTTTTTATGCGATTACAAATTAAGGAGTCAATATGGCGGTGACCAGTTCTCAAAATCACCAGTATTTTTCTCCAAAAGAGATGATGGTTGAAGCGGAAAAATTTGCGTTAAGTAAGGCAAACAAAACCAGCAGTATGACATTAAGCCTCGCCATTATGGCCGGCGCGTTCATCGGGTTAGCATTCTTGTTTTACATCACGGTGACCACCGGCAGTACGGGCGCTGGTTGGGGCTTGAGCCGCCTAGCTGGTGGACTCGCATTTAGCATGGGATTGATCCTCATAGTGATCTGCGGTGGTGAATTATTTACCAGCTCCGTCCTATCCAGTATTTCTTGGGCCAATAAGCAAATCTCGTTCGGTAAGATGCTTTCGATCTGGGGCAAAGTTTACGTTGGTAACTTTATTGGTGCGATGTTCCTACTTGCGTTGGTTACTGCTGCTGGTCTTTATCAGATGGATGGCGGTCAATGGGGATTAAATGCGCTTAACATCGCACAACACAAACTTCACCACACTCTCATTCAAGCGTTTGCACTCGGTATTCTCTGTAACCTGTTGGTCTGCCTAGCGATTTGGCTGACATTTAGTTCTGCAAATGCAATGACAAAAGCAGCAATGACAATTTTGCCTGTGGCAATGTTTGTCAGCAGCGGTTTTGAGCACTGTGTTGCGAACATGTTTATGGTTCCACTTGGTATTGTTATCGCGAATTTTGCACCTGAATCTTTTTGGGCATCTGTCGGTGTGCCCGCGTCACAATACACAGACCTAAACATTAGCCACTTTATTACCGCTAACTTAATTCCTGTCACGCTTGGCAACATCGTCGGCGGAGCGGTATTAGTTGGCCTTTCAAACTGGTGTATTTTTCGCCGACCAGAACTAAAAGCAGCGAATATTTCTTCTATCACTACAACTACAACACTGTCGTCAGTTAAGGATTTCACCATGAAAAATGCCTCTTTTGTTAAAGACATTATGAACCCAAAACCAGTCACCATTCGTGCAGAAACGCCAATTGCAGCCGCGCTGGATGTGTTACTTGATAACAACGTAACTAGCGCACCTGTTGTAGACGTACAAAATCGATTAGTTGGCTTCTTCTCTGCTCACGATGTGATGGTAGAACTATGGTGTGAGGACTACATTCCGGTGAAAGACCAAAAAGTCGTCGACATCATGAGCCGAGATGTGGTCGCAATTGACGCTGGTGATCGTCTCGTTGATGTTGTGGAATTCCTATGTATCGATAAAGAGCAGTTGTACCCAGCGAGCAGTATGGGTATTGCCACTCGCTTGACGTCTTTGTCTCTCGAAGAACGCGCTAAAAGTATCAAAGTAAGTAAGCCACAAGTGCTTCCTGTGCTTGAAAATGGGCAGATGGTCGGGGTGGTTACTCGTACTGAAGTATTAAAAGCACTACGCCCGATTTTTGGTGAGCGTTTAAACTTGGTGGAAAAAAGTGAGTTAGAAACAGCGTAATTCGCTAAACATTTACAACGTCTATTGGCTTTCAATCGCTATCACTGACTGGTTTATCGATGTTAGTGATGTGATTAAGATAATAAAAAAGCGCTCTTCAAGTGAAGAGCGCTTTTAGTGTATCTAAAAGGAACTAATTACTTCTTAATACCTTCGATATGAAGTTCCATATCGACGTAGCTTGAAGCACCCATTACTGGGATGTCAAAGTCAGCAAGCTCTAGGCGAGTGTTGCCAACAAAGCCAGTGCGCTCGCCGCCCCATGGGTCACTGCCAGCACCAACGAATTCAGCCTCAATAGTAATAGGCTTAGTAACACCGTGTAGCGTTAGATCACCAGTTACATCTAGTTTGCCATTGCCTTTATCAACCACTTTTGTGCTCGTAAAGGTTGCTTCACTGTATTTACCAGCATCGATGAAGTCACCACTACGAATGTGTTTGTCACGTTCAGCATGGTTTGAATCTAGGCTGGTTGTATCAACAACAACATTTACTTTTGAGTCAGCAATGTTGTTTTCATCAAAAGAAAAGTCACCAGAAAATGTATTGAAACGACCTTTGATGAAACTGTAACCCAAGTGGCTAACTTTAAAGTTGATTGAAGCGTGAGCACCTTTGGTATCGATGACATAATCTGCAGCTTGCGCACCAAATGGCAGTGCCATAGCGATAGCTAATCCTGTAGCGAAAAGTGACTTTTTCATTTTGAAGCTCCTAACATTTTTCTTAATGTGTTGTCTTTATCGATAAAGTGGTGTTTTAGTGCAGCAATAGCATGTAAACCTGCAATCAGGATGACTGCCCAAGCTGCATAGAAGTGAATCTCACCTGCAATATCTGATTGGCCTGGGAATAACTCTCCCGCTCCTGGCACGGTGAACCAATTAAACACTTCGATGCCGCGTCCATCAGACGTTGAAATGAGGTAACCTGAAACAAAGATGGTGACCAATAGTAGGTACATGACACCATGCGCTGCTTTAGCAGCAAGCACTTCGTAACGTTTGCCTTCTACCTTTGGTGACGCCGTCACATGTTTCCATACGATGCGTGCCAAAGTTAAAATAGCGAGTAAAATACCGACAGAGCGATGGTAATGCGGCGCAGTTCGATACCATTCGCTGTAATAGCTAAGGTCGACCATCCACAAACCCACTGCAAATAGACCAATAATGCACAGCGCTGATAACCAATGCATCACGCGTGCAGTAAGGTTGTAATTCTTTACCAGTGTATCCATCTCAAGTTCCTAGATATATTCCTAAGTTAATGCTGAGCAAGAAACACTACATTAACCTATTTACGTCATATGAAACAGATTATTTACCATCATTTACATCCAGCCAATGGTACCGTATCTATCAAGTTGTTCGAATTTTTTGAAGGAACTTTAAATCGTTTGTAAAACTGAAACTTACAGCTTAACTTCTTGTTCTATCTCATACAGCTCTTCGGAAACTTCTAACATTCTGCGTTCAACCAGTAACTTAGCATCTTCAACACCCTTGTTATAGTAAATTGGCCCTAGTTTTTCTGTAATAAAATCAATTAGAAACTCACTATCGAACTGGCCAATTTCAACATCTAGCTCGTCTTGCATGTAATCTTGAATAGCGGTGGCCAGCGCCTCTTTTTGTGCGCGTTCTAGCTTTATCATTTTTTCCCTTTCAAATTTTTGTTCAACTTCTGCTTCTTTCGTGTTGTTCTATTAAAGATTAGACACGGTCATTTGTGAGAAATTTGGTGTTTAGATCAAGAAGTTGCCGAAGTAAATTAGTCTATTCTCAAAAGACTATGCTAACCTTTTGCAGTTCGTTTTGTAATTATTAAGGGATATTCTTTGCTACTCGACCTAGTTATTCAAAGTGTTAATGATTTTCAAGACGACTGTCTTAAGCTGTGTGAAAAGCATTACCCTGCGGTGCATAACCAAGGCATGAGTGAGCATCATCTTGGTCTCGCGTTTTCAAGAAGGATGGAACATACTTTTCGTCACTTTGGATACAACTGCGTGATAAAGCCAATCGAAGTGTTGGATTCTCCAGACCTTCCCCATCACTATCGAATTTCATCCGACATTGGCACTGTCTGGGTTCTGAGTCACCATATGGTCAGTGCCGGAAAATCTTGCCGGGAAAACTTACTCTCATCAATTACGGAATGGCAGAGTGAATATGGCTATGCCTTACAGCCTAATGACCTACTCTTTTTGGTTTGCGATCATTGGATAAGTCGCAGCAAAACGAGCCGAGAATTACTTCATTGGTGGATGGGTGAACTACCCGATCAGATCAACGAATACACAGAACAAGGAATCACACTGTACACCAGCGAGTCGCAACTCACGCAATCTTTGGACACTCGATTCGGTATTAGCCCTTGTTACATTAAGTTTGGGCATCCTTTACGGCGTTCGAACAAACAGCAGTTAGTCAGAAAATATTTGCAGTTGTATGCCGTACTGCAATGGTAGCATCAAATTGAAGTGCTGAGATTATCAATTATTTCATCAATTTGTTTGATATCACTCGACAAAACTACCCATCCATTACCATCGTTCTTGCTTGAGTTAATGAGCACACTTAGATTCATTGCCAATGAAATAGAAAAATTAGCGCGATAACGCTGATGTTGAGACATTGATTTAGGTTGTGGTAACAATGATGAGCATCTCGCAACTACTTAGTTGCATCCGGAAACAAGCCGACGGGCAGTATATTGCGAAATACGCGAACTTCACTCTCCGCAGTGTCTTTCAACCCATATATAAGAACGATATTTCCATCGTTGGCCTTGAAGCACTGGTAAGAATTAGCAATGCCAATGGCAACATGGTTAGGCCAGATCAGTTTTTCCAATCCAAAGCGACTCCCACTCAAGATTTGCTCAATGTTGAACGCTTAAGTCGCCTAATCCATATCAAAAATTTCTCTCAGTCTCGCTTTCACACAAAACAATTGTTTCTCAATGTATTACCGGTAGCGGCAGAGATACTAGTCAAAGACATCACGTATAACCGACTGCTAAAACAAACCATTTATGAATCGCATTTGATGAATGAACAAATCGTCATGGAGTTACTTGAATTGAAGGTGGAGGATGAACTCTCTTTGTCTCAAGCTGCTCGGGAGTTAAGTCTTGAAGGATTTAAATTAGCGATTGACGATTATGGCGTCAATGCATCGACAACTGAGCGAGTGAGAAGCGTTTGCCCAGATATAATCAAGATGGATCGCTCTTTATTGCTAAGGTATGAAAACGGTGATTTTAAAGCGCTTAACGATGCATTATCACTCGCAAAAGCGTTATGCTCTAAAACCGTTATCGAAGGAATTGAAACCGAGCATCAACTTCGCTTAATGAAAAAGCTCGGTTTCGATATGTATCAAGGGTACCTACTTGCTATCCCCCAAACGTTAGACGCCTATGAAGAGGCAAAAACAGCCTGACTATGTAAGAACAAAAGTTTGCGCGGTTTAGCGAGAGCTACGTGATTTACCACGATTCTTATGAATCGCCAATTTTGCTTTTAGCTTACGCTTCTCAGATGAACGACTACGACGACGCCCACCCCCATTTTGTTCAGGCTCAATTTCTTCTACAAGACTTGGTTCGAAACCTGCCAGCCATTCTTGGGGTAAGCGTTGATCAAGCAGATTCTCGATAGCTTGCAACAAGTACTCCTCATCTCGACTCATCAGAGAAACCGCCAAACCTGACTTTCCTGCTCTTCCAGTGCGGCCAATTCGATGGACATAATCTTCTGCTTTGAATGGCATATCAAAGTTCACGACTTGTTCTAGCTCTTGAATGTCTAACCCTCGTGCTGCCACATCGGTTGCAATCAAAGCACGTACCTTACCTTGTTTAAATTCATCCAAAGCTCTTTGGCGGGCACCTTGTGATTTATCGCCGTTGATAGAAACCGCTTTGATGCCATCTAACTTGAGCTCTTTCGCTAACTCATCACTGCCTTGCTTCGTTTTTGTAAATACAAGCACTTGCTGCCAATTCCGCGAGCCAATTAAGTACGCTAGCAATTCACGTTTCCGTTTTTTATCCACTGGATAAACCATTTGTGTTACCGTTTCAGCAGTCGTATTTGCTGGTGAAACTTCGACTTCAACTGGCGATTCCATGAGTTTATACGCAATAGTTTTGATTCGCTTCTCAAATGTCGCAGAGAACAATAGGATCTGTTTCTCAGCAGGCAAACGTCGGAAGATGCGCTGCAAGTCAGGCCAAAATCCCATATCTAACATACGGTCGGCTTCGTCTAACACGAGCATACCGGTTTTAGAGATGTTTACGTTACCATTAAACAGGTGATCCAAAAGGCGGCCTGGCGTGGCAATCAAAATATCAGCACCCTCTTCTAACTTTCTCTTTTGTACGCCAATGCTTGTACCACCATAAACACACACGATGCGAAGTTCTGTTTCTGCCGAGTACTGATTCAAATTATCAAATACCTGCTGTGCAAGCTCGCGTGTTGGAACCAAAATCAATGCTTGAGGTGTGCCGTTAAGTTTCTTTTGCTGAACGGTTTGTATGATAGGTAAACCAAACGCAGCCGTTTTTCCCGTACCAGTTTGTGCAGCAGCAAGTAAGTTTTTTCCTGCAAGGACGTGTGGAATTGACTTTTCTTGCACTGGTGTTGGCGTCACGATATTTAGATTGCCTAGCGTCTCGATTAGCTTTTGTTCGATGCCTAAATCAGCAAAATTAACAGACATGTGTAACCTCATTATTTTTGGAGCGCAGAGTTTACCAGAGCCCCTAAAGCCATACTACTTTTCTATCTCATTGAGTTGAGTCATTAAGCTGTTGCTGAAAGTCATACGACTGGCGCAAAACATCTCGATAAAGTGACGAGAACTTCTCTTCTAATTCGGTGTAATCACTTTCAATCACTTTAAATGTTGTGGTTAAGTCTGCCATTCTAGGGCTTCTTTGCGACATCCGATGTAGTGCAAATTCTATATTGTCTAGATCTTGATAGGATTGAAGCCATCGGCCATGCCACATTCTGCTGTGGAGCACCAAAAAACGTGGCGGCAAATGTTCATGAACCTCTCGGTTTACTCGCTCGTATGCCGTTTGGACAAAGTGTTCGAGAGGCACGGAATGAAAGTCGTTCCAGTGTTTTGCGAGGCAATGATCCCAAAACATATCCAAAGCGATAGGTGCAAAACGTCTCGCAATACCAGTGAAATGAGGCTTACATTCGTTGACGATTGGATGATGGTCAGTAATACGGTCAACAAATCTATGTAATCTGATACCATTTGAGATATCGCGATCATACAGCTTGCTTGGATCTCCTTTTACGAAGTCTCCAAGCAAGTTTCCCAATAAATGGCTGTTACTGTGATCTGCGATATGCAGGTGGGCTAGAAAGTTCATTCGACGCCAGTTTTGGCCTCTAGGGCTTGGTGTGACATGAACCTAGTATAACGTCAATTACGACGAGATGAGAGTGTTCCGCTATTCGGCTTCGTTGTCTGAGCCAACGTATTCCGACAAGATAATGCCAATTTCAAGCGCATCTAGCAGCTCTAGGCTCTCATCGTTTTGGTATTGGTCGCTCATTGTGACCTCCTTTATTTTAAGCTCTCTTGCTTTTACTCGCTGACGGCCTGACTCTTGCCATATCCACATCAGCAACTCCTTTTTATAGTCTTTATATGACACATTCATGACAGCGAGAAGTAAAGATTTAAAAACCTATGAGCATAATCAAAAGTAAACGATTGCAATTAGATTTCATATCCGCTTAACACTTTAGAGAAATGACTCTTTTATCAAAATTCATGTCAATTTAAAGATATAACATACTGTTATAGGCGTCCTTAGATCTCATTTCTTAAACTAAATTTAGTATTCGTTACATATTTTGCTGATTAACTTCGCATATTTTGTTTCGATATAGCAATAGATTTGGTCAATATCTTTTATCTCTAATGGAGCTTTAAATGAGAGAAGTTGAGTTTAGAACGATAGACAGGCTGTTTATCAAGATGTCTATCAACGACAAAATGTGGGTTATATTCCTACTATTTTTAGTAGCCCTCACTTCAGTGGCTGGAAGCCGCTACTTCAATGAAATACAACAATTTGAGCAGCAAGCCATCTCGGCGAGCGAAGCGAAGCTTTCTGGTATCGTTGATGCTCAATCAAACCGCGCTACAGAAATTGACGGCGTATCGAAATCGAACCGCGTAAGCGAGAGTTCTTTTGTCGATGGGTCTGTCACCGCTTATGCCAAGTTGCATTCTGGGGAAGTGATTAAGCTGACTCAAAATGTGTCCACACAATACGAATCGTTAAAATCATCAGCTCTATCGTCACTATTACTCAGCTTCTTATGGGTTATTCCTTTTGCCCTATTCTCTTACTGGGTGGCAACGTTTATCGGAGGAGCTCTGTGGGTTTTATATACAACAACCGAAAAAATTGGTGACGGTGACTTAACCTCTCGTCTTGGTTTCCATCCAGGTCGAGATGAATTCGGTACCATCGGCTGTGCGCTAGACAAGTCTATGGATACCTTAAGTGAACTGGTTAATAGTGTTAAAAATAATGCAACGATGTTGAGCGAGACATCTTCTGCATTCGAAAAAGATATGCAGTTGAGTGAAACCCAGATATCTCATCAATATCAAACGCTTGATTCAGTCGCGACGGCAATGGAAGAAATGACAGCCTCTGCAAAGGAGGTATCAAGTATTTCTCAACAAGCAACGACGCAGTCAGACCAAGATGCCCAGAAGATCGAACTAAGCAGAAGCCGTGTACAAAACGTGATTGGCGAGATAGAGACGTTATCTAGCTATATTGAACAAGCCTCTACGTCAGTAACCAATTTAAACGAGAATACGACGCAGATTAATGACGTGATCACAACGATTAACGCCATTTCAGAACAAACTAATCTGTTGGCACTAAACGCAGCAATCGAAGCAGCCCGTGCTGGTGAACAAGGTCGTGGATTTGCAGTGGTTGCCGATGAAGTACGTACATTAGCAAGCAGAACTCAACAGGCAACAGTAGAGATCCAAGCCATGATTGAGAAGCTTCAAATAGAGAGTCAGAACATTGCTTCAATCACCAACAGAACCGTTCAGCAAGCTCAAACCAGCAGCCAGCTTATTGATGAAATCGGCCATGATGTTACCTCTATTGCCGAGTCAGCACGCTCATTAATGGACATGAGCATTCAGATTTCCACATCTGCTGAAGAACAAAGCGCAGTGGCTAACGATATTGCATCGGAACTTTCAGAAATTCGTAGTCAATCAAGCACAATCAGAGAAGTGGCGGAGCAATCTACCGCTGGCGTCGCTAATCTCACGCAAGCCTCCGTTTCTCTTGGTGAGATATTACAACGCTACCGCACCGCATAACGTTGTGGAACTTATGATCAACAAGGGCTCCTTAGGGAGCCCTTTTCTTTAAACCGTGTTCAACTATTACCTTCGATATTTTCTACGACATCCAAGTGGATATTTGAAGTGAATCTCAAGTTCTCGCTGTACCCGATGAAATAATGTTCTTAAACAGAGCGTTCCGCTATGCTTGATCTTGCCAATTCCAATTTGCTGCTGGAAAACAATATGAATAATTACAAAGACACAAAAGACATAGAGAACCTGAATTGCCCACTCTGCCAAGGAGATGAATATCTCATTTCATCGGATGGCGAGAAATTCACATGCGCTGCTTGCGGATTTCATACAAAAAACTTCTCATCTATCCAATGTCTACATCAAACGCCTTACCTACAGTCTAAACTTAAGCTCATCCACAGCTTGAGTCCGGTTTGCCATTAGTAGGTCAAACAGAGCAGCCACACAGCTGCTCTTTTAATTCATCTAAATGATGGATGCGAATTACACGCTCGTCCTCAACAAGATTGATAGCTTCACCATTAAATAACTGTATCGTTTTGATACCGGCGTTTAGTCCCGCCTCAACTCCTTTAGGCGTGTCATCAATATAAAGACAGTCACTTGGTAAAAAGCCCATGCTCATAGCACTGTACATGATTAAATCAGGCTCAGGCTTCCAACTATTCGCATCGAATGCCGAGAACACTTTGCCTCGGAAAGCATCGAGTAAACCGGTTAACTCCAAAGCGTATTCAATTTTATCTTTAGGTCCATTAGACGCCACACAATATTCGATATTATGCGAATCCAAAAACTGAATTAATCGTTTTGCGCCATCCATTGGCTGTAAGTGACGCACAAAAAGAGACTGGACTTCTTCTCGGTATTGCGGCTCTAAAACATCAATTGGGACTTTGATATCTTTCAATTCTTTAGTATCTAAAAGGATGTCAGCGAGCTTTCCTCCTTTAAAGTGAGAAACGCACTCTTCCATCGTTAACTCAGCCCCATGCTGGTTAAATACATTGACGAGCGCTTGGCAACACAGTCTTTCGCTGTCGACCAACGTACCATCACAGTCAAATATCACGCACTTAATATTGGTAATTGCCATAGCCATCTCCAGACGTCTTAAAGGCTCAAGCCCAAGCTGATTTTAAGAATGTTTGGATTAATCTTATTTGAGTTTGGGATTGTTGAAACGACGAGCTTGGCATTTCATGGAAATAGAAGGGAGCAATTACAGTTTTTCTAAGCAAGATCACCCAACGTCATCTTGCTTTACTTTTTATGCACATTGATGTGTAAGTTAGTCTTCGATAACCACTGAGTCTAACAGTTTTTGCTCGGTGCTTAGTCTTTTAGCCAGATCAGCCACAAACGAGCTTTTGTATTTTGATTCAGAAACAGCAACATCAGAGATGAGTGTATATCCTTCGAGATGGCTAACAATAGCAGCACCAATTGGGACTCCAGATTTAAAACCAACATATAATTCAAAATCTGGCGTGAGGATAATCTGTGTCAGATATTCAATGATCATATCTTTATCATACTGCTGTTCCCAGCGCTGAGATTGCAAGATAGAGAACATAATGGTCAGTCGATGAAAATCGACCAGAAAAATATCGTCGGGGTTAAATTCAGAGTCACTTTCCAGTAATGTGTCTTTGTCGACTACTTGATAGGTTGCTTTTTCTAGCGTTTTGAAATAGACATCGCGCCCTTTCAAACTCTCTGGTGTCGGAAATTCAACTTCGACCAGATCATACAGCCATGTATTTTTACGCTCGATACTGGCTAACTGTTGTTCATTCATCTTGATACCTTCGTTTAGAGCAGTACATTAGCATGAAGCCCGCAACAAACCTAGCGCACATAGACCTTTCCGTGGCTAAATTTTGTTTTAGGTGCAAACCTCTGATAGATTTCATCAATATCTTTCCTAGTTAAGGACAAAAATAATGAAAAAGATGCTGTTAAGTGCATTGCTTGCTACTACTCTAGTTGGTTGTTCAGATAACGATGTTGCTGACGTGGGGCTCGGTTGGTTTACTTTGAAAGACATCAAAGTCGGTGAGTTGAAAGACGAGGTGGTAACAGGTGTCACATGTCACATCGCCTCTATCGAAGCGGATTTCAGCTTAGCAGATCCAAGTGATAGCTCAATATCATGTCGTCAGACTGGCGAAATCACACCGGAAATGATTGCAAAAATAGATAAGAGTAAGTCCGGTGAAATTGTATTTAAGAAGTCAAAAAGCATTTTCTTCAAAACAATGAAGGTTCGCCGTATTTATGATGCCGATAACCAAACCTTACTCTACTTGTCTTATACAACAAAAGAGACCGATGGTAGTTTTAAGCATAGCCTTTCGACAGTCCCACTTTGGGGTACCAAGGCTTACGTTGAGCCAACTGAAGTGAAAAAGTAACGCGGGTAAATTTAGTTAGCGCGGAGCAGGCTCTTTCCGGGCGCTGCTGAGCAACAAGTTTAAAAAACAACCCATTGCAATACGACAAGCCTCATAAATTGCAGCTGCTTTGGTTGCTATTTACTCAGCTCGCTGATTTTTTCAGCGAGCAGACTTCTTTGTAATAAATCGCCACGATTTTCATTTTTTTGTGATACAATCCCGCCTCTTTTTTTTCTCACTCAAGAACAAGCATGAAGTTTCCTGGTCAGCGTAAATCTAAACACTACTTCCCAACTCACGCTCGAGATCCATTAGTAAACCAAATCCGACAGGCACCTAAGCTATATCGCCCAACTATTGTTGGTGTCGGTCAAACCATTGTAGATATCGAAGCACGTGTAGATGACGCGTTTTTAGAGAAATACAACCTGAGTAAAGGACATTCGCTCGTTCTTGAAGAAAGCAAAGCAGATGCACTTTACGAAGAACTGGTTGAGCAAGGCCTGATCACACACCAATACCCAGGTGACACGATTGGCAATACTCTTCACAACTACTCAGTTTTAGCCGATAGCAAATCCGTTTTGCTCGGTGTGATGTCTAAGAACATTCAAGTCGGTTCTTTTGCTTATCGCTACCTTTGCCGTACGTCTTCACGCATGAACCTTAACCATTTACAAACGGTAGATGGCCCTATTGGTCGCTGCTACACCCTAATTTCTCAAGACGGTGAGCGTACATTTGCTATCAACGAAGGTCATATGAATCAACTACTTCCGGAAAGCATTCCTGAAGAGATCTTTGAGAAAGCATCAGCCCTGGTTGTTTCTTCTTACCTAATGCGTGGTAAAGAAGAAGATCCAATGCCTAAAGCGGTACAAAGAGCGATCGACTTTGCTAAGAAGCACGATGTCCCTGTTGTACTTACGTTAGGGACAAAGTACGTTATCGAAGGTAACGCACAGTGGTGGCAAGAATACATTCGCGAAAACATTTCTGTTGTCGCTATGAATGAAGAAGAAGGTGCGGCGTTAACAGGTGAAACAGAGCCGCTAGCTGCTGCTGATAAAGCACTTGAGTGGGTTGATCTCGTACTTTGTACAGCAGGACCAAATGGTCTGTACATGGCTGGTTACACCGACGAGAAAGTAAAACGAGAAACCACACACGACATCCTTGAAAGCTCCCTCGAAGCCTTTAACCAGTACGAGTTTAGTCGTGCGATGCGTAAAGAAGACTGTCAAAACCCAATGAAGGTCTACTCTCACATCGGCCCTTACCTTGGTGGACCATTAGAGATTAAGAACACTAACGGTGCAGGTGATGCAGCCCTTTCAGCCTTACTGCATGACATGGCAGCAAACTCTTTTCACCAAAAAGAAGTGCCTAACTCAGAAAAGCACGAAGTACGATGCTTAACCTACTCCTCACTTTCTCAGATTTGTAAATACGCAAACCGAGTAAGCTATGAAGTGTTGACGCAGCACTCTCCTCGCCTATCGCGAGCGCTTCCTGAACGAGAAGATAGCTTAGAAGAGACTTATTGGGATCGTTAAAACGACAGCTTTAAAGCTAAAAATATATCAAGGTCACCATTTGGTGGCCTTTTTGTTTTTATCTAGCACTATAACGAGTAGATTTCGTTAGTATGTCGCACAATACGAAGCAGTAAACTCTTTACAAGCCTAACCGAAACAGTACCATCACCAAGCAGACCTTTGCCTCACAATAATACTCGTTATAACTCAGGTAGTTTTTCAACGCTACCTGTGTGCCACTTTGGGGATTCTCCATGCAGTCAGATATCGAAATTTGCCGAAACACACCACTTTCTTCTATTGATGTTATCGCGGAAAAAGTAGGACTATTGCCCGAAGAGTATGACACTCACGGGAAGCACAAAGCCAAAGTCCACCCAAAATGTTTGGAACGACTCAAAGCAAATGATGACGGTAAACTTGTACTCGTCACTGCGATCACGCCGACTCCTCTTGGCGAAGGAAAAACCGTTACGACGATAGGACTGGCGCAAGGTTTAGCAAAGCTTAATCAATCTGTTATTGCATGTATAAGGCAACCTTCGATGGGACCCGTCTTCGGTATTAAAGGTGGCGCAGCGGGCGGCGGTTATTCTCAAGTAGCTCCAATGGAAGAGTTAAACTTACACCTTACTGGTGACATTCACGCAGTGACAGCGGCGCACAACCTTGCTTCAGCCGCTCTTGACGCTCGCTTGTTCCATGAGCAACGCGAGGGTTATGATGCCTTTGAATCACGCACCGGGTTAAGAGCACTTAAAATCGACACGGCAAGTATTACTTGGAAACGAGTGATGGACCATAATGATCGTGCACTACGTAAAGTCAAAATTGGCCTCAATGATGCAGGAAAAACCATCAATGGTTTCGAGCGTGACGAAGGGTTCGATATTTCAGCCGCTTCTGAGTTAATGGCTATCATTGCACTAGCCAAAGATTTAAAAGATTTACGTCAACGTATTGGGAAAATTGTCGTAGCGTACGATTTGAACGGAAACCCCGTCACTACGGAAGATCTACAAGTTGCAGGAGCAATGGCAGTAACACTAAAAGAGGCGATTGCACCAACACTGATGCAAACTCTAGAAGGTGTTCCTACGTTGATCCATGCAGGTCCATTTGCAAACATCGCCCATGGAAATTCATCCATTATCGCGGACGATATTGCGCTAAAACTGTCAGGTTACACGGTAACTGAAGCCGGTTTTGGTTCGGATATGGGATTTGAGAAAGCGTGTAACATTAAAGCTGCTGCCGCCAACAAAGCCCCGGACTGTGTAGTGATCGTAGCAACATTACGCGGCCTCAAAGCGAATTCCGGACACTACGATTTACGACCAGGTATGGCTATTCCAGATTCCATTTTTAATCCGGACCAAGCAGCATTGGAGGCTGGGTTTGAAAATTTAAAATGGCACATAAATAACGTTCATAAATACGGTTTACCTGCTGTCGTTGCCATTAACCAGTTTCCACAAGATTGTGTGAAAGAGCTTAAAGCTCTTGAAGATCTGATTCACCAATTTAATCCCGAAGTTAAAGTAGCCATCAGCACCGCTTTTTCGCAAGGCGGACAAGGCGCAACGGAACTAGCTCAACATGTTATTGATGCGTGTACCACGCCTGTAGAGTTTTGTCCGTTATACAACAAAGAGCAATCATTACTCGAAAAGCTCATGGCAGTATGTGAAGCGGGCTATGGAGCAACCAATATAGAAATGACTCCTATCGCGACTGAACAGCTCAAACATTTTGAGCAATTAGGCTTTAACAACTTAGCGGTTTGCATCGCGAAGACACCACTATCTATAACCACGGACTCCGCAGTCAAAGGGGCACCAACTGGTTTTACCGTCCCAATCCGCGAGCTGCGCTTGTGTGCGGGTGCAGGATTCGTTTATGCATTATCTGGTACCGTGATGACGATGCCAGGCTTACCTGATAAACCCGCATTTATGAACTTAGATCTTGATGATGAAGGAAATATCGTCGGTCTCTCTTAGTGCAGTGATAACGTATCGCTATCAGTGAAGTGAGCATATTCATTGAGTGAGTGGTCTACTTACCTATCCACTCACTCTCAACAACTGTGAAAAGAGTTGTCTCAGGCCTTCTACTCTTGAATCGTTGATACAAAGCTCTCCTGCCTTACATCAACGCGCCTGTTTTAGGCCTTTAGAGTTAAGACGCTAACCCTAAGCCTTGTTTGGCGATAGTTATTAAGCTAGAAAACCCTATTTATCTTCTTGTTTTGTCGCCACTTTACATTGTAAATCCATACTTGTTGACTTCTCCTTTCTACAATTTTGCGCCAATTTGATGCACGGGCTATTTAGCGCTTCACTAATATGGTGCAGTTGTCTTACAGTGAAATTTTAACCTCCTTGATTTTTAAGGAGATATTCTATGGCTCGATTCTTGTAGTAGACTTTTCACTAATAAGCACATTAGCACATGCTTTTCAAAACCTCTGCGTTGCATACCACCTCCTTCAGGTTAGCACCGTTTTGATGCATGTCAGAAAAGGGAAAGGGAATACTATGGAAGACGCACTTGCCGTAATTTTAGCAGGAGGGATGGGGTCTAGACTCAGCCCACTCACCGATGACAGAACCAAGCCAGCCGTACCTTTTGGCGGAAAATATAGAATTATAGATTTCACACTAACCAATTGTTTACATTCGGGTTTACGCAAGATCCTTGTTTTAACCCAATATAAATCTCATTCACTTCAAAAACACTTACGAGACGGCTGGTCGATATTCAATCCAGAGCTAGGCGAGTACATCACTGCTGTTCCACCACAAATGCGCAAAGGTGGTGCATGGTATGAAGGAACCGCCGATGCGATTTATCACAACATGTGGTTGCTATCGCGAAATGATGCAAAGTATGTGGTTGTGTTATCCGGCGATCATATCTATCGAATGGACTACGCCGCAATGCTTGAAGAGCATAAAGAGAAAGGTGCTAAGCTCACCGTTGCCTGTATGGATGTTCCCGTAGAGGATGCTTCAGCATTCGGTGTAATGGGCACCGCAGAAAACGGGCTCGTTACTTCGTTTATAGAGAAACCTGAAACCCCACCTACTCTTCCTGGAAGCGCGACCAGAAGCCTTGTTTCTATGGGAATATATATCTTTGATATGGATGTTTTGAAAGAAGCGCTTGAAGAAGACTCAAAACTCGATTCATCAAGCCATGACTTCGGAAAAGACATCATACCTAAGCTGATTGATACCGAATCCGTTTACGCTTATCAATTCTGTGGCAGTAAAGGGCGCGTCGATAAAGATTGCTATTGGCGCGACGTGGGTACCATTGATTCCTTCTATGAAGCGAATATGGATCTACTAGAACCTGTGCCGCCAATGAACCTTTATCAGTCCAATTGGGCGATTCGTACTTACGAGCCGCAGTTTCCACCAGCTCGTACTGTATCGTCGGCCACGGGTAATGAAGGCATTTTTATTAACTCCATCATTGCTACCGGTGTCATCAATTCCGGAGGCTCAGTACAGCACTCCATAATCTCCTCTAACGTACGCATTCAAGATAGTGCAACGGTAGTCGATTCCATCATTTTTGATGACGTAGAAGTCGGTGAAGGAAGTCAGTTGGTCAACTGCATAGTTGATAAACATGTTCGTATTCCGCCACATACTCAAATTGGCATCAACAAACTTGAAGATGCGAAGCGATTTAAAATCTCAGACAAAGGTATTGTCGTCATACCCGAAAGTTACCAATTCGATTAAACGACAAACTATCACAACAAAAAAGCGCACGATAATCATCGTGCGCTTTTGTTTAAGTGCCTGTAAACATTAGGCTATAACAAATAATCCATAATAATTAGATGTTACATACCGTTGACCAGCTACCATCTGTACCCGGTTCAGCCGCTGTCCACCAGTTCGCTTGGTAAACCACACCGTTGTGGATGATCTTATCACCTTGGTTAGCGTGGCTTGGATTACCTGCCCAATCCGTTTGTGGCAGAGCTGGGTATGTCACTAAACCTGTCGTATCACACGTACCTGGTTCAGTGGTACCACCACCCGTGCCCGCATTGAGATCACCAATTGGTAGATCTGGCTGTTCAAACTTGAACGCAAACTCTTTACCACCAGAAATCACTGAGTAGTTAGCCGGACCAGAGATTGGTAGGTAGTAAACCATATCAAGCTCGTAAGTGCCGCCCGCTGGCAAGTCTTTCCATGCTGGTAGAGAGAACGACACACGGTGCATTACGCCATCTAAGCCACCAATGTTGTTTGCTCGAGTATGTCCAGAAGCAATCACTTTCAAACCACCACCTGATTGGTCTTTCGCGTTGTCCGGCGCAGATGCTGGGATATCGAATTGGAATTCAGTACCGCCAGGGATCGCTTGACCAGTGTTGTTCGTAAACGTGATTTTCGGGTTAATTGGGTAGTTTTGATCGCCAACTTTGAAGCCGCCAACACTAACAGTAATGTCTACTGCTTCAGTTGGTGTTGGACCAGTCGCTACTTTATTACCGTAAGGCGTCGCAGACTTAAACTTGTCGTAGATAGCTTTGGTCATAGTGTTACCCATGTGGTATTCACCATTACCTGCCGCACAAGCTTGTTCAGTGGCATCTACTGCCGTACGATTACCATTTGCATCCAGTACGTAACAGTTGTAGTCACCGGCTAGTTCCCAGAACATGATACCGCCGATCTCTTTATCGATAACGTAATCGGCTTTCACCTCGATAGAAGCTTTATCTTCCGTAGATAGGAATACGCTCTTCTCTGCGTTCCACAACCAAGGTGCCACAGCAACGCTATCGTAATGACGGGTATAAGTACCAACAAACTTATCTGAAGGATCGTTGACAGGGTCGAGACCGTAAGCAGCTGCGTAAGAACCCCAAATACCGTTTTCTAGGTTCTTAGCATGCCACATTGGGTTAGAACCAGCGCCCATTTCGTTTCCTTTAGGGTCGGTATCATGCCACATGTTGTCGATACCAATAGCGCCGTGACCACAGTTGTTCTTCTCACCTTCACCTGTGCCCGGTTGGCACTCTGCTTGGTTTGGTAGTGCCGCTCGGCCCCAAAGGCCATTGTCGCCACCAGTAACACCTTGCCAACCACGGGTGTAGTAAGGAACACCAATGTTGATACGACCTGCTGGCATAGAGCCACGGAAGTAATGGTAAGCCCAGTCTGTGTTCAAGTAACCGATACCACCGTATGCAGCAGTGCCGTATACGTTCCACTGCGCTAGCTCAGAGTCTTTACCTGTATCGAATAAAGCCGCGTTATGACCAACGTGATCATTCCAAGCCCCATGCAAGTCGTAAGACATGATGTTTACGTAGTCTAGGTACTTAGTTACATCGAAGGTTTCCATCCCACGTAGCAAGTAACCTGAAGATGGTGCTGCGATAGTCAGCATATAATGAATACCATCTTGCGCGGATGCCGCATCAAGTTTCTCACGCAATACTTTCATCAGCTCTTGGTAAGACGCCCATAAATACTGACGACGTGGTTCCATGAAGTCTTTGTCGTAAGGGTTACCAGCACCAGCCATTGACGTCGGGTATTCATAGTCGATATCCAGACCATCGAACTTGTACTGACGCATCATTTCAACGGCTGAAGTTGCGAACTTCTCAATACCAGCATGATTAATAGAACCGTCCGCATTCGTCGTCATGGTGTAGAAGCCACCATCAGCTACACGATCGCCGTTCGTATCGAAGTGACCGCCCGTTTCAGCCCAACCACCAATCGAGATTAGCGTTTTAACATCATGTTTTTGCTTGTAAGTTGCTAGTGCACCAAAATGACCTTTAAAACCAAGAGCGGGATCTACCTCAACGCCTGGCCAAGTTTTACCTGTAGCAGGGTTGTTAGGATCATTTACGTCGCCAACGTTTACTTTGCCGTCAGAACCAATGCTCACAAACGCGTAGTTAATGTGAGTAAGTTGTTCCCAAGGAATGTCTTTAACAAGGTAAGTCGATGGTGGGTCGTCACCTGATCGCCAACTGGTGAAGTAGCCGATTACACGACGTGGGTGATCAGCCCCCATTTTCTCACGGCCTTCTTCGTCATAAATAGAACAGTAAGGAACATCTACACCCGTTGTTTGATAAAGACCATCAGGACGACAATTAGATGTCACTGCGCCGCCGTTTACTGTTAACGTCGCAATTGCAGAATCTGCTGTTGCTCCAGCATCATCGGTTGCTCTCGCATAAACACTTAATGAGCCAGCTTGTGAAGGGGTTACATCCAGCGTGTATGGCGCTGTTGTAGCAGTGCCAGCAAGCACACCTGCAACATAAAAATCAACTTTAGCAACGGTACCATCCGCATCCGTAGCATTTGCAGTCAGTGTTACGGAACCACCCAGGTCAATAGAGCTCGCAGAAAGCGCGACATCCACTGTCGGCGCTTCGTTACCAGGTTGCGCTGATGCCACAGTTAACGTCACAACACTTGCCGTACTAACGGCACCTGCATCGTCATAGGCCTTGGTAGAGAACTCGTGCTGTCCTTCAGTTGCTGTCCACGATGCAGCATACGGCGCAGACGTTGCCTGACCAACTAATACACCATCAACAAAGAACTCTACTTTGCTAACAGTCCCATCAGTATCTGCCGCATCTGCAGCTAGGTTAACAACATCACCCGCAGTCACAGAAGCCGACGCAGAAGGCGATGTCAGAGTAACCGTCGGAACTTCATTCTGAGGTGGATCAACCGGTCCAGTGCCATCACAAGCGCCAAGTGTTTCCCACTCGCCCCACTCACCAGATTGCGCTGGATTATTGTTTTGCGTCCAGTAACGCGCTTTATAAGCATTACCTTCATGCTGAACTTGGTCGCCACCGTTATAAACTTTTGACGATTGCCAAGTTTCTAGAGGGGCACAGTCAACTGCTGCGTAGCTATTGAAGGCCATAAGACAAGAAGCGGTGAGTGTGCTTAGTGTGAACACGTTTTTCACTGCGTTGCCGTTTTTAAGGTGCATAATCGCTCTTCCTTAAGTTATTGTTAAAACAATACTAAATGCGCTAAACGAAGCGCATCTATACTTTTATTTCGACGTAAAATAACTTAAGTACAAGTTGGTGATTTCACACTATCTATTTACGAGTTTTCCACACCGCCTCGCAACAATCCACTAAATGATTGCAACAACGTACCTATTATTTGGCACCAGTAACTAATTTTATAACTTAAATAAATATGTCACTCGCAAATTAATAAAAAAGGTAAAAAAAGTCGCCATTTTGAAATAAAGATCACTAAGCCTTTGTTGACCTTGGCGTTTCATTAAAATGCCGCTTGTACTCGCGACTAAACTGTGATGGGCTCGTGTACCCGACCATTCTCGCTGCATCATTAACACGTCGCCCCTCTAACTGGATCAATTCGCGCGCTTTGTTAAGTCGAACTTTCTTAATATATTGCAGCGGAGATTCAAGCGTGACATTGCGAAATGCTTGATGGAAAGCAGACACACTCATGTTGGCTTCTTCAGCCAATGCTTGTACGTTCAACTGTTCATGATACGCTTGATGTACACGATTTAGTGCTTTAGCGACCCTCGCGTAAGAACCTTCTTGATGTGCTAGGTCAAATAAAACATACCCCTCTTTGCTCACCAAAGTACGATACACAATTTCCTCAAGAAGCAGCTCGCCAAGCATGATGACATCAAGCTCGTTACACATTGCTTTCATTAACCGCTTGCACGCATCCAACATACCTTCATTCATACGTACCGACTTAAGGCCGCAACGGGTTGCATCCAGACACTTATTACTGAATTTCTCAGCCTCTAATTTTTTAACGAGTTTATGAAGAAGCGTTGGCGAAATATCTATCGAAATGCCAAGTAAAGGCTCATTGTTTGTCGCAAACGCTTCGCACTCTAGTGGCATGGGAACCCCGACAACAAGGTAATCTTCGGGCCCATATTGCACTGGTGTATCACCAATATGAATGTTCTTATGCCCTTGACCCAATACGATGATGCCGGACTGATAGACAAACGGCTGGCGATGATTCCCTTTGCTACTGCGATAAAACCATACGCCATCTATCGCTGTTTTCTTCATACCTTCTAGGTCATGCAGCCCCTGCTTTTCAACATATTGCTGCATGATATCTGCGAGAGTGTGCATTAGAGCGCTCCATCAATGACCAACGAGTTTGGTCTTTATTATCGTTTCGAGCACTATACTTCCTCTCGACATTAACTTTCTAGCTCAAGAGCATTAATTTTGTAGAAATAGGCAAATTATTTGCAGAAATCGACCTGTTAACGATCGTTAATCAGGACTAATATGCATGTATTCAATCTCCTTCACTGGAAGCAAGAGGGCTAATAATGAACTTTTCTTATGTAAACCCAACCAAGATTTTCTTTGGTCAAAAACAAATCGCTGCAATCAAAGAAGCTATCCCATCCGACCAAAAAGTTTTAGTGGTATACGGTGGTGGCTCCATCAAAAAAAATGGCGTGTACGACCAAGTAGCAGAAGCTCTTGAGGCACATGAATGGCTAGAGTTTTCAGGTGTTGAACCAAACCCAACCAAAGAAACACTCGATAAAGCAGTCGCAATGGTAAAAGAGCATGGCGTTGACTTTATTTTAGCGGTAGGTGGTGGTTCAGTCATCGATGGCTCCAAATACGTAGCAGCGGCATCAAAGTATGATGGTGATGGTTGGGATATCATGATTGGTAAGCACCAAGTCACTGAAGCGACGCCTCTAGCTGCAATTTTGACATTGCCAGCAACAGGCTCAGAGTCAAACATGGGCGCAGTTATCACTAAAAAAGAAACTCAAGACAAACTTCCGTTCATGTCTCCAGCAGTGCAGCCAAAATTTGCCGTGTTAGACCCAGATGTAATGAAAACACTGCCAGAACGCCAGCTTATCAACGGCATTGTTGACGCATGGGTGCACGTATGTGAGCAATACTTGACGCTTCCTACCGGTGCAATGGTTCAAGATGGTTACGCAGAAACACTGCTGAAAACTTTAAAAACACTCGGAGAACAGTTTGCGGAACGAGACGACGATATGTGGCGCGCAAACTTAATGTGGTCTGCTAACCAAGCATTGAATGGGTTAATTGGTAGTGGCGTTCCACAAGACTGGGCGACACATATGATCGGCCATGAATTAACGGCTCTATGGGGCGTTGATCATGCGCGTTCTCTTGCAATTGTCCAACCGTCGTTACTTCGTAACCAAATGCAGTTTAAGCGCCCTAAGTTAGAACAAATGGGTCGCAACGTATTTGGTCTTGAAGCAGGAGAGGATTTAGCAGAGCGCACAATCGAATCTATCGAAGCGTTTTATCATCAACTTGATGTCGCAACTAAGCTCGAAAACTATGGTGAGAGCCGTGAACAAGCTATCGATGCCATCATTGATCAACTAAACAAACACGGCATGACTGTTTTAGGTGAAAACCAGGCGATCACACTTGAACGTAGCCGAGAAATCTTAGAGTTAGCTGTCTCATAACTGCAACAATTCTTCACTGCCCTTCCTAGGGTTTAACGGTATTGTGACTTAACAGTCACAATACCGTTTTTTTATGCTATTTTGTAAGCCACATCACGTTCAAAACGAGGAGGCTTCTAAAAACAACGATTCCCTCCAGACAAAAAATCGGCCGTGTTGGTTAGTAAAGAGACAACTGTCCAGCTTTACACAAATAAAAATAATTGAGATCAAAGAACGAGTTAACTCGTTAATTAAGTTTTGATTTGTTGTAGTGATGTACTACATAATTTTGTCTGTTCGAGAAAACACTTTATGTGGCTAGTTGTTGTCGTATTAGCATTCATACATATCATCAGTATCCGTAAAGGCTCTAAATGGCTCTTTTACGTTTCTAAACCATTACCAGTGCTCTGTATGCTTGGTATTTTAATTCAGTCCCCGGCTTACCCAATGCCATATGCGCATTGGATTTTGATTGGCTTATCGCTCTCGTTGCTTGGTGACGTGTTATTAATGCTCCCTAGAGACAAGTTCATTACAGGATTAGTGCTCTTTTGCTCTGCCCATCTCTCCTATAGTTATGGTTTTGCCATCATGTCAGCGTGGCATTTTACACCTTGGCTCCCAATTGCCTTGTTCGGACTCGGTATATGCGTCTACTGGTTGTTCCGACCGGATCTCGGTAAAGAAAAACGGCCAGTTGCTAGTTATATATTGGTACTGATGACTATGTGCTGGGCTTCGATCGAGTATTATTTGAGTGGGAAAACACAATCCTCCTCTTTTGCAGTGCTCGGAAGCTTTATCTTTATTATCTCTGGCATCGTATTGGCTTTCGAACGCTTTGGAGGACGGTCAATATTTTCACGACAAGTTGTCATGGTGACCTACTATTCTGCACAGACACTAATGGTTATGTCTGTTGTTGCGATTGTTGTTCGTTATCCGTATCTCGTTGAACTGAGTTAGTCATACTCTAGACTCTAGACTGCACCAACATTAAAGAAACATGGATGTATCTTGTAAGCGATCTGAATAGAGTCTTAAAATCATCGCCTAAACATTAGCTTATTCTTAATGAAATTACGCGCACAACTTGCTATTGTAAAAGGATATTTTTCCGTTATAGCGTGCCCCTTTGAAAGAGAATACTCCCGTCGTTGAGTTTAGCGACGTAAATAAGTGGTATGGCGATTACCACGCTCTAAAAGACATCAACTTCTCCGTGCATTCTGGCGAGATCGTCGTGGTGTGTGGCCCTTCAGGTTCCGGAAAATCAACGCTCATTCGTTGCATCAACCATCTTGAATCGATTCAAGAAGGCCAGCTTCATGTGTTCGACCAGCCTTCTCACGCAAAATCTCTCAAGCCCGGTAAAATCGGCATGGTGTTCCAACACTTTCACCTTTTTCCTCACTTGACTGTACTGGAAAACCTCACCTTAGCGCCGATTCGCACACTCAAATTATCAAAACAAGAAGCTGAAAAACGCGCAAAACATTACCTAAAGCGAGTCAATATTGAAGAGCAAGCGAGTAAGTATCCTATCCAGCTTTCTGGCGGTCAGCAGCAACGCGTCGCGATTGCCCGCTCCTTGTGTATGGAACCGGATTTACTCCTGTTTGACGAGCCAACTTCAGCGCTTGATCCGGAAATGATCAACGAAGTGTTGGATGTCATGGTTGAGCTGGCTCAAAGCGGAATGACGATGATTTGCGTCACGCATGAAATGGGATTTGCCAAAAAAGTAGCGAACCGCGTGGTATTTATGGATGAAGGCCAAATCTTGGAAATGAACTCTCCAGTCGCCTTATTTGAGACACCACAGCATCCACGCACCCAAGCATTTTTGAACCAAATTTTAAGTTACTGATGATAGTTCGCGTAATCAAACCTGTCCTTCAAGCTTTACTGCAAATGACGCTCCTCTTCATAGCGATTGTGTGGGTGTTGGACTCTGGTGCCGACGCTATGGGCTATCAATGGCAATGGGAGCGCGTACCTGATTACATCGCTTTTTATGAAGATGGCGAATGGTGGCCGGCAGAACTTATTGATGGGCTATTGGTCACGCTTAACATCTCTGCTATTAGTCTATTTTTTACCTTAGTGTTGGGGTTGGTCACCGCGTTACTAAGGCTTAGCGATTCGAAAGTCGGCAATGTTATTGGTACCACTTATGTCGAAGTAATACGTAACACGCCGTTGTTGGTGCAAATCTATTTACTCTACTTCGTGTTTGGCCCCGTGATTGGTTTGGACCGATTCAGCACCGCCGTTTTGGCATTATCCCTTTTCCAAGGTGCCTACACCGCGGAAATATTCCGTGCAGGTTTAAACAGTATTCCTAAAGGGCAATTCGAAGCAGCACAAACTCTCGGACTATCACCGTTTTACACCTACAAAGACGTGATTTTGCCTCAGGTTTTACAGCGCACATTACCGCCATTAACCAATGAAGTGGTTTCTTTGATCAAAAACTCTTCCATTGTAAGCGTGATGGCGATTTTTGATCTAACGACACAGGCACGCAACATCGTCTCAGAGACGGCGATGCCGTTCGAAATTTGGTTTACCGTGGCAGCAATTTATCTTGCTCTCACTCTGTCACTTTCTGGCTTGTCTGCATGGCTAGAACACAAACTCGGAGCCAGTTGGCGCAAATTATAAGGAGATAACATGAAGTTATTCAAAGCGACCATTACTGCATTATTAGGGCTAGCCATAGCTATGCCTACAATCGCGAAAGAAGATGTCGCCACACCCAATGTAGATCAAATCAAAGAACGAGGTACTTTGCGCGTTGGTATGTCAACATTTGTACCTTGGGCAATGCGTAACAAGCAAGGCGAGTTAATCGGTTTTGAAATCGATGTTGCCAAACGCTTAGCAGAAGATTCAGGTTTGAAAGTGGAATTCGTACCGACTGCGTGGGATGGCATTATTCCCGCACTACTGGCGAAAAAGTTCGACGTGATCATTGGTGGCATGTCTGTTACGCCTGAACGTTCCAAAAGCGTCTTGTTTACTGCGCCCTACTCGCACTCAGGCGTTCAAGTAGCAGCAAACAAAGAACTCGCCTCTGGTTTTAGCGAATTTTCGGATTTTGACTCACGACGCGTAAAAATTGCGGCTCGTCGCGGCGCATTCACCGTTCAAGTAGCCAGAGAAACCTTCCCGAAAGCGAAGATCCTGCAATTTGATGACGACGCGCAAGCGTTCCAAGAGGTGCTGAATGGTAACGCCCACGCGGTCATTGCTTCTAGCCCAAAACCAGAACATGAGACAGTGAAACACAGCGACAAACTATTCCTTCCATTCTCTGAGCGACTATCACAAGGTAACGAAGCCTTTGCAGTTCGCTTGGGGGAAGAAGATAAAAAGGCCTTTTTCAATAAATGGATTGAAGCAAGAACCCAAGATGGATGGTTAAAACAACGTTATGAATACTGGTTCTCGACATTAGATTGGCAAGATCAAGTCGCGCAAGGCCAGTAATCTAAATGGCTCGTGGAC
>NZ_JADDYH010000036.1:0-32331 GCF_015163595.1 Vibrio sp. OPT41 | reverse complement strand
GCCGCGAGCCTATACTCTCCAATCATCCATTTTACTTTTCCATAACTTATCGGAGTCAAATTTTTGGGCGAACACACTACCACTCGCACAGCACCCGCGAAATCCAGCACAGGCTACCTTTTACCGCAATTAAACACACTAGACTGGGTACTACTTGTTATGTGCGGTATCGGTGGTGTTTGGCTGTACCATCGGTCCGCTGTTGGTGTGCATTATTTGTGGCAGTGGAAAGAGGCGCTTGAATTACTTTTCACGCCTAGAGCAGATGGTGGTTTGCCCTACTTCTTCCAAGGTTTGATTTCGACGTTAAGGCTCAGTATTTGGGGCATCAGCTTCGCATTAGTGTTTGGCACTTTGTTAGGCTTAGCACGCTTCTCTCGTTCCGTTTGGTTGCGCACACCTGCCAATGCGTTTATCCAGTTAGTGAGAAACATCCCTCCGTTGGTGTTTGTTTTTATTTTCTACTTTTTCATTTCTAACCAATTGATCCCGTTGCTCGGTTTGGAAGATCTTCTACGAAACTACAACGGCGAACCAAATGCGCTACAGCGCTCTCTGTTTGGGCCTTCTAACCTTTGGGAAAACCTTGCCTCTGGCGTGTTATGCGTCGGCTTACTCTCTTCTGCCTACATTGCAGAAGTTGTGCGCGGTGGTTTACAAAGTATCGACCAAGGTCAGTGGGAAGCGGCTGACTCATTGGGCTTGTCTCGATGGGTGAAATACCGATTTGTTATCGCGCCACAGGTGCTTAAATCAATAACACCTGCACTTGCCGGTCAAACCATCTCTTTGGTGAAAGACACCTCTATTGTTTCACTGATTTCGATACAAGAAATGACGTTTGTTGGGACAGAGATGGCAAATTCATCAGGGTATATATTTGAAATTTGGTTGATTGTCGGCCTTGCTTACTTCTTAATTTGTTTTGGTCTGTCACTTATTTTTCGCCATATTGAAGCAAAATCGGAAGCCATTTCAAATTAACTCAACCGCATATGTAATTAGGCACATTTGATTCTTCAAATCAGAATTGCACCCTGTTACATTGGCAAGATGCTAAATTTTCGGCGTTTTTCATGGAGTTAAAGAATCAATCCGACTACGAGCGATACATAAAACAAGATAATCTTGGTGAATATTACGTAGTTCTCAATCAATTCACTTTTCACAGTGTTTATCAGCCAATTTTTGATAGACGCCAACGTATTATTGGTATGGAAGCCTTACTGCGTATTCGTGGCATTGATGGTTCCCTAATTCGTCCTGACGTGTTTCTGGCCAATAATGGTCTTGATCCCTACTTTCGCTTATGTGTAGAGTTTTTATCCAGAGCAATGCACATTCGAAATTTTGCACGCTATTTCGCGGGGACGCCGATCAAACTGTTTCTTAACGTCATGCCTCAAACGCTACTCACACTAACCAAAGACATGGGCTTTAAAGATAGCGGCCTGCTTTACAAACGCCTTTCCGAACTTGGTATGAGCCCATCAGACGTCGTTTTTGAAGTAGTCGAAGAGTCATGCGGAAATACGGATTTATTAATCAAAGCCGTACAGTTAATGAAAGCAAATGGTTTTATCTTTGCTATCGATGATTTTGGCGCCCAACATTCTGATATCGCACGTGTTCAGCAGCTCTGCCCTGACATCATCAAAATCGATCGTTCCTATTTGCTAGACTACTGCGCCGGAGAAACCTTTTCCATACATAGCGCCGTTGATCTAGCGGATCATATGGGAGCAAAAGTCATTATAGAAGGGGTTGAAGAAGACGTGCAGCTACAAGCTATGTATCAACTTAATTTGGATTATTACCAAGGCTTTTACTTAGGAAAGCCTTGCGCCATTCATCACTGGACAGATAGCCTAAACATCGAGACGACTGTGCATTAACACTGCCCACTTACAGCACAGTGAAACCAAAAAAGCGCCGATATAATATGCTCGGCGCTTTTTAGTTTTACTCAGATGTCACTTATTTAGTTAAGCGTTCATTTCCCTAGAAAAAATCAATAGAATTACGACCGCTCTTCGGATCACGAGTGGCTTGCGGTTTGTCTTCTTTTTTGCCTTTCTTAGCAGACTGAGACAACGCTTCTTTCTGCGCTTTACGTTCTTTATGCGCTGCTTTTCGGCCTGTTGACTTAGGTCCAGAGCCTTTAGCTGGCTTGCTTTGGCGAGATTTCTCTTTACGTGCAGATTGCGCTTCTTTCTTCGCTTTCTTTTCTGCTTTTTGCTCTGCCGTTTCAGGTTCGGTTACTGGCGCATCGCAAACCACAACATAATATTCCTGGTTAAACTCAAAAAAGTCACCATCATACATCTTGCGGCGCTTACGTGTTTCTAGTTCACCATTCACCGCGACGTAGCCTTCCTCGATGATATGTTTTGCTTCGCCGCCACCGCTGACCAAGTTTGCGATTTTAAAAAGCTTGTACAGTTCGATTGGATGCGCATCAACATCGATGCCAATCGCTTCGATCTCAATCTCTTCGCCTTCTAAATACTCTTCGTGGTCGTAATCTTGGGTCATGTTACTTACTCTTACTATTTGATGCCCTGAAGTTTAAACGCAATGCTTAAAAATAGAAACCTCTGGCGATGTTCAATCACCGATTCACCTTGGCATTTGAGCACCTCTTAACCCATTTAGCTTGTCGCTCGTTAGCTTGTATCTCGATGCGTAGCTCAAACGAAGCTGCAATTACGCAACCTGAAGGTATATACTCTCTAAGTTATTGTTGAAAAGAGCGAATACTTTGTCTCAACCAAGTAGAATTACCTTTGTCACTGCGAACTTGTTTAATTTTGTCGCACCGCCTAACGCTTACTATGATTTCGAGAACATATACTCGTTAGAGCAATGGCGAGACAAACTTTCGTGGACGCAACGTCAAGTTGAAAAACTGGAAGGCGACGTGATTGGCTTACAAGAAGTATTCAGTATCGAGAAGACCCAGGCATTCTTTTCAACCATCGGCTACCCCTACTTTGCGACCGTTGACACCCCACATGTTGAGGATGAGTACATTTACTCAAGCCCTGTTGTGGCAATCGCATCTCGGTTTCCAATAGAAAAAGTACAAGCGGTAGAGTTTGACTTAGCAACGCTTGAGCCTTTTGGAGTAAGTGTTGTTCCAGAGTTCAGTCGCAAACCTATCTATGCCCAAGTAATACATCCTGTACTTGGTCATATCGCCGTTTACGTAACGCACCTGAAATCTCAACGCCCAGCCGACTCAGAACAACCAGAAACGTCTAGCACGATTATTGGGCACTGGTTATCCACCCAGCAAAGAGGCTGGGAAGCAGCGATGTTAAGAGACGCGATGCAAAAGAGGTATCGAAAAGAACCAATGCCGACAGTGTTAATGGGCGATATGAATCAACCTATTACTCCTATCAGCGTTAACAGCGCATTGGTATCCAATACTGGTGACAGCGTCACTGAATTACAACTCAAAGATGGTTGGTTATTGCAAAGTGACACCCTGAAGGATGAACGCCCAGCCACGCACTATCATTTTTCCACTGGGAATGTACTCGACTATATCTTGCTCTCACAAGAGTTTGATACCTTATCAGATATATCGGTTGCCGAGGTTGTTGACTATCAGGTGTCTAACCAACATCTGATCAACCCGATTTATGACAGAGATAAAAACGCCAGCGACCACGCATTTGTGGCGCTGACTGCTGAAGTAAAGCTTTGAGCAACCTATTTAGTTACTTAGTGACGTTTCACAATTTTACGCGGGATAAGTTCTACACCAGGCTTGTAACGCTTGGCGGAAGCGTTGAGTGCTAACTCCATTGCGCTGTCCGCGATCAACTCAAACTGTTGAGGCAAAGAGTTGATTTTCACAGGCAAGAAGTCCAGCAGTCGATTATCACCAAATGTTGCTAAACGCACCTTTCCCATCAGTTCTGGTTTTTCTAGCATTACATCCAACACACCTTCTAACAGTGTATATGACGTTGTAACAATGGCATCTGGCAATGCGTTCTCTGTTAACCACCTCTCTAAGACTTTCTTGCCTTCTTCCCGGGAGAAGTGTTGTCCATAACCCACTGTTGCCGTTTTACAACCTTGTTGAGAAGCAGATAGAAAACCGAGCTCACGCTCTTTTGAGACTTGAAGATCTTGCAATGCACCGATTAAGCCAATGGACTTTATATCCTCGGACAGTACTGACTGAGTGAGTTCAAGTGCGGCATCAAAATCTTCGCTGATGACACAACAAAAGTGCTCATCATCCATTGGACGGTCTAGCGCGATAACTGGCGTACCAGAATTTTGCAACTTAAGATAATACTCGTTTGCAGTGGGCATACCACTTGCCACAAACAACGCATCAATACGACGACTGACTAATGCTTCCGCCACCTTTTGCTCTGTATCAGGATCATCATCAGAGCAGCCAATCAAAATTTGGTACCCCGCTTTCCGAGAGTTTTGCTCTATCAGCTTTGCAAGACGCGCATAACTGGTGTTCTCTAAGTCTGGGATGATAAGCCCAAATGAGCGTGAATTACCTGCCCGCAAGGAAGACGCCGCATGATCTGGCTTATAATTGTACTCTTCTACAACGGCCATCACCTTTTTCTGA
This sequence comes from Vibrio sp. OPT41, assembly GCF_015163595.1. NCBI lineage: Bacteria > Pseudomonadati > Pseudomonadota > Gammaproteobacteria > Vibrionales > Vibrionaceae > Vibrio > Vibrio sp. OPT41. The sequence continues at coordinate 27,719 of NZ_JADDYH010000036.1, read as the reverse complement.
GTCTTCTCGCTGATGCGGTATTTCTGCGCTTTTCCGTTAATCACATAGCTTGCAGTTGTCTTAGAAACACCCGCTAATTTGGCTATTTCATCCAGTGTCATATTCTAAACCTTATTCTGTGCGCGCGATCATATTAATACATCAACGATCTTTCGATAAGTTGAATTATAAGCTGAACCGATTCAGTATAAAAGCTGAAAGGATTCAGCAAAACTTAAAAATTGACGTAAATCACCCGAACACGCAACAAACCAATTTGTGAGCTAGGCTATAGGACAGCGGCAAAGGCTCGTTTGTTAACGTCAGTTTTTAAAACAGTTTTTCTGAGTCTTTTAAAAAATTTACCAACAAGCTGAATCGATTTAGCTTGAAAGATAAAAGGTTTGAGGAGTGATAAGCGCTCAGAAGAAGCGGCGTTCAACTTCTCACACAGAATACATTTTTAAATTGATACCTTAAGGCTGGAGAAGCACCATGCTTAAGCTAAATAAGAACGACATTACCCTCTCGCAATCAGCGACAGATAAGTTTGAAGCAATAAAGAGTATTGCTCATAGCCTGACTGATAAAGGCCTAGTTGAACGCGGTTACGTTGAAGGCATGCTAAACCGTGAAAACCAAAACTCTACGTTTTTGGGGAACGGTATCGCCATCCCGCACGGTACAACCGACACTCGTGCAATGGTGAAAACAACGGGTGTTGCTGTGCATCACTTCCCACAAGGTGTCGACTGGGGTGATGGCAATACTGTGTTCGTCGCTATCGGTATCGCAGCTAAATCTGATGAACACCTTGGCATTCTTAAACAGCTCACCAAAGTGCTAGGCGCAGATGGCGTAGAAGAGCGTCTGCGTAATGCAAAAAATGAAGACGAAATCATCGCCCTACTGCACGGTGATGTTCAGCTTGAAGCAGACTTTGACGCTTCTTTAATTCAACTGATGTTCCCTGCGAGCGACATGCTACAGATGAGTGCTGTTGCAGGTGGTCTGTTGAAAAATACGGGATGTGCTGATAACGAGTTCGTTGCCGATCTCGTTACCAAACAACCAACTCACTTAGGTAATGGCCTGTGGTTAATTGGCAGTGACAAACATGTCACTCGCACAGGTGTGTCATTTGTCTCGACGGCAAACGACTGCGAATATGAAGGTCAAAAAGTGCGTGCACTTTTCGCGTTCGCAGCATGTAACAATGCTCACCAACCTATCCTAAAAACGCTTTCTAATATTGTGTTTAACAATGAACACGGCAAGCTTTTAGATGCATCAGTAGAACAGATTCTTGCTTTGTTCAAAGGTGAAGAAGTCACAGCTGCATCTTCAGAAGAAGGCAATACCGCTGTATTTAAAATCAAAAACTCTCACGGCCTACATGCTCGTCCGGGGGCAATGTTAGTCGCAGAAGCGAAAAAGTTTGAATCCACTATACGTGTTTCCAACCTAGACGGAGATGGAAAAGCAGTAAACGCGAAGAGCCTAATGAAAGTTATCGCGCTGGGCGTTAAGCACGGTCACCAACTTCAATTTACAGCAGAAGGCCCTGATGCGCCGCAAGCCTTGGAGTCTATCGGAAATGCAATCGCTTCTGGCCTTGGTGAAGGTTAAGGATCCGATATGACAAACAAAACAAATAAGGTTGTCACTATTACGCTCAACCCAGCATTGGATTTAACAGGTTCAGTAAATGAACTAAACGTTGGTTCCGTGAGCTTAGTACAGCAAAGCAATCTCCACGCTGCTGGTAAAGGTGTCAACGTAGCAAAAGTATTGAGCGATTTAGGCGCAGACGTCACGGTTACCGGCTTTCTCGGTAAAGATAACCCTGAGCTATTTCATCAGCTTTTCAATGACATCAACGTTAAGAATGAATTTGTGGAAGTAAAGGGTGCCACTCGTATCAACGTTAAGCTGGTTGAGGCCAATGGCAACGTCAGTGATATCAACTTCCCTGGCGTTCAAGTAGCGGCCGACGAAATTACTCGCTTTGAGGAGACACTATTTCGTCTAGCGGAGACGCATGATTACTTTGTACTTGCAGGTAGCTTACCTGGAGGCGTAACCGCCGAACAATGCGCTGCATGGATAGAAGCACTGCATCAACAAGGCAAAAAGGTGTTGTTCGACAGTAGCAAAGCCGCATTGAAGTCAGGTATTGAGGCTCACCCATGGTTGATTAAGCCCAACGATGAAGAACTTGGTGATTTTGTTGGCGAACATCTAGCAACACCTGAACAATGCCAAGCTGCAGCGCAAACACTGAGCGACAAAGGCATAGAAAACATCGTGGTTTCTATGGGACCTGACGGTGTTATGTGGCTCAACCAAGGCGAATGGCTTAGTGCAAAACCGCCTCGAATGCATGTCGTGAGCACCGTTGGCGCAGGCGATACGCTGGTCGCTGGCTTGTGTTGGGGCCACATGCAACTGATGCCTAAAAACGATTTATTGCGCTTCGCTACGGCACTTTCTGCTTTGGCAGTTAGTCAAGTTGGCGTAGGGCTAACCAGTCAGGAAGAACTGGAAAATATCAAGCGACAAACTGAAGTTAGCGCGCTTTACCCTATTACAAACTTAGAACAAAACTAAGGAACAGAAGGTTATTGTATGAATATTGCCATTATTACTGCCTGTCCAAGCGGTGTAGCAAATAGCATCCTTGCGGCAGGATTACTAGAACAAGCCGCCGCAAAATTAAACTGGAATGCCAAAATAGAATGTCAATCAAGTGTGGTTGAACCAACACTATTGACGGAAGCTGACGTTGAACAAGCAGAAGTCATTGTCATTGCGGCAAATACTAGCGTCGACACTTCTCGTTTTGTAGGAAAAAAGGTTTACCAAGCGGAAATTAACGAAATAGCAAAAGACGCAACTGCGTTTCTCCAGCAAGCGGTTGAAAACGCCACTTTACTTGAAAAAGCAACCACACTTGCAGCCCCTATCACTGCAGATACAACATCAGCAGCGAAGAAAATTGTTGCAATCACCGCTTGCCCTACTGGCGTTGCGCATACCTTTATGGCGGCAGAAGCTTTAGAAGAAGAAGGCAAGCGTCGTGGCCATCAAATCAAGGTGGAAACTCGTGGTTCAGTTGGCGCTAAAAACCAACTGACTGAGCAAGAAATTGCAGACGCCGATCTGGTGATCATTGCTGCCGATATTGAAGTGCCACTTGATCGCTTTAACGGCAAAAAGATGTACCGCACGAAAACAGGCCCAGCTCTGAAAAAAACAGCCGAAGAGATGGACAAAGCATTCGAGCAAGCCACTGTGTATCAGCATTCTGGTTCAGCTAACTCTTCATCTACCACCGAAGAGAAAAAAGGCGCTTACAAACACCTAATGACGGGTGTTTCGCACATGCTTCCTGTTGTCGTTGCAGGTGGTTTGATCATCGCACTATCTTTCGTGTTCGGTATTGAAGCATTTAAAGAAGAAGGCACACTAGCAGCAGCCTTGATGAACATTGGTGGTGGCTCTGCATTCGCATTGATGATTCCTGTACTTGCTGGCTATATTGCGTTTTCAATCGCTGACCGTCCTGGTCTGGCTCCTGGTCTTGTTGGTGGTATGCTAGCAAGTTCTACTGGCGCAGGTTTCCTTGGCGGTATCGCGGCTGGTTTCATTGCTGGTTACGCAGCGAAACTCCTCGCAGATAAGGTGAAACTGCCACAATCGATGGAGGCGCTTAAACCGATTCTGATTATTCCATTTGTGGCAACATTGTTCACCGGACTTGTCATGATCTACATCGTAGGCGGCCCAGTTTCAGGCATCATGAACGGCCTGACTGACTTCCTAAACAACATGGGATCTGACAGTGCAGTACTACTGGGTATTATCCTTGGCGCAATGATGTGTTTCGACCTAGGAGGCCCGGTAAACAAAGCCGCTTACGCATTTGGTGTTGGCCTTTTGGCTTCACAAACTTACGCGCCAATGGCGGCAATCATGGCCGCAGGTATGGTTCCTGCGCTAGGTATGGGTTTAGCGACCTTCATTGCGAAGAACAAATTTGAACAAAATGAACGTGAGGCAGGTAAAGCATCATTTGTCTTGGGCCTTTGTTTCATCTCTGAAGGCGCAATTCCATTTGCTGCGAAAGATCCAATGCGCGTGATTCCATCTTGTATGGCAGGTGGCGCGCTTACTGGTGCCCTATCGATGCTATTCGGTGCGAAATTAATGGCACCACACGGCGGTCTATTCGTGCTGCTAATTCCTAACGCAATTTCACCAGTATTAATGTATTTAGTGGCTATTGCAGCAGGTACAGCGGTAACTGGCTTTACTTACGCATTCTTAAAAAGCAAAGCAGAAGCGAAACAAGAAGTCGCAGCTTAATTAGAGCGACTCCGGTTAACAATGCCACCCTCGAATTTGGCATTTAGCACCTCCCTTTAATTCCGGTTAAGGGAGGTGCTTTTTATTCCGCAGCCGGAACGGCTACAATGTCTACTTCCCCACTGCTCATATCCACCGTTGCTTGATAAGCGCTATGCGGGTCACCGTAGTGCTTGAAGGTAAAGTGGTAAACGTTAGCTGGCGTCCACAAGGTTTTTGATTCTGCGGGCAGAATGTCATAGCCGTCTTGCTGATAAAGCTCTGTCGCCATTACATTTGCGATTGCCGCCTGCTGGTTAGCGTCTCGATCCACCTTTGGCTCTAGTGACGGGTTACTTGGATAAGACTCACCGTTGTAACTCATGAGTCGATATGAGCCATTACTCCAAACGATAAAGTCCTGCCAACCATTACTGTAACTGTCGGCTAGTACAATAGGCGTGCGAGTTACCGACATTCGATTAATAACGTTTCCCTCATTATCAAACATATATGCAGAGCAGCCACCACTACCACAGAAATAGCGATCTTGAAGCAACACTATGTGTTCTGCCTTTCCGTCGCTGTTTAGGTCGGCGCTACCCGATAGATAACGTAGATTGTCTTGCTCGAGCGACAGCCCTTCAGGGGCTAAAACCTTACTATCAATCCAACTGGAAATGACTTCAGCACTAACACTGTTGACTTTAGGGGCAGGTTGTTTGGTTTCTGTCGGCATGCTATCCGTCGCGGTGCAGCCAACCAAGGTGAAAGAACCAACGAAGAAGAGTCCGTTTAATATGCGCTTATTCATGTAATCTCAATCTTTGATGTGTCGTTACATCAGTATACGCATGATTTGCATTGTAATCGTAAGAAAATCATTAAAATCAAGCAAATGAATGGTTTGGTATATATTAGTAAGATCAAAAAAGCCCCGAAGAAAACCTTCAGGGCTAGGCAGGAAGCTGGCAAATAGCCAGGAGTCCCTATGCAGTGGTCGGTTTTACCCTAAACAGAATTGCAAACATCACTGGCACCACTATCAGTGTCAGTACAGTAGCAAAACCAAGACCTGCCATAATCGTTATTGCCATCGAGCCAAAGAAGGCGTCGAAGACCAGTGGAATCATCCCCAAGATAGTTGTTAGGGCAGCCATACTTACCGGACGAACGCGGCTTATCGCACTATCGACAATCGCGAGGTAAGGATCTTTACCTGACTCCAACTCAAGGTTAATTTGGTCAAGCAACACAATACCGTTTTTCAAAATCATGCCACTTAGGCTTAACAAACCAAGGAATGCTGTAAAACTGAACGGCATGTTCGTGGTAAGCAAACCAAAAGCAACGCCAATGATAGCTAACGGAACGGTGAACCAAATGACCAACGGCTTTTTGATTGAGTTAAACAGTAAAATAGTAATGATGAACATCAACAAGTAACCCATCGGCAATGAACCGAATAGGCCTTCTTGTGCATCTTTGGATGATTCGTACTCACCACCCCATGTGATTTCGTATCCTTCTGGAACATGCAATGCCATCACTTTAGGCTGTACACGAGCAAATAAGCTTGCTGCCGTGTCGTCACTCAACACATCATGGTCCGCGAGAACGGTTAACGTACGCTTACGGTCACGGCGCTGAATTAGCGGCTCACTCCAATCCAGTTGAACGCCATCAATCACTTGATCAACCGGAATATACGTTTGCAACGAAGGACTCCAAATGGTCACGTTTTGTAGTGATTCAAAATCTACGCGTTCTTCTTCAGGAAGGCGTGTCATAATTGGCAACGTATGTGTACCATCACGCAAGTAACCTAAGGTGCTACCACCAAACGCCATTTGCAGTGTGCTTGAAAGATCTTCTTTCGAAATACCTAAGCGACGAGCTTTAGACTCATTGAAAACGGGTACAAGTTCCTTGGTGCGCTCTCGCCAATCGTGACGAATGTTTCGGGCACCAGGGTCGGTATGAAGGATGTCTTCAACTTGCACCGCCAAGTCACGTAAAACTTGTGGATCAGGGCCAGTAATACGCGCTTCGATCTTAGACGCTGGTGATGGACCAAATTCCATCAATTTAAACTGGAACGTAGGCGCATCAAATGTTTTCGCCAGATTCGCATCTAACTTATGCAGCAAACCAAACATTTTCTCACGATCAGTAGCGCGAACTTGGAACTGAGCGTACGCTTCGTAACTTTTTTCTGGTTGATAGGTTAAAGCAAAACGCTGTAGGCCCTGCCCAATCGAAGCAGAAACAAAGTCAATATCATCTTGCTGACGAATGTAGCTTTCGACCTCTTCAGCTTTTTTGATCGTTTCACGGATGTCAGTACCCTCTGGCATCCACATATCCACGTAGAACATCGGCGTATTCGATGGTGGGAAGAACTGCTGTTTTACATTACCAAATGCCACGACAGCACCCACTAATAGCGCCACCATGCCAGCAACGGTAAGCCAGCGGAATCGCAATGCAAATTTCAGCGATGCCCCAAATACGACAAACAACCAGCCTTTATAAGGATCATCTTCGCTAGTACTCTGCTCTTTGTTTTCCTCTTTCAACAAAAGATCGGCAAGGAAAGGCGTCAGTGTAATAGCGGTAATCCAGCTTAAAAATAGTGAGAAACACAGCACCCAGAATAGAGAGCCCATGAACTCACCTGTCGCATCTTGCGACAAGCCGATAGGTGCAAAAGCCGTAATTGCAATAACAGTTGCGCCCAACAAAGGCCATTGTGTTTGCTTTACAATATCGACAGCCGCTTGAACTTTGGTACGCCCTTTCTTTAGGCCAACTAATATGCCTTCCACGACAACAATCGCGTTATCAACCAGCATACCCAAGGCAATAATTAACGCGCCAAGAGAAATACGATGCAGTTCGATGTTGTTGTAATTCATCAAAATGAAGGTACCAAATACCGTCAATAACAACACAACTCCAATGATGACACCACTGCGTAAACCCATAGTAAACAGCAACACAATGATTACGATCGCCACTGCCTCCGCTAGACTAATTACAAACGCTTTAACAGATTCATCCACCTCATTGGCTTGGTTGTAAAAGTAGTTCATATCGATGCCAGCAGGCTTGATAGACTCAAGGCTCGCGAGCTCCGCATCCAAACGTTCACCAACCTCAACCACGTTCACACCCGATGCAAACGAGATACCGATATTAATCGCTTTTTGACCGTTAAAGAGTACGACGTTGCCTGGCTTCTCTTGAATACCGCGAGAAATCGTTGCTACGTCTTTTAGACGAATTAGATTTCCTGTGTCACGGCCATGAATGATCAGATTTTCTAGTGCTTCTACAGTGTTTAAGGTGCCGCTTGGGCGAATAACAAGGCTTTCGCCATTGACCATCACTTCACCTGCTGAAACCACATTGTTTTGCTGGTTCAACAAGCTCGAAACCACATTCATGTCTAAGTTCAGTGCAGCAAGGCGATCAAGTGAGATCTCAACGAATAGCATTTCTTGCTGATCGCCCGTAATGTCTACCTTACCAACACCATCAACAAGCTCGATTTCACGTGTCAGGTAATCCGCATAACGTTTCAGCTCTACATAGTCGTAATCGTCACCAGTGAGCATTAACATCACGCCATAAACGTCACCGAAATCATCAATGATCTGTAAAGACTGAACACCTTGAGGCAATGATGGTCGTAAATCATTAATTTTACGGCGCATTTCATCCCAAATTTGCGGCAGTTCATCAGGACCATAGTCCATTTCCATGCTCACCGTTATTTGAGACATACCATTAGAAGACGTAGAGGTAATTTTGTCGATATAAGGGAGTTTTCGAATCTCTTTTTCTAGAGGATACGTCAGTTCTTCTTCAACTTCTTTTGACGTCGCGCCAGGGTATGTTGAGATAATCATGGCATCTTTGATCGTAAATGCCGGGTCTTCTAATCGTCCAAGCTCCAAAAATGACGTTAAACCACCAACAGCAAGGATAATAATGAACAACCAGCTGATGACTTTGTTTTTTATTGAATACTCAGCAATGTTCATTATTGGTTATTCTCCACAACATCCACATGTTTACCTTCGCGTAATTTACGCAGATTTGAATTAATCAGAATATCGCCCTGGCTAACACCTGACGACACAATGGCTCCATTGCCATTCACTTGAGAAATCATGACAGGCACCCGTGTGACAATGTCACCTTCTTTTTTCCACACAAAGAACTCATTCCCTTCACTGCCTGCTTGAAGCGCCGTGACAGGAACACTGTAACCATCAATAGAGGTAATGCCCGCCTTCACCATATCGACCAAAACGCTTACGCTGGTTCCCGGTAATATCTCTGTTTTTGGCTGTGGCATCGTCAAGTACATTTCGTAGGTTTGAGTTTCAGCGTTGGGTTCACTTGTGTGCTCTAAATAGTCCAAAGCAAATCTGCCATCGATGCCGGAGAAGGTTGCTCTAGGCTTGTAGCTCATGCTGTCTGAGTTTGGGTCTACCATCGCTAAAACATTGTCGGAAAGCTCAATGCGCACGTAAACCAAATCGTTTTGGTATAGGTTTAACACGGGTTCACCAATTGCCACACGCTCAAAACGTTCTTTGAAAACATCAGATACTTTACCGGCGAACGGGGCGAATAAACGGGTGTAATTCAATTGATTGGTCGCGTTATAGAAAGTAGCCTCAGCTAGCTCTTTATTAGCGGTTAGCTCATCAAGTTCCGCTTTTGAAATCATTTGACGTGCATGCAAGTCTTCACCGCGTTTAAGCTGACGAATTGCAAGTGTGTATTGTGCTTCTGCGTCATTCACGGCTTGCTTCTCTTTGCTATCATCTAGCTTTGCGATCATTTGCCCCTGCTTCACAACGTCACCCGCTTTAACCAATACGTGCTGAACTTCCCCAGCGCGGCGAAATGCCATTGGCGTTTGCTCTGCAGGCACTACTATGCCTTTGAACGCGCGATGTTGACTTTGTACTGGTGCATCCACCGAGATAGTCGACACAAAAAGTGGCTGCTCGACGATAGCTTGGTTTTCATTTTTGCACCCCGTTAAAACTGCAAGTGCAATCGCAGAGATCGTAAATAGAGAACGTTTCATTAAATGCCTCCCTCACGAACCCAAGCTTTCACCACTTGTCCTTCAACCAGTCTCTCAACACCAGCAATAACAACGTAATCATTGTTATCAAGCCCGGCTTTCACACCACCTGCTGCGTCAAGTGACACAGTGACTTTATTGACCTGCTGCGTGCTTCTGTCCATTACCCAAACTTCACCTTGCGTCCCATTTTTGTTGACCCAAGCAGACTGAGGTAACGTCATCGCGTCCGATACATGTTGTTTAGCAATGTGTACCTGCCCTGTCATACCTGTCAGCAAATTGCGATCTTCTGGTCGAGTGATGGTCACGATCGCCTCATAACTATTGGTATCGATGTTTGGCTGTGTCGAAATTTCTTTAAATTGCCCAGGAATACGTTTTCCTGGCTCGCTATCCATCGTCACCCACATATCGGAGTTTTCCAGTGACTCAAGTGATACAGATTCCGCATAACTTACTGGCAAGGTGAACGACACATCCAACGTCGTGTTATCAATGAGATTCAAGATCTCCTGCTTCTCTGCTACTACCTGAAATGGGTTGACATAGGTATATGACACTATGCCATCAAACGGTGCGTGAATTTTGGTATAGCTCAAATCGGTTTTAGCTTGTTCGTAGTTCGCCAATACCGCTTTATATTGAGTTTCTTTCTGATCGTACTCATCAGTACTAATGAGTTTTTTTCCGTAAAGGTTTTTCGAGCGGTCCCATTGTGTTTTCGCTAACGCGTACTGCGCTTGAGCGGCATCTAACGCAAGCTGAAGATCTTTAGGGTCTAACGTTGCGAGCACTTCACCTTTTTGGACCTTTTGACCCATGCGTACACGTAATTCATCTACCTCTCCACCAACCTGAAAAGAAAGCTGCGCGCGATGTGTTGCATCAATACGCGCTAAAAAGGCGTGCGAGTCTTCAAGTTCTAGGTCTTTCACCGCCAGTAATTTTACAGGTTTGATTAAAGGTTCAGACGGCTCAGAAATGGCTTTATTACACCCAGTTAGCATCCCAGAAAGACTTAATGTCACCACTGCGCCAACTAAAGTGCGCTTTAAATATTGTTTTCGCACCCGCTTTCTCCGTAGGTTTTATATATTACACAGCCGTGCAGTATAAGCAGAATTTGAAATTGATCAACATATTTTCCAGGTGGATAGCAAATTAATTAGTCAAAGCGTTCGGTTTCTGGTAAAAGTAAGCGCGTGATTAATATTCGGGAAAATTCGAACTATGAATGAAAGAAAGCAGGGGCGTAGAAGTGCTGAAGCAGCAGAACAAACTAAGTGTCTGATCCTTAAAGTGGCAGCAGATATGTTTTGTGAACTTGGTTACGAGCGTGTCTCGCTGCGCAATATCAGTGAAAAGGCTGGTGTTTCACATAGTTTGATCCGTCACCACTTCGGCAGCAAAGAGAAAATCTGGCAAGCGGTTAGCGATGCAATGGACGAGTTCATGCAGTGCTATATGGCTGAACTCATCAATGAAATGCCGGAGAACACACCTTCGAATAGAAAAATTTATCTGTTTATGGTTCGCATGCTAGCATTTGCTCTCGTCAATCCTCATCCAGTACAGATGATCGCCGATGCCATTCGACAAGGCGATGACGGTGCTCTGCTGCAGTATTTCTTAAAGTCAAAAGATGAGTTCGCTGCGATATTTACCGGAATTTTCGAGCAGTACAACAGCGAAAACCCTAATGCACAGTTTGATCAGTGGGAATCAAAATGGCAAATGTTGATCTTCGCACATGGTGCTGTCAGTCTCGCGCCAATGATGCAAGAAACATGGCCGGATATCGCAGATAATCGCGAAAAACTGCTGATCAAGCATTGGGAATTGTTTAATACCATTATGGCCTCTCAATTTGGGATCGCAAAAGAAGAGATGATTCATCCGGAAAAGCTTGAAGATATCGTTATTGATATGTGCTGTACTATTGATGAAGCAGTAAACTAAAAGCAAACAAGCGAAAAGAAGACATAAAAATGCCGAGCTACAAAGCTCGGCATTTTTGTTTCAATTCGTTTTAACCACGGTAGTAGCGTTGTGGTACGAACGGCATTTTTTCAACTGTCATTGGTAGCATTTTGCCACGCACTTCAGCGAACACTTCAGTACCAATCGCCGCCAAATCCGCACGAACATACCCCATTGAGACTGGCTTACCTGCATTCGGGCCCGCCGTACCGCTGGTTACAACGCCAATTTTAACGCCGTCAGCATCAAACAGTTCAACACCTTCACGCACTGGCGCTTTGGTTTGACCTACTAGACCCACACGCTTACGCGCCACATCTTTAGTCTCAATCTGCTTAAGAATAATGCCTGCACCAGGGAAACCACCTTCACGTTCACCACCAATACGACGAACTTTTTGGATACCCCATAGCAAGCTCGCTTCAACAGGTGTTGTTGTTGTGTCTAGGTCATGACCGTATAGACAAAGGCCACACTCAAGACGAAGTGAATCACGAGCACCAAGGCCAATCCATTCAACTTCATCTTCCGCAGTCAGTTTACGTGCTAGCTCTTCCGCTTTGTCAGCAGGAACCGAGATTTCGTAACCGTCTTCGCCTGTATAACCACTACGAGAAACAATGCACTCGGCGCCTAAAATATCGACTTTACGAATATCCATGAACAGCATTTCAGAAACTTCTGGTGCAAAACGCGCCAATACAGCCGCCGCTTTAGGGCCTTGGATTGCAAGTAGAGCTCGGTCTTCGATAATTTCTAGCTCAACACCAGATGGTAAATGCGCTTGTAGGTGTGCGATATCTCGCGCTTTACATGCTGCGTTCACAACCACAAACAGATGATCGCCTAGGTTAGCCACCATCAAGTCGTCCATGATGCCGCCCTCTTCATTAGTGAAAAAAGCGTAACGCTGTTTACCAGACTCAAGATCCACAATATCCACTGGGACTAATGTTTCTAGGAACGCAGCTGCACCGTCACCAATTAGGCGAAGCTGTCCCATGTGAGAAACATCAAACAGACCTGCCGCATCACGAGTATGTAAGTGTTCCTTCTTTACGCCTAGAGGATACTGAACAGGCATATCGTAACCCGCGAACGGGACCATTTTGGCACCAACTTCAACGTGAAGTGCGTGTAGTGGTGTTTTCAGTAGTTCTTGAGTCATTTTCGTCTCCATTTAGATAGACCCGAGAATGCTATCGGCATTCGATGTGTTTCCAATAATAAACATGGCTCATTCTATTTTGCACGAACAAGACGTAGATCGACTTGCAAAAGTGTGACTCTTAACATTTTAATCACAACAAATCGTACAAAAAAAGCGCTTTAATGAGCAAGTTCTCATCAAAAAAGCGCCTTTTCATCATAACGACCACCAACAGCAATCGTTTGCTTTCACTATAGGAAATTTACAAGTATTTATCACTATTTGGCTGTCACCCACAAAATGAGCGCATCTTCCTCGCTAACACTGGTCAACATATGTCCCATATTTGCATCGTAATAAACGCTGTCTCCCTCGCTTAAAACAACAGGTTCGTAAAACTCAGAATAGAACATAACCTCGCCAGATAAGATAAGTAAAAATTCTTCGCCGTCATGACGAACCCAGTCTTTATATTCATCAAAACTACGAGCTCGAATTTGGCTCTTAAACGGCATCATTTTCTTATTGGAAAGTTGTGTCGCGAGCAGTTCATGTTCATAGGTTTGTGTTGGGTGTGGTTTACCTTCATTCTTCTTGGTAACATCCCTGCGCCCTGTCGCTACCTTTTTTCTAGGTGGCTCAAAGAGTTGTGGCATGTCAATTTGTAAGCCTAGTGCCAATTTTTGCATCGCTTGAAACGTCGGGGAGATCTGCTCATTTTCTATTTTGCTCAGTGTAGATCGAGCAAGTCCGGTTCGCTGACTCGCTTCTTCTAATGTGATACCGAGTTTCGAGCGGATATCCTTAATACGCTGGCCCAGTTTTAACGGCTCGATATTTTGGTCATGTTGCTCTTTTGCCAACGTCATCGATGGGTATTCATCGTAAATACTTTCTGCCATAAATCCCTCTATAGATATCCATATTTTTTGTCTTACTCGCATTGTGCATGAAGCACATAGTGGATAGAAGTCCACCAAGTGAATTAAAGCGTGCTCTTGTTAACAAATTTTGAAATCTTGTTTCCTATAGGAAATTTTTGGTTGATTGTTCCCGTCACAGGCGCTATGTTACCAACTTGTTAGATGTAGAGATGCATATTTCCGTAAGAGATTGGTAAAGGAAACACGCAATCCAACGGAGTTTTTGCCCAAATTTAGGGCCGGATGTTCACTCTGTTCTGCTACGCAGTTCAGCTGTTTTTGAGGACAAATGAACCACAACCGCAAATCATAACTCATCTATTGCGGGTTCATTTTCAGATTTGGAAGGTCAACTACCATGAATAAGAGTTACCCTAACCACAGCTTGGAAAACTTTTTCTCTACCAACCTCTCTGCGACAGATGATGCTGTCTTTGCTGGAATTCAAGCGGAATCCGCTCGCCAAAACGAACAAATCGAACTTATCGCTTCTGAGAACATCGTGTCTAAAGCGGTAATGCAAGCTCAAGGCACGTGCCTAACAAACAAATACGCTGAAGGTTACCCAGGTCGCCGTTACTATGGTGGTTGTGAGCACGTAGATACAGTGGAAGCCATTGCTATCGAACGCGCAAAAAAACTTTTCAATTGTGAATACGCAAACGTTCAACCACACTCAGGCGCACAAGCAAACGGCGCAGTAAAGCTGGCACTGCTTCAACCTGGTGACACCATTCTTGGTATGTCTTTAGACGCAGGTGGTCACCTGACGCACGGCGCACGCCCAGCACTTTCTGGTAAATGGTTTAATGCAGTTCAATACGGTGTTGATCGCGAAACACTGGAAATCAACTACGAAGATGTTCGTGAGCTAGCACTTGAGCACCAACCTAAAATGATCATCGCAGGTGGTAGCGCCATTCCACGTACTATCGACTTTGCAAAATTCCGTGAAATCGCAGACGAAGTAAATGCAATTCTTATGGTCGACATGGCGCACATCGCTGGTCTTATCGCAACAGGCGCACACCCTAGCCCACTGCCACACGCACACGTTGTTACGACTACAACACACAAAACATTGCGTGGCCCTCGCGGCGGTATGATTCTTACTAACCACGAAGACATCATTAAGAAAATCAACTCAGCCGTATTCCCTGGCCTACAAGGTGGCCCACTGATGCACGTTATCGCAGCCAAAGCGGTCGCATTTGGTGAAGCGCTTGGCCCTGAATTTAAAACTTATATTGATTCGGTGATCAATAACGCAAAAGTCCTAGCGGAAGTATTGCAAACTCGCGGTTGCGACATCGTAACTGGTGGTACAGACACGCACCTAATGCTGGTTGACCTTCGTCCGAAAGGGTTGAAAGGCAATAAAGCAGAAGAAGCTCTAGAGCGTGCTGGGATCACATGTAACAAAAATGGCATCCCATTCGATACAGAGAAGCCTATGATTACATCGGGCATCCGTTTAGGAACGCCTGCGGGTACAAGCCGCGGCTTTGGCGCTGAAGAATTCAAACTCATCGGTAATTGGATTGGTGACGTACTGGACGGTTTAGTGAACAACCCTGAAGGTGACGCAGAAGTTGAAAAACGCGTTCGCAAAGAAGTAAAAGAACTTTGCAGTCGCTTTCCTCTATACCAGTAAACGATTTTTTTGAAATCATAATAATTCCTGACAAGTTATTCGGAGATTAAGCAATGGACAAAACACTGAAGTTTGCAGATAGCCACGAGTGGGTACGTGACAACGGTGACGGCACAGTAACAATTGGTATTTCTGAGCATGCACAAGAAATGCTAGGTGACGTGGTATTCGTTGACCTACCAGACGTAGAAGACGAAGTTGAAGCAGGTGAAAGCTTCTCTCTCGTTGAATCTGTAAAAGCAGCGTCAGACATCTACGCACCAATCACTGGTGAAATCGTAGAAATCAATGAAGAACTAGAAGACAGCCCAGAGCTAATTAACGAAGAGCCGTACGAAGGTGGCTGGATCGTAAAAGTGAAGATGTCTGATGTATCTGAACTAGATAACCTGAAAGACGCAGACGAATACCTAAACTCTATCGAAGAAGAGTAATTAGGATGTGACGAAAGCTGTTCCCTAGCCTGTTTAGAGAACAGCTTTTTTTCTAGGTTCGGACGTATAATTTAATTTATCAGTAACGCAAATCCGTTACCCGAACCAAGGAGTAGGTAAAGGACAATGACTGAATTACTTCAAAGCCTCAGCACACAAAACGAGTTCGTTGCTCGCCACAATGGACCAAACAAATCTGACCAACAGAAAATGTTGGAAGCGATCAACGCAGTTAGCCTAGATTCGCTTATCGACGAAACCGTACCAGCACAAATTCGCCTAGAGCAACCAATGAGCTTGGCAGAAGCGAAAAGCGAAGCAGACATGCTGGCAGCAATGCGTAAGTTCGCCGATCAGAACCAAGTTAAACGTACATTCATTGGTCAGGGTTACTACAACACCTTCACGCCGAACGTGATTCTACGCAACGTGATGGAAAACCCGGGCTGGTACACCGCTTACACCCCTTACCAACCAGAGATCTCACAAGGTCGTTTAGAAGCACTTCTAAACTACCAACAAATGGTGATGGATCTTACTGGTATGGAAATCGCGAACGCGTCATTGCTCGATGAAGCAACGGCAGCAGCAGAAGCGATGACACTTTGTAAGCGTGCGGGTAAAAGCAAGAGCAACGTATTCTTCGTTGCTGACGACGTTCACCCACAAACCATCGAAGTGGTAAAAACTCGTGCGAAATTCATCGGCTTTGAAGTCTTGGTTGGTTCTTTAGAATCACTACCAGAGCAAGACGTGTTCGGCGCACTAGTTCAATACCCAAGTACAACAGGTGAAGTTCGTGACCTAACGGACATCATCGCTAAAGCGCAAGCAAACAAAACACTAGTGACTGTAGCAACGGACCTTCTTGCTTCTACCCTACTTAAACCTGCAGGTGAAATGGGCGCAGACGTAGCAATCGGTTCAGCACAACGTTTTGGCGTGCCGATGGGTTACGGCGGTCCACACGCTGCTTTCATGGCAACGCGTGATAAGCACAAGCGTACAATGCCTGGCCGTGTTATCGGTGTTTCTATCGATACCAATGGTAACCAAGCACTGCGTATGGCAATGCAAACGCGTGAACAGCACATCCGTCGTGAAAAAGCGACATCAAACATCTGTACTGCTCAAGCACTGCTAGCGAACATGGCGTCTTTCTACGCGGTTTACCACGGCGCAGAAGGTCTACGCACTATTGCTCGTCGTACACACCACATGACAGCCATCCTAGCCGCTGGCCTAACTAAAGGCGGCTTCGAGCTTGCTCACAACAGCTTCTTCGACACCATCACTATCAACACAGGTGCACAAACTGAAGACCTATACGCGAAAGCACTAGCCGCAGACATCAACCTACGTAAGTTGGGTACTCAGCTAGGTGTGAGCTTCGACGAAACTACAACCGTGGCAGATGTAGAAGCCCTATTCGCAGTATTCGGTGTGAAAGAAGAAGTCGCAGCACTATCAACTGAAATCGCAGGCAACGAGTTTGCAGCCATTCCAGAAGCATTGCGCCGCACAACAGAATATCTAACACACCCTGTGTTTAACACGCACCACAGCGAAACACAGATGATGCGTTACCTAAAACAGCTAGAGAACAAAGACTTCTCACTCACGCACGGCATGATCCCACTGGGCAGCTGTACGATGAAGCTGAACGCAGCAGCAGAGATGATTCCAGTAACTTGGCCTGAGTTTGGTTCGATCCACCCGTTCGCACCAGCAGAACAAGCAGCTGGTTACGCTGCACTCGCAAAAGACCTTAAAGAAAAGCTATGTGAAATCACTGGCTATGACGCATTCTCACTACAACCAAACTCTGGTGCATCGGGTGAGTACGCAGGTCTTATCGCGATTCAACGCTACCACGAAAGCCGTGGCGAAGGTCACCGCAACGTATGTTTGATCCCAAGCTCTGCGCACGGTACTAACCCTGCGACAGCATCTATGGTGTCAATGAAAGTGGTTGTGGTTAAGTGTGATGAAGAAGGCAACATCGACATCGACGACCTAGCAGCGAAAATCGAGAAACACAAATACAACCTATCAAGCATTATGATCACTTACCCTTCGACGCACGGCGTTTACGAAGAGAAAGTGAAAGAAGTGTGTGAAATGGTTCATGCCGCCGGTGGTCAGGTTTACCTAGACGGCGCTAACATGAACGCGCAGGTTGGTCTAACATCACCAGGCTTCATCGGTTCAGACGTTTCTCACCTAAACCTACACAAAACCTTCTGCATCCCGCACGGTGGTGGCGGTCCGGGTATGGGTCCTATCGGTGTGAAATCTCACCTAGCTCCTTTCTTACCAGGGCATATTGAAGACGGTGTAGAAGGCGCAGATTTCGCAGTATCAGCAGCAGATATGGGTAGCGCTTCTATCCTGCCTATCTCTTGGGCTTACATCGCAATGATGGGCGAAGCTGGCCTAACAGATGCTACAAAAGTAGCAATTCTGAACGCAAACTACGTGATGGAAACACTTCGCCAACACTACCCTGTTCTTTACCGTGGCAAAAATGGCCGCGTAGCGCACGAATGTATTATCGACATTCGTCCGCTGAAAGAAGAAACAGGTATCAGCGAAGAAGACATCGCGAAGCGTCTAATGGACTACGGTTTCCACGCACCAACTATGTCGTTCCCTGTAGCGGGCACGCTAATGGTTGAGCCAACGGAATCGGAAGATCTAGAAGAGCTAGACCGCTTCTGTGATGCGATGATCGCTATCCGCGAAGAAATGGAGAAAGTGAAAAACGGTGAATGGCCACTGGATAACAACCCACTTGTTAACGCGCCACACACACAAGTTGATCTTTCAGCTGAAGATTGGGACCGCCCTTACTCTCGCGAGATTGGCTGCTTCCCGTCTAAAGCGACCAAATCTTGGAAGTACTGGCCAACGGTAAATCGCGTAGATAACGTATACGGTGACCGTAACCTAATCTGTTCATGCCCAAGCATCGATAACTACGAAGATTAATTTTTGTAGAATCTAAATAAACAAAGGCGAACCGATTGGTTCGCCTTTGTTTTTGGTGTGCCGCCCTAACATTTGTTGATACATCGAGAAGGAATGATGGCTAGTTATTGTTTGCACAAAAGTGATTTAGAAATACAGTGACTTCTGAGAACCTTTGAATTAGCACTAATATCTCAGAGCCTTAAAAGCTTGTTGGAAACTCCTCATGAACACTATGTTATGCAGGTGCTATGTAGTTTCTAGTTCAGTTGCAGTAAGTCCCATTTATTACCATAGAGATCTTGGAACACCACCACTGTCCCGTATTCTTCCACACGAGGCTCTTCATTAAATACAACACCATTTTTCTTCATCAACTCGTAGTCACGCCAAAAATCATTAGTTTGCAGAAACAGGAAAACACGGCCACCTGTTTGATTTCCTACTGCATGCGTTTGCTCCGGTGTACTCGCTTGAGCTAAAAGTAGGTTTGTACCATTGGAGTTTGGAGGAGAAACTTGAACCCAGCGTTTACCACCACCTAGGTTGGTATCTTCAACCAGAGTGAATTGAAGTTTTCGAGTATAGAATTCGATAGCATCGTCGTAATTTTCAACGACTAGAGCAATGTTTCCGATTTGCTGCTGAACAGTTTTGGCCATGATGATTTCCGCTGTGTCAAAACGCTAATTGTACGCTATTTTGAGACTTTTCTAGAAAGCACGTAACGCCTTGCAAATGTTTAAGGCACACAATACGAATGTTTACGCACAGCGCCTTTGCCACTAGAACCTACAAACAATATAGCTACCACAAGTGTCGAATCTTGATTGAGCAACTCATCAAAGCCTTAGCTATAACTCAAGAGCAAATCTCTAACCTAATAACGAAGGCTGCTCGTATACCACGGTATTATAGTTCTTCTAGTTTTCCCTTAGCTAAATCTTCTTGTTGCTTAAGGAACATGAAGAAGTTTGCCTCACTGATAAACGGGTTACCGCTTGTGCCGAGCTTCTTCCTATTTTCAAAAAGGAAATTTTTATGTGGATGGTTCGAAAGGTTAACGTTCACAATAGGTGCCTGTAGTGAAATTTTTCTAATTTTCTCCATGCTAGTCAGGAACTGGCCAATAACTTCTGGATCATTGCTACTTACGCTATGCCCACCAACGATAAAAGCACGATATTGTTCGCCATTATCTTCAACAGTGAAGTCTAAGGAATAATCACCTTCCGTGTGGCCAGGTGTGAGATAGAACTTAAACTCATGTCCACCAATAGCCATAGAGCTATCGCTTTTTATCTCTATGTCTAAATTTGGAGGAAGGAACTTGTTCTCACCTTCGCTTTTGTTTGATTGCTGTATAGATAGTTCATGAGCGCTTTTGGTCATCACAACTTTGGAACCATACTTCTCTTGAAGTAACTGGGCGCCTCCAACATGGTCAGAATGCCCATGAGTTACCAATATGTGCGTTATTGGCTTATCTTTTAGCCCTAGCTTTTCTAGGTTGATAGGTATCCACTCAGAGTAAGGGAAATCAAGCGTATCAATGATAACCAGTCCGTCGTCTGTAGCAATGGCATATGATGAGACCCACTTGTCTCCTACATAATAGACATTATCAAACATTTGAAATGGTTCTACATAACCGTTCTTATCATTCATTGCTGGAACATATTGACTTAAAGAAGCAAAAGACGAAGCACTTAAAAGTAAACCTACAACAATTTTTTTCACGAAATCACACACAAATATATCCTTAATAATTTCTTATAGAACCTCGCGGATGAGAAAGCTCTAAACGATTTTCAGACGCAAATACAACTGCAAATACTTTCTACTTAGCTTTAGTTTTAGCTGACCGAATCACTTGTAAACTCGAATCCCATTAACTGCCTATGTATTCATGATTCTTTTAGAGGTTAAATAAATGAACTCAATTGAAGCAGAGTCATGAAGCTTCAATTGAGGTTACCGGCACAGCACAATGTGATAAACCTCTTTCAAGCAAACATTTGAATGCGATTTTTCCAATTTAAGACATGTTCAATAAATGCATCAACTCTTGCAGGCCTTTTATCGCGGTCTCGATACATAATGAATACTTCTTTACCCGAGCATTGCCATTCTGGCAACAAAGGCAGCAGGTTATGTTGATCATGATTTAGCTCATGAAAGTAATAGGTTGGAATCCACGCAATTCCTAAACCATGGATGACGGCGTCTCTAACTAGCAGTACATCATTTGAAGTGAATTGAAACTTTAGCGGATGATCAAATGTTTCATTGGTGATTTGATTAACTAATTTCCATTGGCTGTCGTTGTTTACCGTAATTAGGCGATGATGAACAAGTTGTTCTGGATGGGTAATCGGTTGGTGTTGTTCTAAATAGCTTCGTGATGCACAAAGCGCAAATGGAATCGACCATAATTTCTGAGCAATCCAGTCTTGTTCAATAAGATCACCAAGACGAAAACTAACATCGACACGGTTAGATACAAGATTGATTTTTTCATTCTGTACATCTAAATCGATACATATCTTCGGATGTTGCTCTGCAAATTCATAAACGCACCGCTTTAACCACATCTGTGTCATGTTAATTGGCGCTGATATTTTGATCGTTCCGCTTAAAGACTGACGCTCAGTCGCAATTCTCGATGTCACATTATTTAAGCTAAGAAGTAACGGCTCACAGAGTTGATAATATTTTTCGCCATCAGTTGTTAACGCAAAGTGGTGTGCACTGCGGTTAAATAGTCTGCAATTTAAGTTTATTTCCAGCCTTTTTAACTTCCGGCTTAGCGTGGCTAACGGGACATTAAGACGCTCAGATGCTTGTGTTAGGCTTTGATAGCGAGCAACAGAAACGAATAACAAAAGGTCATCCAAAGAGTGACGTTCCATATTTGGGATTAACCCTCTTAAATTTGGCTATTAAAAATCAAATATGAAATATATAGCATTATCGCGTCAAGTTAATTTTTATCAGGAAGATCTATGTCTAAGCATTTATCAATTTGGTGCGGTGTTGTTGTCGCTATCTTTTTTTGGTCTAGTAACTTTAACGTAATAAAGGCTATTAATAGCGATGTCTCTCCTTTGGATTCAGCGACGTTACGATTTTCCGTTGCAGCTTTAATACTCTTAATGATAAGAGGTACTAAACGCTCTCCATATGGAGCCAAACTCACACGAAAAAGTATGTTGTCGTTGTTTGTTATAGCAACCGTGGGTGTAACTATCCAAAACTTCTCTATTTTCTCTGCAATGAGATTTACTACCCCAGTTAACGCAGCGGTTGTTCAGGCAAACCTACCACTTGTCACTATCTTGTTGTCGGGCTTTATTCTCAAGACTTCCATTTCGGTTAAAACTATTTTAGGTGCACTAATCAGTTTTTGTGGAGTGGTAATCGTCATTACAGGGGGAAATATTCATTCTATTAGCAGCAATAGTAATATTGGTGATCTATACATGTTATTTGCTTTAATTAGTGGGTGTTTATACACAATTCTAGCGAAGCGTTTAACATCTCATATCCCAGTAACTCAGCAGTTACGTTGGGTGTTAAGTATTGGTGCCATTCAAATGGTCGCTATAGCGATGTACCACGGCGACTTTAGCCGTAGCTTAAATGCCATAACATTTAAAGACCTAGCATTAATAGCTTACATGAGCCTGTTTGGAACTTTGATTGCTTATTACTTTTGGATGAAAGGCGCTATCGTTCTTGGTCCAGATAAGATGTCTCCATTATTTAATATTATGCCGGTATTCACTCTACTGATTTCGTTCATTTCTGGTGAGCAGGCTCAATGGGAAAATGTTTTAGGCGTCTTTATCGTTGCGGCTGGTGTGTATATAGGTAACTCAGCACCTTTTGCTCGTTTACGGAAGGTGGTGGAGTAAAAATAGACGCCAACCTTAAGTCCATTATTTAGAGCAATACTTTGTTAATTGGCATAAGTTTTCTTGGTTTCCAATAGGTACACTTTTCGCTTTCGTCGTTCACTCTTTTATCTAACTTTATTGAGTACATGTCGAAAATCTTCAATCTTTTGCTAAGAGCGTTTTTTACTATGTAAAAAACAGAGGAGAATGACCATGAAGAAACGACTCAACTATATTGAAGTAGCGCCAAAAGCAATAGAAATCCTATACGCTCAGGAGGCTTACTTCCATGAACAATTTAGCCAATCAGAAACCATGAACATGATCATATGGGAACTGGTTAAGTTACGCATATCGCAAATCAATCAATGCGCATTTTGTATCGACATGCATAGTAAAGATGCGCTTCAGTTAGGTGAAAAGCCGGAACGCATATGGGGGCTTAGTGCATGGAAAGATATGCCATTCTACAGCGATGCAGAACACGTTGCACTAGGCTGGGCTGAACTACTAACTGCTGGCCTACCAGTAGATGATGATACCTATCAGCTGACCTTGAATACCTTTGGAGAAGAAGCTATGGTCAACCTAACAATTGCGATCAACGCGATCAATAGTTGGAACCGAATAGTTAAGGCATTTAAGCCAAAGGTTGGAGTCTATAAACCTCGATAATTCTATTTGACGGTTCTTACTTGTAAGCCGCTGCTTATACCTCAACTTAATAGGATGAAAAGTACATGTGTATCACTTTCTCATTTAAGTTGAGGTTAAATAGGATGATTCATTTGAACTTAGAATTTGATATTTTAAAACCTCAAAAGGCTTTAGCTGGCTATGTTCAAGCCATTTGGTCAGCATCCGTCAAACCTGATACGACGCAAACCGTACGTAAACAATTACTCAGTGATGCTGGTACAGGTGTGGTATTCATTTTACAGAATGAAGTACAAATGGATGGTGAGTGGCAAACGCCAGGGGTTGTCCTACTGCCTATAAGCATTCTGGCACATCAGGTCTGCCTACCGCCAGGCGCGGTGATGACTGGCGTACGCTTTCATCCTGCTGTTGGTTATCAACTATTTGGTAAACGTCTAGAACAGCTATTGCGGATTCAAGACGACCACCCTTTGGCTTCTTCTGCGCTAGCAACATTTGAGTCTCTGCAAACAGCGCGTTCGCCATATGCAAGGATTTCTACGTTATATCGCTGGGTTCAAACACTGATTGAGGAATATGAACCGCAGTATGTCGGCCACATTATTGACCAACCTACAGGGACCATCAGTCAGCGCCAGAGAGAGCGCAATTTTCAGAAATGGTTGGGGATTACTCCTAAACATTACCAACGCATTAAACGAGTGAAGCACACTTTAGAGCAACTCCGAGCGCAACCCGATCTTACTTTATCGGAGTTGGCGCTGGAGCAAGGTTTTTCCGATCAAGCACACATGACTAGAGAGTGTAAGCAGATTGCGCGCATGACACCGAAGCAGTATGTCCGAAAGAGAAACCTCTAAACCTTATTAGCTTTCTACATCAAACCCCATTGATTCAGAATCGACCATATACTTGTTACAATGTTCGATCATATATCACCTACTTTTTCGAGCGCTCATTCCAGCTTGATGTGAGTTGGTTAGCTCGCTTTTGATGCCGCGTGCCGCTCTACCATAAACGCGATCACTTCTTCGTTTAAGCAAGATTTGCTGATGTATTGGCGTTGTTTACCAAGGTGAAGGATAAAGCCCAAATCAGTTTGTTCGAGTTGGTCGATATCATTGATAGCTAGGTAGAGTTGGTAATCATGCTGTTCAACACGGCCACAGTATTCAGTGCCTCGGTCAGTCAAAATTCTCAGTATTAGCATAGGTCGAGCTCCAACGTGGAAGTATTCTCTCTGGGTGCTTTTCTAAGGTTGTTAGGACTTTTCTTACTGGCTCTAGTCAACTAAAGCTTGTGCTTGCTTATCTGTCATCGGACTCTCAACATCCTTTAACACCACCCAACGAAGAGCTTTTTGCGTGCCATTGTTTTCGAGCGTCATCAACAGCTCGTGTAAATAAATGCACTACATGGAACCAGTCGAGAGTAACATTCGCTTTCGGAAGCTCATCTTTGACACCACTCCAACCTGCCCAGGCACATCGATGAGCTTTATAGTGAACTCGAGGTATTTTCGCTGTGATATAGCAATGGTGCTGAAAAAGTTGAGATGGCGCCATGTTTTATCGGTTATAAAAAACAACCATCTGCGCGGTGGCTATTGTTAACTGATCTTCATGATAAGAATTCAGAATGAGACAATGAGTATGCAAGCTTACGAAATGGACGTGGATAAGTACTTTAACGAATAGCTCGGTATTTTTTGCCAGAGGGAGTCTACTTATGTTTAACCCATGAAAGTAATAGACATGTCATTTACATTATTTTTTAAAGTATGCCTAGATATAAGCTTTGACATGACTTATTTGTGAGAATTGGGGCGGTCCTAGGCTAGCACTTGAGAGCATTAGGACATAGTATCGTCTCACGCGTGGATATGGGTTGACCTATGTACAATATTGGTAAACAAATGACTAAAATACTGGTTTCCCTTATGAGTGCCACAATATTATTGCTCTCAACAGGTTGTAACGCAGATATGTTTAATTTCTTCAAATCAAAAAAGTTTCAATACATACTTAGCTCAGAGATCACTGGTCGCTTATACTTAGACGGGAAAGCGTTTACTAGCGAGGTAGTTTATCTACACACAGCTTTTTCTAAAAACCGTTATATCACCGAGACAATTACGTCAGAAAATGGTTATTTTCATTTCGAACCTACATACCACTATCAGACGTTTAAAGAACCTGCCCTTCATGAATCCTCTAGCTACATTGGTATTTACATTTTTGTAGATGGCAAAAAATACTACTTACTAGAGGCTCGCTTTTCTGACGTGAAACCCTATGGATTTATTTCAGATAATCTTCTTGATTTAAGTTGTGAGATTAATTCGGACGAATATCGTTACTTTTTTAAAAATAAATTTGTTGAGAATGGCCTCGATCTTGAAATTATTAGTAGGTGTGATTTGAAAGGATTTTCTGAAAAAATATTACTAAATAAGGACACGTAATGGCAAAGTTAACACCAAAAATGGCTTCAGAAATAGCGGATATTCCTTACAAAGCTTATGAAAATAATGGCCGTTTTATCATGCCGGGCAAAAACAGTTTTTCAAATCACTTTTCTTTTTCTGAAAATGATGTATTTGATGGTTTTACAGGCGGTGTAGCGGGTTTATCCAATGTACCGGTATTGCGTAAAGTTATCCCTGGCTTGATGAGAACTTCAGAGGCGTTTGCAGTGGTTGGCACTGGTAAAGGTTCTACATTTGAGAATGAAATTGTCATTTCAATTCGAGGAACACAAAATGCTAATGATTGGATCACAAATGCGAATATAGGGGTGAAAGGATCACCAAACGGTTCGCCCGCTCATGCTGGTTTCAACAATTGTTTTCAAAGTCTTAGCCCCAAGTTGAAGCAGTATATTATGCAGATGAATCCTAAACCAAAACGTATACATTGCGTTGGGCACAGCTTAGGTGGAGCGCTCGCATCACTTTGCGCTGATTGGGTGCGTAGTGAGATGAAGGTCAGAACCACCTTATACACCTTTGGCGCTCCTAGAGTTGGTCTGGAAGCATACGCACGCTCATCGGAAAAGCTAAACGATGGTGTTTATCGATGTACGCATGGTGCTGATCCTGTACCAAAAATACCGCTTTGGCCATTTATTCATGCTCCAATCTCAACAGGCGAGTACCGCTTGGACTCTGGCACTGGATTAAGCATATCAGCCCATTTGATGGCAAGAAACAAAAATCCGGGTTACTTAAACACTGCTTCCTCGGATTCTTGGGGAGCGTTGAAGAGGAAATCGAATGACCACTTATTTACCCCTATCCGTCTAAAGTATGAGCAACGAAATCAAGCTTCTTTTTCGGAGTATTGGGCAGATAGAATACAGGGCGCACTTATCACCTATTTGAAAGATGTGGCTCTTTTGTCAACGGTAACGATTCAAGCAGGCGTGATTGCTGGCTTGACCTTTTATGATTGGCTTTCAAGAAAGCTAGAAGCCGTTGCTAAATCATCTAAGCGCAATGAAGAGCAACTAAAAGGCTTATTAGGCCATATGCTTGTTTTTGCCGGTCACTATGGGACCATCATTGAGGATCTATCCGCCCGATTCATTAGATGGGTTTTCGAAAGAACCATTGGACGACTAGTCAGAGTATCTAAACAAGCGATATCGTTGCTAAGTTAACCTAACCATTGCAATGGCATAGTAACGTGAGTGCTTAGTTAGAGGTGAACTCATCAGCTCATAAGTTAACTGGTGACATTGACATAACGCCGCTAAATGGGATTCTTATTAAGCACTTTTTAGATGAAACTTTCTAACCAAATCGGGTCGCGATTTATCAAAACGAATTTGAAAATAATGAATTTTTCACTATTTTCAAATTCGTGATTAGGAGCCAAAATGTAGGTTTACAGTTTCAACTGTTTTTGGATTTCTGTTGGAAAAGTAACTTAAACAATTGACATTAAATAGATTTAATGGGAAATAGCTCTTACAAAACCCGAACTGCGCTCCCTTCCAAGCTGATGATGATGTAGGTTCGATTCTCGCTGTACACTCCATTCTCATAGGCTACTTTCCCTAAAACTTCGAACGCCTCCCATGGGGCTCGAATCGCAATCCCATGGATAGCCCCCTCAAATCGAATAAGTTTCTTCCGCATAGAAGTTACCTTTAGACGCATAAGTCCAACACTGGCCACATGAACTTTATTAGGGAAAATCCAACAAACTAACGAATGTCAAACCTTTGCCGGACATAGTAATCGAGCAAAAAATGCTCTAGAAGTTGGCGTCATCACTGTAGGCTCACAATAAACTATCTCATTGTCACTTTTTTGGTTCAGTTTACACACTAACTCCGCAGCACACTTAAGGAGTCCATATACTGGAAAGACGCAACCAGAAACACCGAGTGTAGTGGTTCAGATTTTGAGTCTGAATCAGAGCTACCCCATAAGCATCAAACCCTAAGATCAAAAAAGCAAACCCACGGACTCGCTTTTTTTGTTAGCTCTGTGCCGTCCTAAATAAAGTTGACACTTTCCACCCCCAAAATTGGAGAGTGTTATGAAATCAACAACTAAAAGAACTCAGCGCGATTACTCCCTCGCTTTTAAACTCACTGTAGTT
>NZ_JADDYH010000002.1:0-614 GCF_015163595.1 Vibrio sp. OPT41 | reverse complement strand
TGTGACTGCGTACCTTTTGTATAATGGGTCAGCGACTTATATTCAGTGGCAAGGTTAACCATCTAGGGGAGCCGTAGGGAAACCGAGTCTTAACTGGGCGTTCAGTCTCTGGATATAGACCCGAAACCAGGTGATCTAGCCATGGGCAGGTTGAAGGTTGAGTAACATCAACTGGAGGACCGAACCGACTAATGTTGAAAAATTAGCGGATGACTTGTGGCTAGGGGTGAAAGGCCAATCAAACCTGGAGATAGCTGGTTCTCCCCGAAAGCTATTTAGGTAGCGCCTCGGACGAATACTACTGGGGGTAGAGCACTGTTAAGGCTAGGGGGTCATCCCGACTTACCAACCCTTTGCAAACTCCGAATACCAGTAAGTACTATCCGGGAGACACACGGCGGGTGCTAACGTCCGTCGTGGAGAGGGAAACAACCCAGACCGCCAGCTAAGGTCCCAAATTACTACTAAGTGGGAAACGATGTGGGAAGGCTCAGACAGCCAGGATGTTGGCTTAGAAGCAGCCATCATTTAAAGAAAGCGTAATAGCTCACTGGTCGAGTCGGCCTGCGCGGAAGATGTAACGGGGCTAAGTAGTAAACCGAAGCTGCGGCAAT
>NZ_JADDYH010000035.1:0-227 GCF_015163595.1 Vibrio sp. OPT41 | reverse complement strand
ATGCTCATGATGTTCACAACGAGATTGAGTTTGGCATTGCTTATAATAAGCTTGGCGAGAGATTTGTACTAACTGACAAAACTTCGTAACGCTCAAACCTACTATGGTTTTCTCTTGGACAACGCTTCTTTGTGCTTTTTTGTCACTCTAACACCATAGTCACGTTCCATAACGTTCACGACAGCTTCAAAGAAGTCGGCTTTGAGTTGAGCATCTTCGAGCTGCTT
>NZ_JADDYH010000034.1:0-1190 GCF_015163595.1 Vibrio sp. OPT41 | reverse complement strand
TGTCTAAAGAAAAATTTGAACGTACGAAACCGCACGTTAACGTTGGTACTATCGGCCACGTTGACCACGGTAAAACAACTCTAACTGCAGCTATCTGTACTACTCTTGCTAAAGTTTACGGCGGTGTAGCTAAAGACTTCGCATCTATCGATAACGCTCCAGAAGAGCGTGAGCGCGGTATCACAATCGCAACTTCTCACGTTGAGTACGACACTCCATCACGCCACTACGCACACGTTGACTGTCCAGGACACGCTGACTATGTTAAAAACATGATCACTGGTGCTGCACAGATGGACGGTGGTATCCTAGTTGTTGCTGCGACAGATGGCCCAATGCCACAAACTCGTGAGCACATCCTACTAGGCCGTCAGGTTGGTATCCCATACATCATCGTATTCATGAACAAATGTGACATGGTTGACGATGAAGAGCTACTAGAACTAGTAGAAATGGAAGTTCGTGAACTTCTATCTGAATACGATTTCCCAGGTGATGACCTACCAGTTATCCAAGGTTCTGCACTAGGCGCACTAAACGGCGAAGAGCAGTGGGAAGCGAAAATCGTTGAACTAGCAGAAGCTCTAGATACTTACATCCCTGAGCCAGAGCGTGCGGTAGATCAGCCATTCCTAATGCCTATCGAAGACGTATTCTCAATCCAAGGTCGTGGTACAGTAGTAACTGGCCGTATCGAGCGTGGTATCCTAACTGTAGGTGACGAAGTTGCTATCGTAGGTATCAAAGACACTACTACAACTACATGTACTGGTGTTGAGATGTTCCGTAAGCTTCTAGACGAAGGCCGTGCAGGTGAGAACGTTGGTGCACTTCTACGTGGTACTAAGCGTGACGAAGTTGAACGTGGTCAAGTACTAGCTAAGCCTGGTTCAATCACTCCACACACTAAGTTCGAATCAGAAGTATACGTACTGTCTAAAGATGAAGGTGGTCGTCACACTCCATTCTTCAAAGGCTACCGTCCACAGTTCTACTTCCGTACAACTGACGTAACTGGTGACATCCAGCTACCAGACGGCGTAGAAATGGTAATGCCAGGCGACAACGTACAGATGACTGTAGAGCTAATCGCACCAATCGCAATGGACGAAGGTCTACGTTTCGCGATCCGTGAAGGTGGCCGTACAGTAGGTGCTGGTGTTGTTGCTAAGATCTTCGACTAATTCATA
>NZ_JADDYH010000033.1:0-13191 GCF_015163595.1 Vibrio sp. OPT41 | reverse complement strand
TTCAATTTAAGATTTTGTCGGCTCAATGAATACTGAACATTACATAAGTAATGTTTGAATTGACTGTGCTGAATCTTTCGATTCAATGGTCACTTCGTATCATTGAAACCTAATTTGAAGCCGAAGCTTCTAATTGGATTATCATCAACGAGTGCCCACACAGATTGATAGGTTCTTATTTTTAAAGAGCTTTTCTAACATTTTCAGCAACTTAGTTACTCGTTGTTAGGGGTGCGTATCTTACTTCACACCGTGAGAGAGTCAAGCATTTTTTTCAAATTCTTTTTTCTCTCTTCCCGACTCGCTGTGTGACTTTCGTCTCACTCCGTGTCGGTGGATGCGCAGTATAGGGGGTTGAGAAATTAGCACAAGCGTTTTTTGCAAAAAAACTTTCAACCGCACAAATAACGAGCATTCTGCATAAATACTCAACGATCTTGTCTAATATTTCGGGTTTCAGAGGATCTTTTCATGATGAAACACCTGACTTCTGCATTAAAAGATCGCCGATTTCTTTGTGATTTTGATTGCTGATCTTATCTCTCTTGATTCTTTTTTCTTTTTCTATCTATATAAAGACGAAAAAAAGAGCAGAACGATAACGAACTGCTCTTTGGTCTTTGCTTTTTACTTGGGGTACTTCAGGTGAAGTCTTGGAAATTACTTCTTCTATATAGAAGAAAAGATCAGAGCATCCTTGCCCTTCTCTTTTACGACAGATTAGCTAGGGGTATATCTAAATGTCGTGGTTGTTCGATGACACATTGAGCTCGTAAGAGTGGAGCATGCTTGCATTCCCAATGGCGTCATCTTCGAGAGGAACTTAGTTCTTCAATACTTTTACGGTGTAGCTACCATCTTTTTGTTGGTACAGGCCGTGGATGTCGGTTTCGAAACCTGGGTAATGCGCACCGATCTCACAAAGCATCTCTAGGAAGTCCAGCACTGGGCGAGACTCTTGAGTCACCATTTCACCAGGAAGTACTAGTGGCACACCTGGAGGGTAAGGAAGGATCATGTTCGCACTTACGCGGCCAACCATTTCTTCCAGTTTGATTTCTTCTACGTTACCGCGAAGCTCTTCTTGCCATGCTGCGTGTGGTGTTACTTTCATTTCTGGAAGTACATCGAACGCTTTGTACATTAGTTCTGGTAGGTTGTATTTCTTAGTTAGGTCATGAATTGCTTGTGCCAATTCTTGAACGCGCATGCCTTCATAGAAGCTTGGATCTTCGTTATATAGCGAAGGAAGGAAGCTCTTGATGGTTAGGTTCAAGTCGTAGCCACGTTTAAATTCAGTCAGACCGCGTAGTAATTGCATTGCTTTTGATTTGTCGATACCGATTGAGAATAGGAACAACAAGTTGTATGGGCCTGTTTTCTCAACCACGATGCCGCGCTCGTCTAGGAATTTAGCCACCAGCGAAGCAGGAATACCTGATTCTTCTAGTTCGCCTTCTTTATTCATCCCCGGAGTCAGTAGCGTTACTTTGATTGGGTCAAGATACATGTGGTTGTCATCCATGTTCTTGAAGCCGTGCCATGTATCGCTAGGGTCTAGTTTCCAACATTCTGTGGTATCGATGTTTTCTGGTTGCCATACATCGAAGAACCAGCTGTCACTTTCTGCTTCTAGGCGTTTGATCTCTTTACGGAAGCGGATTGCGCGATCGATAGAGTCTTGCATTAACTTCTTACCAGTGTTGCCGCGCATCATTGCCGCTGCAGTTTCAGTAGAAGCAACAATGCCGTACTGAGGTGAAGTTGAAGTGTGCATCATGAATGCTTCGTTGAAAGACTCTTTATCAAAGTCACCTTTCACGTGAATCATTGAAGCTTGTGAGAACGCTGCCAACAGTTTGTGTGTTGATTGTGTCTCGTAGAACACTTTGCCTGGCATCGCTTCACCACTCATACCACATTTACCTTCGTAAATTGGGTTGAAGTTAGTGTAAGGCACCCAAGCACTGTCGAAGTGGATGTGTTTACAGTCTAGCGATTCTTTGATGAATTGTGTGTTGTACAACAGACCATCGTAAGTTGAGTTAGTCACTACTGCGTAAGTTGGTGCTGTTGCACCTGGTGTTTTCGCCACTTTCTCAGCAATGACATCTCGGCTGAATTCGCTTTGTGGAATACCACCAAGGATGCCGTATGCGTTACGAGTTGGGCGGAAGTAGATTGGTGTCACGTCGCTCATCATCATTAGGTGAGTCAGAGACTTGTGACAGTTACGGTCAATCAGTACTGTGCTGCCCGCAGGTGCTGAGTACATACCAACGATTTTGTTCGATGTAGACGTACCGTTAGTTACGATGTACGAGCTGTCTGCATTGAATGTGCGTGCGATGTATTCTTCTGCATCTTTATGTGGACCTGAATGGTCTAGTAGAGAACCTAACTCAGGCATTGAGATTGATACGTCCGCTTTAAATGTGTTTGGACCGTAAAAATCGTAGAAGATGCTACCAGCAGGGCTTTTCTGGAATGCAGTACCGCCCATGTGACCTGGAGTACAGAAGGTGTATTTACCTTCTTCTACGTATTTGAATAACGCTTTAGTGAATGGAGGCATGATGGCATCTTTGTATGCCTCAGTCGCTTGGTTGATTTTGATAGCGATGTCGTCAGCCATACCTAAAGCGTACTCGAAGAAGCTCACGTTTAGACGTAGGTCTGTTAGTGAAATGTCTAGAGTAGACTGTTCGTTAGCAAATGCGTGAACAGGCAGTTTTTCGTTGATTTGGCTGATACGTTCACATAGCTCAAGTGAGTATTTATCCCAGTCGAACAGCACACCGCAAATGCGTGGGTTCATCTCAATCATTTTGATCAAGTCTTTATCATCTACTGGGTAAACCACTTCGTAGCCCGCTTTCTCAAGAGCAGCGTGAAGTTGACGAACTGGCTCTTCTTTAAAGAACACACCCATGTGGTTCAAGATAGCGAATATATTCATTTGGACATCTCCAAGGCGAATGAGGGCGCTCTTTGCCATTTACAGGCAATGAGTAAGGTGAGCGCCGCGTGAATTTGGGTTTTATGGGCTGGCACCGTAGTGCCAGCGTTTTGGGGATTAGTTGCTTGCTTGGGCAGGCATGTCGTCAGCGTGCATTTTCACGTACTGAGCAAGACCTGCTTTTTTGCTGTAGAACATCAAGATAACTAGAGACACGATGAAGGTTGCTGTTAGCGTACCGCCCTCTGCACCAGCTAGTGCGATGAAGCAGAACAGACAAGCCACACCAGAGAACAGCATTACGAAGCCGTTGCGTGTTGTCATACCTTCGAAGCGAATCAAGTTAATGCTTGAGTAGAAGTAAGGCAGCATAGTTAGTAGAACTGCGTCAGTCGTTAGTTGGTTGAACAGATCTGATGCGTGTGCTGTTTTAGAGCTGAAGAACATCAGTACAACCATCAGTGCAGTCATCTTGATTGACGCAAGGATTAGACCTTTCTTAGGCACACCGTTTTTGTCAGTTTCGCCGTAGATTTTAGGGAAGTTGCCGTCGTTTGCTGCACGTTTACCTGCTTCACCTACTAGCATCATCCAAGAACCTAGCGAAGTGAAACATGCTAGCGCTGTGAATGCTGATACGAATGGTGCTGTCCAGCTACCGAATAGCTCAGTGGTTGCTAATGCAAATGGCGCACCTGATGCCGCAACTTCTGACGCTGGGAACATGCCGCTGATCATTTGAGTTGATAGGATGTAAATCACACCTGCGATACCAGTACCCAACATAGTTGCTAGTGGTACGGTACGTTTAGGGTTTTCTACCATACCAGTAGATACCGCTGCTGATTCCACACCTACGAATGACCATAGACAGATAAGAACCGCAGTTACTACCGCGTGGCTGTCAGTGCCTGCTGATACGTTCCAGTTTTGGCTGTAAAGCGCAGTATCGAAGTGCGTCCAACCAAATGCAGCTGTACCAACAACTGGGATAAGGATAAGAACTAAACCAAGCGTACATAGACGGCTTACCCAGCTACCACCAAGTAGGTTGACGAAAGTGAAGATCCATACCGATGCAATCGTCGCAATACCTGCTGGAATTGGGTTATTAAGCACAGGGAAGAATACTGAAAGGTAAGAAACACCTGTAATGGCAATAGCCAGGTTACCAATCCAGTTCGCGTGGTAATAAAGAACGCCCGTTTGGAAACCAAATACCGGAGACACTTCGCCAGCATAAGCGATAGGACCACCTTCTTGTGGGTTTTTGGTTGCCAGACGAGCGTAAACGAACGCCAGACTCAGTGCACCGACCAAACAGATCAGCCAACTGAAGATTGAAACAGAGCCTACAGAGGCAAGACTAGAAGGTAATAGTGCAATACCACTACCCATCATGTTACCGGCTACGACACCCGTACAGGCAATAAGGCCGATTTTTTTCGCATTCGATGACATAACATCTCCAAATCTATTCTACTCGAGTCAACATGACTCAAACTGAATGGTTATTAGCGAGATGCTATGAGGAGGAACCTTCTCGACCTCGCTAAATTTCGAAGTGAAGACTACGCCCAAAAATCGGGAAAAAAATAAACTTGGTGTTATCAATAAAATGATTAGTTCATCAACATCAAGTTGAGATAAACATGATAAACACAAAAACATAAAACTATATTATTCATACAGTTACAAGAAAAACATCAAACCTTCTACCGATAGATAAACTCTCATCAACTCGTTGGTCATCGCGATAAAAGTTATCAACCTCTATCAACTTCCCCATCCCGAAGGGTTAATTCCCTGAAGTGTTGATTCCATAAATCTCTCCCTGATCGCGCTTCTTGACCCAAGTCAATATTCATCTCGCATGCAAGAAGGCACCAAAATCATTCTCGCCACATAACTAATCCAGACACTTCATACAATCAATAGAGATAGAGATAGAGATAGAGATAGAGATAGAGATAGAGATAGAGATAGAGATAGAGATAGAGAAGCAAAGCGGGTATGTATTCCCGTTGCAAGCTTGCGTTGTTAGCTCCTTCGTAAGTCATTGCCCCACCGCCCCACCCTTTTCACTTTTCGACAGCGACAAAAAAGCCCCTCATCGAAATGAGGGGCTAGCATTAGGCTGACGTTGAGTCCGAGAGAATTAAAGCATTCGAACGACAGAAGGGTGAACGGCGCGATACATGGCGTAATCAATCGCCTTCATGTTACTTGGGAAGACCAAGTTTTCGCACAGCAGGTACGTCTCAACCGACGTATCAATATAGAAAGCTTCACTGTAAGACTCACTGGCTAAATCCAGATCACCATCCAATTCGGCGTGCTTACCGCGAATCACATAGGAAAGCACTGAATCACGTAACCTCAATGCCTGTCCGAGATGCCGCTTGGCTAACGCCATGTCACCAATGATGGTTTCGTGCAGTGCTAAAGCTTCATAAATTCGCGGTTGAATTGGCCCCACCATCATTTTCACATTAGTCTCTAGTGCTTCACTGAGCTGCTGCATTCGCCCTTTCTTCAACTCCTGTGAGAAATCAAGTGCCTTTTGTACATGGTAAGCAATCAACAACTCAGCTTGAACGTAAGCATTATCCGGCTCGATTTCTAAAATGTTTTCCATCAAGTCGATACCTTGGCGGAATTGTTTAGTATCAGAGACATTAAGGTAATGGTTAGCCTGAACAAACAACTCCAACGCGTCGGGATTCATTGGCATTCCCGCCACCAGCATCGTAGATTTCAATTTGGCATCCGACACTTTCAGCACTTGCATCAAATCCAACGACGCTTGTTGAAGCACTGTCTTTAAATGACTACTGGTTAACGCGTATTGACGACTAAACAACACTTTCTCAGATGAGTTATTGCGATATTCCACCTCTAAAAAGCTGCCACCGTCATTCTCACGAACTCTCACCACAACCGATTTACCAGGCACAATGCCAGAAGTAAACGACGCCTTCTTTAGCATGACTCGGTAATCACTGACTTGAGCAATGTCGGACATCAACTTTTGGGCGAATCCGTCTGCCAAATCGTAGCTTAATCCTTCATTCGTAAAATTATCTTGAAACTTGAACTCAATCAGATGGGTATCGATGGCTTGGGTAATACGCACTTCCGATTGCTTGTAGGTAAACACGCCCATCACTACGACCAACATACTGATCCAGATGAAGTTCATAATTCCCAATCGCCAAGGACTGATTTTGTTTTTGCTCTGAGGGGCTTTTTTCTCTTTTGACATCTCGCAGACCGCGCGAGTTAGAGGACCTGCTGGAAAGGTAACGGCTGGTGCTATAGGTAGACAATCCTCTTCCGATTCTTCAACCGAAGGTGGGATCTCTTCATTTTGCCGACTTGTGACAAACTCTTCATGCGTCATAGTAACCACGTTCGCTACCAGCTTATAGCCACGCTTGGGCACCGTGATAACGTAGTTGGTATTTTCCTCTCGACCGTCACGTAGTAGCTTACGCAACTCAAAGATGGATTGAGTCACCACTTGATCGGTCACAATCGCTCCAGCCCAAACGTACTGAATCAATTCCTCGCGGTTGAACACCTCATTCGCATGCTCCGCTAAGAAGTGCAAAAGATTAATTAAGCGTGGCTCAACAGTAACTTCCCTATCTTGTCGATACAGCTTATTTTCATCAACGCTCAAAACCCAGTCATTGATTTGAAAATAGACTCCAACCATGTATGAAAACTCTCGTATCTACAGACAGCGTTACGGTAGGAATCAGACAATGGTCGATTCCTACAAGTAACTAAAGGCAAGATTATAGGTGGGAAAGCAGCGTGTACCTAGAAAAGCAAGTCGCCAAAAATGCAAACTTAAGTTAAGTGATTCAAGAATGAGACTACTCAAGTGCTGCAAGGATAGAGCAATGTGTGGCGTCATCGTCTGTATGACCACAACAAGCATCATTAATCTTCTTCAAAGCTCGGCGAATTTTCGTCAGCTCGTTAATTTTCCCATCAATCAGCTCTAACTTAGCAGAAGTAATGGCTTTTACCTCTGCACAGCTGTGTTCTGTCGCTTCTAACTTAATTTCTAACAGGTCTTTAATTTCATCCAGACTCAAGCCAAGATCTTTACCTTTGAGGATAAAGTGCACCTGCTTTTGATTCTCTTCATCATACAAGCGGTAGCCTGATTCGCTTCGCCCTGCGGGTTTTATTAGCGCGTTTTTCTCGTAGAAACGCAATGTATCGGCAGTCACACCACAACGTTTTGCCAGTTCACCTATCTGAAACATAACTTTCCCTATTAACTATCTCGTTACTTTTAAAGCTAAAGAACGACTTTTTTGCAATTATTTTTGAGATGCCAAACGATTGCGCGAGCTTTTTTGTAATAAATTGGTTAGAATACGCGCCATCAAATGTGGAGACTGTTTTCTAATCAGAAAACACCCTGCAAAGGTCTTTACCAAAACTGGCCAATATTTTACCCCAAGAGGTAAAAACAAGTTCATTTTTGGCAAACATCTTTAACTCCGTGAATTTGAGGAAAATGGAAGCATGAATAACGCTCGTCCTATTCGCCGTGCGCTTATCAGCGTATCAGACAAAACAGGTATTGTTGAGTTTGCGCAAGCTCTTGCTGAGCGCGGTGTCGATATCCTATCTACTGGTGGTACAGCTCGCCTACTTGCCGAACAAGGCATCGCCGTAACCGAAGTCTCTGACTACACTGGTTTCCCAGAAATGATGGACGGCCGCGTTAAAACGCTTCACCCAAAAGTTCACGGTGGTGTGCTTGGTCGTCGTGGCCAAGATGATGACGTGATGGAAAAGCACGGCATCAACCCTATCGATATGGTTGTCGTAAACCTATACCCATTCGCAGAAACCGTTGCCAAAGAAGGCTGTACACTAGCCGACGCTGTTGAAAACATCGATATCGGCGGCCCAACAATGGTTCGTTCTGCAGCGAAAAACCACAAAGACGTGACTATCGTTGTTAATGCAGGTGATTACGGCCGCGTAATTACAGAGATGGACGCAAACGACAAATCTCTCACTCTCGAAACTCGTTTCGACCTAGCTATCGCAGCATTCGAGCACACAGCATCTTACGACGGCATGATCGCAAACTACTTCGGCACTATGGTTCCATCTTACGGTGAGAACAAAGACGGTGATGAAGAGAGCAAATTCCCTCGTACGTTCAACCAACAGTTCGAGAAGAAGCAAGACATGCGCTACGGTGAGAACAGCCACCAAGCAGCCGCATTCTACGTTGAAGCAAACCAACAAGAAGCATCCGTTTCTACTGCTCGCCAAATCCAAGGTAAAGCCCTTTCTTACAACAACATCGCAGACACGGACGCAGCGCTTGAATGTGTGAAAGAGTTCAACGAGCCAGCATGTGTAATCGTAAAACACGCAAACCCATGCGGTGTTGCTCTAGGTAAAGACATCCTAGAAGCGTACAACCGTGCTTACCAAACTGACCCAACATCTGCATTCGGCGGCATCATTGCATTCAACCAAGAACTGGATGCTGAAACAGCAACCGCTATTGTTGAGCGTCAATTCGTTGAAGTGATCATCGCACCTTCTGTTTCTGCTGAAGCGATTGAAGTGGTTGCCGCGAAGAAGAACGTACGTCTACTTGAGTGTGGCGAATGGACAACGAAGACAACTGGCTTTGACGTGAAACGCGTGAATGGCGGTCTACTGGTTCAAGACCGCGACCAAGGCATGGTAAGCCTAGACGACCTAAAAGTGGTTTCTAAGCGCCAGCCAACAGAAGAAGAGCTAAAAGATGCACTGTTCTGCTGGAAAGTAGCGAAATACGTGAAATCTAACGCGATCGTTTACTCGAAAAGCGACATGACTATCGGTGTAGGTGCTGGCCAAATGAGCCGCGTTTACTCTGCGAAAATCGCAGGCATCAAAGCTGCAGACGAAGGTCTACAGGTTGAAGGTTGTGTAATGGCATCAGATGCATTCTTCCCATTCCGTGACGGTATCGACGCGGCTGCAGAAGCGGGCATCAAGTGTGTTATCCAACCAGGTGGTTCTATGCGTGATGACGAAGTTATTGCAGCAGCAGACGAACACGGCATGGCGATGATCTTTACCGGTATGCGTCACTTCCGCCACTAATCCTCTCGTCTTCACTGGGACGATAACTGCGTTGACGGCGTTCACTTATCCTAATCACATAGCATACTATGCTCATAGGAATAAGTTCACTTGTCGCCTTGTCCTCGTCCCACTGAATTAGAGAGGCCATACTCAGGTCTTTGCGAAATATCTGAGTTTGAGCAAACGGTATTTATAAGATTAAGGATTTTCATATGCGAGTTTTAATCATTGGTTCAGGCGGTCGTGAACATGCGCTAGGCTGGAAAGCAGCGCAAAACCCAAATGTTGAGACTATTTTCATTGCTCCAGGCAACGCAGGTACAGCACTAGAGCCAAAACTAGAGAACGTAAACATCGATGTAGAAGACATCACTGGCCTTGTTGCTTTCGCCAAAGAGAAGGCGATTGAACTGACTATCGTTGGCCCAGAAGCACCATTGGTTATTGGTGTGGTTGATGCGTTCCGCGAAGCGGGCTTACCAATCTTTGGTCCTACCCAAGCCGCAGCGCAACTTGAAGGCTCTAAAGCGTTTACCAAAGACTTCCTTGCTCGTCACCAAATTCCAACGGGTGCCTACGCGAATTTCACTGAAATCGAGCCTGCACTGGCTTACGTGCGTGAGCAAGGTGCACCGATCGTGGTGAAAGCCGACGGCCTTGCAGCTGGTAAAGGCGTGATTGTGGCAATGACGCTAGAAGAAGCTGAGGACGCAATCAAAGACATGCTAGCAGGCAACGCATTTGGTGATGCTGGTAGTCGTGTCGTTATCGAAGAGTTCCTAGATGGTGAAGAAGCAAGCTTCATCGTGATGGTGGATGGTGAGAACGTTCTGCCAATGGCCACCAGCCAAGACCACAAACGCGTAGGCGACAAAGATACGGGTCCTAACACCGGTGGCATGGGAGCATACTCTCCAGCTCCAGTGGTGACACAAGAAATCCACAACCGCATCATGGAAGAAGTGATTTACCCAACAGTACGTGGCATGGCCTCTGAAGGTAACCCTTACACTGGTTTCCTATACGCGGGTCTGATGATCGACAAAGACGGCACTCCGAAAGTAATCGAGTACAACTGCCGCTTCGGTGATCCTGAGACACAACCTATCATGATGCGCATGGAATCGGATCTTGTTGATCTGTGCCTAGCGGCAATCGACGAGAAACTGGATCAAGCGGAATCGAAGTGGGATCCACGAGCATCGATTGGTATCGTGTTAGCAGCCGGTGGTTACCCAGCTGCATACAACAAAGGCGACGTAATTTCGGGTCTGCCACAAGTTGAAATTGAAGGCGAAAAAGTCTTCCATGCTGGTACAGATAACAAAGATGGCGACATCGTGACAAACGGTGGTCGTGTTCTTTGTGCAACCGCACTTGGCAACAGTGTATCAGAAGCGCAGCAGCGTGCTTACGAGCTTGCAAAACAGATCCGTTGGGATGGCATGTTCCATCGCAACGACATCGGCTACCGTGCAATTGCACGTGAGCAAGAAAAATAAAAACAACATGAGTTGGCTAAAAAACAAAAGGCGCACTCAGCGCCTTTTTTATTGTTCTTGTTCGACAGAATGCGAAGCAATGTTTATTCAGAGATCAACGTTGGCCGAGAAACACAATCAAAGTCATCGTCATTGAGCATCAACAGTTCATCGACCATTGCTTTGTTTCGTGACTGCTTGCCGACAAAAGCCACATAACTGTCTACCGATGAGAGACGCTCGATAATAAATTTTGGCAACGTCTGATTAAACTCGAGTGTCGAGAACACCTTACCTTTGCAGGTTTCAAACGATTGACCATTCCAATAACCTTGAATAAGGCTCTGATTGTTACGAGACTGCGCCTTAACCGATGCCACTACGTCATTCGCTTCTGCTTTGTAGCGCTCTAATTGGTCATGCTGAAGTGGTAAGACTTTACGGTTAACACGATATTTTTGGTAAACCGCTTCGCCATCTTTATTGAAACGGATGTGGATTTGAAAAGGCACCAACTCTTGTTTGGTATCAACTTGCT
Source organism: Vibrio sp. OPT41 (assembly GCF_015163595.1). Lineage (NCBI taxonomy): Bacteria > Pseudomonadati > Pseudomonadota > Gammaproteobacteria > Vibrionales > Vibrionaceae > Vibrio > Vibrio sp. OPT41. The sequence continues at coordinate 2,090 of NZ_JADDYH010000033.1, read as the reverse complement.
CGCCTTTTCGAATCAACTCTCGCAACTCACCTTCATCCCAGCGATAATCACTCTGGAACCAACCATTGTCCCCCATAGTCACATAATCAGCCGCCGTACTCACACGAGTGAGTTTCTCTGTCATCCAATACAAGCTGCTAGCATCTCCCGCAACTTTACCACCAGAAAAATGCGTGAATTGTTCTAAATTAGGAGTTTCAACCGACGAACAGCCAAAAAGGGTAAGGCTAGATAGGAGAAGTGAAGTGAGTAGATGTTTTTTCATGAAATTGCACCGAGGCAGGATACCTCGGTGCATTCTAACTTAGTTTACTGATTCTTTCAGCGCTTTACCTGCTACGAATGCTGGTACGTTAGCTGCTGCGATTTGAATCTCGTCACCAGTCTTAGGGTTACGACCAGTACGTGCAGCGCGGTGGTTTACTTTGAATGTACCAAAACCAATTAGTTGAACTTGGTCACCCTCTTTAAGTGCGCCAGTTACACCATCAAGAGTCGCTTCAAGAGCAGCTTTTGCTTGTGCTTTTGATAGGTCTGCTTTCTCTGCGATAAAGTCGATTAATTGGGTCTTGTTCATTAGGTTTCCCTTCTCATAGGTTATCGAATTCGTCTCACTCTAAAACATAAATGCCCCATCTGGCAAAGGTTTGTAAGCGATCTTTCGATTTTCTGACGTACTTTTAGCCATAATATGAGTAATAACTCACAATTTGTTACCACATACCCCCTGAAAACCCTTGCTTTCCAAGGTATTTGGACCAATTTATAAGTCACTTTTGCGGTTATAATAGCTGCAAATAACCACTATCAAACTACATTCAAGGGCAACTATGCTGCTGTTATCCATTTATATCTCTATTGCAATCGGCATTTCGTTTATCTGTTCGGTGCTGGAGGCGGTACTGCTGAGTATCAGTCCGAGCTACATTGCGCAGCTCAATCAACAGGGGCATCCCGCAGCTGGGCAATTGGCTAAGCTGAAATCAGATATCGACCGACCACTGGCATCTATTCTGACTTTAAACACCATCGCTCACACTATCGGCGCGGCCACTGCTGGTGCACAAGCTGCGGTTGTATTTGGTAGCGAAGCATTAGGTATCTTTTCGGCAGTGCTGACATTGGCGATCTTAGTGCTTTCAGAAATCGTACCGAAGACGATTGGCGCGACCTACTGGCGTCAGTTGGCACCCACTGCCGCGGTCGCATTGCGTTGGATGGTATGGGCGCTTACACCCTTTGTTTGGTTCTCAGAGCAAATCACCAAGCGTCTTGCTCGTAACCACGAAGCTCCAAAGATGCGTGATGAGCTGTCTGCAATGGCGATTCTGGCACGTGAAAGCGGTGAGTTTGCCGAGGGTGAATCAAAAATCTTAAGCAACTTGCTTGGCATCCAAGATGTACCCGTAACGCAGGTTATGACGCCACGACCAGTAGTATTCCGTGTCGATGCCACAATGACCATCAATGAGTTCCTAGAAAAACACAAAGATACGCCTTTCTCACGCCCATTGGTTTACAGCGAGCAGAAAGATAACATCATTGGTTTTGTGCATCGCCTTGAGTTGTTCAAACTACAACAATCAGGTAGTGGACAGAAACAGTTGGGAGCAATCATGCGCCCAATTCAAGTGGTGCTAAACAATACCACTTTACCTAAAGTATTCGACCAGATGATGACTCATCGCTTACAGCTGGCACTTGTTGTTGATGAATACGGTACCGTGCTAGGTTTGGTAACGTTGGAAGATATTTTTGAACACCTCGTAGGCGAGGAGATCATCGACGAAGCAGATAAAAGCACTGACATGCAGGAGCTGGCTTACCAACGCTGGGAAAGCTGGAAAGAAATGCACGGCGTAATCGAAAGCCGCGATGACGATGAAGAAGATAACGAGCTGGAGAAGCAGGATAAAGAGCCAGAAGCTCAAGAGCCACCGAAATCCGACTCGAAAGAATCGTAATCAGCATTAGGTATAACAGCTTAAACGCATGACCCGTCCTGATATGGGTTGACACTTTTTAACTAAAACGCTCGATGTACTTCATCGGGCGTTTTGTATTTTAAAGCCGTATGAGGCCTCATTTGA
>NZ_JADDYH010000032.1:0-233 GCF_015163595.1 Vibrio sp. OPT41 | reverse complement strand
CTAACTAAAATCCTAGATCGCTGGGTCGGTCACACCAGACTGGCCCTGTAATCTTACTCTAAGACTTATCCCGCCTGACTTCCTGCATGATGTAGTTCCAGCAACTTTGGCGACGGCGTCGTCGGTCCGGTCTCTATCCGGTCTTTAGCTGTGATTTTGGCTAGATACCGAGCTGGACACGAACCCTAATGTAAATTTCCTATTTAGGTTTTCAGTCCAGTTTGCCGTCGTCG
>NZ_JADDYH010000031.1:0-6738 GCF_015163595.1 Vibrio sp. OPT41 | reverse complement strand
GCCCGTGAGGCTTAACCATACAACACCCAAGGGGTTTTGATGGACTCAATGTAAGAACATTGAATGTGTAAGAACGAGAATTAAAAAAACAGCTTTCCAGATTAAAGAATTTGCTTGGCGACCATAGCGTTTTGGACCCACCTGACTTCCATGCCGAACTCAGAAGTGAAACGAAATAGCGCCGATGGTAGTGTGGGGTTTCCCCATGTGAGAGTAGGACATCGCCAGGCTTTAGTTTTATTTTCACTTTTTCGAAAAGTGAAGACAAAAGCGGACGCTTGCTTATTAAAGCGAGTGATACCACTGCGGAGTGGTAGTTCAGTTGGTTAGAATACCGGCCTGTCACGCCGGGGGTCGCGGGTTCGAGTCCCGTCCACTCCGCCACTTATATTAAGCCTCAGTCGAAAGACTGGGGCTTTTTTCGTTTCTACTGCGGCGTTTCCCTGAAGTGTGTTTACACCTAACTAGACTACTCCCCATAATCCCTACTAAGCGAACTCTGCGTGATTACACACTAGGCTTTAATTAATTATAGGCCGGTGATGCTGTGGAAAGACAATATGACCTACGAACAAGCCTAAGTAATCTATGGTATTCAAAGGCGTTCAACGGCTTGAATCTTGATGAGAAAGAAAAAACGAGCTGTGCGCATAATCCAGAAAAGCGTCATATATACCCCAATCTCTCCTGGCTCAAAAATCAAACGACTTGAAAAGAATTGGAAGGTGAAAGATTGAAGGAGCTCTTCATTAGCGAGGTGATGATTTTCGACGCTGAACATTTGATGAGTCTCAGAAAAAATATATCGCCAAGGGGTAAGAAGCGCCAAAACAGAGAGGGGTAGCTTAGCTCGAGGCTGTAAGCTATGCGGAATACTCACAAACGTCAAAGCTCAAATCCATTAAGAGAATCGCTCTAGATCTAAGTGGTTATGTGCTCACTAGCGGTACTAGAAAATAGTTAAGTATTCCAAATGGATTATATGAAAAAGCCAACTGCTAAAGCGGTTGGCTTAGTATAAAAATCTCGACGTACTTTAGAGCGAGAAATGATGTCTAAAGAATACGTTTTAAAACACCATCTGCCTTTAGGCGGGTGATTTTTCTGACCAGTCGCTGTACCCCTATAGGATAGTCTTCTACTTTCTCTAATTGCTTATAAGTACAGATAAGGTGAGTATGCTCAAGAATACGCGAAACTTCGTCTTCAAACTTCCCAGTGAGCTTCGCATAATTGTCTTGTATGAGTAGCCCATTTTCTAGGTCGAGTGACCAAGCACGTGGATTTAGGTTATTCCCAGTAAGTAGCATATAGCGTTTATCAACCCAAATACCCTTAAGGTGGAAGCTGTTATTGTCATGCTTCCATAGGTGAATTGACAATTTACGTGCGGCGATATTCGCTTCATTGGCTTTCGCAAAGCGACGCAAATTCACTTCGTAAAGATATGGAAGTCCGCCAATGGTTTTAAAGTCTTCCTCAGGTGCAATGTAAAAGTCGTTGGCGGTTTTATCACCCACAACAATAGTTACTTTCACACCACGCTTCATGGCTCGTTTCACTTCACGATGAAGTGCTTTAGGGAAGTTAAAGTAAGGCGTACAAATGAAAATTTCGTCTTGGGCTGCTGCCAATAACTTTACAATCTGTTGATTGAGCAGATTACGGCGTTTGCCTAGCCCAACTAACGGAGTGACTTTTACACTTTCTTCTGTTGCAGCTTGGTCTTCAAACTTATAGTTGGCTTGAGCAAGAGAAGCCCTCAGTTGGCGAATCGCCGACTTTATTTCTTTGGTTTCTGGCTTATCTTTTCCTGCAAGATCATTAACGGCAGGGTGAGCAATCATTTCTTCCTGAATGAATTGCACCATTGAATTCGCTAAAGATTCATGTCGAATCATATGGTAACGATCAAATCGATAACGTTCATGATAATGGAGATAAACGTTATTTAAGCTCGCTCCACTGTAGATAACAGTATCATCGACAATGAAGCCTTTTAAATGCAGTACCCCAAAAACTTCTCTGCCACGCACTGGTATGCCATAGACAGGGATTGGGTGCTGGTACTTACTGGCATATGCTTTGTAAAGCGCTGAATTACCCTCAGATGTCTCCGCACCAATCAGGCCACGCTGCGCTCGATGCCAGTCGACACAGATATTGATGTCCAACCCAGGATTGCGCTGTTTCGCTTCATAAAGCGCAGTGAGAATTTCACGTCCAGCTTCATCATCTTCCAGATATAGAGCGACTAGGTAAATTCGCGACGTTGCTTTGCTGATAGCATCTAAAAGACGGGTTCTGAATGATTCTGCTGAATACAGAACATCAAAGTCTTCCGGATTGACAGCGAGACTTGGCAACTGTTCGAATGGATTCCTACTTACTATCATATCGGTATGAGTACCTTAGTTTAGTGCAATATTGCGAACCTGCCATTTTATCAAAGATATGATTTACCTGGCTACAAAAGCACGCGTTTTGATGTCGTTGAAGAGATGAATTGCATTGGAATGAGATCTTTACCGCTATCTACGTAACGTTGAAATGCCATTTTTAGCGGGTGTGGTAGCTCAGAGCAATCAATTGTTGTGAATCCATGCTTGGAATAATAGGATTCGAGATGTGTAAACGCGAAGCAATAATCGCCATCAGTGAAAACATTGTTTTTACAATGGGTTAGTAGTTTTTTTCCAATCCCTGTTCCCCTAACTTTCGGAATGACCAACATTCCTGTCAACAGACGAACTTTATCTACACCTTTTAAACGTAGTAACGCAATGATTTCACCCTTATGGCTTGCTGTAATGATCAATTCATCCTTTTTGGCTCGACCCGCAGGGTAATACGCTTTGTATAGTTTCTTAATGAGGGGGAGCTTGATGGGATTTAACACTTCTATGATTAATGAGTCTGGTATTGTCACTGCGGTTAAAAGATAACTAATGTAGAATGTCGACAGTTTAAGAGAATCTTATCTGGTGTTGCAAACCTACTATGCAAATTAAAACAAATGCGAGCCTAAAGGCTTACCATACTTTTGGAATTGAACAATCGTGTTCCTATTTAGCTATCGTTGAGTCGCTCGAAGATGTTATTGAGCTATTTCAAAACCCAAGATTCACCCATTTACCGAAACTTTTTTTAGGTAAAGGAAGTAATGTTCTTTTTACAGAACATTTTGAGGGATTAGTGATTGTTAATCGAATCATGGGTAAAGAAGTCACGGAAACGGATGAGCACTACCTATTACATATTGCCGGTGGTGAAGATTGGCCTGAATTGGTTTCCTGGTGTGTGAATCAGGGGATCGGTGGGATCGAGAACTTAGCTTTGATTCCGGGTTGTGCTGGCTCGGCTCCTATTCAGAACATTGGTGCGTATGGCCTAGAGCTAAAAGACATCTGTGATTATGTAGATGTTCTTGACCTAACTACGTTTGAAAACAAAAGAATGCACGCCCAAGACTGTGAGTTTGCCTATAGGGATTCCATATTTAAACATGCGTTGCACGGAAAGTGCTTTATCACCGCATTAGGGCTTAAGTTGGCGAAGCAATGGCAGCCGATTAACCAGTACGGCCCTTTACAAAGTATCCCAGAAGAACAACTCAGCCCTGCTTCTATCTTCGAACGAGTATGCCAAGTGCGAAAGGCAAAACTACCAGATCCAACCAAGATAGGTAACGCAGGTAGTTTCTTTAAAAACCCAGTGATCACGCAAGATCACTATGATCGACTCACAAAAAAATACCCTAACGTAGTGGCCTACCCAGCTTCTGGAGGAATGAAAATTGCTGCTGGTTGGCTTATCGATCAGTGTGGATTAAAAGGGAAGTCTGTACACGGTGCGCAGGTCAACCCTATGCAAGCTTTGGTTTTGACCAACATGGATAATTGTAGTGCAGATGACATTGTCGCGCTTGCTTCTTTAGTGAAGCAGACAGTATGGGACAAATACCAAATCATACTTGAGCATGAAGTACGCTTTCTCAATCGTACTGGGGAGACCAATTTGGCTCAGATCGAGGCATCTAGATGAGAAAAGATCACTCTACGAAACTTCATATTCTAAAGTTATTAAGTGATGGCGAGTTTCATTCAGGAGAAGCGTTGGGCGACGATCTTAATGTTTCTAGAGCGGCAATCGCTAAGCACATTAAAGGTCTTAGTGAATGGGGTATTGATATTTATCGAGTGCAAGGGCGCGGTTACCAATTAGCCTCACCATTGCAGTTGTTAGACGAGACTCTCCTTACCACTAGCTCGGAGTCACTTGTTGAACTCGTCCCTGTGATTGACTCAACGAATCAATATTTGCTCGACAGAGTCGCGGATTCGGAAAAGGGCCGTGTTTGTATTGCTGAATATCAAGCACAAGGGCGTGGTCGCCGCGGTAGACAATGGGTCTCACCGTTTGGCTCTAACTTATATCTCTCTATGTATTGGCGACTGGATGCAGGAATGGCTGCGGCAATGGGCTTGAGCTTGGTGATTGGGATTGCCGCAGTGGAAGCTTTGGAAGAAGTAGGCATGCAAGGTGTTAAACTCAAGTGGCCGAATGACTTGTATTATCAAGATAAAAAACTGGCCGGAATCTTGGTTGAAATGTCGGGTCAGGCCGGTGGGGCTGCTCATCTAGTGATTGGGATGGGCCTGAATATTGGAATGCCTGACGACCAGCCTGAGATTGACCAGCCATGGACCACGTTGAACCAAGTAAATCAGAGTCTCAAGATCGATAGAAATGTTCTAGCAATGACACTTATCAAGCATTGGAATTCCGCACTTGTCGAATATGAAATGAAAGGACTTACTGGCTTTATCGAACGTTGGAATCGGTTAGACAATTTCCTTAATCGTCAGGTCAAACTGCTTATTGGTCCTAGAGAGGTATATGGCGTCGTTCGAGGCATCGATCATCAAGGTGGAATATTAATCGAAACCTCCCAAGGACTAGAGACTTATATTGGTGGTGAAATCTCGTTGCGTAAAAGTGACTAATCTTCGATTACTTTCGCAACGAGACTTTATCAACTAAGTGGTTAACGCCTTTGTGTAGAATCAAGTGGGCTCTCTCACGAGTTGGAAGAATATTCAATTCTAAATTGAGCCCATTAATATCATGCCAAATTTGCTTCGCTTTTTTCTTTGCGTCATCGACAGAGAGTTGTGTGTAGTGGCTAAAATAAGAGCCTGGTTTCGTAAAGGCCCCTTGGCGAAACTTTAAAAAGCGTTCTACATACCAATGTTCAATGGTCTCTGTTTCTGCATCGACATAAATTGAAAAATCTAAAAAGTCAGAGACGAAGACACGATGCGGGTCATGTGGATAGTCCATTCCACTTTGCAGAACGTTTAAACCTTCAATAATAAGAACATCCGGTCTATCCACTTTTCTTAGTTCATCAGTAATGTCATACGTGATGTGAGAGTAGATGGGTACTTCAAGATCGGGCTTTCCTGCCTTTACGTCAGACATGAACTCGACTAAGCGCTTGATATCATAGGATTCTGGGAAGCCTTTACGATGCATGATACCGCGTTCTTCTAGTACTTTTTTCGGATATAGGAAGCCATCTGTTGTAACCAAGGACACTTTGGGATGATTCTCCCAACGAGAAAGCAATGCCGTTAGAATACGAGCAGTCGTACTTTTGCCTACAGCAACACTGCCAGCGATACCAATTACGAAAGGGGGAGCATGTTCCTCTGTATTTAAGAATTGTTGTAATACGGAATTGCGGCTTTGACGAGCCTGGACATACAGATTCAAAAGACGAGACAAAGGAAGGTAGATCTCTACCGCTTCCTCCATGGTTAGGTTTTCATTAATGCCCTGAAGCGCAGTCAAGTCGTCTTCAGAAAGTGTCATCGGTACAGAGTTTCTTAACTCGGCCCAATTTGCACGGTCAAATGACAAAAATGGACTCATGGGTCTCTTTTATCCTTGGTTTAATAGAAGCAAGAACATACATCAAGCGAACTTCAAAGCAAACGACAAAGGTCGAAGTTTACTTTAAAAAAGCTAAGTTTGTACGAATTTGCAGCAAACGAATCTAAAAAATCGAAATTTATGATTTTTTTTCAAATTACTATTGCAACCTAGAAAATCATTCAATAGAATGCGCACCAATTATGCCGACTTAGCTCAGTAGGTAGAGCAACTGACTTGTAATCAGTAGGTCACCAGTTCGATTCCGGTAGTCGGCACCATTCTTTCCTTTAGTAGTCTGAATGGCTTGAAAATTTGGAGGGGTTCCCGAGTGGCCAAAGGGAGCAGACTGTAAATCTGCCGGCACTGCCTTCGATGGTTCGAATCCGTCCCCCTCCACCATATTCTTTAGGAAATAGCTCTCAGAGTTACGTGTTGCGGGCATCGTATAATGGCTATTACCTCAGCCTTCCAAGCTGATGATGCGGGTTCGATTCCCGCTGCCCGCTCCACTCTAATTTGAGTGCTGATATAGCTCAGGTGGTAGAGCGCATCCTTGGTAAGGATGAGGTCGGCAGTTCGAGTCTGCCTATCAGCACCAGCTCTCAAGTTTATTTCCTTTTGATATTAGATTTACCAATTATCTTTTTTGGTTGCGTGGTCAATTTGGGCCACCTAAATCCGTACCTAGAGGGACCACTCATGTCTAAAGAAAAATTTGAACGTACGAAACCGCACGTTAACGTTGGTACTATCGGCCACGTTGACCACGGTAAAACAACTCTAACTGCAGCTATCTGT
>NZ_JADDYH010000030.1:58499-82499 GCF_015163595.1 Vibrio sp. OPT41 | reverse complement strand
CGGCTCAATGAATACTGAACATTACATAAGTAATGTTTGAATTGACTGTGCTGAATCTTTCGATTCAATGGTCACTTCGTATCATTGAAACCTAAATTGTTTCCGAAGAAACTATTTGGATTATCATCAACGAGTGCCCACACAGATTGATAGGTCTATATTGTTAAAGAGCTTTCCTGTTGAGCTTTACTCAAAACAGGACGGCCATTTTAGCGAGTTAAAGTTTAGTGTCAATCACTTTTTTCAAACTTTCTTCAAGCGTTTCTGCTTGGCTAATTTGGCTTGCTAACTTGGCTTCTTACTTTCGAAACTTAAGCTTCAAAGCGTTGCCGTGTCAGCGAGGTGGCATTATAGAGATTGCGATCACATTGGCAAGCCCTTTTTCTCGTTTTTTTTGATTTTTTTATCGTTTGGGTGTTTTTTATTCTAAAAGGCGAGTTTTCACTACTATTCTACCTCCATACACCCTGTAATCGCCCTGAATAAGGAAAAAAGATGAGCTCAATGAGAAGCTACAAAGGTATAAAGCCTGAACTTGGTGAGCGTGTTTACGTTGACCCAACCTCTGTTTTAGTCGGTGATATCCGAATTGGCGATGATTCTAGCATTTGGCCACTGGTAGCAGCGCGAGGTGATGTAAACCACATTCACATTGGTGATCGAACGAATATTCAAGATGGCAGTGTTTTGCATGTCACCCATAAGAACGCCGAAAACCCAAACGGCTACCCATTGATTATTGGTAATGACGTTACGATTGGCCACAAAGTGATGCTGCACGGTTGTCAGATCCACGATCGTGTTTTGGTTGGTATGGGAGCTATTGTTTTAGATGCTGTTGTAATTGAGTCAGAGGTGATGATCGGAGCAGGCAGTTTAGTGCCACCTGGGAAAGTATTAGAAAGTGGCTACTTATATGTTGGAAGCCCAGTAAAACAAGCTCGCCCTCTATCAGAAAAAGAACGAGCTTTCTTGCAAAAGTCTGCCAATAACTATGTGCAGAACAAAAACGACTACTTAAATGAAGTAAAAGACTTGAACTAAAGCCCTGTTAACCGATGATGATATGGCCTTCTTCGTTGAAGGCTTCATCTTCTATTAGCTCTTCAGCCATTTCTTCTAGGTCGAATCGGTAATCAGTAAACACTTTAATTGCCGCTTGCTCAGTTTCAATCAGTGAACCACTGAGCTTTTCTAACTTTTGTTTCGTCACAAAGCACTCTATTAGCGCGCCTGATTGTTGCGCCGAAAAGTTTACCGATTGTGATACTTCATCCCATGATTGAATATCTGGGAATAAGATGGATTGATTCATCGCTTATTGACCTTCAAGGTTCTTTCTTAGTTCTCTGAGAACTTGTTTAGCACCAGGACGTAAGCCACGCCAAAGCATAAAGCTTTCCGCAGCCTGCCCAACTAACATTCCAAGACCGTCATACGCATGAGCGGCACCATTCTCTTTTGCCCATAAGTTAAAGCTCGTCACCCCTTTGCCATAAATCATGTCATAGCTTGTACTGTTAGCGGCAAAGATGGAGGATGAAATAGTCGGCAGTTCACCACTTAGAGAAGCGGATGTGGAGTTAATGATGACATCATACTCTTCATCAATACTTGCCATCTCTTTGGCGCGGATAGGACCGTGAGAGACAAACAGCTCTGCAAGCTCCTGTGCTTTACTAAAGGTACGGTTGGTAATGGTTAAAGAGGTCGGCTTTTGATCGAGTAGTGGCTTAATAACACCACGAGCTGCACCACCAGCGCCAATAATTAGGATTCGCGCGCCTTCCAATACAACCTGATGCTGAAGCAGATCTTGCACTAAACCTGCACCATCAGTGTTGTCACCGATGATTTCACCATCGTCTAACTTCTTGAGGGTATTTACCGCGCCTGCTAACTGAGCCCGTTCTGTCAATCGACTAGCAAATTGATAAGCATCTTCTTTAAATGGCATAGTGATGTTGCACCCCTTGCCACCTTCAGCAAAAAACACCTTCGCCGCGTCAATAAAACCATCAACAGGTGCACTTTCTGCGGTATACACCAAAGATTGATTAGTTTGACGAGCAAACAAGGTGTGAATGAATGGCGACTTACTGTGTCCGATAGGATTACCAAACACGGCATAGCGATCGATTTGCTGGGTCATTTCCTTACCTTTGTTCCTTACTTAGATATAGAGAAAACAGGGCCACCTGATTACAGATGACCCTATCACTATCTATCTATATAGAAAAGGAGATTCCGTGCTTACCACTCTCGTGGCGTTAGGTATCGCTCGTAAAGTTCAGCTTCTGGCGATCCCGCTTCTGGCTCGTAGCAGTACTCCCAGCGAGCGAGCGGCGGCATTGACATCAGAATCGACTCAGTACGCCCACCGCTTTGTAAACCAAATAAGGTACCACGGTCATACACTAAGTTGAACTCTACGTAACGGCCACGACGATATAGTTGGAATTCACGCTCACGCTCACCATACTCGATCTCTTTACGACGAGAAACGATCGGCAAGTAAGCTTGGCAATAGCCTTCACCGACTGCTTTGATGTAAGCAAAACACTTATCAAATTCCCACTGGTTTAGATCATCAAAGAACAAACCGCCAACACCGCGAGTTTCATTACGATGTGGTAGAAAGAAATATTTGTCACACCATGCTTTATGCTCTTGGTAAACATCGTCACCAAATGGCGCACAAAGCAGTTTTGCAGTGTCGTGCCATGATTGGCAATCTTCTTCAAATGGATAGAACGGCGTTAGGTCAAAACCACCACCAAACCACCAAATTGGGTCTTCGCCATCTTTTTCTGCAATAAAGAAGCGGACATTGGCGTGTGAAGTCGGTACATAAGGGTTTTTAGGGTGAATAACCAAAGAAACACCCATCGCTTCAAAACGACGACCCGCTAGCTCTGGACGATGCGCTGTCGCAGATGCTGGCATTTCTTTCCCTTCCACATGCGAGAAGTTCACGCCTCCCTGCTCGAAAACAAGGCCATCACGCAAAACACGTGAGCGACCACCGCCACCCAGACGCTCTCCTTTTTCACGTTGCCATGCATCTTCGACAAAGACGGCCTTTCCATCTTCTTGTTCTAACTGCTGACAAATGGAGTCCTGAAGTGACATCAAGAACTGCTTTACGGCGTGCTTATCGATCGCTGACATACGTTATTACCTATTACGTGAAACCTAATGATGGCTGGCTAGCAGGGTTAACCCTGTCTTAATATTTGTGAAGTTTTGGCGTCACGAATCTCGCTGGGTTTATCACGACCGCTGGTCTCGCCACGAAGAATGGCGACCAGCTTATCCCCCAACTGCTCTTCGACTTCTTCCGTGGTCATACACGGTGGTAAGCCGGAAAGATTCGCGCTGGTAGAGGTTAACGGCTTTCCGAATGCATTACACATTTTTTGCACCAAAGGATGATCAGTCACACGAACCGCAATTGAATCAAACTGCCCTGAAACCCAGTTGGATACTTTATCGCTCGCTGGCATGATCCAAGTGTATGGGCCTGGCCAAGTGGCATGAACAGTCTGTAATTGTTCTCCAGTCAACTGAGATTCATCAATATAAGGCAAGAGCTGATCATAACTTGCCGCGATGAGAATCAGCCCTTTTTCTACCGGACGCTGCTTGAGCTCTAATAGCTTTTGAATTGCTTCTGGGTTATCTGGATCACATCCGACACCAAAAACCCCTTCTGTTGGATAGGCAATCACTTCGCCTTGCTTGAGTGCGTTGAGCACTTGTTCAAAGTTATCCACCGATTACTTCCTATTTGTTTGACTGTGTTGTTTTCACTAAGTGTACAAATATTCATTCTCAGACACTAAAGCAATTTTTTTATAAAATGTATCAATAGCGCCAACAACAAGGCGCAAACGTTTGCTTGAGATAAAAATCCCCGTATAATGCGCACAAATTTATAGCTCACCTAATTTTTGCAGCTTAAAGGAGTTTGAGATGAAAGTCGGTATCATCATGGGTTCTAAATCCGATTGGCCAACCATGAAACTAGCAGCGGACATGCTAGACCAATTTGGCGTGCCTTACGAAACAAAAGTCGTGTCAGCACACCGAACTCCTCAATTACTGGCTGACTACGCTAGTGGCGCAAAAGAACGCGGCATCAAAGTTATCATCGCAGGCGCAGGTGGTGCAGCCCACCTACCAGGTATGGCGGCGGCGTTTACTAGTTTGCCAGTGCTTGGGGTTCCCGTTCAGTCTCGTGCACTGAAAGGTATGGATTCACTGCTTTCTATTGTACAGATGCCAAAGGGAATTGCGGTTGGTACATTGGCGATTGGCGAAGCGGGCGCAGCAAACGCCGGTATCCTAGCAGCGCAAATCCTAGGCACTCATGATGAAAACATCATGGCGAAGGTAGAAGCATTCCGTAATGAGCAAACGGAAACAGTTCTCGCAAATCCAAACCCTGCAGAGGATTAATCAGATGCATGTACTGGTTCTTGGTGCGGGTCAGTTGGCTCGTATGATGTCTCTGGCTGGTGCGCCACTGAATATTCAAATTTCAGCTTACGATGTCACCAACGGTGATGTCGTTCACCCTTTAACTCAACAGGTACTTGGCCATGGTTTGGAAAATGCGATTACGCAAGTTGATGTGATTACTGCCGAGTTCGAGCATATTCCACATGACGTGCTCAAAGTTTGCGAAGCGAGCGGCAAGTTCCTACCAAGTACGCAAGCCATCAAAGCAGGTGGTGATCGCCGTATTGAAAAGGCACTGCTTGATGATGCTGGCGTGCGCAACGCGAAATACTACGTCATTGAAACTCGTGAAGACTTTGACCGCGCAATTGAACACGTTGGTATGCCAATGGTTCTGAAAAGTGCATTGGGTGGTTACGATGGTAAAGGCCAGTGGCGCTTAAAAGAAACTTCTCAAGTCGAAGACATTTGGACTGAGATGGCAGAGTGCATCGCGGCAACACCAACTCAAGCGATTGTTGCTGAAGAGTTTGTTCCTTTTAACCGCGAAGTATCACTGGTTGGTGCTCGCGGTAAAGATGGGAGCGTTGAAGTGTACCCTCTCGCAGAGAACGTCCACACCAATGGTGTATTGAGCCTTTCTACTGCGATTGATGCACCAGAGTTGCAAGAGCAAGCAAAACAGATGTTCACGGCCGTTGCCAACAGCTTGAATTACGTTGGTGTGCTAGCGCTGGAGTTCTTCGATGTTGACGGTACTTTGCTAGTTAATGAAATCGCACCACGCGTACACAACTCTGGTCACTGGACTCAACAGGGTGCAGAAACCTGTCAGTTTGAGAACCACCTACGCGCCGTGTGTGGCATGCCTTTGGGTAGCACTAAGTTGGTTCGTGAAACCTCGATGATTAATATTCTTGGTGAAGATACACTACCAGAAGCATTGCTAGCGATGGATGGTTGCCACATTCATTGGTACGGCAAAGAAAAACGTGCGGGTCGCAAGATGGGCCACATCAACGTCTGTGGTGACTACACTGGCGAACTTAATCGCAAACTTTGTGCATTAGCAGATGTTTTGGATGAACAGACTTTCCCTGCTGTGCATGAATTTGCCAAGCAGTGGCAAGCCTAGAAAAGCAGCAGAATAAATAGCAAAAGGGTCGCACGATGCGACCCTTTTCAATTCCTTTAATTCATTTACCCTTGTTGGGTGTGCTGGCACTTACGGTTGGCACATTGCAATTTCACACCACTGGCAAGTTTCTTCTCCACCAACAGAGTAAAACCACACTCTTCGCATCGCCCCTTGACCGGAGCAAGGTTCACAGCAAATTTGCATTTAGGGTAGTTGTCACATGCGTAGAAGGTTTTACCAAATCGGGTTTTACGTTCAACTAAATGACCTTTACCGCATTCAGGACACGCTTGATGCTCTTGCGACTGTTTTTCTGGCTCTGGTTGATTAATCGACTCAATATGATGGCACGCCGGATAGTTACTGCAACCAACAAACATGCCGTAGCGCCCTTGGCGGAGTACCAACTCATTGCCACACTCAGGACAAGGCACACCCAACTCTTTCACGATGTGTCCATCATTGTTGTGCAGGGCTTTGATGTAATCACAGCTTGGGTAGTGGCTACAGCCAAGAAAGGGACCGTGTTTGCCATGTTTGAGGGTCAGCTCACCACCACATTTTGGACACGGCTCGTGCTCCAAAGCGTGTTCATGGGCAGAGAAAAGGGTGTTGTCGATTTTACTACTCATACTTACCGTTTCGTGAAAAGCACACAAAAAGACAAGCTCGCGTTTATTCTAGTTAAACTCGAACTTGCCCAGATGGTTAGTGAAGAATCCCTTGTTCCTTGGTGTACAACAGCTCTTCCATTAGCGTGTAAGCGTTTTCGTTGCCAGGCACATTAAACAGCACCATCAGAATGATCCATTTGAGGTCTTCAAGCTCAAACTCACTCGTTTCTAATCCCATCACTCGGTCAATCACCATTTCGCGAGTTTCTGTGGTTAACACATTGATTTGCTCGAGAAACAATAGAAATCCTCGGCATTCCAAATCTAAACGCTGCATCTCTTTCGCTGTGTAGATACGAGTTGATGACGAAGCCATGCAAGTCGAGATTGCAGAAGAGGTGTCACTTTGCTGCAATGCGGCAAGCTCTTCTAACCAGACAAGGGCTTTGTAGATATCTTTTTGTTGGAAGCCTGCACGAAGCAACTCTTCTTCCAACTCGTCTTGTTCGACCTGTAACTCTGCATCGCTATGGATGTAGGTTTCGAATAGATACATCAGTATATCCATCATCATAGCTAGCCCCTCCCCTTTCGAATATAGCCACCTGAAACCGCAACGACATGCCCAGAGAGTTCTAACTCTAAGAGCTGCATCATGACTTCTTGGACAGGTATATTGGTCCTGTTTGCAAGAATATCAACCGGTGTAGCTTCACTTCCTACGTTAGCTAACAGCTGAGGAAATGGCAATTCTTCTTCATCATTTAACGTAGAAAATAAATCGGTACTCTGATTAATAGACCAATCAAGCAAGGACTGTATTTCATCTAAGACATCTTTCGTCTTTTCTACGAGGCAAGCGCCATGACGTATCAACTGGTTTCCACCGCAGGCATTGGGGGCATTGATTGACGCTGGCAGAGCAAATACTTCTCGACCTTGCTCAAGCGCGTAACGAGCTGTAATTAACGAGCCGCTCTTTTTCGCCGCCTCGACGACCAGTACACCAAGCGATAATCCACTAATAATACGATTACGACGCGGGAAGTTTTCTGGGTGCGGCTTGGCATTAGGCCGAAACTCAGACACCAAAGCCCCATGTTCAATAACACGTTGCGCTAAACCACGATGACGTGCCGGATAAATATTTTCTAAGCCAGATCCTAGCACCGCAATCGTCTTACCACCCGCTTGCAACGCACCATCATGCGCATGACCATCAATGCCTAAAGCGAGACCACTGGTGACAATAAAATCGTGCTGAACAAACTCTGCAGCAAACTGACGTGCATGCTGTAATCCATCAATACTCGCATTTCGACTGCCAACCATCGCGATTTGTGGCTGAGAGAGACAAGTAGGGTTTCCTTGAACAAAAAGTAGAGGTGGCGGTGCAACGATTTGTTTGAGTTGAGGTGGATAACGCGGGTCAGTCAGTGTCAGGATATGATGATTTGTAGAAGCCTCAAGCCAGCTTAAACAAGCATCGACTTCTTTATCTGTTGAAGCCCAAGCTTGAATTTGCTTAGTTGTTAACCCAAGTTGTTGTAGCTGTTCAGGAGAGAAGTTTACGATTTTACGTGGCGTGTCTCTTGCCAGTAGCTTATTCATTTTGACGCCGCCAATGCCTGGTAAACAACTCAGTTTTAACCAGGCAGCGAGATCATCGTTATTTCGTCGATTCATCGATGGTTAATTCGTCCGCCAACGGTGACACCACCGAAATATCTTGGTTAATGGGTTTCGTACTGTTAGTGATCAGTGCCAAGCTAAAGTACTCATAAGGACGAATGACCAGCAACTCACCAACTTTGCTTTGAGGCAAAGTGATTTTCTTATCAAGCACGCCAAACTCTTTCTTGAACTCATCGCCGTCTTTGTAAACTGGGTGCGCGTCTTCTTTTAAATCAAACACACTGCCTTGCTTGAGATTATCTGACGTGCCTTTATCAATCACCACGACTTGGTTAGTTGAACTAAAGCGAATACCTTCGATATTACCTAGCAACTTTGCAGAACTGCCTTGTGGCGACGGCAGCGGATAGAACGTAGTCGTGAAGTCAGTATTCTCAACCGATTGATTTGGCAACGCGATATCGTTACGTAGGATTTCTTGCATTTGCGATTTAAGCTTCAAACCTGAATAATCACTCGAAGCTTCAACGAGCTCGCCTTTGGCAATCAAACGCAGCGCGGTAATCTCTTCGGACACATCGTCACGCGAAAAGGTAGCTACTGGTCGATAAATAGCCCAACCTGTCGCGGTCTGATTGCCATTGATATACAGCACATCTCCTGCAGTCAGATACTTACTGCCTTTGCTGCTACCCATCACTTTTGCTGCTCTGTTCAACGAATCTTTATCTAGCAACCGATCCGATTTAAGGTAAGGCATCACCAAACCTTCCGCGACCGTTGGTACGGCTTTCTTTTCTGTGATGCGAGCTTTCGGGCTCAGCTTCTTAACCGGTTTTAGGCTCAACACGGGCTGACCGTTAATCCACACCAAAGACAGCTTGTCACCGGGATAAATTAAATGAGGGTTATCGATTTCCGGGTTTACTTGCCATAAACGAGGCCACAACCACGGGCTATCTAAGTACATGGCCGAAATATCCCATAGCGTATCGCCCTTCACAACTACATATGTTTGTGGCGCATCATCTTTAACAGTCAGTGGGTTCGCATCCACATTTGCTACAGCGTTGAAAGAGAAAAGTAACGGCAACGTAACACTGGCAACGTTGCGGAAAATTCGATTCATGACCCTCGTCCTTGGTCTATTAAGCAGGAACCAGAATGGAAATTGGTGCAAGGATGCTGTCATTTAGGCTATAAAATGTCTAGAATTGAGCCAACAAGGTTTGTGCTGTTTCGGCACAGTTCAATATTTCGAGTGAATATGTCTGTATTACAAGTATTAACATTCCCGGATGATCGCCTGCGCACAGTCGCAAAGCCTGTTGAAGCGGTGACACCTGAGATTCAAAAAATCGTCGATGACATGATTGAAACCATGTACGACGAAGAAGGTATTGGCCTTGCTGCAACGCAGGTTGATATCCACAAACGTATCGTAGTGATTGATATTTCAGAAACTCGCGATGAGCCGATGGTGCTAATCAACCCTGAGATTCTGGAAAAGCGTGGCGAAGATGGCATCGAAGAAGGCTGTCTGTCGGTACCAGGTGCGCGCGCACTTGTGCCTCGCGCTGCAGAAGTTACCGTTAAAGCACTGGATCGTGATGGCAAAGAGTTCACCTTTGAAGCCGACGACCTGCTAGCGATTTGTGTTCAACACGAGCTTGATCACTTACAAGGTAAGCTGTTCGTGGATTACCTATCGCCACTGAAACGCAAACGCATTCAGGACAAGCTAGCGAAAATCAAACGCTTTAACGAGAAGCAGCAAAACGCTTAATCTCGAACCATACCAATTAGAAGGAAGTCTACCTTGAGTCAGTCTTTACGAATTGTCTTTGCAGGTACTCCGGATTTCGCCGCCCGTCACTTGGCGGCGTTGTTGTCTTCGGAGCATGAAGTCATCGCGGTTTACACAAACCCAGATCGTCCAGCGGGTCGTGGCAAAAAAATGGCTGCGCCACCGGTAAAACAACTGGCGCTAGAACACAATATCCCGGTTTACCAACCTGAAAGCTTTAAGTCCGACGAAGCGAAACAAGAACTTGCCGATCTGAACGCCGACCTCATGGTTGTCGTGGCGTACGGTATGCTGCTGCCACAAGCGGTTCTTGATACCCCTAAACTGGGTTGTATCAACGTACATGGTTCTATCCTACCTCGTTGGCGTGGTGCGGCTCCAATCCAACGCTCTATTTGGGCGGGCGATGCAGAAACTGGCGTGACCATCATGCAGATGGACATCGGTCTCGACACTGGTGATATGCTGAAGATTGCAACTCTGCCAATCGAAGCGACAGATACCAGCGCTTCAATGTACGAAAAATTGGCTGAGCTTGGTCCAGAAGCCCTGATTGACTGCCTAGTAGACATTGCTGCGGGTAAAGCAGTGCCAGTGAAGCAAGACGATGAGCTAGCGAACTATGCGAAAAAGCTCAGCAAAGAAGAAGCACGCATCAACTGGAACGACGATGCGGCGCACATTGAGCGCTGCGTTCGTGCATTTAACCCATGGCCAATGAGCCACTTTGAGGCGGCAGAAAACAGCATCAAAGTATGGCAAAGCCGTGTGGCAGAGCAAACCAGTGACAAGCCAGCCGGCACCATCGTACAAGCAGATAAAACCGGTATTTATGTTGCGACAGGCAACGGCGTACTGGTGCTAGAGCAACTGCAAGTTCCTGGCAAAAAAGCCATGTCAGTTCAGGATATTCTGAATTCGCGTGCGGCTTGGTTTGAAGTTGGCACTCTGCTGGTTTAAGCCATATTAGGGGTTATCATCCCCAATTATACGAACTTTTAGAGGGCAGAGATGCCCTCCTTTACTTTAAGGTACTCATCATGAATGTTCGCGCTGCGGCTGCTAACGTCCTGTATCTTGTCGTCGACAAGGGCCACTCACTTTCAAGCGCTCTTCCAGCGGCTCAACAAACGGTACGACCTCGTGACCACGCTCTGTTACAAGAGATCTGTTACGGTGCGCTACGTTACCTCCCTCGCCTAGAAATGATCGCAAACCAGTTGATGGATAAGCCGCTCAAAGGCAAACAACGTGTATTCCATCACCTAATTCTGGTTGGTATTTACCAACTGAGCTTCATGCGTATTCCTGCGCACGCAGCAGTTGGTGAAACGGTTGAAGGCACTAAAGAGCTGAAAGGTCCTCGTCTGCGTGGTTTGATTAACGCGGTATTGCGTAACTACCAGCGCAACCAAGAAGAACTCGACCAAATGGCCGTCAGCAACAACGCTGGCAAGTACGGTCACCCAAGCTGGTTACTAAAACTGCTGCAAGAGGCCTACCCACAACAATGGGAAAGCATTGTTGAAGCGAACAACCAAAAAGCACCAATGTGGCTGCGTGTGAACCATCAACACCACACTCGTGATGAATACCTTGCGCTGCTCAAAAATGAAAACATTGATAGCACGCCACACACAGAAGCAATGGACGCCATAAAATTGGCCGCACCATGTGATGTGATGAAGCTACCTGGTTTTGAAATAGGTTGGGTTTCGGTACAAGATGCGGCGGCGCAGCTTTCGATCAACTATCTAAAACCACAAGACGGCGAACGGATTTTAGATTGCTGTGCTGCGCCAGGTGGCAAGACGGCGCACATTCTAGAGCGCACGTCGGGCAGTGAAGTGGTCGCGATTGACTGCGACGACACACGCTTGAAACGTGTGCATGAAAACCTGAAGCGTCTCAACCTTCAGGCAAAAGTGGTTTGCGGTGATGCGCGTAATCCACAAGAATGGTGGCAAGGCGAGCAATTTGATCGCATTTTGCTGGATGCCCCATGTTCTGCGACTGGCGTGATTCGTCGTCACCCAGACATCAAATGGCTACGTCGTGCAGACGACATCGCCGCATTAGCAGAGCTACAGAGTGAAATTTTTGATGCCATGTGGACGCAACTGAAACCCGGCGGCACAATGGTTTACGCGACTTGTTCAATCACACCGCAAGAAAACGTGGAGCAAGTAAAAGCGTTTTTAGCACGTACCGCGGATGCGCAACTGCTGGATTCTGATCCCGACCAGCCTGGTCGTCAAATTCTACCAGGCGAAGAAGATATGGATGGTTTCTACTACGCAGTGCTAACTAAAACACACGCGTAACAGCATGCTAAATAGGGCGATTGGAGTGATTTCAATCGCCTTTTTCAGATACGAGAAAAGAGTATGAAGATCATTATTCTTGGTGCAGGTCAGGTTGGCGGCACACTGGCAGAAAACCTAGTGGGTGAAAACAACGACATCACCATCGTCGACAATAATGCCGACCGACTGCGTGAATTGCAGGACAAATACGACCTGCGTGTGGTCAATGGCCATGCGAGCCACCCAGACGTGCTGCATGAAGCTGGCGCGCAAGACGCCGATATGCTCGTCGCAGTAACCAACACTGATGAAACCAACATGGCTGCCTGTCAGGTCGCGTTCACTCTATTCAATACCCCAAACCGCGTTGCACGTATTCGCTCTCCAGAATACTTGGCAGAAAAAGAAGCCCTGTTTAAATCTGGCGCTATTCCTGTTGATCACCTTATCGCACCAGAAGAACTCGTCACGAGCTACATCGAACGTCTGATCCAATACCCAGGCGCGCTGCAAGTGGTGAGCTTTGCTGAACAGAAAGTCAGCCTAGTGGCGGTGAAAGCCTACTATGGTGGCCCGCTGGTGGGTAATGCGCTGTCTGCTTTGCGTGAGCACATGCCGCACATCGATACCCGTGTGGCGGCTATTTTCCGCCAGGGTCGCCCGATTCGCCCACAAGGTACCACCATCATTGAAGCCGACGATGAAGTGTTCTTCGTTGCAGCAAGTAATCATATTCGCTCAGTGATGAGTGAGCTTCAGCGCCTAGAAAAACCGTACCGCCGCATCATGATTGTTGGCGGGGGTAACATCGGCGCAAGCTTGGCAAAACGCCTAGAGCAAACTTACAGCGTGAAGCTGATTGAGCGTAACTACCAGCGTGCAGAAAAGCTCTCTGAGCAACTAGAAAACACCATCGTGTTCTGCGGTGATGCGGCAGACCAAGAGCTTCTCTCGGAAGAGAACATCGACCAAGTCGACGTCTTCATCGCGCTGACCAACGAAGATGAAACCAACATCATGTCTGCAATGTTGGCAAAACGCATGGGCGCCAAAAAAGTGATGGTGCTGATCCAACGTGGCGCTTATGTAGACCTGGTACAAGGCGGCGTAATTGATGTAGCAATCTCACCTCAGCAAGCCACTATTTCAGCCTTGCTAACGCACGTTCGTCGCGCTGATATCGTAAACGTGTCCTCACTTCGCCGCGGTGCTGCGGAAGCGATTGAAGCCGTCGCTCACGGTGATGAAAGTACATCTAAAGTGGTTGGACGTGCAATTGGAGATATAAAACTTCCACCTGGGACCACCATTGGTGCTATCGTTCGTGGCGAAGAAGTTCTTATTGCCCACGACCGTACGGTCATCGAGCAGGATGACCATGTGGTGATGTTCCTGGTCAACAAAAAATACGTATCAGACGTCGAAGCGCTATTCCAGCCGAGTCCATTCTTCCTCTAGGATTTTCCTATGGTCAACTTACGTCCCGTACTGTTTGTTATCGGGCTAGTTTTATCCAAACTGGCCCTGTTTATGTACGTGCCGACTTTGGTCGCTTTCTTTACCGGTACGGGGGGATTCCTCGATTTCGCCCAAGCCGTTGTGATCACGCACCTTGCCGCCTTCATCTGCCTAACGATAGGTCGAACCGCCAAGTTCAAACTCAGCGTACGCGATATGTTCCTCATCACCAGTTTGGTTTGGACCATCGCGAGTGCGTTTGCCGCCTTGCCATTTGTGTTTATCAACCACATCAGCTTCACCGACGCCTACTTCGAAACGATGTCGGGTATCACCACGACGGGCTCAACGGTGCTCAGTGGCCTAGACAACATGGCGCCGAGCATCTTGCTATGGCGCTCTATTTTACAGTGGCTTGGTGGCATTGGTTTTATCGTGATGGCGGTAGCAGTGTTACCTATGCTGAATGTCGGTGGTATGAAGCTATTCCAAACCGAATCATCAGATTGGTCGGATAAAAGTAGTCCAAGAGCGAAAACGGTCGCCAAAAACATCGTAGCGGTTTATTTAATGCTAACGGGCTTATGTATTTTGGGCTACTTGGTCACTGGCATGAACCTGTTCGAAGCAATCAACCATGCCTTTACTACGCTATCGACGGGTGGATACTCTACATCTGATGGGTCAATGAACCACTTCTCTAATGGCGCACACTGGGTGGCCACTACCTTTATGTTCTTAGGTGGTTTGCCGTTTTTGCTCTTTATCGCCGCGTTACGTAAACGCCGTATTGATGTGTTGGTTAACGACGCTCAAGTTAGAGGATTTGCGTACCTGTTCGTATTCTCAAGCTTAGTGATTTCAGCTTGGTTAGTGATTCGAGATGGGTACACCATTTTGGATGCCCTGCGAGTGTCGATGTTTAATATTGTCTCTGTCGTCACCACAACTGGCTTTGGCTTAGAAGACTTCACCGCATGGGGCGCATTACCCACCACTCTTTTCGCATTCTTAATGATGGCGGGGGCATGCTCAGGATCAACGTCTGGCGGGATCAAAATCTTCCGCTTCCAAATTGCAATGACGCTGCTAAACAAACAAATGATGAAGTTGATTCACCCTTCAGGAGTGTTTGTACAGCGTTATAACCAGCGACCGGTGAATGATGATATTGTTCGCTCAGTGGTGGCATTTGGCTTGATGTTTTTTATCACTATTATCTTTATCGCGGGTTGTTTAAGTGCACTAGGCCTCGACCCTGTGACCAGTATTTCTGGCTCAATCACCGCCGTTGCCAATGTTGGCCCTGGTATGGGCAGTGTGATTGGCCCAACAGGCAACTTCGCGCCTCTGCCCGATACTGCCAAATGGCTCTTAAGCTTTGGGATGTTAATGGGCCGCTTGGAAATTCTGACTATTCTTGTACTGTTCTTTCCTGCGTTTTGGCGCCGCTAAGCAGACTCTAATTAAAAGGTATAACAATGAAAACATGGATTACTCTGGCGACCCTACTTGCCGCCTCATCCACATACGCCGCCGAGGTCATCACTTTAGCTGATGGTCGAGAAGTGAAGTTGAACGATGACTTTACCTGGGAATACGTCATGAAAAAACCGGCGCAGCAAGCGACGGAGACACAAACAACAGCAAGCGTAGTTGAAACAATCGCAGCTCCTGCGATTGCGACAATTCCAGTGGTAACGAAAACCGTTGGCACGACCGTGGTGGTAAACGCCAAAAAGCCAACCATGCAGCTATCAGATTCAGGTGTGGATGTATTGATTGGTTCAGCAAGCTATCAAAGCGGTGAGCTTATTTTACCTACATCAATCACTAACCAAAGCTCTCAATCTGTCATTCAAGTGGAAGTTGAGGTGCAAGTGTTTGATATGTCTGGTCAGCAACTGGCAAAAGAAAACGTGACGGTTTGGCAATCCATCAAGCGCATGGCGGATACCTACCTGCGACCACAGCAAGCGGAACAAGGTAAGAGCATTAAATTGGCTGTACCGCAATCACAGCAATACCAGTTTTCTGCCAAAGTGCTAGAGGTAAAAACTCGCTAATACGTGTTTAATATTCTTTGTTGAGCCTATCGGCTAGATAGGCTCAACAAAGTAATAAATCGCAAAGAAATGGCACACGCAGCCAGCCAAAACAAAGCCGTGCCAAATCGCATGGTTAAAGGGAATGCGCTTCGCGACGTAGAAAATTACCCCTAGTGAATACACAATTCCACCAGCAGCAAGCAGTGTAAGTCCGCCGACATCCAAGTTAATAGCTAATTGATAAATCACAATCAACGATAACCATCCCATCACCAAGTACGTCATCAAAGAAAGCTTTTTAAATCGATAGACGAACGCAACTTTCATGATGATGCCGATCAACGCAATGCTCCAAATAACGATCATCAACCCAAATGCTAGAGGTGTTCTTAAGCTGACTAACAAGAAAGGGGTATAGCTGCCTGCTATCAAAAGATAAATAGCACAGTGGTCGAAGGTTTTTAGCCAACGTTTCGCTTTGGGATAAGGGATCGCATGATAGAGCGTCGAGGCCAAAAATAGCACGATAATACTCGCACCATAAATCGCCATACTGGTAAGCGTTAAAGTGTCAGCTTGATGGTCTATGGCTTTAACTAACAGCAGTATCAAGCCAACAATACCAAAAATCATCCCTATACCGTGGGTGATGGTATTGGCCAGTTCTTCACGTTGACTGTATTGAGGTTTCTGCAGCTCGGACATCAATGCGCCTATACTAGAGTTTGAAATTTGCTCTAGTATGGCACATTAGGCTTACACGTGTAAGCTTAAATTAAGACTCATGAACGGCAGTAGTTTGATCGAGATAATTGAGTACCAGTTCGCCAACTTGATCTGGCTTAGTCGTGGCAGGGATGGTCAGCTCTCGCTTGAGTTTGCCACTACCCAGTAAGCTCGCGAGCATGCCACCTTGCCCCTTGCGTGTGCGGTCAACTTCAAACCATAACTTGAGTTCTTGCTCACTTCGGTGGGCAACAAATTCTAATTCGCGCCACACGCCGTGGTAAGGTCCGTCGGTTGGCACCAGTTCAAACTCTTGCACAAATGGTAGATCGAATCCTTTCACTTCCTCGCATTCCACCTGGCGAATTCGTAAACCTTGCGCTTCAAATGCAGATAGTACCGCATCCATCAGTGGATCAGGTCGAACGGTGAGGATGTCTTTATCAGTCGGATCCAAAGCAGCGGCAACGTCTAAGCCGGTTTCTAACCATACTTTGGCATCACCAATGGTGATAGGCGTGTTCCAAGGCACATCGAGCTTAACATCGAAGGTACGCTCTTCGCCGGAATGGATGGTAAATGCGTAAGGGAGACTCCACTTAGCAAGCACATGAGTTTGAGGTACTCGGCGCATGCTGTGTCCTTCTCGCGCACCACGGTCATCAGGGGCTTCTGCGATGTAGCGGCAACAGAGTTTTAAATCAATGTTGTCGATCGCTTGTTCAGTCGCACCACCATATACATGGATAGACACATCCACACTTTGACCTGGGTATAGCACGTCTTGGTTTAAGATTGAGTCGACGTTCGCGCTCCCAATCCCAAAACTGGCAAGTGTCTTCTTCAAAAATGACATAGGCACCTCCTTCATCGAGATCTCATACTACTACTGCTGATCGTGGGATCAAACAAAAATTGCCTCGAACATCGCGACAAAATGACAAAATCTAAACAATTCAATTGCTCAACTATCGACCAATTATTACAAGGATGCTAATCTTACACTTGATATGCATGCATATCGGTATTCCTGACTCATTAACTGGATTGGCGAGAGCCAGAAGAGTGATTCTTCAATCTTGTTGGAGCCTAGCTCATAATGATTCAGGCCATTACATCGGCAATGGATATGCCTGACAGTTAGGTAAATTAATGCGCCCAACAACAGTCAGGTTCGCACACACTAATACTAGTGCAATGCGCCGCCGCAGTGGCTTTACTACTGCACCAAAGGCAAAGCAAGTTGCGCCAGCAATGACATTGGTTGAGAAGACAGCAATGATGTCGAGTGTTCCGGCCAAAGTTATCAAAGCAGCTTAATCAAAAGCGCGGCGCCAGCTGCGCTTTTTTCTTTGCACGCAACTCATAAAACTTCAAAGACTTAGAACAAACCACGGTGAAAGAGATCGTTTTTCCTATTTGGTCTTAGCAAAGCAATTTGGTACCTTTACTGCTAATTACACCTATAAATTCTGTGGAGAAAGAAATGAAGTGTCATCGCATTGAAGAGCTGCTTGAGCTACTAGAGCCTGAATGGCATAAAGATCAGGAGCTGAACCTATTGCAGTTCATCGTTAAGCTGGCAAAAGAAGCAGGCTATGAAGGAAAGCTAGAAGATCTGACCGACGATGTACTGATCTACCACCTTAAAATGCGTAATAGCAGCAAAGATGAAATGATCCCTGGACTCAAAAAAGACCAAGAGGACGATTTTAAAACGGCGATCCTACGCGCTCGTGGCATCATCAAATAACCAGCTCAACAGCCAGTATTCTTTAAGCGACTCTCTCTGTGAGTCGCTTTTTTATAACCAAAGTTTTTAGTCCCACAATTGGTTATAACTGTTCAGCCAATTATCAGGTTAACTGTACTGATTTTTGTTGTTAAACATTGACTGCGTTAAAGAAAAGGAATTGTTATTGATTGTATAATCGCCGTTCATCAGTATTTACTAAAATAATTATGTCCGGTCATGATTTATGATAAGGACGAAGTAGCAATGTCATCGAGCGACATCAATAGAAATGACGCCGTACATTATAAAAGCCTAAGAAGGATGAGTGCATGAGTCAGGATAAGATCGATATCAAAGATGTGACTCCTAAAACCTACAACCCTAAGACTCATAAAGGGAATGGGGATCGGTTCAACCCAAGTAATCGCATCTATGTACGCGAAAGCAAAGGGACTTACCAGAAACTGCGTCGTTACGGTGGTTGGTTCTTACTGCTTCTCTTCGCTTTGATACCGTGGATCCCTTACGGTGAACGTCAAGCGATCTTGCTCGACATTGGCAACCAGCAGTTCAACTTTTTCGGTACCACATTGTATCCGCAAGATCTTACCCTACTCGCCTTGCTATTTGTGATCGCGGCGTTTGGGTTGTTCTTTATTACCACCTTCTTAGGTCGAGTTTGGTGTGGCTATCTCTGCCCACAAACCGTCTGGACCTTCATGTATATCTGGTTTGAAGAGAAGCTCGAAGGTAGTGCCAATAAACGCCGCAAACAAGACTCCAATAAGCTGACGGCGAATTTAGCGATGCGTAAAACCGTCAAACATATAGCTTGGTTTACCATAGCGCTCGCCACTGGTTTTACTTTTGTTGGCTACTTCGTACCAATGAAGCAATTGGTTATCGACTTTTTCACCTTTAACGCCAACTTCTGGCCCGTCTTTTGGGTAATGTTCTTTGCCATTTGTACTTATGGTAATGCTGGTTGGATGCGTTCCATCATGTGTATTCACATGTGTCCTTACGCGCGCTTCCAGTCTGCCATGTTTGATAAAGACACCTTCATCGTTGGCTACGATGCAAAACGTGGGGAAAAACGTGGCCCACGTCCGCGTAAAGCCGATCCAAAGCAACTTGGTTTGGGTGATTGTATTGATTGTGATTTGTGTGTGCAGGTGTGCCCAACAGGTATCGATATTCGTGACGGCTTGCAGTATGAATGTATCAACTGTGGCGCCTGTATTGATGCGTGTGACAACACCATGGATCGCATGGGCTACGAGAAAGGCCTAATTAGTTACACCACCGAGCACCGCTTATCGGGTAAGAGTACCAAAGTCATGCGTCCGAAGCTGCTGGGCTATGGAGCTGTGCTACTGGTCATGATTGGTCTGTTCTTTGCCCAAATTGCAGCGGTAGACCCAGCAGGCATGAGTGTTATTCGCGACCGTAACCAACTGTTCCGCGTTAATAGCTCGGGAGAAGTAGAAAACACCTACACCCTCAAGGTGATCAACAAAACTCAGCAAGTGCAAGAGTACTCGTTGGATGTTGAAGGGCTATCCGATGTAAGCTGGTATGGTAAGCAGACAATTCAGGTCCAGCCAGGTGAGGTATTGAACCTGCCAATGAGTCTTGGTGCCGACCCTGACAAGCTAAACTCTGCGATTACGACAATTCAGTTTATACTCACCGATAAGAGCAACGAATTCACCATTGAAGTAGAAAGCCGTTTTATTAAAAAACTATAGCGCTACTTCAGTGACTAACGGAAAAAGGCTCAGTAATGAGCCTTTTTGTTTATATGTCCCAAAGTATGTTTAACTTTGACGCCCTTACCCCAGACTTTATGTGGTACGCGTTAGAAAGCATCGGCGTTCGCGCAGAATCAGGCTTTCTTCCCCTCAATAGCTACGAAAACCGTGTTTATCAATTCACTGACGAAGAGCGTCGTCGTTATGTCGTCAAGTTTTACCGTCCTGAACGTTGGAGCAATGAACAGATCCAAGAGGAACACGACTTTACTTTAGAGCTGATTGGCAATGAGATCCCCGTCGCACCACCTGTGCGCATCAACGGTGAAACCCTGCATCACTATCAAGGCTATGCTTTTGCGCTGTTTGATAGCGTGGGTGGTCGCCAATACGAGGTTGACAATTTAGATCAGCTCGAAGGTGTAGGGCGTTTCCTTGGCCGAATCCATAAAGTCGGCAGCCGCCAAGCCTTCCAACATCGTCCTACTATTGGCTTACAAGAATACCTGTATCAACCAAGAGAGATTCTGCAAAACGCCAATATGATTCCAATGCACTTGGAGAACAGCTTCTTCAATGACTTGGATATGCTGATCAAATCAATTGAAAGCCACTGGCAAGAAGGCTTCAATATCATTCGTTTGCATGGCGATTGCCACCCAGGCAATATTTTGTGGCGAGATGGCCCTATGTTTGTTGATTTGGATGACGCTCGTAACGGCCCTGCAGTACAAGACTTATGGATGCTATTGAACGGTGAACGCCAAGACAAACTGATGCAGTTGGATATTGTTTTAGAGGCTTACCAAGAGTTTTGCGACTTTAATCCTGCAGAATTGAAACTAATCGAGCCACTTCGCGGTCTACGAATGGTGCACTATATGGCATGGCTAGCAAAACGTTGGCATGACCCTGCATTTCCTCTCGCTTTTCCATGGTTTAATGAGCCAAAATACTGGGAAGGTCAGGTCCTTGCATTTAAAGAGCAGATCGCCGCTTTAGAAGAAGCACCGCTGTCTTTAATGCCTCAATGGTAAGTCAGGCCAAAAATTCAAAAATGGAGATATTTCGATGAAAAAACTGTTCGCACTGTTTTCTATGCTGATGTTAAGCCTGTCGGCACATGCAGCGCAATTCAAAGAAGGTGAACATTACAAAGTATTGGATCTTGAGGCATCAAAAAAACCTCTTGTGACGGAGTTTTTCTCTTTCTACTGCCCGCACTGTAATAGCTTTGAACCAGTTATCCAGCAACTGAAAAAGCAGTTGCCAGAAGGTACTAAGCTATTAAAAAACCACGTTTCTTTCATGGGTGGCAACATGGGCCCATCAATGAGCAAAGCCTACGCAACGATGGTTGCACTAAAAGTGGAAGACAAAATGGTGCCAGTGATGTTTAACCGCATCCACAATCTAAAGAAAGCACCACGTAATGATGAAGAACTTCGTCAAATCTTCCTTGATGAAGGTGTAGATGCGAAAAAATTCGATTCTGCATTCAAAGGCTTCGCGGTTGATTCAATGGTTCGCCGTATGGACAAGCAATTTGAAAACAGCGGTCTAACCGGCGTTCCTGCGGTTATCGTTAACAACAAATACCTAGTTCAAGCACAAAGCATCAAAACGATGGATGAGTACTTCTCTCTGGTGAACTACTTGCTGACACTAAAATAAGCACATCGATATCAATCAAAAGGGGAGCACGTCGCTCCCCTTTTGTTTATTTGTAAATCTCTTGTAGCAACCGATCTTTTTCTTGCCACACATCCCCCAACCATTGCTGAAATTGTCGCTTATAGGGCTTATCGTTGAAGTAATCACCAAGCACTCTTTCATCAACGGGTAACACATTTACACGCACAACCACCTTGCTCATGCGGCCCATCAATAAATCCTTGAACGGTTTATGCGTATTTTCTGGGTACGCCAACGTAACGTCGATAATGCTCTCGAACTGCTCCCCCATCGCCGCTAACGTGTACGCAATCCCGCCCGACTTTGGTTGCAGCAAATATTGATAGTTTGCTTTACTCTTACGCTGCTTTTCTTCGGTAAATCGGGTTCCTTCGACATAGTTAACCACTGTGGTTGGAGTGTATTTGAATTTAGCGCACGAGCGACGTGTCGTCTCTAAATCTTTACCTCGCTTATGAGGGTTGCGGATCAGATACTCTCGCGAATAGCGACGCATAAATGGCATATCGAGCGCCCAACACGCCATCCCGATGAAAGGCACATACAGCAGTTGTTGCTTGAGGAAAAACTTCGGCATGGGAATACGGTCTTTAAACACGCAGCAAAGCACAACAATATCTGTCCAACTGAGATGGTTACTGATCAGCAGATACCACCCGTCTTTTTTAAGCGCTTCACCGCCCTGAACATCCCACTCAACACGGTTAGATACCGCCAGAATGCACGCATTAACGGTAGCCCATAACCACATCACCTTATTGGCACAAACGGTCGCTAGTGCTTTTAGCTTTACGCCAGGAAGCAATATTTTAAATACAGCGATAACACAAATTGCGAGTGAACAAACCGCAGAATTGAGAATCACAAAAGAAGCGTTAAAAAAAAATAACAAATATGCCAACATGATAGTCAAACAACAGTGATAATGTGTGAAGAATAAAACAGCGTGTAATTATACTGCGCCTTTGCCACATTGGAACATGCGTGGAAATGGTCAGATTTGTTACCGCAACCAATATGTGCACCATTCATTCGACAACAAGGAGATAACGAATGAAACCAAGGCTACTTCTCTTGCCTTTGGCCTTTGTCGTCAGTTCTGCTCAGGCTCAACTCGCTGAAACCGCAGGTTTTGGCGGTGAAATTTCGCTGAATGCCGGATTCATATCATCAGAATCCAATTTCAATACAGAAAATAGTAACACCATCGATTCTCTCGATAAGCGTGCCGATAGTGACAGTTCTGTTATCGCTGCACCGCTAGGGAGTGTGACATACACCTTTGGTAGCCGACTCAACCACCAAGTTTACGCCGGTACCACACGCTCAGATGTCGCGGTAGGTACACTCGCTTTTCAGTTGGGCTATCAACACGAGCTACAATCTGGCACCGTGCTCGATGTTTCCTATCTGCCGACGGTACTCAAAGGCGAAACTTGGCGCAACCCTTATCAAGTAGGAACCGCACGTAAAGAGACGGATGTTGACGGCAATGCATATCGCTTTCAGATCAAAGGGTTAATTGATAGGAACTTCAACCTTGATCTTGCTTATGCTGATAAAGACATCGAGCAGGAGGAAGTGACAGACCGCTCACTTGCTCGCGATGCTAACCTTTACTATGTCAAAGGCGACTATCGCATTCCACTCAACCAAACGTCTATGTTGCAACCCGCTTTCACCTACATCAATCAAGATGCCGACGGTAAGGCGGAATCATTTGATTCATACGGGTTTGACATCAGCTGGTTTAAATTTATCAATCGCCATCGATTGGCTCTCACCGCGGGTTATGCATGGAAAGACTATCAAGGAGCTAGCCAAACTTTTGCTAAAACACGAAATGACGACACCATCAGCCTATTTGCGGCCTACGAATATCAAAACGTATTTGACTGGCAAGACTGGTCGTTCATTTCTTTAGCCGGCTATAGCCAAACTGACTCGAATATCACGTTTTATGAGGAGAAAGAGTACCTATTGTCGCTTGGTCTCAACTACACCTTCTAACGCCCTTCATCGCAACAAGGGGCTTACAACACTTGTTGCGATGACACTTTGCTGTCTATACCGCTTGCGCCGTAAGCTGTTTCAGTAAACGGTCCATCGCTCGATACCCAAGTGCCTCGGCCAAGTGCGTTCGTTCAATTTGCTCCGCCCCATCCAGATCGGCGATTGTTCGCGCCACTTTGATAATACGATGATACGCACGAATCGAAAGCCCTAAACGATGCAAAGCGGTTTCAAGAAACTCAGCATCACTCTTATGCAAGGGACAAAATGCCTCAATTTCTCGACTACCTAGCAGTGCATTGACCTTACCACTGCGGTTTAGCATATTGTTACGCGCATGGCTCACACGCGCTTTTACGATAGCAGTCGGCTCACCGCGATCACCTCCTTCTGCTAATGTCCCTTTGGGCAAAGCTGGGATTTCTAAAGACATATCAAAGCGATCTAACAGTGGTCCAGATAATCGACCAAGGTAGCGCAAAATAGCTTGTGGATTGGTGCGCGCTTGATTGCCTTCGTAATATCCTGTCGGGCTTGGGTTCAATGCTCCAACTAATTGGAAACGAGCCGGAAAGCGTGTTTTACCTTGCGCTCGAGAGATAATGAT
>NZ_JADDYH010000030.1:12716-58446 GCF_015163595.1 Vibrio sp. OPT41 | reverse complement strand
CTCGCCAGATTCGAGCGGTTCGCGTAACGAGTCCAGAACTTTACGATCAAATTCGGGCATTTCATCGAGAAACAATAACCCGTTGTGGGCTAAAGAGATCTCCCCTGGTCTGGGTACCGAACCACCGCCGACTAATGCCGCCATTGAACTTGAATGATGCGGAGAACGAAACGGACGCGACTTCCAGTTATGCTCATTAATTTCACTCTGAGTCAACGATGCCACCGAAGCGGTTTCCATTGCTTCTTCGTCACTCATTTCCGGTAATAAGTCACACAAACGCGAAGCCAACATCGTTTTTCCAGTACCTGGCGGGCCAAGGAAAAGTAAGTTGTGGTTTCCAGCGGCAGCAATCTCCAGTGCTCGCTTACCTTGTTGTTGGCCAATAATATCTTGTAAGTCTCGACCATGTTTTTCGATCGTTTTTCGCTTAGGCGTTTGAAAAAGATTCAGTCGATGTTGACCACAAAGCTCGGCACATACTTCCAGTAATGATTGGGCCGATTTATGTTGTTCCTTCCCCACCAGCGCCGCCTGATCGCCATTCACATGTGGGACGACCAAATGACGTTGAATCTTACTGGCTTCCAGCGCAGCAGGCAGCACACCTTTTACAGGTCTCAGACCACCAGATAGTGCTAACTCACCCACAAATTCGTAGTTTTTGAGCTTATCTGTCGCGATTTGCTCCGAAGCGGCCAAAATTCCCAATGCAATAGGAAGATCAAAACGTCCTCCCTCCTTGGGTAGATCTGCCGGAGCCAAGTTCACGGTGATCCGCTTAGCAGGAAATTGAAAGTTAGAATTAATGATCGCACTGCGTACGCGATCTTTGGACTCTTTTACCGTTGTCTCTGGCAAGCCTACTAAGGTAAACCCTGGCATGCCGTTGCTGATATGAACTTCTACACTAACCGATGGCGCTTGCACCCCGACGCTTGCTCGACTATGAATGATTGCCAGCCCCATACGTTCCTCAATTTTTTTGAACACTCTGTAAACAAATGTTTTATCTAGTTGGTTATGTTATATACCGCGTCCCAATTGAGAGTTAATGTGAAAAAAGAATGACTTTTTGCTTGTCATGCAGCGGAATTGTGTGATACCACTAATGACGCAAACAATTTCGTAGAACATTACACAACATTTTTTAACGAAAAAAGAACGACAGACAGATGAACCTTTTCGCTCATATCAACGCACTGCTAGCCCTGATTATCGTGGTCATTATTGGCACCGCGCGGGGTATTGTGGGCGAAAGGTAACCACAAATTACAGAAAACCCCCGCACTGAAAAGTCCGGGGGTTTTTTTACAACTACAAGTTGTCATCTGTCTAACCCTCGGACAGTTTAACGGGAAGAATGGGAGTGCACATGAAGTGCAATAAATATGGCAATCGCTACGAGCCACAACGTAGCAAAGGAGGTTTACGATGACTGGTGCACAACTTGTCGTAGCCGCTTTAAGACAGCAAGGCATCGAAACCGTTTTTGGCTACCCCGGCGGGGCCATCATGCCAATCTATGATGCTTTGTATGACGGTGGGGTGGAACACATCCTATGCCGTCACGAGCAAGGGGCCGCTATGGCAGCTATCGGGATGGCTCGTTCCACTCAAGACGTTGCTGTGTGCATGGCAACTTCCGGCCCAGGAGCCACTAACCTTGTTACCGGCCTTGCCGACGCTTTCCTTGACTCCGTACCTCTAGTTGCCATCACAGGCCAGGTAGCTAGCTCTCATATCGGTACCGATGCATTCCAAGAAATGGATGTGATCGGAATGTCCCTAGCCTGTACTAAGCACAGCTATCTCGTGACCGAAATTGAAGATCTAGCTCCGACACTTGCCGAAGCCTTTGAAGTCGCAAAAACCGGTCGTCCGGGTCCTGTCATTGTCGATATCGCCAAAGATGTTCAACTTGCTCAAGCACCCACAGACCTTCTTCCTCCATACATAGCACCAGCAATCGAAGATGTCAGCGCTGAAGATATCAAACGTGCGCAAGATGTGCTGGCAGCATCTACTCGCCCAGTGTTGTATGTTGGTGGTGGCGTGCAACTTGCGAAAGCAACCGATGCAGTACGCGAATTTCTTCGCTTAAACCCAATGCCTGCAGTTAGCACATTAAAAGGTCTCGGTACCATTGAACGCCATGATCCTCACTATCTTGGTATGTTGGGTATGCACGGCACCAAAGCCGCCAACCTAGTGGTTCAAGAAGCCGATCTATTGATTGTGGTTGGCGCGCGTTTTGATGACCGTGTGACGGGTAAGCTCGACACGTTTGCACCAAATGCGAAAGTGATTCATATCGACATTGATGCTGCGGAGATTCATAAACTGCGCCACGCCAACGCACCATTACGTGGCGACATCAACACCATTCTTCCTCAGCTAGAGCTGACTCAAGATATTTCACCGTGGGTTCATCACAGTGAAAGTCTGCGCAGCGGCTTTAAGTGGCGTTACGACCACCCGGGCGAGTTAATCTACGCACCGCTATTGCTTAAACAACTGTCTGACATGATGCCAGATAGCTCAATTGTCTCGACCGACGTCGGTCAACACCAGATGTGGGCAGCGCAACATATCCAGCCACGCGAACCACAAAATTTCATCACTTCTGCTGGTCTTGGCACCATGGGCTTTGGCTTGCCAGCAGCGATGGGCGCTGCAGTCGCACGTCCTGATGATCAGTCTATCCTTATTACAGGTGACGGTTCATTTATGATGAACGTTCAGGAATTGGGCACGCTGAAGCGTCGGCAGATTCCAGTGAAGATTGTCCTTCTTAATAACCAACGTCTTGGCATGGTTCGCCAATGGCAGTCATTGTTCTTTGACGGTCGCCACAGTGAAACCATTCTTGATGACAACCCAGATTTCGTGATGTTAGCAAAAGCATTCGATATCCCGGGCAAAACCATCACCAAGAAAGAAGAAGTCGAACCTGCTCTCAAAGAGATGCTAGCGAGTGAAACTTCTTACATGCTTCACGTTTTGATTGATGAAGAAGAAAACGTGTGGCCATTGGTGCCACCTGGCGCATCAAACAGTGATATGTTGGAAAATACATAGGAGACAATCGCATGGACAGATATTTACTCGACATCAAAGCCGATGACAAACCGGTACTGTTGGAGCGCGTTCTACGTGTGATTCGTCACCGAGGTTTCGTGATCAAACAAGTCGCTGCTACGCAAAACCACGAAAGCAAAGTAGCCAGCGTCGAGATCATCGTCGACAGCGATCGACCAATCTCGTTTTTGATCAATCAAATAGAGAAGTTGTGGGACGTTCGTAAGGTTGAGGTGCTAAAAATCCGCAACGATGAACTGCCAAATCACAACTTACAACAACACGTAAGTGCATAAGGAAGGCAACAAATGGCAACGAAAACTGCAGATTTCATTTGGTTTAATGGTGAGATGGTTCCATGGGCAGAGGCGAACGTTCACGTTCTGACTCACGCAATGCACTATGGTACATCCGTGTTTGAAGGCGTGCGCTGTTACAACACACCAAAAGGCCCAATTGTCTTCCGTCACCGTGAGCATGCACAACGTCTAAAAGATTCTGCCAAGATTTACCGCTTTCCGATCCCTTTCTCTGTAGAAGAAATCATGGAAGCGACCCGCGAAACACTGCGCCAAAACAAACTCGACAGCGCTTACATTCGTCCATTGGGTTTTGTCGGGAATGTTGGCTTAGGCGTATGTCCACCAGTTGGCACTGAGATGGATCTAATCATTGCAGCATTTCCTTGGGGCTCTTACTTAGGCGAAGAAGCGCTAGAAAAAGGTGTCGATGCGATGATTTCAAGCTGGAATCGCGCTGCGCCAAACACCATCCCAACTGCGGCTAAAGCAGGCGGTAACTACCTATCTTCACTACTGGTTGGTGGTGAAGCGCGTCGTCACGGTTACGACGAAGGTATTGCGCTAAGCGTAGATGGTTACCTATCGGAAGGGGCTGGTGAAAACATCTTCGTTATCAAAGATGGCGTAATCACTACACCACCAGCAACTAGCGCGATTCTACCGGGCATCACTCGTGACTCGATCATGACAATTGCACGCGATAAAGGCTACAAAGTACGTGAGGCGAACATTGCTCGTGAAGCCCTTTACCTTGCCGATGAAGTCTTCATGACAGGTACTGCGGCTGAGATTGTACCAGTGGCAACCATCGACAAAATTGAAGTAGGTACAGGTAAACGCGGCCCAATCACTAAAGAACTACAAGCAGCCTACTTTGGCCTATTTGACGGCACCACGGAAGATAAGTGGGGCTGGTTAGACTATGTGTACCCAGAACAGAAGTAAGAAGGATTAGGAAATGCCAAAATATAGATCAGCTACCACCACACATGGTCGTAACATGGCGGGTGCACGAGCACTGTGGCGTGCAACGGGTGTGAAAGAAGAAGACTTCGGTAAACCAATCATCGCCGTTGTAAACTCGTTTACTCAATTTGTTCCGGGTCACGTACACCTGAAAGACATGGGCCAGCTTGTAGCGCGTGAAATCGAAAAAGCCGGCGGCATCGCAAAAGAATTCAACACCATCGCGGTTGATGATGGTATCGCAATGGGTCACGGCGGCATGCTGTACTCACTGCCTTCACGCGAACTGATCGCAGACTCTGTGGAGTACATGGTCAACGCGCACTGTGCCGATGCCATGGTATGTATCTCTAACTGTGACAAAATCACTCCGGGAATGTTGATGGCATCTATGCGTCTCAACATCCCGGTTATCTTTGTTTCTGGTGGTCCAATGGAAGCGGGTAAAACCAAGCTTTCTGATCAGATCATCAAACTAGACCTTGTAGATGCGATGATCCAAGGCGCGGATCCAAAAGTGTCTGATGAGCAAAGCGAGCAGATCGAACGCAGCGCATGTCCAACGTGTGGATCGTGTTCAGGCATGTTCACTGCAAACTCAATGAACTGTCTAACGGAAGCACTGGGTCTTTCTCAACCAGGTAACGGTTCTATGCTGGCAACGCACGCTGACCGTGAACAACTGTTCCTTAATGCAGGTCGTCGTATCGTTGAACTGACTCGTCGTTACTACGAGCAAGATGACGAATCAGCACTGCCACGCAACATCGCTACGTTTGATGCGTTCGAAAATGCGATGGCACTGGATATTGCAATGGGTGGCTCAACCAACACCATTTTGCACCTGTTGGCTGCAGCGCAAGAAGGTGAAGTGGATTTCGATATGGAAGATATCGATCGCCTATCACGCCAAGTACCACACCTATGTAAAGTGGCACCATCTACCCAGAAATATCACATGGAAGACGTACACCGCGCTGGTGGCGTCATGGCAATTCTTGGTGAGTTAGATCGTGCAGGTCTTCTACACAATGATGCGCGCACCGTGCTTGGCCTTTCGATGAAAGAGCAGCTGGCGAAATACGACATCATCCAAACTGAAGACGAAGAAGTACTTAAGTTCTACCGCGCAGGTCCTGCGGGAATTCGTACTACTCAAGCGTTCTCACAAGATTGCCGCTGGGATCGCCTTGATGACGACCGTGCGGAAGGCTGTATTCGTACTATCGATCATGCCTTTAGCCAAGAAGGTGGCCTAGCCGTTCTATCAGGCAACATCGCATTAGATGGTTGTATCGTTAAGACTGCTGGTGTGGATGAGAGCATTCATAAATTCACTGGCCCAGCCGTAGTTTTCGAAAGCCAAGAAGACGCCGTAGAAGGCATCTTAGGCGGCAAAGTAAAAGCTGGCGACGTGGTTGTTATCCGTTACGAAGGCCCTAAAGGTGGTCCGGGCATGCAAGAAATGCTTTACCCAACCACTTATCTAAAATCGATGGGCCTTGGCAAAGAGTGTGCACTTCTGACTGACGGCCGTTTCTCTGGCGGCACATCAGGTCTTTCTATCGGCCACGCCTCTCCTGAAGCAGCAAACGGCGGTGCAATTGGCCTGGTAAAAGAAGGCGATATAATCGCAATTGATATTCCAAACCGTTCAATTTCACTCCAAGTGTCTGAACAAGAACTTGCTGAGCGCCGTGCAAAACAAGACGAACTAGGCTGGAAACCAGTTGACCGCCAACGTGAAGTTTCATTTGCACTCAAAGCGTACGCGAGTATGGCAACCAGTGCTGACAAGGGTGCAGTACGAGACAAGTCGAAGCTAGAGGGCTAGCAATGATGGAAGCTCAACCCGAAAAACAAGTGAACCAAACTGGCGCAGATTATCTGCGCCAAATCCTTCGCGCACCTGTTTATGAAGTAGCAACAGTGACGCCACTGCAAGAAATGCCTCGTTTATCTGCACGTATCGGGAATAACGTGCAGATCAAGCGTGAAGATCGCCAACCCGTACACTCGTTCAAATTGCGCGGTGCATACAACATGGTGGCGAGTTTATCTGAAGCACAAAAAGCCGCTGGTGTCATTGCAGCATCGGCAGGTAACCACGCTCAAGGCATGGCGCTCTCTGGTACTAAGCTAGGCATCAAAACCACCATCGTGATGCCTAAAACCACACCAGACATCAAAGTCGATGCGGTACGTGGCTTCGGTGGCAATGTAGTGCTGCACGGCAGCAACTTTGATGAGGCAAAAGCGGAAGCGGAACGCCTTTCTGATCTGCATGGGTACACATTTGTCCCTCCTTTCGATCACCCACTGGTGATTGCAGGTCAAGGCACCAT
The DNA here is from genome assembly GCF_015163595.1 of Vibrio sp. OPT41. Classification (NCBI taxonomy): domain Bacteria; kingdom Pseudomonadati; phylum Pseudomonadota; class Gammaproteobacteria; order Vibrionales; family Vibrionaceae; genus Vibrio; species Vibrio sp. OPT41. Next base: position 51,752 of record NZ_JADDYH010000030.1, on the reverse strand, counting down.
CGGCATGGAAATGCTGCAGCAAAATGGTCACCTTGATTACATTTTCGTCCCTGTCGGTGGTGGCGGTTTGGCTGCGGGTGTTGCGGTACTTGTGAAGCAGCTCATGCCAGAAATCAAAGTGATTGCAGTTGAGCCAGAAGATTCGTCATGCCTCAAAGCTGCTTTGGATGCTGGTGAGCCAGTAGTACTAGACCAAGTCAGCATGTTTGCCGATGGCGTCGCTGTAAAACGCATTGGCGAAGAGACTTTCCGTCTATGCCAAAAGTACATTGATGGCCATATTGCCGTCTCTAGCGATGAAATCTGCGCAGCAGTAAAAGACATCTTTGAAGACACCCGTGCGATTGCAGAGCCTTCTGGCGCGCTTGCTCTGGCGGGTTTGAAGAAGTTTGCTGAGCAAAACAAACTGCAAGGTAAGAATTTAGGTACTGTGCTGTCTGGTGCCAACACTAACTTCCATGGCTTACGTTATGTTTCTGAGCGTTGCGAGCTTGGTGAGAAACGTGAAGGTTTGCTTGCCGTCACCATTCCTGAGCGTCAAGGTGCCTTCTTTGAGTTCTGTAACCTCATTGGCGGCCGCGCCGTAACGGAGTTTAACTACCGCTACAACGATGACGCATTGGCAAATATCTTTGTCGGTGTGCGTTTGCAAGGCGGTCAGGAAGAGCTAGAACATATCATTCACGACTTACGTGATGGTGGCTACCCAGTGGTTGATTTGTCTGATGATGAAATGGCGAAGCTGCACGTGCGCTACATGATTGGTGGTAAGCCGTCTAAGCCGCTTAAAGAGCGCCTCTACAGCTTTGAATTCCCAGAATATCCGGGAGCGCTACTCAAGTTCTTAAGCACACTCGGTACTCATTGGAATATCAGCTTGTTCAACTACCGTAACCACGGCGCTGACTACGGACGTGTTTTATGTGGTTTCGAGTTAGATGAAAGCGATTTAGCTCAGTTTTCTGCACATTTACGTGAACTTGGCTATCAATGCAAAGACGAGACAGACAACCCATCGTATAAGTTTTTCTTGTCATAAAACGCCACATTTTAAACATATCAATGAAAACACCTCGCTAATGCGAGGTGTTTTTTATGACTGTAACCAATCTTTATGTAGCTGATTAGGCGACCCAAGATAGTCCACCATCCACTGGATCAATTTATGATTATCATCTTTGCGCCATACTAAGCAGCAGTGACTGAGCGGTTTATCATCCGGCATGACCTTCTCCACCAGCACACCATCATTGATTAAGGGTGTTGCAATATGACGTGGCATGTAACCCACGCCCACCCCATTTTTTAAACATTCAATCGCACTATACCAATTGGGCAATAATAATCGGCGCTGTTGCGGATAATGGCCAGTATGGCGTTTTGGCAGCACGTTCGAAGTATCATCAAGACAGATCGCCGGAAATTGACTCACAAACGCTTCAGTAAGCACTTGTTGTCGAACGCAAGGATGAGCGGGTGACATTACAAATGCCCAATCTAATACGCCCATATCTTTGACTTCAAAATCTCCCCCAACGGGAACCGCAGATGTCGCGCCAACGACAATGTCGGCTCGACCTTGTGCTATGGCTTCCCAAGAACCATTGAAGACCTCCATATTGATCTGCAATTCAGCAAATTCAAACTCGCGATAGAAATCTTCCACCAAAGGTTTGAGTTTTTCTAACTTCACCACGTTATCTAAGGTCAGCTTTAACGTGCTTTTCCATCCTTGAGCCGCTCGCCGCGTTTGTGCTTTCACCTCTTCCATTTGACGCAGCAAAGAGCGCGCCTCGGCCATAAAAAGTTCACCCGCTGGAGTTAGCTCGACTTTCCTTGGTAAACGTCGAAACAGCACCACATCTAAATCTTGCTCGACCTGCCTTACTCCATAGCTGATGGCTGAGGGGACTTTATGCAATACCTCAGCCGCAGCGGTGAAACTGCCTAAACGGGCAACCGTATCCAGCATTTCCAAAGACGCTTTAGAGAACATGATTTAACCTTTCAAAAAATTTGATTGATAACCAACAATTTTAGCGTTTTATTTTCTCAAAATCGAAAAATAGAATAATAAGGTAAATAAATCAGGGTTGGCGCCAACTGATGTTGATTAAAAAATGATTAAATAATTTGACTGGTTGAATCATGAAAATCTCAAAACTACAGCTCATTTATCTGGCAGCATTATCGATGCTTGGCTTCGTTGCTACCGATATGTATCTGCCAGCATTCAAAGCGATGGAAATCGACTTTGCAACAGGCCCTGAGCAAATTGCGCTCTCTTTAACGGTATTCCTCGTTGGTATGGCGATTGGCCAGCTAATGTGGGGATTGGCATCCGATAAATTTGGCCATCGTAATACACTCGCAGCCGGGTTGGTGCTATTTACTATCGCGTCATTCGGTTTGGCTTTCTGTGATCAAGTATGGCAACTACTCACACTGCGCTTTATCCAAGCTATCGGTGTGTGTGCACCAGCCGTGATCTGGCAGGCTATGGTCATTAAACGCTACTCAAGCAGTAGCCAACAAATTTTTGCGACAATCATGCCACTCGTCGCGCTATCACCAGCACTAGCACCTCAATTAGGGGTAGTGTTGGCAGATAACTTCGGCTGGCACAGTATCTTTATTACGCTAACACTGGTTGGTGTCTTTTTGGTCTTTGCGACCATGGCACAAAAAGACGAGAAAGCAGAAATCAAACAAACCAGTATGTCTGCCGACATCAAAGCGCTGCTGAGTTCTAAAAAATACCTTGGCAACGTGTTTATGTTTGCGACGGCTTCAGCTGCATTCTTTGCTTACCTAACTGGGATGCCAGAAATCATGGCGCAACTGGGCTACGAAGCAAAAGATATTGGTTTGAGCTTTATCCCACAAACCATCGCGTTTATGGCTGGTGGCTACTTAGGTAAAGTAGGCGTTCGAAAATTTGGTGATGAAAAGGTTCTGCGCCAACTGATTGGCCTATTTAGTGTCGCGGCATTAATGATTTTCATTGCTTCACAGTGGGATCTGTCATCGATTTGGCCTATTCTTGCGCCATTCTGTTTGATTGCCGTTGCTAACGGCGCGCTGTACCCAATCGTGGTAAACCGTGCATTGGCCAGCGCACAACAGAGCCCTGCAACAGCAGCAGGTCTGCAAAACAGCCTGCAAATCTGTGTAAGTAGCTTCTCAAGTGCATTGGTAGCCGCAATGGCAAGCCAAGCTCAGATGGTTACTGGCATCGCAATCATCATCTGTATGGGTGGGCTGTGGATGGGATACATTCTGTCGAATCGCGAATTATCCAAGCACTTTACGACTCCTGACAACGCCCGAGTCGTGAGTGAAGACGAACTTTAATCGTTCAGATAATAAAAAGAGCCGCGCAATGCGGCTCTTTCTGTTTATAAGCTTTTCAACCCCCATTTCTTGGCAGTCTGCTTAAAAAAGCCTTGAGTCTTTTTCAACTCTACCCAGTGATTGATGTAATTAATCCATACTTGATCGTCTTGCGGCAACAACATAGCAATTGGGGTTGGTTTACGCGGTGCGGTCACTGGCACTATCGCCAATTGTTTAAACTTATCCACCAACGTCGCTGCTTCCACATTGGACGTCACCGATACATCGGCCCTGCGAGATAGTAGTTCTTGGAAGTCGCGCGCTGGCGCTTCAATAACAATATGCTGAGCAGACGGGAAGAACTCTTTCACCATTTTTTCTTGTACCGTACCTAACGTCGCCGCGACTTTTACTTCTGGTTTATTAAAATCCGCCCAATCAGAGAATTTGGCGAGATCTTTCTTTTGCACCACAGGTACAAAGGCAAGGTAGAAATATGGCTGGCTATATCCAGCTACTTTCGCGCGAGACATGTTCAGAGATGCGCTGCCAGTAATATCGTATTTGTTGGCGGTAATGCCATTAACTAGCGTCTTCCAATCCGTGGGCACATACTCCACTTTTACACCGAGATCTTTAGCAAGTTCTGTTGTTACATCGATATCGAAGCCACGATAACTGTTTGTCGCAGGGTCTTTCATCGTCATCGGATTCCAATCTCCCGTCGTTCCAACTCGGAGTACGCCATTGTCTAAAATGGATTGAAGACGGCTTTCAGCGTGAGCGACTTGAGTCGCAGCAAGCAAACACATTCCTAGCACTAGTAAAATCTTTCTCATTTTTATTCCCTTAAAAATAATGACCTTATACGGTTTAATAATTAACCTTTATTAGAGCTCTACTGATAACATAGCAGCAACAAAGGAAGTTTTTTAGTTAATTCAGGGAGTAAATGTGACGTTTCGAACTCTATGGCTGTTTTCACTGCTATTACTCACTGGTTGTTCAGATTATCAATGGGGCTGGTATGTACTTGACCCTTCGACGGATCAAGGACTCACCAATCTAAAGTTTTTAATCGCTGGGTTTAATGACACCATTCAGGTATCACTCCTCAGTATGTTATTTGCGATGAGCTTGGGCCTGATCGTTGCGTTACCCGCTCTGTCGGACTCAGCCTCTCTGAAGTGGATAAACCGTATTTATGTCGAGGTGATCCGTTCAGTGCCAGTTTTAGTCTTACTACTTTGGGTGTATTACGGCATGCCTACGCTATTGGATGTCTCACTCAATCACTTTTGGGCGGGTGTTATTGCACTGACTATCGCTGAGAGCGCGTTTATGGCGGAAGTATTTCGCGGTGGAATACAAGCTATCAGCCGTGGCCAGCATGAAGCGGCTGAATCTTTGGGCTTAAGCTATTGGCAAAAGATGCGCTTGGTAATTCTTCCCCAAGCGTTTCGGCAAATTCTCCCACCACTGGGTAATCAATTTGTCTACATTCTCAAGATGAGTTCTTTAGTCAGCGTGATTGGTTTAAGCGATCTCACTCGCCGTGCTAATGAGCTGGTGGTGAATGAGTACTTACCCTTAGAGATTTATACCTTCCTCGTTTTGGAGTACTTGTTGCTCATCCTATTTGTATCTCAAGCCGTTCGTTGGCTCGAAAAACGTATTGCCATTCCTAGCTACTAGCGATGAAGCCTTAGCTAGAAACAACAAAGCCGCTCTTGTTGAGCGGCTTTGACAGAGTGTAGGTAATGCTTATTTCTGTTTTACAGGACGCTGCCAGCCAGTAATTTTGCGCTCTTTGACGCGAGTAATTACTAACTCACCTTCTTCAACATCTTTTGTTAGTGTCGTGCCTGCACCGATGGTTGCGCCATCAGCGATAGTGACAGGCGCCACCAGCTGGCTATCAGAACCAACAAAAACATCATTACCGATGATGGTTTTAAACTTGTTCGCACCATCGTAGTTACAAGTGATCGTACCTGCACCGATGTTAGTACGTTGACCGATCTCTGCATCACCTAAGTAAGTTAGGTGGTTCGCTTTTGAACCTTCTCCGATGCGCGCATTTTTCACTTCAACGAAGTTACCCACATGGGAATCGTTACGCATTTCAGCACCAGGACGAAGGCGAGTAAATGGACCAACCGTACATTCTTCACCAACCGTTGCACCTTCAATCACACTGTAAGGGCGAACGATGGTGTTGTCGTCGATTTCACAATCTTTCAGTACACAACCCGCACCGATAACCACGTTATCACCCAGTGAAACATTACCTTCGATGATAACATTCACGTCGATTTCACAGTCCATACCGCACTGTAACTCACCACGCAAATCAAAGCGTGCTGGATCGCGTAGCATGACACCTTGCTCTAGCAGCTTCTGAGCTTGCATTGACTGGAAAGCACGCTCTAGACGAGCAAGCTGCGCGCGGTCATTGACCCCTTCCACCTCAATGGCATTGACTGGGTGTACTGCCTCAACGGCACGACCTTCATCGTGTGCAGCTGCAATAACGTCAGTTAGGTAGTATTCGCCTTGTGCGTTGTTGTTGTTTAAGCCAGACAACCAACGCTTAAGATCCCCACCAGTCGCAACCATCACGCCAGTGTTGATCTCTTTAATTTGTTTTTGTTCTTCTGTTGCATCTTTTTGCTCAACGATCGCAACAACAGGACCATTCTTACGGATAATACGACCGTAGCCTGTCGGGTTATCAAGCATAACGGTGAGCAGAGCAATACCGCCAGTTGGCTGTGCATCTAATAGGTTTTCAATCGTTTCAGCTGAAATCAGTGGAACATCACCGTAAAGCACGAGGATTTTTTCATCGTCTTCAAAGCGAGGAGATGCTTGATCAACCGCATGACCAGTCCCTAACTGCTCCGCTTGAAGCACCCAATTTACAGGCTCTTCTGCAAGAGTGGTTTGCATTTGATCACCACCGTGACCAAAGACCAAGTGGATATTTTGTGCACCTAGACCTGTACATGTATCAATCACATGTTTTGCCATTGGCTTGCCTGCCAAAGTGTGTAGCACTTTAGGCATGTTCGAATGCATACGGGTACCTTTACCCGCTGCAAGAATCACAGCACTGAATTTCATTGATAACCTATTGACGTTTTATGTTAATTGGCCGTTATTTTAAACAGCTCTTTTAAAATAGTTAATGGAGTAAGGTAAATTTCCAACTAAAATTAATCAAAAAGGCGACCAATTGGCCGCCTTTTTTCATGCAACGTTGCTAATTGAGCTTAGCGACGCTTTTTTGTCAGCTCGATAACTCGTAGCTGAGCAATGGCTTTAGCCAGTTCACTGGCCGCTTGTGCGAAGTCCATGTCACCATGCTGATTCTGGATTTGCTCCTCAGCGCGGCGTTTGGCTTCTTCTGCCTTCGCTGCGTCTAGCTCTTCACCACGGATAGCTGTATCAGCTAGTACAGTCGCTGTACCAGGCTGAATCTCTACCATACCACCAGAAACATAAATAATTTCTTCGTGGCCGTGCTGTTTCACAATACGCACCATACCAGGCTTGATAGCGGTCAGCAGCGGTGTGTGACCATGGAAAATACCAAGTTCACCTTCGCTACCGGTCACCTGAAACGTTTCAACACGACCAGAGAAGATTTTCTTCTCAGCGCTTACTACGTCTAGGTGAAAGGTTATTGCTGCCATATCGCCTCCTAGTTAGCCTTATAGCTTCTTCGCATTCTCAATAGCATCGTCGATGCTACCGCAGTACATAAATGCCTGCTCAGGAATGTCGTCGTATTCACCAGCTAGTAGACCTTTAAAGCCACGTAGAGTCTCTTTTAGAGGTACGTAAATACCAGGGTCACCTGTAAATACTTCTGCTACGTGGTAAGGCTGAGTTAGGAAACGCTCAATCTTACGTGCACGAGATACAACTTGCTTATCTTCTTCAGATAGCTCGTCCATACCTAGGATAGCAATGATATCTTTCAGCTCTTTGTAGCGCTGAAGAGTCTGCTGAACACCACGAGCAACTTCGTAGTGATCTTGACCAACGACTAGTGGATCAAGCATACGAGATGTTGAATCTAGCGGGTCGATCGCAGGGTATAGACCCATTGCAGCGATGTTACGGTTAAGTACAACCGTTGCATCCAAGTGCGCGAACGTTGTTGCTGGAGACGGGTCAGTCAAGTCATCCGCTGGTACGTATACCGCCTGTACAGACGTGATAGAACCTGATTTCGTTGACGTGATACGCTCCTGAAGTACACCCATCTCTTCTGCAAGAGTTGGCTGGTAACCTACCGCAGAAGGCATACGACCTAGTAGTGCTGATACCTCTGTACCTGCAAGTGTGTAACGGTAGATGTTATCAATGAACAGTAGTACGTCACGACCTTCGTCACGGAAACGCTCTGCCATTGTTAGACCAGTCAGTGCAACACGTAGACGGTTACCTGGTGGCTCGTTCATCTGACCGTAAACCATCGCTACTTTTGATTCTTCAGGCTTCTCAACGTTTACAACGCCCGCTTCCTGCATCTCGTAGTAGAAATCGTTACCTTCACGAGTACGCTCACCAACACCAGCGAATACTGATAGACCTGAGTGCTGTAGTGCGATGTTGTTGATAAGTTCCATCATGTTAACGGTCTTACCTACACCTGCACCACCGAATAGACCGATTTTACCACCCTTAGCGAATGGACAAATTAGGTCGATTACTTTAACGCCCGTTTCTAGAAGTGCAATTTCGTTTGATTGCTCTTCGTAGCTTGGTGCACTACGGTGGATAGAGTAAACCTCTTCCGCACCCACTTCACCACGCTCGTCAATTGCGTCACCTAGGACGTTCATGATACGACCTAGAGTTTTAGTACCTACTGGTACTGAAATTGGAGCGCCAGTGTTAACCACTTCAACTCCACGACGTAAACCATCAGAGCTACCCATTACGATACAACGAACTACGCCACCGCCTAGCTGTTGTTGAACTTCAAGAACTAGACGCTCTTTTGAGTCCGTTACGTTTAGAGCGTCATATACACTAGGTACATTGCTCTGTGGGAACTCTACGTCGACTACCGCACCGATGATCTGTACGATCTTACCTGTAGCCATCGTTAATCCTCTAAACTATTTCGTTTTACCTAAGCTTAAACCGCAGCTGCACCACCAACGATTTCTGATAGTTCTTGTGTAATCGCAGCCTGACGGGCTTTGTTGTACACAAGTTCCAAATCGTCAATCAAACTGGTTGCGTTATCCGTTGCAGCCTTCATCGCAATCATTCGAGCCGCTTGCTCACAAGCAAGGTTCTCAACCACACCTTGGTATACCTGAGACTCTACGTAACGCACTAATAGCGTATCCAGTAGAGGTTTTGGTTCAGGCTCATAGATGTAGTCCCATGAATGCTCACGCTGCATCTCTTCGCTGTCCGATTTAGGCAAAGGTAGCAATTGATCGATCGTTGGTTGCTGAACCATAGTATTTACAAACTTGTTGAATACTACATATAGACGGTCCAGTTCACCTTCATCGTATTTCTTCAGCATTACGCCAACAGAGCCGATTAGGTCTTGTAGGCTTGGATTATCTCCAAGACCAGAAACCTGTGCCGCAACTTTTGCGCCACCATGTTTAAAGAAAGCTGTTGCTTTTGAGCCAACAACGGCTAGCTCAATCTCAGCACCTTTCTCTCTCCATGCTTGCATGTCTGTAACGGCTTTTTTGAACACGTTAATATTCAAACCACCACACAGACCACGGTCTGTCGAAACGATGATGTAACCAACACGTTTAGCTTCACGCTCTTCTAGGTACGGATGACGGTACTCTAGGTTTGCGTTAGCCACATGACCGATCACTTTACGCATTGTTTCAGCGTATGGACGAGAAGCTTCCATTGCATCTTGAGAACGACGCATTTTTGAAGCTGCTACCATTTCCATCGCTTTCGTAATTTTCTGAGTGCTTTTAACACTACCGATTTTATTACGTATCTCTTTTGCGCCGGCCATCGTTACTCTCCGTTAGTTGGTGGCAGAAACTGCCACCGACCTAATTACCAAGTTTGGGTTGCTTTGAAGTCGTCAGTCAGTTTCTTCAACTGAGCTTCGATTTCATCGTTGTAAGCGCCAGACTTGTCGATCTCAGCTGCTAGTTCAGCGTATTGACCGCGAGCGTACGATAGTAGAGCCGCCTCGAAATCTAGAACTTTGTTAAGTTCTACATCATCAAGGTAACCGCGCTCTGCCGCGAAGATAGTTAGAGCTTGGTCAAATACAGACATTGGAGCATACTGCTTCTGCTTCATTAGTTCTGTAACTTTTTGACCATGGTCTAGCTGTTTCTTCGTTGCGTCATCAAGGTCAGAAGAGAACTGAGCAAATGCCGCTAGTTCACGGTATGCAGCTAGTGCTGTACGGATACCACCTGATAGTTTCTTGATGATTTTCGTCTGAGCTGAACCACCTACACGAGATACTGAGATACCTGGGTCAACAGCAGGACGAACACCAGCGTTGAATAGCTCAGTTTGTAGGAAGATCTGACCATCGGTAATCGAGATTACGTTAGTCGGTACGAATGCTGAAACGTCACCTGCTTGAGTTTCGATGATAGGAAGAGCAGTCAAAGAACCAGTCTTACCTTTCACTTCACCGTTAGTGAAACGCTCTACGTACTCTTCGTTTACACGAGCTGCACGCTCTAGTAGACGCGAGTGTAAGTAGAATACGTCACCTGGGAATGCCTCACGGCCTGGTGGACGTTTAAGTAGTAGAGAGATCTGACGGTAAGCTACCGCTTGCTTAGATAGATCATCGTAAACAATCAGTGCGTCTTCACCGCGATCGCGGAAGTATTCACCCATCGCACAACCTGCGTAAGGCGCTAGGTATTGAAGCGCTGCAGATTCAGAAGCTGATGCAACTACAACGATAGTGTTTTGTAGTGCGCCGTGCTCTTCTAGTTTGCGAACAACGTTAGCGATAGTCGATGCTTTCTGACCGATTGCTACGTAGATAGAGAAAATACCAGAGTCTTTCTGGTTGATGATCGCGTCGATCGCCAGTGCTGTTTTACCAATCTGACGGTCACCGATGATAAGCTCACGCTGACCACGACCGATTGGGATCATAGAGTCAACTGACTTATAACCAGTTTGCACAGGTTGGTCTACCGATTTACGGTCGATTACACCTGGTGCGATCACTTCTACAGGCGAAGTCATTTTCGCTTCGATTGGACCTTTACCATCGATAGGCTCACCCAGCGTGTTTACTACGCGGCCTAGTAGTTCTGGACCAACTGGCACTTCAAGAATGCGGCCAGTACCTGTAACTTTCATGCCTTCCTTAAGGTCAGCATATGGGCCCATTACAACCGCACCAACCGAGTCACGCTCAAGGTTAAGTGCCAGTGCATAACGGCCACCCGGTAATTCAATCATTTCACCTTGCATCACGTCCGCTAGGCCGTGGATGCGGATGATACCATCGCTTACCGATACGATAGTACCCTCGTTGCGAGCTTCACTAACAACTTCGAAAGATTCGATACGTTGTTTGATCAGATCGCTAATTTCCGTGGAATTAAGTTGCATGCTCCAATCCCCATTAAGACTGCAATGCATCGCTCAGGCGGTTCAAACGACCACGCGCTGAGTCATCGATGACTAGGTCTCCGGCTCGAATAATAACCCCACCAAGTAGGGTCTCATCTACACTGCAATTCAGCTTCACTTTGCGTTCAAGACGCTTTTCAAGTTTGCTGCCAATGTTTGCAAGTTGTTCATCAGAAAGCTCTGTTGCTGAAATTACTTCAACATCAATTTCTTTCTCATGTTCTTTTTTCAGAGTAAAAAACTCCGTACAAACATCAGGAAGGGCCGATAAACGACCATTCTCAGCCATTACCTTCAAAAGGTTTTGACCGTGCGCATCAACTTGTTCGCCGCAAACTGCAACAAAAATTTCTGCCATTTTGTCAGCAGAAACCGAACCCGTTAGTAGTTCGTTCATTTGTTCGTTTTTGGCCACTTCAGCAGCAAAAGATAACATTTGGCCCCATTGGTCCAACTGGTCTTTCTCTAAAGCAAAGTCGAAGGCTGCTTTAGCATAGGGGCGTGCGATAGTAGTCAAATCAGACATATGCGCCCCCAGACTTAAAGTTTTGCAGTAATGTTGTCGAGAATATCTTTTTGCGCATCTTTATCGATAGAACGCTCAAGGATTTTCTCAGCACCAGCTACAGCCAGAGTAGCAACTTGTTTGCGCAGCTCATCGCGTGCACGATTGCGTTCAGCTTCAAGTTCTGCTTCTGCTTGCGCTAGGATTTTCTGGCGTTCTGCCTGAGCTTCCTCGCGAGCTTCATCAAGAATTTGAGACTTACGCTTGTTCGCTTGTTCGATGATCTCAGTTGCTGTGCGCTTCGCTTCTTTCAATTGATCAGAAGCGTTGGCTTGTGCTAGATCCAAGTCTTTCGCAGCACGTTCTGCTGCTTGAAGACCATCAGCAATTTTCTTCTGACGCTCTTCGATCGCTTGCATCAATGGTGGCCATACATACTTCATGCAGAACCACACAAATAGTGCGAACGAGATTGCTTGACCTAGCAGAGTTGCGTTTATGTTCACAACAGCTACCCCTCTATTTGGACTTAGTGTTAATCAGTGACAAGCGATAATCGCCCGTCCCGAGTTAAAGGTGATTAACCTAGTTGACCAACGAATGGGTTTGCGAAAGTGAATAGTAGCGCGATTACGATACCGATCATTGGAACCGCATCAAGTAGACCCGCGATGATGAACATCTTAACTTGTAGCATAGGAGCCATTTCTGGTTGACGTGCAGCACCTTCTAGGAATTTACCACCTAGCAGTGCGAAACCAATCGCTGTACCAAGAGAAGCAAGACCGACGATAATACCTACGGCGATTGCAGAAAAGCTCAGTAAAGTTTCCATTACTATCTCCAATTTATAGTTGTTGGCTTAGTGCCCAAATAAAAAGCTTTAAAAAAATTAATGATCAGGATCTTCGTGTGCCATTGACAGGTAAACAATTGTCAACATCATGAATACGAAGGCTTGAATCGTAATAACCAAGATATGGAAGATTGCCCACGGTAGTGAACCCATCCATTGTAAGTACCATGGTAGCATTGCCGCACAAAGAATGAATACAACCTCACCCGCGAACATGTTACCGAATAGACGCATACCAAGTGATAGAGGTTTCGCTAATAGCGATACCACTTCAATTAGTAGGTTAAACGGAATCATCAGTGGGTGATTGAATGGATGTAGTGCAAGTTCTTTTGCGAATCCACCTAGACCTTTTACTTTGATGCTGTAGTAAATCATCAATGCAAAAACGCCTAGAGCCATAGCCATGGTGATATTCACATCAGCAGACGGTACAACCTTAAGGTAAGGAATACCTAGCCAATGCTCTGCTGGGTATGGTAAGAAGTCGATAGGAACTAAGTCCATCACGTTCATCAAAAATACCCAACAAAAGATAGTCAGTGCTAAAGGCGCGATCAGTGGGTTGCGTCCATGGAACGTGTCTTTGACGTTATCGGCGACAAATTCAACGATCATTTCTACAGCACACTGAAGCTTACCCGGTACACCCGCTGTTGTTCTCTTTGCTACTTTGTAAAAAATTCCGAGGAAGATTAAACCAGTAAACCAAGAAAAAAACAGGCTATCGATATGTACGTTCCAGAAACTTGTCTCCGACCCTACTAAACCCAACTTGTATAGCGATAGGTTAGAAAGGTGGTGGGCAATGTAACCGGACGATGTTAGCGCTTCACCTGGCGCAGCCATAACTCATCCTATTTTTTGTTGTTAATGAATAGCACTGGTGCACAGATATTAATACCTAGTACCAGCAAATAGGTTAGTTTGAGGGGAACAAGTTCCACCTGCATATACATGTAGGCAACATAGAACAGTGCAACCGTGATGAGAATTTTCAGTACTTCACCCGTATAGAAGGAAGCAGCGATGCGCTTGGCAGCGCGAGCTCCACTAAACATGAAAGCACACAGCGCGAATACTGCATTGGCAACAACAAAAATGCCTCCGCCAATCAGCGCTGAAAATCCCCAGTCAGGATTTATGGCTACCGCCATTCCTGCTGCCACAAAAATAACCGCGCCAGACTGGATCATTAACAATTGCCTTGCGAGCTCTCGTCCTGGTCTAGCTAACGCAGCTACCATGTATTCGTACCTCTAGTAATATCCACTTCGCACTTAACTCTCTGTGCTGGGAAATTGGCGAAAATTATACGTTCAGTTCAACGTAAAGCAATTCGATTGCATCAAAAACTTACAGTTTTGTTTACAAAACGACAACTTTCGCACAAAATTCGATTAATTAGATTAATTGACCTAAATCAATTATCTCATCTAGGCCTCAAGCTTGGCAATTAGTTGGTCCAATTTGTGAGGCTCATCAAGACTTATCGTCAATTTCGCTTTTCCGTTTGCAGAACGGGTAAGAGAAACTTTTGCATCAAGCAGCTGACTCAATTTATGCGACATTTGCTCGGCTTCGGTATCCTCTTGTTGCCCTTTTTGCTCATTTTGTGGGGCTAAGCACTTTTTTACTAACTGTTCGGTTTGGCGAACAGTCATTTGCTTCTTAGCCACTTGTTGAGCTACTTCGACTTGCTGTTCGCCTTCTAACGCTAACAGAGCTCGAGCATGACCCATTTCCAATTTTTTATCTGCAACCAGACCTTTTACATCAACTTCCAACTGATTCAGACGTAATAGGTTACTGACCGTCGTTCTTGATTTACCAATCACATCGGCCACTTGCTGATGTGTCAGCGTGAATTCATCTTGTAGACGTTCAAGCGCTTGGGCTTCCTCAATCACATTCAAGTCTTCACGTTGAATGTTTTCAATCAACGCCATGGCGATGGCGGCACGATCTTCAACTTTTTTCACCAAACACGGCACGCGTTTTAAACCCGCCTGCCTTGCAGCACGCCAGCGGCGCTCACCTGCGATGATCTCAAACTGACCACTTTCGACCTGGCGAACCACGATTGGTTGAATAATGCCTTGTGATTGAATCGAAGCCGCTAGTTCTTCTAGCGCTTCAGGCGCCATATCTTTACGCGGTTGGTATACGCCCGGCTGCAATTGACCAATCGCTAAATCGGTTAACTCACCGTCTGCCGATAATTCTTGGCTATGCGATGCAATATGCTGTTTTTCACGAGCAAACGAACTGGTCGACAATAACGCATCCAGTCCTTTTCCGAGACCACGCTTAGACATGGGATTGAATTCCTTAGGTTAGAGTTAAACTGGGATTTCTTCGCGGCGGAGCATTTCGCCCGCTAGAGCAAGATACGCTTTGGCACCTGCGGAGTACTTATCGTAGTACATTGCTGGCTTACCGTGACTTGGTGCTTCAGCCAAACGAACATTACGCGGAATGACAGTACGGTAAACTTTATTCCCAAAGTGTTTTTTAAGTTGATCGGATACTTCATTCGATAAGCGGTTGCGTGGGTCGTACATGGTACGCAATAAACCTTCGATTTTGAGGTTTTCATTCACAACAGCCGCTAACTTGCTGATTGTATCCATAAGAGCAGTTAAACCTTCTAACGCAAAGTATTCACATTGCATCGGCACCAGCACAGAGTCAGCTGCCGCCATCGCATTGATTGTAAGAAGGTTTAGAGAAGGAGGACAATCAATAAAGATGAAATCATAGTTATCGCGAACTGACGACAATGCATTTTTTAGACGCACTTCACGAGCGAAAACTTCCATCAATTTGATTTCTGCCGCGGTTACGTCTCCGTTCGCCGCGATCAAATCATACTTCCCTGTTGTTTGGGTACAAACGACTTGATCGAACGGTGTATCTTCGACCAAAAGATCGTATGCGGTGGCGTCGACCATATACTTATCCACGCCACTGGCCATCGTAGCATTACCTTGCGGGTCGAGATCGATCACCAAAACCTTGCGCTTTGTTGCCGCCATCGAAGCCGCTAAGTTAATGCACGTTGTTGTTTTGCCGACCCCACCTTTCTGGTTGGCGATTGCTACAATTTTACCCACGATTACCTCGCTAATTTTCCTTGCGCGATAAGATTACTAGATGACGATCACCTTCCAACTCAGGAACAGCCAAAGATATGATCTCTGTCACACTGCACCATTCAGGAAGCTGATCCATTTCATCTTTAGGGTGCTGTCCTTTCAGCGCTAGAAACACCCCGTGCTCTTGTTTCGGCAAATGGTGGCACCATTCCACCATGTCTGTCATTGAAGCAAAAGCTCGACTCAAAACGCCATCAAATTTTTCTTCAGGCTGGAATTCTTCGACGCGACTTTGAATTGGTGTCACGTTTTTCAGCCCTAATGTGTGCACAACTTGCTTGATAAAACGGATGCGTTTGCCAAGACTGTCGAGCAAAAAGAAGGTTTTCTCAGGGTTCATGATTGCCAAAGGGATGCCCGGTAACCCCGGACCAGTACCAACATCAATGAAGCGCTCACCGGGCAGGTGTGCGCTTACAACGATACTATCAAGAATATGTTTCACTAACATATCAAGCGGATCACGTACCGATGTTAAATTGTATGCTTTGTTCCATTTGTCGAGCAGTTCGACATAACCAACTAACTGCTCTCGTTGCTGTTCTGACACTTCCAAATCGGTTTTCGCGATCAGTGAATCCAGCTTTGTTCGCAATGCGCTCATTATTCTTCCTCACCTTTCTTCAGCAAACCATGCTTTTTCAAGTGAACAAGTAGAATAGAAATTGCAGCAGGCGTAATACCAGAAATGCGTGATGCAATACCGATGCTCTCTGGTTTGGCCTCGCTCAGTTTAGCAACGACTTCGTTTGATAAACCTTTTACATCGCGGTAATCCAAATCAGCAGGTAACTTGGTATTTTCGTGACGCAGTGATTTTTCGATCTCTTCCTGCTGACGCTTGATGTAACCATCGTATTTCACTTGAATTTCAACTTGCTCAGCCGCTTGCTGATCTTCAAGAGCAGGAGCAAACGCTTCAAGTTGCGTCAGTTGCGAATAAGTGATCTCTGGACGACGCAGAAGATCCTCACCACTCGCTTCACGGGCCATTGGGGTTTTCAGCAGCTTGTTCAACTCATCAACACCCTTTGACTTCGGATTCATCCACGTTGCTTTCAAACGCTGACGCTCCGTTTCCATATTGTTGATTTTCTCGTTAAAGCGAGCCCAACGAACATCATCAATCAAGCCTAGCTCGCGCGCTTTTTCCGTTAAACGTAAATCGGCGTTATCTTCACGAAGTAGCAGGCGGTATTCCGCACGAGAAGTGAACATGCGGTACGGCTCTTTGGTACCCATGGTCGATAAGTCATCAATCAACACGCCCATGTAAGCTTGGTCACGACGTGGGCTCCAGCCTTCTTTGTCTTGGCTAAACAAGCTTGCGTTTAGGCCCGCCATCAAGCCTTGCGCTGCGGCTTCTTCGTAGCCAGTCGTACCATTAATCTGGCCAGCAAAGAACAAACCATGGATGAACTTCGTCTCGTACGTTTGCTTCAAATCACGTGGATCGAAGAAATCGTATTCAATCGCATAACCTGGGCGAACGATGTGTGCATTTTCAAACCCTTTCATTGAGCGCACGATTTGTACTTGCACATCAAATGGCAAGCTGGTCGAGATACCATTAGGGTATAACTCGTGCGTGGTTAGGCCTTCTGGCTCAATAAAGATTTGGTGGCTGTTTTTGTCAGCGAAACGCATCACTTTGTCTTCAATAGACGGACAGTAACGCGGACCAATACCTTCAATCACACCTGCGTACATTGGACTGCGATCCAAGTTACTACGGATCACATCGTGAGTTTGTTCATTGGTGTGGGTGATGAAACATGGAATCTGACGCGGATGCTGTTCACGTTTGCCCATGAACGAGAATACAGGCGTTGGGTTATCACCGTGCTGAGCTTCTAGCACTGAAAAATCAACAGTACGAGCATCAATGCGCGGTGGAGTACCTGTTTTTAAACGATCCACACGGAACGGCAGTTCACGCAGTCGATCCGCTAATGCGATCGATGGTGGATCCCCGGCACGACCACCAGACGAGCTTTCCATACCTATGTGGATCTTACCACCAAGGAAGGTACCCACGGTTAGCACAACGGCTTTCGCATGGAAGCGAAGTCCCATTTGAGTTACCACACCAACTGCGCGATCTTGTTCAACAATCAGATCATCAACTGATTGCTGGAACAACGTTAAGTTAGGCGCATTTTCTAATGCATTACGAACGTACGTTTTGTACAGAGCGCGATCGGCTTGAGCTCGAGTTGCTCGTACTGCAGGACCTTTGGAGGCATTTAGTGTACGAAACTGAATACCTGCATGGTCGATGGCTTCAGCCATCAAACCGCCCATAGCATCTACTTCTTTTACTAAGTGACCTTTACCAATACCACCGATCGCCGGATTACAAGACATCTGGCCTAATGTATCGATGTTATGGGTAAGGAGAAGTGTTTTTTGTCCTGTGCGTGCAGATGCGAGCGCGGCTTCCGTTCCTGCGTGTCCGCCACCGACAACAATGACGTCAAAGTTTTCGTGATAAAGCATGAACTGACCTCAGGTATTCAAAGGGATTTAATGGACAGATAAAGGAGCCGTATTTTACCTGCTTTATGCCAGAGAGAAAAACGTTTTCTCGTTTTATCCGTTTTAAGCTTCAAGATAAATATATATAAGATCTATATATATGATCTTTTATTAGATCTACTATTAGGATCGACCGTTTCTGTGGATAACCTAAAAATGATCAACAAGATCATGGATCTTCTTTGGATCATATCTTGTGATCATGATTGGATCAGATCGAGGATTACCTGGGATCAAAAGTGGTGGTTATACACAGGGGGTAAAATTGATCAAAGTTGTTATTGGGATAACTAAAGGAAAATCACTGGATCTTATTGTAGTTATCCACAGTATGTTTGGTTGGTTTTTGAGCGGTTAAACAAAATAATTTGGTGGGAGTTATTCACATGGGAGAAAACAGAGCCGAATTTCGACTCTGTTGAAGGGAAAGTCGTGAGTTTAAAAACGTTCGATATTCTCTTTTAACCACATCTCTGCGGCGTCTTCTGGCACATCATGGCTCAGTACATCGATTTTAAAGCAATCTGCGAGAGGGGTTGCACCAATATCCTCTAATAAATCATAAGCGTGTTGACCAGCGGCACAGAACGTATCGTAGCTAGAGTCACCAATCGCAATCACCGCAAATTTTACATCAGTCATTTTTGGCGGTGTATTTTGTAATGCTGCGATAAAAGGTTGGATATTATCAGGATACTCACCAGCTCCATGTGTAGAGGTGATCACCAACCACGTACCTTGATTTTCGATATCATTGAGGGAAGGCTGGTTGTGGATCGTTGTTTCAAATCCATTCTCGTTGAGTAGATCACTCAGGTGATCCCCTACGTATTCTGCGCCACCTAACGTGCTGCCTGTAATAATGTGGATCATACTTCTTCCTTATTGAATGCGACGGCTAAAGCTCATGGATGGCTTGCCGTACAAAAAGAAACGCGGTGTGAGTTAAGCTCAGCACCGCGCGTTCGATTATTTACTTCCCGATACAGAATGAAGAGAAGATTCGTCCCAGTAAGTCGTCAGAACTGAACTCACCGGTAATCTCATTGAGATGTTGTTGGGTGATGCGTAGCTCTTCAGCCAATATTTCACCTGCCATATAGCCTTCAAGCTGCTCCTGGCCTATTTGAAGGTGCTGTGCGGCACGTTCTAATGCATCGAGATGACGACGACGAGCCATAAACCCACCTTCACTGTTGCCAGAGAAGCCCATACACTCCTTGAGATGATCGCGCAGAGCTTCAACCCCTGCACCAGTCTTCGCTGACAAACGGATAAGAGTAGGGTTATTGACGTGGCAGATCCCCATATCTTCACCCGTTTGATCCGCTTTATTACGGATCACAGTTATGCCAATGTTGTCTGGTAGGCGATCCACAAAATCTGGCCAGATATCTTTCGGATCGGTGGCATCGGTTGTCGTGCCATCCACCATGAACAATACGCGGTCTGCTTGGGCTATTTCATCCCACGCGCGTTCGATACCGATTTTCTCTACTTCATCGGAAGCATCACGCAAACCTGCTGTATCAATGATGTGTAGTGGCATGCCATCAATATGGATATGCTCACGCAGTACATCACGCGTGGTTCCTGCGATGTCGGTTACGATTGCAGATTCTTTACCCGATAGCGCGTTCAGTAGGCTTGATTTGCCCGCATTTGGACGACCCGCAATCACGACTTTCATCCCTTCACGCATAATAGCGCCTTGGTTAGCTTCTTTGCGCACCGCATCTAGGTTGTCGATGATGGCTTGTAGGTCACCAGCCACTTTACCGTCGGCCAAAAAGTCGATCTCTTCTTCAGGGAAGTCGATGGCTGCTTCAACATAGATACGCAAATGAATCAGCGACTCAACTAAGGTATTAATGCGGCCTGAAAATGCGCCCTGTAAGGATTGCAGTGCCGATTTTGCTGCTTCTTCAGAACTGGCATCAATGAGGTCTGCGATCGCCTCGGCTTGAGCGAGGTCGAGTTTATCGTTCAGAAATGCGCGTTCAGAGAACTCACCAGGGCGAGCAGCTCGAATACCATCTATACCTAGAATGCGTTTTATCAGCATATCCATCACGACAGGGCCGCCATGGCCTTGTAGCTCAAGTACGTCTTCACCGGTAAATGAGTGTGGGTTAGGGAAGTACAGTGCGATGCCCTGATCAAGCACAGTGCCATCTTCTGACTTAAACGGCAGGTACTCTGCGTAGCGGGGCTTTAGTGTTTTGCCAGTGACTTCTAACGCCACTTGGTTGGCTTTAGGGCCAGAAACTCGAATAATACCGACACCGCCACGACCAGGCGCGGTCGCTTGAGCGACAATCGTATCTGTAGTCATAATTTTGCCTTTTGAGCTGGGCTATAGGGAAGATACCTAGGGAGCCATCACAATTAATTAGCTGAATTGTAATCAGCCAAAAACAAAAAGGCGACCTTTTGGCCGCCTTTCTCAATCATTTCCTAAAAGGTTACTTGCTGTGTAAGCCTTTTTTCTCTAATCCTTTGTAGATCAGAGTTTGCTGGATAAGCGTTACGATGTTCGACACCAACCAGTACAGAACGAGACCTGATGGGAAGAACAAGAAGAAGAAGGTAAACATAACCGGCATAAAGGTCATGATCTTCTGCTGCATTGGATCCGTTACCGTTGTCGGGCTCATCTTCTGGATTAGGAACATAGACGCACCCATCAATAGCGGCAGGATGTAGTAAGGGTCCTGCGCTGAAAGGTCATGAATCCAACCGAAGAATGGTGAGTGACGTAGCTCTACCGATTCCATTAGCGCCCAGTATAGTGCGATGAAAATAGGCATCTGTAGGATAAGAGGTAGACAACCACCTAGTGGGTTCACTTTCTCTTTCTTGTACAGTTCCATCATTTCTTGGCTCATGCGCTGACGGTCATCACCGATACGCTCACGCATTGCTTGCAGCTTAGGCTGTAGCATGCGCATTTTCGCCATAGACGTGTATTGCGCTTTTGTTAGTGGGTACATTGCACCACGAACGATGAAGGTCAGACAGATGATTGCCACACCCCAGTTACCAACAAAGCTCTGGATGAATGAAAGCAACATATGAAGAGGCTTCGCAATGAACCATAACCAGCCGTAGTCCACTACTAGGTCTAGGTTAGGTGCCACTTCTGCCATTTCATCTTGCAGTTTTGGACCAACCCAAAGTGTTGCTTCAAACTTAGCCTGATCGCCTGTTGCGATAGTTTTGTTTGGCATACGAACGCCGATGTCGCCTAGGTTGCCAATTACACGAGTGTATAGGTTAGTACCTGGTTCGTTACGTGGGATCCAAGCTGCGGCAAAGTAGTGCTGAATCATTGCTGCCCAACCTTGGCCATCGGCTAGGTTAAGAGACAGGTTGCGATCCTGCATATCATCAAAGCTGTACTTCTTGTAACGCGTATCTTCTGTTGAGTATGCGCCACCACGGTAAGTAGGCATTGTGATGCTACCACCATCGTCCATTAGGTTTTGACGTAGGTGAGCGTACATACCAAATGTTGCGTTGTTGCCTGAGTTGTTCACTACATCGTATTCAACATTAAGCGCGTAGCTGCCGCGTTTAAAGATGTAAGTTTTGGTGTATTCGATGCCGTTTGCAGTGAATGTCATCGGAACGCGAAGTTCATCTTGACCGTCAGCCATTGTGAAGCTGTCTGCACTTACGTTGTAGTGAGGGCGATTTGTGCTGCTCAAGTCGATACCTTGAGGACCCACTAGACCGCTTTGAGCGATAAATTGGTGACCTTGAGCGTCTTTAAGCAGAACAAAGGAATCTGATGAATCTAACTCAGCAGAGTATTCGTTAAGGTTGGCATGTACCACATCGCCACCAACGGTGTCGATCGACAGAGTTAAAACATCAGTCGTTACTGTGATAGTTTTTGCAGAAGCTTGCTGTTGACCAGGAACTGGGTCAAGTTCATCAGCAAAAGATGGTGCAGGTAGAGTGCTGCTTGATTGAGCCTGTTCAACTGCTTGAGGTTCTGGATTCTTTGCAACTTGCCATTGTTGAAACAGCAAAAAAGAAACCAGGGCCAAACCGATGAGCAGGATATTACGTTGAGAATCCATCGTTAGTTATCTCTGTCTTGTTTTTGGACTGGTGGAACGGGGTCATACCCCCCTTCATTCAAAGGGTGGCATTTTAATAGACGTTTGCCTGATAACCAACATCCTTTTACAAAACCGTGAGCTCTCAAAGCTTCTAGCGCGTAAGTGGAACAGGTTGGTGTGAACCGGCAACGAGGACCAATCAAAGGGCTGATAAACCAGCGATACAGATAAACGAGCCCAATGGCTATCCACGTGAAGGGCGAGACAGGCGTTGCCATAGCTTATCAAACAACTTAAAAATTTCCTCATTGCTTAAATCTTGCGCGCTTTTCTTTGCAATCACAACAAAATCTTTGTTTGGAAGCTGATGTTGATTGTTACGAAAGCTTTCACGAGCCAAACGCTTAAATCGGTTACGACCGACAGCCGTTTTGATTTGCTTTTTGGGAACCGCTAAACCTAATCGTGGGTGAGAAAGTTTGTTATTGCGAGCAATGATGGTGAAATGAGGCGAGCCAGCTCGATGAGCTTGCTGGAAGACGTTTTGATAATGCTCGGGAGTTAACAAACGTAACTCCCGATTAAACGCGTACGTGTTCAAAATAAACTAGCGATTATTTTGATAGGCGCGCACGGCCTTTTGCACGACGTGCGTTGATAACTTTACGACCGTTCTTAGTTGCCATGCGAGCACGGAAGCCGTGAGTACGCTTGCGCTTTAGAACTGTAGGTTGAAAAGTGCGTTTCATGATAATTACCTTTACTGATCAGTAGTTTTAGGTTCTTGTTAAACCCGGCGTGGTTATTTGCTTTCTTATATAAAGAAGCTCTTTATATAGAGAAGGACAACCGACGCCTCTCAACAAAGAGGCGGAATTGTAATCACACTCACATAATGTGTCAATGACTCAATGAGTACGAAATTCCGGCCGGGCGATTATACGTAGTGTGAGTAAAATCTCAAGGATCAATCGATCCTGATGCTTGATCGTTACTCTATTCCTACTTGGTTAAGGAATTTTTTCAAACGAGGATCTTGTGGATTATTGAAGATATCCTGTGGAGAACCTTGCTCAACGATATTGCCTTCCGCCATGAAGATCACTCTATCAGCGACTTCTTTCGCGAATTGCATCTCGTGCGTCACCACCAGCATGGTTTGATGCTGATTAGCTAACTTCTTCATTAATGAGAGAACTTCACCGACCCATTCAGGATCCAGCGCAGAAGTTGGTTCGTCAAACAACAGCAGTTCTGGTTGCAGCGCCATCGCTCGGCCGATACCCACACGTTGTTGTTGGCCGCCAGATAATGACGCTGGATAACTATCGCCTTTATCCCCAAGGCCGATGTCATCCAGAATTTGTTGCGCTCGTTTGAGAGCATCGGCTTTTTTCCAACCTCGAACGGTCACTAGACCTTCGGCAATGTTCTGGCGCGCATTCATGTGGGCAAACAGGGCATAGTTTTGGAACACAAAGCCAGTTCGACGACGCAGCGCTAATACTTCGGCTTTAGTGTGTTTTTGAGTATCAACGGAGATGTCATCTATCGTGATACGACCTTCATCTGCTTGTTCTAGAAAGTTCACCGTACGCAGCAA
This sequence comes from Vibrio sp. OPT41, assembly GCF_015163595.1. Taxonomy (NCBI): domain Bacteria; kingdom Pseudomonadati; phylum Pseudomonadota; class Gammaproteobacteria; order Vibrionales; family Vibrionaceae; genus Vibrio; species Vibrio sp. OPT41. The sequence continues at coordinate 28,057 of NZ_JADDYH010000030.1, read as the reverse complement.
GGTTGATTTACCCGTACCACTTGAGCCGATAATCACGATGATCTCACCTTGCTTAATATCGAGGTCGATGCCTTTCAGCACTTCAGTCTCACCAAAACGTTTGTGAATATTTTCTAACTTAATCATCGTACGTACGCCTTATTCAGTTTTGCTTCTGCCCAGATTTGTACGCGAGTCAGAATCACCACCACGCCCCAGTAAATAAGAGCAACCGCAAGGAAAGCTTCAAAGAAACGGAAACTTGATGAGGCTTCCATCTGTGCTTTCGCCATGATTTCGGCCACACCAAGCGTGAAAGCGAGAGACGTTGACTTGATCATATCGATGAAATAGTTCATCAATGAAGGCAGTGCGACACGCGTTGCTTGAGGTAAAATCACTCGGCGCATTGCTTGGGATGTCGTCATACCGACCGATAAGCTCGCTTCCATTTGGCTGCGATCAATGCCAATAATGGCGGCACGAATACTTTCCGCCATATAAGCGGCAAAGTGCAGCGTTAAACCGATAACCGCTGCTGAAAAGGCGTCGATACCGACCATCAATGGAAAAATTTGCGGTAAGCCGTAATAAAGCAGGAAAAGCTGAACCAACAGTGGGGTGCCACGGAAGAAGCTGATGTACAGTTGGCTTAATTGATCCAGAACTGGCAGTTTAAATACGCGAATATTGGCTAAAATGACGGATAAAATCAGCGAAAACACCAATCCCCATGTCGCCATTTCCATGGTTGTGCCAAGATATTTCAGCAATATCGGCAGCAGTTCCAACATGTAATTAAAGTCAAATCCCATACGGCTTACCTAAAGGCTAGAGAAAAGAAAAGGTGGAAAACAAGTTCCACCTTTACGTAAGTTTATTTTAGTCCGAGAGTGATACCACTTTGCGGCCTAAAGTACAAAGAGTTCTTATTTCGTGATGTCAGCGCCAAACCACTTCACGGAAATTTTCTCTACTGTACCATCTGCGCGCATCTCAGCCAGTGCTTTGTTTACTTCTTCTTGCAGCTTACGACCTTTCTCGTTGTCCACGAAAGGCCATGCGTTTTGAATGGTCTCAAACGGTTCGCCTGCCAATTCCAAAGGAAGACCAGTTTTCTTAATCAGTTCTAAAGCAGAAAGACGATCCATTACAAATGCATCTGCACGACCGAGCGCCACGTCATGTTCGATACCTGTGTCGTACGTTTTAATATTGATCTTGCCGTCTTTGTCGTATTGACGCAGCAGTTGCTCAAAGTTAGAGCCTAGGTTCACCGCAACGGTTTTGCCCGCAAGATCGTCAACACCTTTGATGCTGTCGTTGCCTTTACGCACGGTAATTTGTGCGCCATCTACAACGTAAGGGTCAGCAAATAGGTATTTAGCTTTACGCTCATCAGTCATGGTGATTTGGTTGGAGATCGTATCGATACGACCAGTTTCTAAAAGACCAAATAAACCAGAGAAGTTGGCTGTTACGTATTCGATTTTGTAATCGTTACGTTTACCGATTTCATCCCACATGTCGACTTCAAAGCCTTGTAGCTTGTCTTGCTTTACAAAAGTAAACGGGAAGTAGCGACCTGACATACCAACTTTGACTTCAGTAGCGGCTTGTACGGTTGCTGCCGACAGTGCAATGGCTGCAACGGCAACCTTAATCCAGTTTTTCATAATACATCTCCATAATTTTATGGTTGGAAATACTACTGTTAGTTAGCTCAATTAAATAAATAACCAAGAGCAATAACCTAGACCTGTGAGTTATTAGATAATAGAAGAAGAATGTTAAATGTGACGAAAATGCGAACTGAACCTAGCGAAATGATCGACAAAATCAGCATTGGGAATAAAATAATACACAGACTTATCACCAATCGCTCGATCTTGTGAATTTTGCCCAATTGTGGATCGTTGTGTGGGCAAATTTGGGGCAAGGTGTGTTGATCTCATCAAGTTTGCAGAAATAATTGTGAATAACTTGGATCTTATTCACTGGATCGTCGATCAATCGCTGGCGATCTTGGTTATCAACAGGTAAAATTGCCAGTCTTTTCCGATAATTCAATTACTCAGTGGGGGCACCGTGTCATCTTCGCTTTGGCTGCAATGTTTGCAGCAGCTTCAAGAAGAGCTACCAGCTACAGAATTCAGCATGTGGGTTCGTCCGCTACAAGCGGAGCTCAATGACAATACTCTCACTCTATTCGCGCCAAACCGCTTTGTGTTGGACTGGGTGCGTGATAAGTATCTGAACAATATTACTCGCTTACTGCAGGAATACTGCGGTGGCGATATTCCTAACTTACGCTTTGAAGTGGGGAGCCGACCTGTCTCTGCTCCAAAACCAGCGCCGACACGTACGCCTGCAGATGTGGCTGCCGAGTCATCTGCACCTGCACAATTACAAGCGCGTAAGCCAGTACACAAAACCTGGGATGACGACGCTCAAGCGATTGCGGCTATCAATCACCGCTCAAACATGAACCCAAAACACAAGTTCGACAACTTTGTTGAAGGTAAGTCGAACCAACTGGGTTTGGCTGCGGCGCGTCAGGTATCGGATAATCCTGGAGCTGCTTACAACCCGCTGTTCCTATACGGCGGCACGGGCTTGGGTAAAACGCACTTGTTGCATGCGGTGGGCAACGCGATTGTGGATAACAACCCGAACGCAAAAGTGGTCTACATGCACTCAGAACGTTTTGTGCAAGACATGGTAAAAGCGCTGCAAAACAATGCGATTGAAGAATTCAAACGCTACTACCGCAGCGTTGATGCGCTCCTTATCGATGACATCCAATTCTTTGCTAATAAAGAACGTTCACAAGAAGAATTCTTCCATACCTTCAACGCACTATTGGAAGGTAATCAGCAGATCATTCTAACGTCTGACCGTTATCCTAAAGAAATTAATGGCGTTGAAGATCGTCTTAAATCTCGCTTTGGTTGGGGGCTTACTGTTGCGATCGAGCCGCCTGAGCTTGAAACGCGTGTGGCGATCTTGATGAAAAAAGCCGAAGATCACCAAATCCACCTTGCTGATGAAGTGGCATTCTTCATTGCCAAGCGTCTGCGTTCGAACGTTCGTGAGCTCGAAGGTGCACTGAACCGTGTTATCGCGAACGCGAACTTTACTGGTCGTCCAATTACGATTGATTTTGTTCGTGAAGCGCTGCGCGATCTGCTTGCTCTACAAGAGAAGCTGGTGACGATCGATAACATTCAAAAGACCGTGGCGGAATATTACAAGATTAAAGTAGCGGACTTGCTGTCTAAGCGTCGCTCTCGTTCTGTTGCGCGTCCTCGTCAGCTGGCCATGGCGTTAGCAAAAGAACTAACCAACCATAGCTTGCCTGAAATTGGCGATGCGTTTGGGGGCCGCGATCATACGACCGTACTTCATGCTTGTCGCAAGATTGAGCAGCTGCGTGAAGAGAGCCACGACATTAAAGAAGATTACTCTAACTTGATTCGCACCCTGTCTTCGTAATCGGTTAGAATAACGGTATTCTAAGCAAATCATTTATTGAGCTGACAGCGTAAAGAGCCAAGCATGAAATTTACCATTGAACGTAGTCATTTAATCAAACCGCTACAGCAGGTTTCGGGCGCTTTAGGTGGCCGACCAACTCTGCCAATCTTGGGTAACCTACTTCTTAAAGTAGAAGAGAACGTATTGTCGATGACGGCAACCGATCTTGAAGTAGAGTTAGTAAGCAAAGTGACGCTAGAAGGTGATTTTGAAGCGGGCAGCATTACCGTTCCTTCGCGTAAGTTTCTCGATATCTGCCGTGGTTTACCGGACGATGCGATCATCACATTTGTATTAGAAGGTGATCGCGTACAAGTTCGCTCTGGTCGCAGCCGTTTCTCATTGGCAACACTTCCTGCGAACGATTTCCCTAATATTGAAGACTGGCAAAGCGAAGTGGAAGTATCACTGAGCCAAGCCGATCTACGTACGCTGATCGACAAAACTCAGTTCTCGATGGCGAATCAAGACGTTCGTTACTACCTCAACGGCATGTTGTTTGAAATTGACGGCACCACGTTACGCAGCGTGGCGACGGACGGCCACCGTATGGCGGTATCGCAAACTCAGCTAGGTGCAGACTTTGCGCAGAAGCAAATCATCGTGCCACGCAAAGGTGTGCAAGAATTAGTAAAGTTGATGGATGCGCCAGAGCAGCCTGTAGTACTTCAGATCGGTAGCTCCAATGTTCGTGCTGAGGTGAATAACTTTACTTTTACCTCTAAGTTGGTTGATGGTCGTTTCCCTGACTACCGCCGTGTATTGCCTCAGAGCACCAATAAGACCCTAATAGCAAGTTGTGACGAGTTGCGCCAAGCCTTCTCTCGTGCTGCGATTCTTTCCAACGAAAAATTCCGTGGCGTGCGTGTGAATCTGGCTGATACTGAAATGCGCATAACCGCGAATAACCCAGAACAAGAAGAAGCGGAAGAGATGCTTGATGTAACCTTTGAAGGTGACGCTATCGAAATCGGCTTTAACGTAAGCTATGTGCTTGATGTTCTGAACACGTTGCGTTGTGAAAATGTACGTGTGTCGATGTCGGATGCTAACGCTAGCGCGTTGATTGAAAATGCCGACGATGACAGTGCCATGTACGTGGTGATGCCAATTCGTCTATAAGCCAACTGAATGCCTCTTTCTCGTCTCATCATTCAGCAGTTTCGAAACATTAAAGCCTGTGATATTGAGTTATCAGCAGGCTTTAACTTTCTTATCGGGCCGAACGGCAGCGGTAAAACCAGTGTCTTAGAAGCGGTTTATCTGCTCGGGCATGGCCGCTCATTCAAGAGCTCTCTCACCGGACGAGTGATACAAAATGAGTGTGACGAACTGTTTGTTCATGGTCGTTTTTTGAACTCGGATCAATTTGAGCTACCTATCGGCATTAATAAGCAGCGTGATGGCTCAACAGAGGTTAAAATAGGCGGTCAATCTGGACAAAAATTAGCGCAGCTGGCACAAGTTCTGCCTCTGCAGTTGATACACCCAGAAGGGTTTGATTTACTGACAGATGGCCCTAAACATCGTCGTGCGTTTATTGATTGGGGCGTGTTTCATACCGAGCCCGCTTTTTATCAAGCATGGGGAAGGTTCAAGCGCCTGAACAAGCAGCGCAACGCGTTGTTGAAAACCGCCAATAGTTATCGTGAGCTCAGTTATTGGGATCAGGAAATGGCAGGATTGGCTGAAAACATCAGCCAATGGCGAGCAAGTTACATCGAGCAGATGAAAACTGTCGCAGAAACTATCTGTCAGACATTTTTGCCAGAATTTGAGATCCAATTGAAGTATTATCGTGGCTGGGATAAAGACACTCCATACCACGAGATACTAGAAAAGAATTTTGAGCGTGATCAGGCATTGGGATACACCTTTAGTGGCCCAAACAAAGCTGATTTGCGCATTAAAGTGAACGGAACGCCCGTTGAAGATGTTCTGTCACGCGGTCAATTAAAACTCATGGTGTGTGCATTGCGTGTAGCGCAAGGGCAACACCTGACAGAGATGGCCGGTAAACAATGCATTTACCTAATTGATGACTTCGCGTCGGAATTAGATAGCCAACGTCGCAAGCGTCTTGCTGACTGCTTAAAAGAGACGGGCGCACAAGTATTTGTAAGCTCTATCACTGAAAGCCAAATCGCCGATATGTTGGACGATAACGGTAAATTGTTTCATGTGGAACATGGCAGGATAGAGTCAAACTAGAAGAGAGAAACTCATGTCTGAAAATTACGATTCATCGAGTATTAAGGTACTGAAGGGTCTGGATGCGGTACGTAAGCGTCCAGGAATGTACATCGGCGATACGGACGACGGCACCGGCCTTCACCACATGGTTTTCGAGGTGGTGGATAACTCAATTGATGAAGCGTTGGCAGGTCACTGTAAAGACATCGTTGTGACAATTCATGAGGATAACTCGGTTTCCGTTAGCGATGATGGTCGTGGCATTCCAACAGAAATCCACTCAGAGGAAAATGTCTCTGCAGCAGAAGTAATCATGACGGTTCTTCACGCGGGTGGTAAGTTCGACGATAACTCATACAAAGTATCGGGTGGTCTTCACGGGGTAGGTGTTTCAGTAGTAAACGCACTATCAGAGAAAGTTGAGCTAACGATTCATCGTGGTGGCCATATCCATACGCAAACCTACCGACATGGTGAGCCTCAAGCGCCACTAGCCGTTGTGGGTGATACGGATAAAACCGGTACACAAATTCGTTTCTGGCCAAGTGCCGAAACGTTCTCTAACACTGAGTTCCACTATGACATTCTGGCGAAACGCCTGCGTGAACTGTCATTCCTGAACTCTGGTGTGTCGATCAAATTGGTTGATGAACGTGAAGCGGACAAACATGATCACTTCATGTATGAAGGTGGTATTCAAGCGTTCGTTGATCACCTAAACACCAACAAAACGCCAATCATCGAAAAAATCTTCCACTTTAACTCTGAGCGTGAAGACGGCATTTCAGTTGAAGTGGCGATGCAATGGAACGATGGTTTCCAAGAGAACATCTTCTGCTTTACCAACAATATCCCACAGCGTGATGGTGGTACTCACCTTGCTGGTTTCCGTGCTGCGCTAACACGTACATTGAACAGCTTTATGGATAAAGAAGGTTTCTCGAAGAAAGCGAAAACAGCGACTTCAGGCGACGATGCGCGTGAAGGTCTAACTGCGGTTGTTTCGGTGAAAGTGCCTGATCCTAAGTTCTCAAGCCAAACAAAAGACAAACTAGTTTCTTCTGAAGTGAAATCAGCTGTTGAGTCTGCAATGGGTGAAAAACTGTCTGAGTTCCTGATTGAGAACCCGACAGAAGCGAAGATGGTTTGTTCGAAAATCATCGATGCAGCACGTGCACGTGAAGCTGCGCGTAAAGCTCGTGAAATGACGCGCCGTAAAGGTGCACTAGACCTAGCTGGCCTTCCAGGTAAACTTGCAGACTGTCAGGAAAAAGACCCGGCACTCTCTGAACTATACATAGTGGAGGGTGATTCGGCAGGCGGCTCCGCAAAACAAGGCCGTAACCGTAAGAACCAAGCGATCCTACCGCTAAAAGGTAAGATTCTTAACGTAGAAAAAGCACGTTTCGACAAGATGCTATCTTCTCAAGAAGTAGCAACACTGATCACCGCACTAGGTTGTGGTATCGGTCGTGACGAGTACAACCCGGACAAGCTTCGTTACCACAACATCATCATCATGACCGATGCCGATGTCGATGGTTCGCACATCCGTACGCTACTGTTGACCTTCTTCTACCGTCAAATGCCAGAGCTTATCGAGCGTGGTTACGTGTACATCGCTCAGCCACCACTATACAAAGTGAAAAAAGGCAAACAAGAGCAGTACATCAAAGATGAAGAAGCGATGAACCAATACCAAGTATCATTAGCTCTGGATAATGCATCGCTACACGTAAACGCAGAAGCACCTGCACTGGCTGGTGAAGCACTAGAGAAGCTTGTTCAACAGTACAATGCGGGTATTAAACTGGCGGAACGTATGAGCCGTCGCTACCCAAGTGCTTTGGTAAACGAGTTGATTTACACTCCTCGCCTAACGCCAGAGCAATGCCATGACGCATCAGTTGTGGAAGCTTGGACGAAGCAGCTTATTGAACAGCTGAATGCGAAAGAAGTGGGTGCAAGCCAGTACAGCTACGAAGTTGAGCAGCACGAAGAGCTAGGCTTAAACTTGCCTAAGATTGTGGTTCGTACTCACGGCGTGACGCACGAACATGCAATTAGCATCGACTTCCTAAACTCGAAAGAGTACGGCAAGTTGGCTGATCTATCAGAAGCACTTGATGGACTTCTGGAAGAAGGCGCGTACATCAAACGTGGTGAGCGTACTATGCCAGTGGCAAACTTTGCAGAAGCGCTTGACTGGTTAGTGAAAGAGTCAATGCGTGGCTTAAGCCGTCAGCGCTACAAAGGTCTAGGTGAGATGAACCCAGACCAACTTTGGGAAACCACCATGGACCCAGAAACTCGTCGTATGATGCAGGTAACGATTGAAGATGCGGTAGGTGCAGATCAACTGTTCACTACGCTAATGGGTGACCAAGTAGAACCTCGTCGTAACTTCATCGAAGAGAACGCACTGAAAGTAGCGAACCTAGACGTATAACGACACTGTTCGTGATAGTAAAAAGCAGCGAGAAATCGCTGCTTTTTTTGTTGTACCACCAGCTAAAATCGCCACTTTCTGCTAAAGCGGATGTTTTTCTGGTACTAACTGCCAACAACCCGATCAAGCCTGCCATTTTATTTCTGTTTTCTTTTTTTCTCGCCATTTTGTTCGCTTGAGCGTTTTTGCTTTCTTTTTTCTGCTCGCTATAGTGCTGAAGAGCTGATGAATAAGGAGACTAAGAAAATGGTGATGACTTTCCTGAACTAAGCCGGAAGTGATGCACTTCCGGTTCAATGCACTGAATTTATTTGTAAGACAAGGCATTAAGAAGGAAATAATCATGTTTGAACGCTGGTTCTCAGCGTACTGCTTGGCGCTGCGAACTTGGTGGTTAACCAGTCGCTTTTTAACCTATCAATCACCACTAAGGTTGTTATCGCTATTTGAAATCTGCGAGCAACAAGCCCATTGCCGTAACCGAGCTCGTATTGCGGTTGGGGACACGGTTCGCTTAGTGGATGTTGAACGCGCCTATCAATATCGCATGACATTGGTCAGCTCGCGTAAGGGGCAACCCATGACAGGTATGCTCGCGGTCGATTCTTATTTGGGGTCTCGACTGTTAGGTCGAGCTAAAAATGATGCGCTCGAAGTGGAAATTTTTAATCAGCGACGCTGCTTTGTGATTACTGAAATTGTTCATCAATCGCAGCCACCAGCTCAGAAAATGCTGTGTGGTTGTCTGTTGTGCCAATAAATAGAGGTGAAGTCATGAGTAAGAAAGAAAAGAAACAACCGCAGTTGAGTCTAAAAGAAAAGCGCAAACTAAAGCAGGAAAAGGCGGCAGAAAAGGACGTTGTAAAAGCGCGTAAATCCTCCCGCAAGTAAAGTGTAGATTGAGCCCCCCAGAACGGCGGGCTTTTTATCACAGATCGCGAAGTGATGAGGAACTAAGCTGTTCAAGGGGATAGTGGATGCTTTAAAAATTTTTTATTTTTTCCCTTGAAAGTCATTTTTGACGACCTTATATCTAGTTACGAAGAGGGTGACTGGCTTGCTAGAGACTAGAAGACCAGCCCTCTGAAATCGCTAAAACGAGATCGCTCAGAAGAGGATATGGCGTTTTAGCACACAACTTAAACCTTTAGATTCAATATCATGTCTCCGAGCCAAACCAAGGCCAGTGGAATGATAAGAATCTCTTAGTTCGGCGTTGGTTTTTGCATAAACACGCCAGTAGGATGAAACTCATCTGAACTAAGACTATTGCTTAATTAAGAGGATAGATTTATGCGTAATGTAGATTTCTCACCACTATACCGTAATGCAATTGGCTTTGATCGTCTGCTAAACCTGATGGAAGCGAATACAGCGAAAAATACTTCTGGCGGTTACCCTCCATACAACATTGAGCAAAAAGACGAGCACAACTACCGTATTACTATGGCCGTTGCTGGCTTTGCTGAAGAACAGCTCGATCTGACTCAAAACGAAAACATGTTGATTGTAAAGGGCGAACGTAAAGCCGAAGAAGGCAAAAACTATGTTTACCAAGGTATTGCAGAACGTGATTTTGAACGTAAATTCCAGCTAGCGGATTACGTAAAAGTTGTCGGTGCATCAATGGAAAACGGTCTACTTCATATCGATTTAGTTCGTGAAATCCCTGAAGCCATGCAACCACGTAAGATTGCTATCGGTGGTAACAACCTGATTGAGAACAACTAATCAGTTAACCACCCAGTTATAGAATGAGAAAGAGCGCCATATGGGCGCTCTTTTTAGTTTGGGGTTTTCAAATCCGCTATTTTAAAGCCGTAATTTCAAAGAGAAGAACGGCTGAGTTCAATCCATCTATTTACCTTCGCGGTAAGCCTTTTCCACTTCTTCAGCGATAATCGCAATGCCTTTTTGCATCATCTCATCATCTTGAACGTAGTTCATACGCAGGCATTGGTGCGCGTGATCCCACTCGTCTTGCTGACCAATAAAGAAATATTCACCAGGGACAATCAATACGCCACGCGCTTTCAAGCGTTGGTACAGTTCCATTGTTGTGATTGGCAGTTCATCAAACCATAACCACAAGAAGATAGCGCCTTCCGGCTTGTGGATGCGGAATCGCTCATCGGTAATTGCTTGTTGGAGCAGTTCAACCGCACGTTGTGATTTTTGCTTGTAGAACGGCTTAATCACCTCTGAACTCAGTTTAAGCAGATCGCCTTTGCCAATTATATGGTTTGCCAGCGCTGGACCAACACTGCCCGGCGCTAGGCTGATGATGCCGTTCATATTGGTTAACGCTTGAGTGATTTCTTCACTCGCAATCACAATGCCACAACGCACACCTGGCAAGCCAAGTTTAGATAGGCTCATGCATAGGATGGTGTTTTCATTCCAGAACGGTTCGACATCTTCAAAGATGATGTTCGGGAAAGGTAGACCGTAGGCGTTATCGATGATCAGCGGGATGTTGTTCTCACGTGCTAGCTTGTCCAGCTTACGTACTTCTTCATCTGTCAGTACATTACCCGTTGGGTTAGTTGGGCGAGACGCGCAGATTGCCGCAACAGAGTCGTCGACGGCGAGTTGCTCAAAATCGACGTGGTATTTAAACAGGCCGTTATCTAACAGCTCGATTTCTGGGTGGTAAGAGATAAAGATATCTTCATCAATGCCAGCATCACCATAACCGATGTATTCAGGCGCGATAGGCAGTAGCACTTTCTTGTGCGAACCGTCTGGCTGTTTACCTGCCAACAAGTTGAACAAGTAGAAAAAGCCACTTTGGCTACCGTTAGTTAGGCTGATGTTTTTTTCGGAAATATCCCAGCCGTAAGTTTCACGGAATAACTGAGCTAGCGCTTTGACGAACGCGTCTTTACCCTGCGGGCCATCGTAGTTGGCGAGGGCGGCGACGAGCTCCCCACTGGCGAGCATTTCCTCACTGGCTTGGTGAAAGTAATCGAGCATGGCAGGAATGGCGGCAGGATTACCTCCACCGAGCATGATGGCACCTGGTGTGCGCAGGCCATCATTCAAATCGTCCATTAACTGCGTAATACCTGAATACTGATTAAATTTTTCACCAAACTTTGAGAACTGCATGCTGACTTATACCTAATTCATTGTGATTGCTTTGTGTATGTTTATGCCGATGTTTTATCGGCTTATCGAGTAATCCTTGACCTTACCTCAATGTGTAATTAACGCAAAGTGTGAATTAAGCCGAAAAAGAAAAAAGTGCGTCATCAGACCAGAGGAACGAGACAAAAGGGCAAAAAGAACAATAAAAAAGGGAAGCTTATGCTTCCCTTGCTGGTGGAAAGAGTGTGATTTACTCACCGGTGTAAACAATCAGCACCTTGTCGTCTTGGTATTGGCGTTCGAACGCGTAGTAACCTTCTTGATTGCGAGTGATGTGCTTACCTTGAGCAACCGCTGGGTGGCGTTTACGGAATTCACCCAACTTTTGCCAATGTTGCAGCAGATCTTCACGCTCGCCATGAATCTTATCCCATGGCATATCTGAGCGTGTGCCTTGGTGGGCGTCTGAACCAGTAATGCCAAAATCACGAGCTATCTCATCACCGTAATAGATCTGTACTGCACCGGGAGCCAGCATCAGTGCATTCGCTGCACGTGCTTGGTCATCAAAGCTGCGGCTGCGCGCTGACCAAAACAGCTGTGTATCGTGTGAAGACAGGTAGCTCAACACGTTGAACTCAGGATCGGTATTGATGCGTTCTGCATAGCGGCGGTAATCATTATCAAGTTGAGCGAAACACTTCAGCGCTTTTGGTGCTACGTCAGATTGGAACTCGAAGTTGATGATGGAATCGAAGCCGTTATCGAAATACGGGCTTTTCACCACGCTGTGTGCCCACACTTCACCCGTCATCCAGAAAGGTAAGTCATCCAAGGCTTTGTCCGGGTTGTTTTGCTTCCACTGGGCAAGCGCTTGGGTGGTGCTGGCTTTCAGCTCTGCCCACGCTTCCATTTCAACGTGTTTTGCGGTGTCGACACGGAAGCCGTCAATGCCGTAGTCACGTACCCAATCGGATAACCAGGTAATCAGGTGTTCACGTGGGGTTTGCAGCTCATCTTGCGCATTGGTGTCTTTATTGCGGAAGAAGTTTGGTAATCCGGTTTTCTGAGTCGATTCGGTTTTGAGATCCGGTAGGTAGTTCAAAGACATGGTGATGTCGTTGTAGCCCGGAGCATCGTAGTCGCCAATGTCGGTGCGAATCCAGTCTTTGCCCCACCATTTATCCCACGCTTCGCTATCACCGTATTTGATGTAGTCGTTGAAGCTGTGCCAGCTTTGTCCTGATTTTGGCTGCCAGTCGGTCCATTTTTCACCAAGGACTTGTTTGGCTTCTTGGTCATCAAGGTAAAGCTGACCAAAGCCGAATTCCTGCATGTCTGCTAATGTCGCATAACCTGTGTGGTTCATGACTACATCCCAAATCACGCGGATACCTTTCTTGTGGGCGGTATCGACGAAGGTTCTGAGTTCATCTTCGGTACCCATGTTGGCATCAAGCTTGGTCCAGTCTTGATGGTAGTAGCCGTGGTAGCCGTAGTGCTTAAAGTCGCCTTTATCGCCGCCGCCAACCCAGCCGTGGATTTGTTCCAGTGGTGAGGTTATCCAGATAGCATTCACACCAAGTGATTCGATGTAATCGAGTTTTTTCGTCAGACCCGCTAAGTCACCACCGTGGAAGGTACCAATCTCATATTTTCCGTCTTTACTGCGACCGTAGCTGTTGTCGTTGTCAGGGTTGCCATTGTAGAAGCGGTCAGTCATGACGAAGTACACTGTTGCGTTATCCCAGCTGAACGGTTTGTCGGCTTGCTGTTCAACTTCTTCTAGCAGCAATAGACCTTGGCTCATAGGACCCGGTTGCATGGTGACGCTGCCATTGGCGACAGTGGTTTCTTGTTCGGTTAAGGCATCACGAACGACAGCGCCATCATTAAAGGTTTGAGCAACGTTGATGGTTTTTGGCGTGTCAGTTGCGACAGGGCAAGAGTAGGTGATGTCCTGACTTTGTTTTGGTTTAATTTTTACCGTCAGTTCGTTGGTGGTTGGATTGAGCGTAAATTGATAGGTATTGGCTTTGAAGATACGCAGCGGCATTTGTGCATCAGTGGCGCAATTATCCATTTTTAATGGACGATTGAACTTAATGCGATCTTCTTCTGCTAGGGCAAAGCTACTTCCACAGCTTTGATTACTGTCGGCAATGGTAAAGGTGTAGCTGCCTTTTTCGAGTTTTTGCTCGGCGACAAGTAAGCCCTGTGAGTTTTCCTCAAAAACAGCGGTATCATCACCAACGCTTAATACGATGGCATTTTCTGGAATCTGGCTGCAGGCGCTCAGTAGACCGATAGAGAGTGCGAGAATTGTTTTTTTCATTGTGTCCTTCCCCCGAATAAACAGTCCAGTTATAGCAAAACTGTGCCTCTACAATCCGAGCTCTATACCAACAAGTTAAACGCGTCTCACCCTACAAATTTTAGTCTTGTTCACAAAATGAATAATAAGCGTCACCCTCATCGGTTTGAAGGCAACAAAAAAGGGAAGCATCTGCTTCCCTTTTACTTATTTCTTAATCACTTCGAAGAGTAATGAATTACTTTTGAAGCAAAGAAATGTCTGCGATCTGTAGGAACAGGTTACGCAGGTTGTTCAGTAGTGTCAGACGGTTCTTCTTAAGTGCTTCGTCGTCTGCCATTACCATTACGTTATCAAAGAACGCATCAACTGGTTCACGTAGGTCAGCTAGCTTGCTTAGGGCTTCTTGGTAGTTACCTGTAGCAAATGCTGGCTCTAGCGCTTCAGTCATTACTTCAACGCTTTCTGCTAGTGCTTTCTCTGCGTCTTCTTGTAGAAGTGCTAGGTCGATGTCTGCTGCTAGTTCGCCGTCGAATTTCGCTAGGATATTACCTACACGTTTGTTCGCTGCTGCTAGAGACTCTGCTGCTTCTAGTTCACGGAAGTGAGAAACCGCTTTAACTCGTTGGTCGAAGTCTGCTGGTTTCGTCGGACGACGAGCTAGAACCGCTTGAATGATGTCTACGCTGAAGCCTTCGTCTTGGTACCAAGCACGGAAACGACCAAGCATAAACTCGATAACGTCTTGTTCAACGTTGTCGTTGGTTAGGCGGTCGCCGAACAGTGACTTCGCTTTCGCTACTAGGTCAACAAGATCTAGGTTGTAGCCGTATTCAACGATGATACGTAGTACACCTAGAGATGCGCGGCGTAGTGCGAATGGATCGCTGCCTTTAGGCGCTTGACCAATACCGAAGATACCTACGATAGTGTCTAGCTTGTCTGCCATTGCAACTGCAGTTGAAACACCGTTTGATGGCAGTTCATCACCTGCGAAACGAGGCATGTATTGCTCGTTCAGTGCTACTGCAACTTCTTCTGCTTCACCGTCGTGGCGAGCGTAGTGCATACCCATAACGCCTTGAGTATCCGTGAATTCGAATACCATTGAGGTCATTAGGTCACATTTTGCTAGTAGACCAGCACGCTTTGACTTCTCAACGTCAGCACCGATTTGCTCAGCAATGTAGCCAGCAAGTTCAGTGATGCGGTCTGTTTTGTCTTTGATCGTACCCAGTTGCTTTTGGAAGATCGCTTGTTCTAGTTCTGGCAGACGGTCGATAAGCGGACGCTTACGGTCTGTGTTGAAGAAGAATTCTGCGTCAGCAAGACGAGGACGAACCACTTTCTCGTTACCTTCGATTACGTAACGAGGCTCTTTTGATTCGATGTTCGATACGAAGATGAAGTTAGGTAGTAGCTTCTTGTTTTCATCGTAGACAGGGAAGTACTTCTGGTCACCCTTCATGGTGTAAACCAACGCTTCAGAAGGCACTTTTAGGAACTCTTCTTCAAACTTCGCTGTTAGTACTACTGGCCATTCAACCAGAGACGTTACTTCTTCTACTAGGTCATCTTCTAGATCAGCGATACCGCCAACCGCTGCTGCCGCTTTTTGTGCGTCAGCTAGGATGATTGCTTTACGCGCTTCGTAATCTGCCATTACTTTACCGCGCTCTTCTAGAATCGCAGGGTATTGCTCAGCAGAATCGATAGTGAACTCTTGCTCACCCATGAAGCGGTGACCACGGATAGTGCGGTCTGAAGCGACACCAAGGA
>NZ_JADDYH010000030.1:0-12663 GCF_015163595.1 Vibrio sp. OPT41 | reverse complement strand
TCTCGCCTTCGATTAGGTCGCTGCCCATTAGCATGGTTAGCGTCTTAACTGGACGGATAAATTGAGTCGTTTTGTTGCCCCAACGCATTGGTTTTGCGATAGGTAGGTTTGCTAGTGCTTTCGCTGCAAGTTCAACTACGATCTCAGACGTTGGCTGACCTTTCACTTCTTGTTTGAACAGTAGCCATTCACCTTTGTCTGTTACCATGCGCTCTGCTTGGTCAACCGTGATGCCACAACCGCGTGCCCAGCCTTGAGCCGCTTTTGTTGGGTTGCCTTCCGCGTCAAATGCTGCAGAAACCGCAGGACCACGCTTCTCAACAACTTTGTCAGACTGGCTGTCTGCTAGTGCTGCCACTTTAAGTGCAAGACGACGAGGTGCCGCGAACCATTTCACGCCTTCGTGAGCAAGCTCAGCGCCTTTTAGTTCTGCTTCGAAGTTTGCTGCGAATGCTTCAGCTAGAGTGCGAAGTTGCGTTGGTGGTAGCTCTTCTGTACCTAGCTCGATTAGAAATTCTTTTGCCATGTTACTCTACCCCTTACGCTTGTTCTTTCTTACACATTGGGAAGCCAAGAGCTTCACGCGATGCGTAGTATGCTTCTGCAACTGCTTTCGTCAGGTTGCGGATGCGTAGGATGTAACGTTGGCGTTCAGTTACTGAGATCGCTTTACGTGCGTCTAGTAGGTTGAATGCGTGACCCGCTTTTAGAATGCGCTCGTAAGCAGGTAGTGGCAGTGGCTTTTCAAGCTCAAGCAGCTCTTTACACTCTTTTTCACACTGTTCGAAGAAGCCAAATAGGAATTCAACGTCTGCGTGCTCGAAGTTGTAAGTTGATTGCTCTACTTCGTTTTGGTGGAAGATGTCACCGTAAGTCACTTTGCTGCCGTCTGGTGCGATGTTCCAAACTAGGTCGTAAACAGAGTCTACTTCTTGGATGTACATTGCTAGACGTTCGATACCGTAAGTGATCTCACCAGTTACTGGCTTACACTCAAGACCACCAACTTGCTGGAAGTAAGTAAACTGAGTCACTTCCATGCCGTTTAGCCAAACTTCCCAGCCCAGACCCCATGCGCCTAGTGTTGGGTTTTCCCAGTTATCTTCTACGAAACGGATGTCGTGTACAAGAGGGTCAATACCAAGAACTTCAAGGGAGCCAAGGTACAACTCTTGAATATTGTCAGGCGATGGTTTTAGCGCTACTTGGAATTGGTAGTAGTGCTGAAGACGGTTAGGGTTTTCACCGTAACGGCCATCAGTAGGACGACGTGAAGGTTGTACGTAAGCTGTCGACATTGGCTCTGGGCCAAGCGCTCGTAGACAGGTCATTGGGTGAGAGGTACCCGCACCCACTTCCATATCTAGCGGTTGAACAATGGTACAACCATTTTGAGCCCAATAATCCTGCAGCGCGAGGATCATTCCCTGGAAGGTTTTGATATCGTATTTTTGCATAAGTCAGGTTCGCGCGATTCTCTTGTTACTCGTTAATTCGTCATCTATGCCGAGTTTTTCAACTCTAACAACGGCGATAAAGAGTAATTACGGTTGAATAAATTAACAATCTAGTATAACCAGATATTGAGCATGGGAGTAGAGCTAATCTTGATTAATTCGTGGGCGATTTTCTCCTTTAATGAATTTTTACCGCGTTATCTGCTGTATTTTTCCTAAAAGGGAGTTTTTGCCTGCTTTGGCTCTTGAGAAGCGCAACAAAGGTGGCTAGAATTGCGCCTGTCTTTGGGGAGTAGCTTACCTGATGAAGTTTCTGTTTCATCTGGTTCGTCCGTCAACATAATTGGTGCAAAATCACCATGGCGTTCGAGACTTGAAGCCTTTCAAGTTTAGCAAGACCTTAGACAAATCATCACGAACCGGGGTAGGGGCGTGAGGTTTGTCTTCGGTTAAAAATAATAATCCCTGCCCCAATGAGCATGTCGTGAGCGTTTTAGCTATTTCAATTACTACTGTAGCGTTAGCAGAAATTGGCGATAAGACCCAATTGCTATCTCTATTACTCGCAAGTCGTTACCGAAAACCAATCCCAATTATTGCAGCAATCTTTTTGGCAACTATTGCCAACCACGCTTTGGCTGCATGGTTAGGTGTGGTTGTCGCAGACTATCTATCACCTGAGATTTTAAAGTGGGTGCTGGTGGTCAGTTTTGTCGCGATGGCGGCTTGGGTTCTGATCCCGGACAAACTGGATGATGACGAACAGATTTCTAATCGAGGCCCATTTATTGCCAGCTTTATCGCGTTCTTCGTTGCGGAGATAGGCGATAAAACTCAGATCGCCACTTCCATCTTAGGGGCGCAATACGCGGATGCGTTAAGTTTGGTGATTATCGGTACCACAATCGGTATGCTGCTGGCGAATGTTCCTGTGGTCCTGATTGGTAAATTGTCGGCCGACAAGATGCCTTTAGGGCTGATCCGTAAAATCACCGCATTTTTGTTTATTGCTCTGGCAATAGGGGCTGCACTGTTCTGATTTTTTGCACGTGAAATGATGTGAGTTATCAATCATTAGTGGCGTGCTGCGCGAGTTCAAACTCTGACTCTAAATCGTTCCGTTGCGTGACGGATGACATATAAGTGTCATACTTGTCATGGTAGTTTAATGGTGTGAATGATAGCGAGAGGGCAAGTTTATGCTTACACGTTACATGGGGATGTCCCCGAAGAGTCAGAGTTATTTATTCACTTTTGGTTTAGCGCTGTGTTTACTAGCGATGGTGCTAACTGATATGTGGTTACCGATTGTAGCAGGATCGTTCGTTCTTACTGGATTGACAGTAGAAGCGTGGATTCGTGTCGCTCACATCATTCCTATGCATGAAGAGATGCGGGCAATGAAGAAACAACTTAACAAGCTCCAATCAGAAGTTCGCACACTCGAATACGACGAATAAACAAACGGCAGCCAATATAGGCTGCCGTTTTTAGTTCGACCAGATTATTCCAATCCTTTCTTGATCAGGTACTGATACGGAACTTGCTCCGTTTGCGCCGCAACTAATTGGTGGTCCATAAAGCGGCAGAAACTCGGAATGTCTCGAGTCGTGGATGGATCGTCTGCTTTGACCAGCAAAATCTCACCATCTTGCATGTTGCGAATTGTCTTCCTGACCATCATCACTGGCTCTGGGCAGCGCAGTCCTTCCGCCTCTAATGTCTTGTTTGCCAGTTCAGGATTAAAGCTCATAGTGTGATTCTCGTAACTAACTGAACGTTGAATTTTACTTTCGTTGAAAAAATATTCAATAACCACTTGGCAAACCGAATTTTTTGTTTTACCTTAAATTAACAATTTGGTAACAACTGGCAGGGGAGAGGCAATGTTAACAGCGTTAGACAGACTTACGATTTACTCAGTGCTGTGTTTTATCTCGTTTTGTGCATTGGTACTCAGGACGCCAGCTGACACCTCTTTGACGCCTCTAGTAGGCATGGTTGCCACTATTATTGGGATTTGGATCGAGATGCGCAGATGGTCTGGCGCATCTGAGCAAGAAAATTAGCGCTTCTTGCTTGGATCAGAATGCTTTTAATAACGCTCACCTATTTTTACCGACACTTCATTCCGACACTATCCCCATTTTTCTTGGGCTTTCCCGCTGAAAGGCGGGATTTTTTTTGCCTAAAGAGTACAATTTACCCAAACACATACAAAATAAGTGGCTAATTCGTGGAACTGGAAGATATCTATCGCCGAGATTTAAATTTACTGGTTGCGTTGCGAGTACTGATAGAAGAAAACAGTGTCAGTAAGGCGGCAACACGTCTGAACTTGAGTCAATCGGCAATGAGTCGTGTGCTTGGTCGTCTACGTGACTTGTTGGGAGACCCGCTGTTTACTCGTCAGGGACAGCATTTGATCCCAACTCAGAAAGCGTTAGAGATCGATCGCTCATTGGGCGAGCCATTAGAGTCTTTACGTCAGTTGTTATCTCCGGTTGAGTTTGACCCATTGCAATGCGTACAGACTTTCAACATCGTGACCACCGATTATGCCATGCAAACGATATTACCGTTCGCTTTGCCGAGAATTTACCAAGAAGCGCCAAACGTGTCTTTCAACTTCTTACCACTGCAACACGACCGTTTATCAGATCAGCTCACTTATGAAGGTGCAGACTTAGCGATTTGTCGCCCGACAGGCCCGGTGGAGCCTCTACGCAGTGAAGTGTTGGGGCGAGTGGGGGTGCTGTGTATGCTTTCAAAACAGCATCCATTAGCGAATAAAGAAATGAGCTTGGATGATTATCTGAGTCATCCACATGCCATGATCGCCATCAGTGATGGTGTTAAGGCACTGATCGAACAAGCTTTGATGGAGAAACCTAAGCGTAAAATGGTTCTGCGGGCTTATCATTTAGAAGCCGCATTGGCGATCATGGATACCTTGCCAATTATCATCACAGTACCAGCGGATTTGGCGTATCTGGTTGCCGAGCGTTATGACTTGGTGGTGAAACCATTACCATTCCAATTCACGCCGTTTGAATACTCGATGATTTGGCATGCGCGTTGCGAACATTCTCCCGCTCAAGAATGGTTAAGAACGATTGTGCGTGAAGAGTGTAGCCGTCTGATAGCTAAACGTATCGAAGATATGGGACTGAACTGCTAACAAAAAAGAGCCAGCAATGCCGGCTCTTCGTCTATTTACACTGAGTCAGTATTTATAGCTTGATAACCACACGACCCGTTACTTGACCGTTGGTGATGTCTTCTGCATATTTCGGTGCTTCAGCAAGAGCAACTTCAGTACACGCTTGCTCGAAGTAGCTGTCTGGTAGTAGCTCTACCAGCTTTTCCCATGCAGCGATACGTTTCTCTGTTGGGCACATTACTGAGTCCACACCTTGTAGGCGAACATTACGTAGGATGAACGGCATCACTGTGGTTGGTAGATCAAAACCACCAGCAAGACCACAAGCTGCGACTGCACTGTTGTAATCCATTTGCGCCAATACTTTTGCTAGTACTTTGCTGCCTACAGTATCAACCGCACCTGCCCATACTTGCTTTTCAAGTGGACGTGCTGGTTCTTCAAATTCAGTACGGTCGATGATGCGGCTAGCACCTAGTTTTTCAAGTAGCGGGCCGTTTTTCTCTACACGACCTGTCACTGCAGCAACTTTGTAGCCAAGCTGTGCTAGAAGCGTTACTGCGACTGAGCCTACACCGCCACTTGCGCCAGTTACTAGGATTTCGCCATTTTCAGGTTTGATGCCTGCATCAAGCAGTGCTTGAACACACAGCATACCAGTGAAGCCAGCAGTACCAACCATCATTGCTTTCTTGCTGTCTAGACCTTTTGGTAGTGGTACTAGCCAATCCGCTTTTAGACGAGCACGCTGAGACATACCACCCCAGTGGTTTTCACCCACGCCCCAGCCAGTAAGGACAACTTTGTCACCAGCTTGGTAGCGGCCGTCTTCTGAGCTTACTACCGTACCTGCTAGGTCAATACCTGGCACCATCGGGAAGTTACGGATGATTTTACCTTTACCTGTGATCGCAAGACCGTCTTTGTAGTTTAACGATGAGTAATCAACGTCAATCAGAACGTCGCCTTCAGGCAGTTGTGTTTCATCGATTTGCTCGATGTTAGCGATAGTACGTTTGTCTTCTTGATTTAGAACTAGAGCATTAAACATAAGGTTCTCCGATTGTGCGGTAGCATGACTCTGGGTCACATGCAGCAAGATATCAACTGGTCTAAGTGTATGTCTTCTTTGTCTATGAATAAAATGAAACTTGAGCATTTAATGTATGCTCTTCATGCATGTTTGATGTAAAACAAAGGGCGACATCAATTGTCGCCCTTAAGTGTAATACTAAAAATTTTAGTACTAGTTCATTTGCTTATGATTGTTGGCTCGATCACTACAACAACGTCTTGAACTGTTATGGTCGTTCAAATACTGTCGCAATGCCCTGACCCAAACCGATACACATGGTGGCCAGACCGTATTTCGCGTCTTTCGCTTCCATTAGGTTGATCAGCGTTGTTGAGATACGTGAACCAGAACAGCCTAGTGGATGACCCAATGCTATCGCACCACCGTTAAGGTTGACCTTCTCATCCATAACATCAAGCAGGCCTAAGTCTTTAGCACACGGCAGAGACTGCGCGGCAAATGCTTCGTTTAGCTCAACCACATCCATGTCTTCAATTGAAAGACCGGCACGCTTGAGCGCTTTTTTCGTCGCAGGTACAGGACCGTAACCCATAATAGAAGGATCGCAGCCCGCAATGGCCATGCCTTTAATACGTGCACGAATCTTCAAGCCAAGCTCATTGGCTTTCTCTTCACTCATGATCAACATCGCTGATGCACCATCAGACAGAGCCGATGATGTACCGGCTGTTACTGTACCGTTTGCAGGGTCGAACACTGGGCGAAGTTGAGATAGACCTTCAACGGATGTTTCAGGGCGAATCACTTCGTCGTAATCCAGAGTGAACAGTGTGCCGTCTGCTGCGTGGCCTTCAATTGGTAGAATTTCGTTTTTAAAACGACCCTCTACGGTTGCTGCGTGCGCACGAGCGTGAGAGCGAGCGGCAAACTCGTCTTGTTGCTCACGGCTAATACCATGTAATTTACCAAGCATTTCAGCCGTTAAGCCCATCATGCCCGCAGCTTTTGCTACGTTCTTTGACATACCTGGGTGAAAGTCTACACCGTGGTTCATTGGCACATGCCCCATGTGCTCAACACCACCAATTAGGCAGATTTCAGCATCGCCAGTCATGATGGCACGTGTACCGTCGTGAAGCGCTTGCATTGATGAGCCACACAAGCGGTTCACCGTCACGGCGCCAATTTCAATCGGCAGACCAGCAAGCAGCGCCGCATTACGTGCAACGTTAAAGCCTTGCTCTAGTGTTTGCTGTACACAGCCCCAGTAGATGTCTTCAATCTCGCTTGGGTTCACTTGTGGGTTACGCGCAAGAATGCCTTTCATTAGGCGCGCAGATAGATCTTCTGCTCGTGTATGACGGAAAGCACCACCTTTAGAGCGACCCATTGGAGTACGTAGACAATCGACTACGACAACATTTCTTGTTTGATTAGTCATTTTAGAATCCCTCCTTAGATAGAACCTTGCTGTTGTGCACCGTAAAAGCTTTCACCTTTCGCCGCCATATCAATCAGCATTTGCGGTACTTGGTACATCGCACCTAGCTCGGCGTGTTGTTTTGCCATTTCAACGTATTCAGCAATACCCACGCTGTCTAGATAGCGGAATACGCCACCGCGGAATGGAGGGAAACCAAGACCATAAACCAATGCCATATCTGCTTCCTGCGGAGTCGCGATGATGCCTTCTTGTAGGCACAGCACCACTTCGTTGATCATTGGAATCATCATACGTTGAATGATGGTCTGATCGTCAAAGTCCTGCTTATCGGCACAAACGTCAGCAAGTACCGGTAAGATCGCTTCGGAGAAGGTTTTCTTCGGCTTACCTTTTTTATCTATGGTGTAGCTGTAGAAGCCATTACCATTTTTCTGACCATATTTGTCTGCTTCGAACAGTGCATCAATCGCATCACGACCTTGTTTACCCATACGCTCAGGGAAACCGTCAGCCATCACAGCTTGTGCGTGGTGCGCGGTATCAATGCCGACTACGTCAAGCAAGTACGCCGGTCCCATCGGCCAGCCAAACTTACGCTCCATGACTTTGTCGATTTTCGTAAAGTCAGCACCATCACGAAGTAGCATGCTGAAGCCGCCAAAGTATGGGAACAATACGCGGTTAACGAAGAACCCTGGGCAGTCATTAACGACAATTGGTGATTTGCCCATTTTCGCAGCATACGCCACAACACGATTGATGGTTTCATTAGAGGTGTGCTCACCACGGATGATCTCAACAAGAGGCATACGATGCACTGGGTTGAAGAAGTGCATACCACAGAAGTTTTCTGGGCGTTTTAGTGATTTTGCCAATAGGTTGATAGGAATCGTTGAGGTGTTTGAGGTGATAACGGTGTCGTCACCGACATGGGATTCAACTTCACTTAAAACTGCTGCTTTTACTTTCGGGTTTTCAACGACAGCTTCAACAATCACATCAGAGTTTTCAATACCTGCGTAATGTAAGCTCGGTGTGATTGACGCTAAAATACCCGCCATCTTAAAGCCATCAATGCGACCGCGAGATAAGCGTTTATTCAGCAGCTTAGATGCTTCAGTCATGCCTAGGTCGAGCGACGCTTGCGCGATGTCTTTCATTAAGACTGGCACACCTTTTAGCGCTGATTGGTAAGCAATGCCGCCACCCATGATACCTGCACCTAATACGGCTGCACGTTGCGTGTCTTTACTTGCTGACTTCGCTGCTTTTTTCGCAATGCCTTTGATGTATTGATCATTAAGGAATAGGCCAACGAGTGATTTTGCTTCTTCCGATTTAGCCAATTTCACGAAGTGCTTACGTTCAATGTCTAACGCTTCATTACGTGCAAAGCGAGCACCTTCTTCAATCGTGATAACGGCTGTCATTGGGGCAGGGTAGTGAGGACCTGCTTTTTGTGCCACCAGACCCTTCGCCATGGTGAAGCTCATCATTGATTCAAGCTTACTCAGCGTTAGCGGAGATGTTTTCTGTGCTCGGCGTGCTTGCCAGTCAAGTTTCTCGTTAATTGCAGAGTTAAGAGTTTGTAGTGCTGATTCGTATAAAGCATCAGTCTCTACAACAGCATCGAGTAAGCCAATTTTCAATGCTTCATCAGCTCGGCATGCTTTACCTTGGGTGATGATTTCCATTGCGCTGTCTGCGCCAATAACGCGAGGCAAGCGTACACAACCACCAAAGCCAGGCATGATTCCCAGTTTCGTTTCTGGTAGGCCGATGCTGGTGGTTTTGTCACCAATACGCATGTCTGTTGCTAGCACACATTCACAACCGCCACCAAGAGCGTGGCCTTTGATCACTGAGATGGTCGGAACGGGTAAGTCTTCTAATTTGTTAAAGATGCTATTAGCAAATTGCAGCCATTGGTCGAGCTCGGCATCCGTTTTAGCAAACAGACCTAAAAACTCGGTAATGTCTGCGCCTACAATGAATGCGTCTTTATCTGAAGTGAGCAACAACCCCTTGAGGCCTTGATGGGCAATGAGCGCATCAAGAGCTTTATCTAGCGATTCTAATGTCGCTAGGTCGAGTTTGTTGACGGATTTTGGAGAGCAGAAGCTTAGCTCTGCAATACCATCTTGTATTTCCTTTACCTGTAGGGTTTCGGCTTGGTAAATCATTGTCTATCTCCATGACATACAATCGTGGATTGTCTGTATACCTATTTCAACGACGCCGTGTACCTCGGCAAATAGGTATCGAGGAAGTCGTTTTATTTTTGTTCTGGTTTGACCAGTAAAGTTAGTTTGGATCGTGGATTGTTTAATTTCAATACATTTTTTAAACAAGTGTTTAACATTGTGCGCTGTGGCAGATCTTATGCGACGGGTAAATCACACTCGTGATAGACTTCAGGCAAATAGACCTGAATCCATAATCCTATGAATGACAAGCCTTATCTGATTCCAGCAGAGCCCGCTCAATTTGAAGAAGAAATTAAAAAGAGCGTCTTCATTACTTATTTAGCGCACACGCCAAGTATCGAAGCTGCAAAAGCATTTGTTGATCAAATCAAAGCTAAACACGCTGATGCTAGACATAACTGTTGGGGCTTTGTTGCTGGTCGCCCGGAAGATTCAATGACATGGGGCTTTAGTGATGATGGGGAGCCGTCCGGAACAGCAGGCAAACCAATCCTGGCGCAGCTGTCTGGATCTGGGGTGGGGGAGATCACGGCTGTGGTCACGCGATACTCTGGTGGAATCAAGTTAGGTACAGGCGGCTTGGTTAAAGCGTATGGGGGTGGGGTTCAACAAGCGCTCAAGCTGCTTCAAACTATTAAGAAAAAAATAACCACAAAGCTCAGACTAACGTTAGACTATGGGTTTATGCCGATCGCACAATCAATCATGCCGCAATTTGGTGCGATAGAAGTCGAGGCTGAATACAGCGATCAGGTCGTATTAGTGGTGGAAATTGAGCTTCGAGAAGTGAGCGCGTTTACCCAAGCAATCATCAATAAAAGCGGGGCAAAGGCAATTGTCACTCCGCTAGACGGACAATAATGAAAAACAGGAAGCAACAGGGACAGCTTCGCTAGTCAATTTATCCATGCAATTTCGTTCAATTATTCGAATCGTCGGGCTACTGCTCGCACTCTTTAGTGTCACTATGCTTGCGCCAGCACTCGTTGCGCTGATCTATCGAGATGGTGCTGGTGTGCCTTTTGTCACGACATTTTTTGTTCTGCTGTTTTGTGGGGCCGTTTGTTGGTACCCAAACCGCAGGTATAAGCACGAGCTTAAAGCTCGAGATGGCTTTCTTATTGTCGTCTTATTCTGGACAGTACTTGGCAGTGCAGGCTCGATCCCCTTTCTCATTGCTGACAACCCGAACGTCTCAGTGACAGATGCGTTTTTTGAATCGTTTTCTGCTCTCACGACGACCGGGGCGACCGTTATTGTTGGTTTGGATGAGTTACCTAAAGCGATTCTATTCTATCGACAGTTACTGCAGTGGTTCGGCGGTATGGGAATCATCGTATTAGCTGTGGCGATTTTGCCAGTACTTGGCATTGGTGGTATGCAGCTTTACCGCGCCGAGATCCCTGGTCCAGTCAAAGACACTAAAGTGACGCCGCGCATAGCAGAAACTGCTAAGGCGCTTTGGTACATCTATCTGAGCCTGACTATCGCCTGTGCTTCGGCTTTTTGGTTAGCTGGTATGACGCCATTTGACGCCATCAGTCACAGCTTTTCCACCATTGCTATTGGCGGCTTCTCTACCCACGATGCCAGCATCGGATATTTTGATAGTTACGCGATTAACCTGATTACTGTGGTTTTTCTGCTTATATCTGCATGTAACTACACGCTGCACTTTGCTGCATTTGCATCAGGTGGCGTACATCCCAAGTATTACTGGAAAGATCCTGAGTTTCGTGCCTTCTTGTTTATTCAAGTGCTGCTATTTATCATTTGCTTTCTATTATTACTGAAACATCACTCTTACACATCGACATACGATGCTTTCGATCAGGCTCTGTTCCAAACCGTATCAATATCCACAACAGCGGGCTTTACGACAACAGGTTTTGCGGATTGGCCTCTCTTCTTACCTGTGCTGTTATTGTTCTCTTCCTTTATAGGTGGTTGTGCTGGTTCAACAGGCGGCGGCATGAAAGTGATCCGTATCCTGCTTCTTACCTTACAAGGTGCGCGTGAACTAAAACGTTTAGTCCATCCACGCGCGGTTTACACCATCAAAGTAGGTGGCAGTGCCCTACCGCAACGTGTTGTCGATGCGGTTTGGGGTTTCTTCTCCGCATACGCATTGGTATTTGTGGTTTGTATGTTGGGGTTGATTGCAACAGGAATGGATGAGCTCAGTGCGTTCTCGGCGGTGGCTGCGACTCTGAACAACCTCGGTCCTGGCTTGGGAGAAGTGGCGCTTCACTTTGGTGATGTTAACGACAAAGCAAAATGGGTATTAATAGTTTCTATGCTGTTTGGTCGTTTGGAAATCTTTACCTTACTTATTCTACTTACGCCGACGTTTTGGCGTAGCTAAGGGGAAATCGTGGCAAAAGCATTATTTCTATACTCTTCCCGCGAAGGGCAGACTAAAAAAATTCTCCACTATATAGATGAACAACTTCCAGATTTCGATTGTGAGCTGGTGGATTTACATAATGTCGAGACGATTGACTTCAGCCAATACGACAGAGTATTGATAGGCGCCTCTATTCGCTATGGCCATCTTAATAAAAAGCTATACCAGTTTATTGAGCGAAACCTCAATCAATTGGAGCAAAATAAAGTGGCATTTTTCTGCGTAAACCTAACCGCTCGTAAAGAGGACCAAGGAAAGGATACACCTGAAGGTAGTGCCTACATTCGCAAGTTCCTAATTAAGTCGCCTTGGAAACCAACGCTAATCGGTGTTTTTGCTGGTGCACTTTATTACCCACGTTATAGCTGGTTCGACAGAACTATGATTAGGTTCATTATGTCGATGACGGGTGGCGAAACCGATACGACCAAAGAGGTGGAGTACACCAATTGGGAAAAAGTGGCTCTTTTCGCAGATAAATTTAGAGAACTGTAGAAATAACGTGCTCTTTTGACCGCTTTTGATGCAAATTTATCCGAACGATAAAAAAATCAAAAAAAACGAGAAAAAGGGCTTGCCAATGTGATCGCAATCTCTATAATGCCACCTCGCTGACACGGCAACGCTTCGAAGCTTAAGTTTCGAAAGTAAGAAGCCAAGTTAGCAAGCCAAATTAGCCAAGCAGAAACGCTTGAAGAAAGTTTGAAAAAAGTGATTGACACTAAACTTTAACTCGCTAAAATGGCCGTCCTGTTTTGAGTAAAGCTCAACAGGAAAGCTCTTTAACAATATAGACCTATCAATCTGTGTGGGCACTCGTTGATGATAATCCAAATGGTTTCTTCGGAAATAATTTAGGTTTCAATGATACGAAGTGACCATTGAATCGAAAGATTCAGCACAGTCAATTCAAACATTACTTATGTAATGTTCAGTATTCATTGAGCCG
>NZ_JADDYH010000029.1:15696-217444 GCF_015163595.1 Vibrio sp. OPT41 | reverse complement strand
GGTTCCCGAGTGGCCAAAGGGAGCAGACTGTAAATCTGCCGGCACTGCCTTCGATGGTTCGAATCCGTCCCCCTCCACCATATTCTTTCTTATGTTTTCCTTTAAACATGAGAACAACTTGGAAGCTAGGTTGGGAAACTAACTTTTAAGTATAAAACACCCTGGAGGGGTTCCCGAGTGGCCAAAGGGAGCAGACTGTAAATCTGCCGGCACTGCCTTCGATGGTTCGAATCCGTCCCCCTCCACCATATTGAAGAAGCCAGCTCATTGAGCTGGCTTTTTTCGTTTCAGGATCTTGATAGCATAGTCCTACTACCACGAACCTTTCACTCCTCACCGAAACTCTGCTCGATTTAATACCTATCACAGTAAATAAGTGATCAGAAATAGCGTAGGGAAAATGCTTGAGAACAAGGCGCAATTTTTCGATAAGTAGTTATTCTGCAATCAAAAATTGCAACGCAGTTATCGAGTATTTTAACAAGCTAGAATGACCAGTTATTTACTACGATTGGTATAACCTATACTCAATCTCACTAAAGCAACCAACCCCATGTGAAGCTCCACAAACAAAAGGCTGAGGAGCAGATCTTTACCCTACAAACAATGTACTAGCTATTTTGATTTTGTTAGTTCGTATGGCCTTAATATGAATGTTCAATATAACTAGGAAAACACTTGAGGACTTACTAGAAAAAGTGGGTTCGCAAAATTACCAAACGGACTCAATTAGTGATGTTTGTATAAAAACACGTACAAGAAATATAAATGATAGATACAAAAAATCCCGCAGGGGATGCGGGATTTTTACTAGTGACTAAATTGGTTTAAAGGTGACTAGCCTTGAATACCAACGATTAACCATGGCGCATTAGGCGCAGTCAAGTCACGCTCTAGGTGCCAGATATCTTCGATTTCTTCTTCAACACCTTCTACTGTGTCACGGTAACGACCGCTAAACTGCAGACTAAGCTGTGCTTTATTTGCATCGTAATCAGCACGGACGATCTCCGCATCAACGTACATTACGTCAGTATGCTGCTCACCGTCGAGCTTCGCGCGCTCTGCTTTTAGGTCTTCAAACAAGCTTGGAGAAACATATTCTTCAATAGTTTCTAGCTGGTTGTGATTCCACGCACCTTGCAGGATTCGATAGTGTTCACGAGAACCATTAATGAACGCTGCTTGGTCAAAACCCGGTGGGTAGTTATGTGGTACGTCTGTTTGAGCGCCAAAACCACCAAAGCCACCATTATTTGTGTTTGGTTGTTGCTCAAAGTTTTGCATGTTTGGTTGCTCAAACTTAGATGCGTTGCCACCAAATGCAGGCTGTTGACGATGCTGGTTCATACTGCCCTGCTTCGCACCTAGCATACCGCGCATTAGTTTAAAGATGACAAAGGCAATCAAACCAATAATTAGGATATCCATAAACTGGATACCTTCAAAAGCACCGCCAAAGAATGCAGCAAGTAGACCACCAGCCAGAAGTCCGCCTAGCAGACCACCCATAAGGCCTTTCTTACTTGAAGACTTTGTCGTCTGATCTTTGCCGACCGTATTGGTGTTTTGTTGCTGTTGTTTCGGTGCTGGTGCGGTTTTGTAGCTCTTACCGAAAGACTTACTGCCACCAAACTTCTTCGCTTCCGCGATAGGCGTTACAGCAACAGTAAACATCAATAAAGCAACAATAGAAAATAAACGTTTCATCGTTATCCTTAAAGTTAGCTATCTAAGATAGTGCCCCATTTTCAAGACGAAACAATCGTTGTTTCAAACAGTAGCACGCCAAAGATGATTTTTAAGTCATCATACTCTGTATACCGATTGATGAAAATAGCTTATAGAAGCTGACATGTATCAGAATATTGCCAAAAATGCAGACTGCTCACACTGCTTACAATTCAGCTGAAGGCGCTTGATCAATGTAAAAAAAGTATGGAATAAGTTCACTAATACTCCAGATTGTTTTACTTGAATTAGAATCAGTGACACAGCTCAGAATCCTACACCTTGAGGGCACTTGGACACATTGCCTTGTTGACGGTTAATAGGTAGCTGACTATCATATTGAACGATGTTCAATAAAGTAGTTTGAGAGTATGGCGCGCAGAAACGATCACACCCGAGAAGAGTTAGTGAATTTGACGTTAACAACGGTCAAAAACTTTTTAGATGAGAATTCTTACCACGAACTCAGTCTTCGTAAAATCGCTAACATGATTGGTTACGTGCCAAGCACATTGGTAAATGTTTTTGGTAATTATAATTTGTTGTTGCTTCATGTTGTCGCTCAAACTTTAGATGAGTTATCTCAAGAAGCACGCAAAGCGACTAATGACAGCAAAGACTCCCATCAAGCGCTTTTTGAACTCGCTTATTGCTACCACGATTTTGCTCAAAAACACCCATACCGTTGGCAGTTAGTGTTCGAACACAACATGAATGGAGCAGAACTTCCGGAATGGCATGCCAAACGTATCGATGGTATGACGGGAATGCTAGAGTCACTATTGGCTCAAATCGCACCACATCGTACTGAATCCGAAGTGATTCAAGCGAGTCGAGTCCTTTGGTCTGGCGTACATGGCATTACTTTACTCAGTGTTGATGATAAGTTTTTCTCTAGTGAACCGATTGATGGCAAAGAGTTGATCAGTAATCTTCTTTCCAACTACCTCACGAACTGGTAACAAAGGATTATACATGTCATCCGACAGACAGCCGTCCTTACTTACGCAGAGAAAATTCCTGCCCTATTTCATTACTCAATTTTTTGGCGCTTTCAACGACAATATTTTTAAAAACGTTTTGCTGTTGTTTGTCGCATTCGCTGGCTCCAGTGCACTGCCTATTTCGAGCAATTTGTTCATCAACCTTGCGGCAGGCTTGTTCATTCTACCGTTCTTTCTGTTCTCTGCTTCCGCTGGCGTATTAGCCGACAAATATGAAAAGTCATGGTTTATTCGTAAGGTCAAACTATTTGAAATAGCCATCATGCTGTTAGGTGCCATCGGATTCATAACCGAAAGTTATGGTGTGCTTTTATTGCTACTGTTTTTAATGGGCACACAGTCAGCATTTTTTGGCCCAGTTAAATATGCCCTTTTGCCTCAAAAGTTAAATGCTAAAGAGTTAGTGCCCGGCAACGCTCTTGTTGAAGCTGGTACCTTTATCGCCATCCTTATTGGCACCTTAGGCGCTGGGATTATAGCCTCTGCAGACAACGCAAAATACCTTGCCGCATTTTGTGTCGTGATCTTCGCATTGTTAGGCTACTTGTCGAGCCGCTCAATCCCCTTTGCAGCCGCCAGCGCGCCCAATCTCTCTTTTCGTTGGCAACCATACAAGCAAACCAAACACACGCTCTCTATCGCCAAATCCGATCGAGTTGTTTTTCAATGCATAATGGCAATAAGCTGGTTTTGGTTTTTAGGCGCCGCATATCTAACACAATTCCCGAATTTCACTAAGATTTACCTAAATGGCACCGAGAGTGCGGTGTCTTTCTTGCTCGCTCTATTTTCCATTGGTATCGCGCTAGGGTCGCTACTTTGCAATTGGATCTCAAACCATCGTATAGAAGTCGGTATTGTGCCAATTGGTGCATTTGGCATTACGGTATTTGGGTACCTAATGGCCACTTCCATTCCCAATGATCTACCTACTTTCCATAACTTTGTAGACTTCTTTAGATATGAGCTTTTTTGGCCATTATTTTTCTACCTATTGATGATTGGTGCTTCGGGCGGTTTGTTTATCGTGCCTCTTTACGCATTAATGCAGCATCGAGCAAAGGAAACCGAACGTGCTCAAGTCATCGCAGGGCTCAACATCTTTAACTCTCTGTTTATGGTCGGCAGCGCTGTCTTAGGTATTGTGTGCCTAAGTGTAATCAAGATGACAATTCCTCAACTGTTTGCATTGTTAGCCATTTTAAATTTCTTAGTCGCCGCTTACATCTTTTTGCAAATTCCTATTTTTGTTGTTCGCTTTGTCATGTGGATGCTTACGCACACCATCTATCGAGTTAAGCATAAGAATCTACACAACCTACCCGAGCATGGTGGGGCATTGATTGTATGTAATCATGTAAGCTACATGGATGCATTGCTACTTAGTGCAGTATGCCCAAGGTTGATTCGTTTTGTGATGGAGGAAGATTACGCCAACCTACCTCCATTAAGGCGCTTTTTACGTCGAACTGGGGTAATTCCAATTTCAGCGAGTAACAGAAGCTCTATCAGACGTGCATTTAACGATGTGGAAGCCGCGCTAAGCGAAGGTCATATCGTCTGTATTTTCCCTGAAGGAAGATTAACTTCAGATGGTGAAATGAATGAATTCATGCGCGGTATTGATATCATTCTACGTCGTAGCCCAGTACCCGTCATACCTGTTGCACTTAAAGGCTTATGGGGAAGCTATTTCAGCCGCGCAAAAGGTCGCGCATGCTGTGGCTTACCGACTCGATTTTGGTCAAAGCTAGAAATTGAGGCAGGACAACCGGTGCCACCAAACGAGGCAACGGCAAAAACAATGTTCGATAAAGTGCATCAACTTAGAGGCGACTGGCGATAAATACACTTGAACACATGTTTAGGATAACTGAACATGTGTTCAAATCATTAAGACAAACTGACCACACCCAGTGCGATATACTCTCCCTTTCATTCACAACAGCGAATAAAAACCTTGAATAGAAACTACCTCCTGTTTGGATTGGCGTTACTTTTTTGTCTAACCCCTCTTGCCTCCTCTCCTATTGCTCTAGTTATCGGTTTTCTACTCGCAAGTTTTGGTTTTGTGCCTTCCGAGCTGCCCATCGCTTCTTTTACTAAAAAGCTGCTGTCTTACTCGATTATTGGCTTAGGCTTTGGCATCAACTTTGAGCAAGCACTTGCAGTCACATCGGATGGTATCGGCCTGATCATCGCCACTATTACAGGCACACTGATCATGGGCACTCTCATTGCCAGGGTACTTAAATTGGAGCGAGTAACCGCTTACTTAATCTCATCAGGTACTGCAATTTGTGGTGGTAGCGCAATTGCTGCTGTGGCACCGGCCATTAAAGCGAAAGACGAGCAGATTGGATTAGCACTGGCAACGGTATTTGTCCTGAACTCCATTGCACTCTTTGTGTTTCCTGTGATTGGACATGCTTTAGGGCTAGATCAACACACGTTTGGCACATGGGCTGCGATTGCCATTCATGACACATCTTCTGTTGTCGGGGCTGCCTCGGCCTTTGGGGAAGAAGCACTAACGACGGCAACAACATTGAAACTCGCGCGCGCTTTATGGATCATTCCTGTTGCTTTGATCAGTGCCGTCATCTTTTCAAGAGGCCCAAAAGAGAATGGAAAGAAAAAACTAGCTATCCCTTATTTCATTTTTTGGTACTGTGCAGCTATCGCGTTTAGCGACTTCTTTCCTCAATTTGAAATGGTCTATCACGGCATTTTCATTGGAGCAAAGCAAGCGTTGGTTGTATGTCTGTTTTTGATAGGTTGCAGCATTTCAATTTCAAAACTAAAGTCAGCTGGAGCTAAGCCGCTGTTGTTTGGTGTGACTCTGTGGGTGCTAATTTCTACCACTTCTCTAAGTTGGTTACTGTTTTAGATATTGGTGGTCTGCTTATCGCGTTGAGGGGACGGTATTTCCCGTTTGCTATTTTTGTATATAACGACCAACGCTATAACGATCAAAAATGCCGTTAGCTCTGCAAGAGAGCGGGCTAGCCCTTCACTACTTATCGCGATACCAATTTGTAGTGCTACTGCCGCAATTAAAACTAGCTTTGCCATCCTGAACCTTATGCATTTTCTCTCCACTAAGAAGCATAATTATGATTCAGAGTTATAAGGATACGAAATTCTCTTTATGACTAATACATAGCAAAATTGACTAATGCTGAAGTGATGACAGCAGCCACTCTTTCACGGCCTTACGTGAAATTTTGATCCCACCTTCTAGTAGAGTTTGTGGCATTACATGGTATTCCACTGGCCATTTAAACTTCTCTAACTTTGATTGCAAGTGCTGGTCATACTCCGACTTGCTGCGCAATCCATTGGTCTGAATCACAGCTACTGGTCTATGACCAAACTCCGCGTCTTCGACTGGAACCACTATACTCTGCACTACACCATCAATTTGGTTCAAAGCGGCTTCAATCTCTTCACAATGGATATTCTCACCACCAGAGATAAACTGATTGTCGGCACGGCCGATTATCTTTAATTCATCACCTTGCCACTCGCCAAGATCTTTGCTGTCAAACCAGCCTTTCTCATCCAGAAATGGGGTAACATGTCCTTGATGGAAATACCCTGCCGCTAATGTCTTACCGCCAACAAAAATGCGTTGGTCAACTAATTTTATCTTACGGTGCTTCAATACATGTCCAGCATTACTGGTGCTGTCAATTCTCTTTGCGGTAACGGTAGAGGCCGCCTCCGTCATCCCATAACCTAACCATGTCTCAATGCCTTGCCCTGTTGCTCGTAGTGCCAACTCGTGATCAACGTGGCTGCCGCCCAGTAGCACATGTGTCAATGACAAATGTGCATCATCATCCAATAACCGTTTGAGCTGAGTCGCAACCAAAGAAGCGTGTGATACGCCCTGAACATCATCAACAAGTTTCCCTGAACCGACTTTTAGTGTTGCTCCGACATATAGCCAACGATAGACAATCGCTAATCCAGAGACGTGATACAGCGGAAGCGATAACAGCCAAGCATCTTGCTGAGTGAAAATGAACTCCTGCAACAAGCCCTCTGCAGACGCAAGATGCTGTCGATGTGTATGAACCACAGCTTTAGGCTCCCCTGTAGAGCCAGAAGTAAATACTACTGAAGCGAGCCGGTCATGATGATAGCTATCTTCAGTCAACGAATCACTCTCTTGCTGCGATACTACAGGCGGTGAAAGCAATGTTGCCTTGAGTTTTTGTATATCATGTTCAGAAAAGATCGAAGCGCACTCCTGAGAAAACCAGATAAACCGAGTTTGATCAGGCCTGTAAAGTGTAGCAAGCTTACTCTGCAACTTATCTAGTGGTTGTTCCATGGTCAGCGCAGCGAGCGCGCCTAACTGTTTGGAGGCAAGATAAAACAACAGTGTTTCTACTTGGTTCTTGCCAACCAAAGTCAGCACATCCCCCCGAGTTACACCCAAGTCATTCAAATAGTGAGTGTATTGGTCAATACGCTTCGAGAGTTGTTGCCAGTTTAATACTTCTGTTGATGTCTCGAGTGCAATAGAAAAAGGGCTCGTTTGAGCCCAATATTTCCATGGTGCCTTCGCAATATTGTCTACGCAGAATGCCACACAATCTCCTGGTCTTTTAGAGGAAGAACGGGAAGTTCACACTTAGGCCAGCCCTGCTCTAGCTGAGCTTTGAATAAGCCAATCGTATCCAAACCTGGAACTTCATCAGGCAGCTGCCATTGGGCAAAGCGCGCTAATTGAGTTAAACCGAGACTGGATTCAATGCTCGAGCTAATCACTGCTTTCATCCCCAGTGACTTCGCTTTCTCTATCAGTGTAATACAAAAATCCACTGAACCAATGAGTGTGGGTTTGATGATGATCGTTTTCACACCAGTTAGATCTTCAAGACGGAAATCTTCACGACGAACCGCATCTTGCAATGTTTCATCCCAAGCGATAG
This sequence comes from Vibrio sp. OPT41, assembly GCF_015163595.1. Lineage (NCBI taxonomy): Bacteria > Pseudomonadati > Pseudomonadota > Gammaproteobacteria > Vibrionales > Vibrionaceae > Vibrio > Vibrio sp. OPT41. The sequence goes on along the minus strand of NZ_JADDYH010000029.1, from coordinate 209,763 downwards.
CAATACCAGTATTAATCGCAAAAGAGAGACTATCGCCAGGAGAGCGGCACGGCTCTTCTAGAAACGTGATTCGTTGACGCAGAGACGGAGCAATGTACTTAGCGAACTGCTGCGCTTTTTCTGGTGTCCAAGCGCGATTGGCATCGAGTCGAAGCGTTAATTGAGGGATTGATTCAAGAAAAAGGTTCACAAGCATGCCATCGCGAATTGGCTCATAAAGTCCAACTTTCACCTTAGCGACTTTCTCACCTTCCATCTCGTTCAGCTTTGGAATGAGCTCATCTGGGTCGCCAGTGCATAGTGGCGCTGTTTGGTATTTACCTTGTTGTGGTAAGCCACCAGCTAATTCAAGCTGTGCCATCGATAAACCAAACGCAACCGACGGGTACATCTTGGCATAATCCACATCCAACTCTGCTACCCAACGCTCCGCCTGTTCTTGTAGCTGAACACCCGCATCTTCGGTGCTCTCTAAGCTAAAACAAGGAAGAGGAGCGACTTCTCCAAGCCCTGTTTTACCATCTTCGGAAAGCGCAACAACATAACCAACACGTTCGGTTAGCTTGTTGTCACGTAGGATGACACCACTATCCATGGGCAAGCTATAACGATAAATTTTCGCTTCACGCATAATTCAAGTCCTATGTAATGCCGTATATTTGAGCGTTCTGACGAGCAATCCCACCAGCCTCCCAGAGGGCGAGGCGCTCAGGAAAAAAGTAACAGAGGAGCTAACACGCTCCTCATTTAGACGGATTATGGGTTGCGAGGGAATTTATCGAAGTCTGGGCGACGCTTCTCGTTAAAGGCATTACGACCTTCTTGGCCTTCATCAGTCATGTAGAACATCATCGTTGCGTTACCCGCTAGCTCTTGCAGACCCGCTTGACCATCACAATCTGCGTTTAATGCAGCTTTCAGGCAGCGCAATGCCATTGGGCTGTGCTGTAGTACTTCACGACACCAACGAACGGTTTCTTTCTCTAGATCCGCTAGTGGTACAACTGTGTTTACTAGGCCCATGTCTACCGCTTCTTGAGCATTGTAGAAACGACATAGGAACCAAATTTCGCGAGCTTTCTTTTGGCCTACGATACGAGCCATATAAGATGCGCCCCAACCGCCGTCAAATGAACCCACTTTAGGGCCTGTTTGACCAAATTGAGCGTTGTCAGCTGCAATTGTTAGATCACACATCATATGCAGTACATGACCACCGCCAACAGCCCAACCAGCTACCGATGCGATCACTGGTTTTGGACAAGTACGAATATCACGTTGGAAGTCCAATACGTTGAGGTGATGTGTGCCTTGGTCGTCTTTATAGCCGCCGTAGTCGCCACGGATCTTCTGGTCGCCGCCAGAACAGAATGCGTCTTCACCTAGACCTGTCAGAATGATCACGCCAACACCAGAGTCGTAACGCGCATCTGCCAACGCATCAATCATCTCTTTTACCGTTTGAGGACGAAACGCGTTACGCACTTGAGGACGCGCAATGGTGATTTTCGCGATACCATCTTCAGACTTATGGTAATGAATGTCCTCGTATTTCTCGCCGCAATCTTTCCATTGAACCGGAGCGTAAAGTTCTTCTTCAGAAATGCCTACTGTTTTAGCCATGGTGATTCCCATTGTTCTCGTTACTCTCACCAAAGTGAGACTGAATTATTTGCTTGGTATGTATCGCAAACTGTTTGGGCTGCTCTTGATGGACGTTATGACCAGCGCCTTCAACTTGTCGATACGCCAACCCGCTATGTTGTGCCAGTTGGCTAAATTTTTGGTCTTTCTCACCACACAAGTAATACACTGGTATGTTCTGCTTTTGCAGTGAGGGCAACAAATATGCCTGTTTGGCTAACGATGTCGCCATCAACGTATTCGCCACCGCTGAGCCAAGATTATCACTTCGCTTCGCAATGAATGTTTGTCTTTGCTCATGGTTTAGTGAAGAAAACACCGCTTGTTGGTACCAATCGTTCAAAACACGTTCAAGTGGTTCAGTTTTGAAACGCATTGCCCAGCGAGCATCATTCTCTAATCTCACCTGTTTCTCTGACTCAGTTTGAAGCCCGAAGTTTCCCCCTTCAACAATCGCGCCCGCAATATTGAGATCTGGAAAGCATTGATGGGCAATACCATGCATCGCAATGCGGCCGCCCATAGAGTAACCAATCAAAATAAGTGGTTGTTGTGAGGGAAATAATAAAGATAGTGTGGAACCAAGAAGTTTGCAGCAATCATTTAAATCGCAGCAAAAAATAGATTGGCTGCGTCCGTGACCAGGAAGGTCAACCGTAACACGCTCATATTCGGGTAATGCATTTAAACACGCGAGCCAATCGGCACCGCTACCGAGTAAGCCATGCAAAAACACCAAAGTGGGCAACGTTCTACTTTGGTGTTTTTCTAATACAGGGAAACGTTCAAAGTAAAGCATTCAGACTCTTATTAAATGCCTTGAGTCTCTCAGCAGCTTGGTTAGATGGGGTTTGAACCTCGACCAGCAACGTTCCTTGGCCGTGACATAAATGCTCTTTTACAGATGATTGGAATTGCTCCAGTGTAGAAACATGCAAATACGACAAACCAAACTGCTTTGCCGCGTGTTCAAACTGATAACCATGAGGCATTTGATAATATGTCGTTCTGCGCTCTGGTGGTACTGGCAACATATCAAAAATCGCACCGCCGTCATTATTAGTAACAACAAGTATCGCCGGCAGTTTATTGTGAGAAAATAGCGCCAGAGAATTGAGATCATAAAGTGCTGCTGTGTCACCGATATACATTAGTAACGGATTACCTCTTGCCCGTTGCACGCCTGATGCCGCAGCAAACAAACCGTCAATCCCTGACGCGCCTCGATTAGTGAAAACCTCTACACCATCCAATTTTCCGTACATATCAACAAGCCGAACAAACAAGCTATTACCCAAGAAAACATCTACGTTCTTTGTGCGCTCGTTGATGTCTGCTGCCAACGCAATTTCGTCAATGGCAGACGCTGAATCAGATAGGAAGGCTTCTTCGATACGTTGATGAACTCGCTTAACGTCATTCGCTAACCTATCAGCCCACCCAGCAAATATTGACTTCTCAAAACTAATGCGAGAAACCCACGTTTTAGGAGGCTCAACCCAGTGCATTTGCGCCAGATGATTTTGGTTATTCCGGTCCATACAAGGTGAGACATACCAATACTGAACGTCTTTACTTTGTTGATTTTTCGATACTTGTTTATCAATCCATTGGTTCAAACGTTTGGAGATGATTCGGCTACCAAATTGGATAATAAGTTCACAAGATTCAAGCTCGTTTGCGAACTCGGGAAGTTGAAGCCATACATCGTAATACGCCCAATCCGAACTGAGACCACTTTGCGGGTCTGCAAGTACTGGCCATCCCATCTTTTGTGCAAATGCCTGCGCCGACTTCGCTTGTTCAAGCGGTAAGCTGCCAATCACAACCAAGCCTTTTTTGTCCGAAAAAGGCGGGATGTTCGCCTGTGACAAATGGCTAAAACGCTGAGTATAAGTGCCGCTTCCTTTTCGCCATCCGGCGACCGAATCTAAGTAGGTTTGATAATCCGCTTTTGCGCCGTTGGAATACAAAGGCTCTGGAAATGCACAATTAATATGAACAGCACTACCCTGCAATTGCTGAGTAAACATCACTTCGTCAACAGAGGTCAGCAACCAGTTAAGCGACGTTGCTAAATTTGGGCTTGGTAAATTCAAACTGGCCGAAACATGATGTGAAAAAATACCCAATTGATTTATCGCTTGGTTTGCACCACAGCCGACAAGTTCTACTGGACGATCTGCTGTCAGCAGCACCAGCTTTTCACCAGTAAGTTTGGCTTCGGCAACCGACGGTAGTAAGTTCGCCACTGCCGTACCAGAGGTAACGATAATTGCCACTGGCTCCTGAGTAGCTTTCGCTAAACCAAGAGCCATAAAGCCCAGTCCACGCTCATCAAAATGAGTATGAATGGAAAAGTCGGACTGTTCTGCCGCTTCTAAAGTTAAAGGAGTAGAACGAGATCCGGGAGCGATACAAACATGCTTAACGCCAAATCGCTGAAGCTCAATCAATATGGTTTCTGACCAAACTCGATTGAGCACCGCTTGGTCATGACTCATGATGCGACTCCCAATGGCGGATGATCAGAAATCAGCGTAAGTAACGTCGACATTTTCTTATCAAGTTCTGCCCACTCATGTTCTGCCACAGAACCAGGCACAATACCTGCGCCCGCAAACAGTTGTACTTGATCACCGAGCACAAGCGCGCTTCTGATTGCGACACAAAACTCTGCTCGTTCATGGCTTATGTAACCCATTGACCCCGCGTACCAGCCGCGTGCAAAGGGCTCATTATCAAGAATAAACTGCATGGACTCTTGTCGGGGTAAGCCAGCAACCGCCGCTGTTGGCTGAAGCGCCGATAACAACTGAACACCATTTATCCCCGCTCTTAGACTAGCGTGAATATTTCGCTTAAGGTGCTGCACTTTTCGTAGTCTGACCAAACTCGGTTCAGCTTCCACTTCAACCATTTCAGAATGCGGTGATAGACGCTCAATGATGTCGTCCACCACATACTGGTTTTCGTTGAGGTTCTTTTGGTCTTGGGATAACCAATTCGCCAACTCCATATCTTGAGTGGCATTGTCCCCCCGACCAATCGTACCTGCTAACGCTTCGGTATGTAGCTCATGCCCTACGCGAGAATACAAACGTTCTGGCGTAGACCCCATAAAACTGTGCTTACTGTCTAAGCTCAGCATGAAATGGAAGCTATGATGGTTATTTAAGTAACTTGCTTTAAGTAGCTGTGCAGCACTTAATGTGTTATCAAGCTGCACGGTAGAGCGACGCGCTAAAACCACTTTCTTAAAATCATCATTCTCTATACCAGTCAGAACCTTATGAACTAACTCATTCCATTGAGGCTGACTTGGCGTATGAACAATAGAGCAGATGTGAGACGAAATTGGAGCTAAGGTCGCGACCTCACAAACCAGTTTATTCAACCCAGCTAGAGTTCGCGCTTTGTCTTCTGAAATATTAACTGCGAGAGACCACTGTTGGTCAAAACGAATTAACTCAATTTGAGGCAAAAAGAAAAAAGAAGGCATACAGCGACGATTCTTCTCATGCTGCCCATCAAAAGAGCGCCCGCCCCAAACTCTTTGCCCTTCACCTAGAATGGTATAAGCAGGACCTGGCTCAACAAAAGCGTGCAATTGCCCTAGTGCAACGACCTCTTCACGTGTATCGCGGGACTGCCAATAAAACTTAGGGAAAAGTGGTTGTGCATCAAGCCAATCAATAAATGAGAAATTAGGTTTCTCGCTAAGGGGCTCGACCAGACGTGTTTGATTGCCTTCCGATTGCTGAACTCGCTCGATAATTCTCTTTACGGCTTGATGGAACTGTGACAAATCAACCTCGTTGTATGTGAGGATAAATGGTAACTGACGGCTACTCTAAGTTTAGACCCAAAGCAAATCAAGGTCGTATGCGATCTTTTGCAAAATCCTGTGATAGCAAGCGAGCAAAACTTAACCAGCAGACAGATTATTTACAGATATATATTCTAATAAAAAACAAATTATTGTATTTTAATAAAGAAATTAACGAATTTTTAGGAATTAAACAATGCAAAATATCGGGATGTCGTCAAAACTCGACAATGTCTGCTACGACATTAGGGGTCCTGTACTCAAACATGCTAAGCGCATGGAGGAAGAAGGGCATAAAATCCTAAAGCTAAACATTGGTAACCCTGCCCCATTTGGTTTTGACGCCCCTGATGAGATTTTAGTCGACGTGATTCGTAATCTGCCGACTTCTCAAGGCTATTGTGATTCCAAAGGTATTTACTCTGCTCGTAAAGCTGTGGTCCAACACTATCAGCGTAAAGGTATACGCTCGCTAGATGTCGAAGATGTGTATGTAGGTAACGGCGTGTCTGAGTTGATCGTAATGGCCATGCAAGCGCTATTAAACAATGGCGACGAAATGCTGATCCCAGCACCAGACTATCCGTTATGGACAGCTTCAGTTGCACTATCTGGTGGTAAGCCGGTTCATTATCTATGTGATGAAGAGGCTGACTGGTACCCAGACCTTGAAGACATCAAAAAGAAAATCACACCAAAGACACGTGGCATTGTTCTGATCAACCCGAACAACCCGACAGGTGCGGTATACAGCCGTGACTTCCTACTTGAAGTGATTGAGATAGCACGCCAGCACAAACTGATCATTTTCGCAGATGAGATCTACGACAAAGTGTTGTACGACGGTGCAACACATACCTCAGTCGCCACACTCACTGAAGACGTGCTAGTCATGACATTCAATGGCCTTTCAAAAGCCTACCGTGTTTGTGGTTTCCGTGGTGGCTGGATGTTCCTAACGGGGCCTAAACATCTGGCTCAAGGGTACGTGAATGGCTTGGAGCTGCTTTCATCGATGCGTTTATGCGCAAACGTACCAATGCAGCATGCGATTCAAACCGCGTTAGGTGGATACCAGAGTATTAATGAACTGATTTTACCTGGCGGACGCTTATTAGAGCAGCGCAACCGAGCGTATGAACTGATCAATCAGATTCCTGGTGTTTCTTGTGTCAAACCTAAGGGTGCGATGTACCTCTTCCCGAAAATCGACACTAAAATGTACAACATCAAGAACGATCAGCAGATGGTTTTAGATTTCTTAAAACAAGAGAAGGTCTTACTGGTGCAAGGTTCCGGTTTTAACTGGCCAAAACCAGACCACTTCCGCATCGTGACACTACCGCACGTTGAAGATCTAGAAATCGCTATTGGACGTTTTGAAAGATTCCTATCAACCTACAGCCAGTAATGAATCACTGGTAGTAATTAGTGCTGATCTCTCATATGCTTAGAGGAACTCCTAGTGAGTTCCTTTTTTTACACCAGAAACGGAGGAAGCCATGAAAGAAAGCCATTTTTTCGCCCACCTGGCTCGAATGAAGCTGATCCAACGCTGGCCTTTAATGCGGTCCGTCTCACCAGAAAACGTTTCAGAGCATAGCTTACAAGTTGCTTTTGTCGCTCATGCCCTTGCCCTAATTAAAAACAAAAAGTTCGGCGGCAACCTTAATCCAGAACGCATCGCTATTCTTGCCATGTACCATGATTCCAGTGAAGTATTAACGGGTGATCTTCCAACTCCAGTGAAGTATTACAACCCTGAAATTGCCAAAGAATATAAGAAGATAGAATCGGCAGCGGAACAAAAATTACTCTCAATGTTACCGGAAGAGTTCCACGATGATTTTGCCCCCTATCTTCTTTCTCACTCTGCACACGAAGAGGACGCAAAAATCGTTAAGCAAGCCGATTCCATCTGTGCCTATTTAAAATGTCTTGAAGAACTAAGCGCCGGCAACCATGAGTTCGCTCTGGCAAAAAAACGCTTAGACGTCACTTTGCAAGAACGCAGAACGCCTGAAATGGATTACTTTCTCAATACCTTTGCCCCAAGTTTCGAATTATCGTTAGATGAAATCAGTTAGCTTACGGAGATAATCGTGTCGTTTGAATTACACCCGCAATGGCAAGAGCGCCATGATGATGAGCATAAAATCCGTCGAGACGACCATCGGAGCCCGTACCAACGAGACCGAGCGCGCATTCTTCACTCGGCTGCATTTCGACGCCTACAAGCAAAAACCCAAGTACACGGCAATAGCTTGGAAGACTTTCACCGCAGTCGGTTAACACACTCCTTAGAAGCGTCGCAACTAGGGACCGGTATCGTCGCCCAGTTAAAGAAAAAACAGCCAGAGTTCCGCGATCTATTACCATCAGACAGCTTAATTGATTCATTATGTTTGGCTCACGACATCGGGCATCCTCCATACGGTCATGGGGGAGAAGTCGCTCTAAACTACGTAATGCGCGAACATGGCGGCTTCGAGGGGAACGCCCAAACCTTTCGTATCGTCACTAAGTTAGAGCCTTATACTGAGCATTTCGGAATGAATTTATCACGCCGCACACTGCTTGGTTTGATTAAGTACCCTGCCCTCATTAGTCAAACACGCTCCGTCAAGTTGCCTCAACCAGCCGAGCATCAACGTAAACTAAAAGCAAAAGATTGGAGCCCAGCTAAAGGCATTTATGATTGTGATAAAGACTTATTTGATTGGGTAATTGCACCGCTTTCTGACAACGACAAGGCATTGCTTAGTCTGATGCGTTCAACGCCAGAATCGGAGTTTGAGCACAGTAAAACGCGTTTTAAATCACTCGATTGCTCAATCATGGAGCTAGCAGATGATATCGCCTACGGTGTTCATGATTTAGAAGATGCAATCGTACTTGGTATGGTGACACGTCAGCAATGGCAAGAAGGCGCAGCAAGTCAATTAGCGGACTGTGGCGACCCGTGGTTTGAAGCTCATATCGATTCCATCGGACAGATGCTATTTAGCGGTAAGCACCATGAGCGGAAAGATGCTATCGGTGGTATGGTTAACGCGCTACTGACCAGCATTTCAATCAAAACGGTGGATGAGCCGTTTAATAACCCGTTACTGTCTTGGAATGCGTGTTTAGAACCACAGATGGCACGTGCACTTGACGTACTCAAGCACTTTGTCAGCACCTTCGTTATCCAAGTCCCGCAGGTCCAGATCGTTGAGTATAAGGGTCAGCAAATTATTATGGATATTTTTGAAGCGTTAACAGCAGACCCAGAGCGATTACTACCCGTTCATACAAGAGATCTGTGGTGTCAGGCGAAGAGCGAGAGCAATAAAATGAGGGTCATCGCCGATTATATTTCTGCAATGACCGATGGTCACGCGCAAAAGCTACACCGCCAACTTTTCTCTTCCATCGTTCTTTAGTAACACTCAACCTTTCAAGTAATTCTTTTCAAAAACGCCCGGAGGCATCTGGGCGATTTGGAATTCGATCATCTTTTCAAACGCACGCATCAGCGGTGTAAAGTCTCGCTCGGGTTCAAACAAGCGAAGCGAATGATAACCAGCCTCGACTGTCGATAAGCTATTCTCAGAGGGCGCCTTACGAATGGTGTAGTGCCCTTGTAGTTGCTTAGGCAACTGCACGGTTGGGAGTGGATGTAAGTTGCTTGAGAGTTGCCACATTTTGTACGCTTTTTTCCACGTACCATCGAGCAAAATCAAACGTATTTTCTTAGATACACTATGACTCGTTTGAGTGATTTCAGAAATGCATCGTGACTCTTCTGATGGGTAAAGAACAAAATGTTGATATGACTCATCCGCTAATAAGTGATTTAAGACATCATCACAAGAAAAGTCCTCTCCTATCAAACAAATACAGTTATCTAAACTCAAATTGAGAATCCGTGCCGTACCAAGCGGACGATGTTCTTCACTCGTGTGCTGAAGAATGATAAGTTCTACCTCGCTTGCCAGCGGTACAATCCATTGGCAAATACACGCTTTTTGCGATTTTCCACAACGAGAACAATAACGAGACATAGAGTGAACCTTTATACCTTGCTGAGTATTATCAGCGTGATCTGTTTGATACTTCAATTTGAACCAATGGCAAACCTAACCGAGTGGCACAGCTACAATATACGCCATGGTGAATGGTGGCGAATCGTAACAGGAAATCTCACACATACCAACTTTGCGCACTTAGGAATGAACCTCGCAGGATTGTGGATCATTACTTTTATTTTTCGCCCAAGCACTCGTAACTTCCTTATCGTTTTTTCAATCTTATGTGCATGTGTTGGTGCGCTGAATTTGTTTACCAACATGTCGGTGTACGTGGGTTTATCCGGCGTATTACACGGATTGTTTGGATTTTGGGCGCTCAGAGAAGTCTTTGAAAGCAGAAGAAGCAGTGTGTTGTTAGTCGGAGGGCTAATCGCCAAAGTAGCATGGGAGCAGGTCTATGGCCCATCCAGCAGTACTGCTGAGCTTATCGGTGCAAACGTTGCTATTGATGCTCATATGTTTGGCGCACTCGGTGGGTTAGTAATGGCTTTAATGGAAAAAGGCCTTCGCCGTCGTTTATTCGGATAAAAAATCCCGAACCACGAAAGAGGGACTGGTTCGGGAAAGCAGTAATAGGGAAACAGATATTGTTCTGAGTTCAGACTCAATATCTGCAATACATCAAGCTACAGTAAAATGCGGTCTTCGTTTTTCTTAACTGTCGCTTCACCTATGCCTTTTACGCTCTTCAAATCTGCTGCCGTTTTAAAAGGGCCATGTTCCTCGCGGTAGTCCACTATACTCTGCGCTTTCTTCTCACCTATACCTTTCAACATGGTCGCAATTTCTTCAGCAGTGGCCGTGTTGATATTTACAGTAATTTCAATTCCTTCATATTTGTCAGTGGCTGAATCCGCAGCCATGCTAAAAGGTGCAAAAACAAATAAGCACAATGTCAAAATCCATTTCATATTGAACATACAATCTCCAAAATAGTAGGCTAAAAACAGTCATCGAGAGCGAGTCACTATCTAGTTTGCAATGGAAAGCAATATGGTTATGCATTTAACAAACTGAGATGACCCGGAATTCACAACGGCCGCTATCACTTAAACGCGCACTAATTTAAGTAATGCCTATTGATGATTGAAGTTCATAAAGACAAAAATAAAACGGACCGCTTATGCGGTCCGTTTTATTCAACATACAAATTACACTAATTGTGCTTAGTTGCTCACAACAAAGTACTCAATGTCAGTATTTGCACGCAGTACGGCTAGTACAGATGATAAATCTTGCTGAGAAGATGCACGCTGCATTTGCATCGCAACTTGATCTTCTAACTCACTATCTAGCTCTGCGTTTACAGCATCAAGCTCGATGATAATGATGTTACCTTCAAGATCTTTAGACTGACCGTATACTGGTTTACCATCGACTGGTTTTGCCATCGCGAATACCGTTGTTGCTAACGGAGAACGACGATCTACTGTCTCTTGTTCACCAAAGGCAAGATTGTTTTCAGCAAGCACGTTCGTCTTACCTTCTTTCAATGCCGCAACGACTTGTGTTCCAAGTTCCATCGCTTCTTGCTCACCTTTAACACGAGATAGCTCTGCAACAACCTGATCTTTCACTTCTTCTAGTGGAAGAACTGTCTCGTCACGCGCATCTTCAACACGAACAACGATAATATGCTCAGGCGCAACTTCGATAGCTTCAGAGTTTAGGCCATCTTCTTTAACTTCAGGACTTAGGATAGCTTGCATTACCGCAGGGCTACGAAGCACTTCAGGTGCATCAACCTGAGAAATAAAGTCCGTTGTCTTCACTTCTTGGTTAACCGCTTGAGAAGCATCATACAATGAGTCTGGGTATTCAAACGCTACGCGCTCAAGCTCATTTTGCAACTCGTAGAATTGATCGATCGCTTGTTGGTCGACCATCTCTTGTTTGATTTCAGCAGCGACTTCTTCAAATGGCTTCGCCACAGAATCTTTTAGCTCTTCAAGCTTGATAATGTGATAGCCAAAGTCCGACTTTACTAGACCCGACGTATCGCCAGGATTCTTCAGTGCGAATGCCGCTTCTTCAAAAGCAGGGTCCATCACATCACGCTCAATCCAACCTAGGTCACCACCGTTTTCAGCGCTGCCAAAATCGTCAGATTTCTCTTGAGCAAGCGTCGCAAAATCTGCACCCGCGTTTAGCTCATCTAGGATAGCTTGCGCTTTTGCTTCATCGTCCCCTTCTACAAGAATGTGAGCGACACGTCGTTGCTCTTCTGAAGAGTATTTGTTTAAGTGCTCGTCGTAGTACTTTTTCACCTCAGCATCAGAAACATTAACTTGTTCCTTTAGCGCTTCAGCTGACAGTTCGATGTAAGAAACTTTAACCTGCTCTGGGCGTGTAAAGTTGTCTGGGTTTGCTTTGTAGTACTCTTGAATTTCTTCGTCGGTCAATTCAATATTTTTCGCAAACTCCGCTAAGTCGATCTGAATCGTGCGAATATCACGAGTTTGAGTGAACAGCTTGCCTTCTGCTTGTACTTCACCCGGCAGAATAAATTCACTGTTTTGTAGCGCATTCAGCAGTTGCTCACGAACCAATTCACGACGCATGTACTCAGCAAAAGAGTCTGGCGAAAAGCCTGCACGACGCAAAGAAGCTTGATAGATCTCTTGATCAAACTGACCATTAGATTGGAACTGAGGCATGTCTAGAATCATGCTACGCACTTGAGTGTCGCTGATTCGCAGACCCAAAGCTTCAGCTTGTTGGTCAAGCAACACGTCATTGATCATTCGATCTAAAACGGATTTGCGGAAAGATTCAACATATGCAGGGTCAGCCAGCATTTGAGAGAAGTAGTCACCCAACTGAGCTTGCATACGGTTACGCTCATTTTGGTATGCCATCTCGAACTCACCACGAGGAATCTCAGTGTTACCGACTTTCGCTGCAGAGTTGTTGCTACCACCAACGATGTAGCTACCTACACCTGCAAATACGAAAGACAGGATGATAAGTCCAAGGATAATTTTGACCGCGATGCTATTCACGCCTTCGCGTAGTCGATCCATCATAATTTAACTGCTCTCCACAATTGAAGCCTACTGCTTCTATCTAATAGAAATAATGGCGCAATAATATCAGAAAAAGAAATGCGCATCAGTATGATGCGCATAATTTAAGAAAGTTCGGCTCGAAGTTTGTAAATTTTTGTTCGAAACTTATTGTTTGAGCAAAAGTTAAGCAAATGGCCGGTTACAGAAATAACGCCGTGATTAGTTACAAGCGTCTTTCAGTGCTTTACCAGCTTTGAAAGCTGGTACTTTTGCTTCTGCGATTTGGATTTCTTCACCAGTTTTTGGGTTACGACCAGTACGTGCAGCACGAGTACGAACGCTGAATGTACCAAAGCCAACTAGAGCGACTTGATCACCAGATTGAAGAGTTCCGCTTACTGCTTCGATGAATGCATCTAGAGCACGACCCGCTGACGCTTTAGAAATATCTGCATTTTCTGCGATTTGTTCTACTAACTGAGTTTTATTCACTGTAATTTCCCCTTTGTGTCATCTGTGATTATTTTTGTGATGACTTTCGTTCCATTGTTAAGAAAATATGCTCCACCCCTTATTCATCAAGGGCTGGCAGCTATCGAAACTAACTTAGCGCCCAAAAAAAACGCTGACAAGCCTTTTTGGGCTTATCAGCGTAAACTTTTACTTATTTTTGCTACACATCACTATTTTTGAGACTCAAACTCAACGCCCGTCGGGTCTCGCTCTAGTGCGACTTTCAGTACTTCATCAATCCACTGTACAGGGATAACTTCCAGATCCGCGATAACATTATCAGGAATCTCTTCCAAATCACGCTCGTTATCTTTTGGAATTAGCACTGTCTTAATGCCACCACGGTGTGCCGCAAGTAACTTCTCTTTTAGGCCGCCGATAGGTAGAACCTCACCACGCAGTGTGATTTCACCCGTCATCGCTACTTCTGCTTTCACAGGGTTGCCTGTTAGAGAAGAAACCAATGCTGTACACATTGCTGTACCCGCACTTGGGCCATCTTTTGGTGTCGCGCCTTCCGGGACGTGTACGTGAATATCTTTCTTCTCGTAGAAGTCAGTATTGATACCTAGCTTTTCTGCACGAGAGCGAACCACTGTCATTGCTGCTTGGATAGACTCTTGCATCACATCACCAAGAGAACCCGTTTGTGTCAGCTTACCTTTACCTGGCATTGATTGAGTTTCAATCGTTAATAGATCGCCACCCACTTCGGTCCAAGCTAGGCCAGTTACTTGACCAATTCGGTTACTTTCATCCGCTTTACCGTAATCGAAACGTTGAACACCTAAGTACTCTTTTAGGTTGTCCATCGTTACCGTTACTGACTTGATGTCCTTATCCAGCAAGATGTTCTTCACCGCTTTACGGCAGATCTTAGAAATCTCACGCTCTAAGTTACGGACACCCGCTTCACGCGTGTAGTAACGAATGATGCCAATAATCGCAGAATCTTCAATGACGATCTCATCCGCTTTCAAGCCATTACGCTTCACTTGTTTATCAACAAGGTGACGTTTTGCAATGTTCAGCTTCTCGTCTTCGGTGTAACCAGATAAACGAATAACTTCCATACGGTCTAACAATGGACCCGGGATGTTCATCGAGTTCGATGTCGCAACAAACATAACGTCAGAGAGATCGTAATCCACTTCTAGGTAGTGATCGTTGAACGAGTTATTCTGTTCAGGATCAAGTACTTCTAGTAGAGCCGATGCCGGATCACCACGCATATCTGAAGACATTTTGTCGATTTCGTCCAATAAGAACAGCGGGTTCTTCACACCAACCTTCGACATCTTCTGGATCAATTTGCCTGGTAATGAGCCGATATAAGTACGACGGTGACCACGAATTTCCGCTTCATCACGCACACCACCCAACGCCATACGAACATACTTACGGCCTGTAGCTGAAGCAATTGAACGACCAAGAGACGTTTTACCTACACCAGGAGGACCAACAAGACAAAGGATAGGACCTTTTAGCTTGTTGATACGGTTTTGAACAGCCAGGTATTCAAGGATACGTTCTTTGACGCGTTCTAGACCGTAGTGATCTTCATTAAGAACCTCTTCTGCTTTCGCTAAGTTTTTCTTAACTTTTGAGCGCTTAGCCCAAGGAACGCTGACCATCCAATCAATGTAGCTACGAACCACTGTTGCTTCAGCAGACATTGGAGACATCATCTTAAGCTTTTGCAGCTCTTGCTCTGTCTTTTCACGTGCCTCTTGAGGCATTTTTGATTCGTCAATCTTCTTCTGTAGCGTTTCGAACTCGTCTGGTGCGTCTTCCATCTCACCAAGTTCTTTCTGAATCGCTTTCATTTGCTCATTCAGATAATACTCACGCTGAGATTTTTCCATTTGCTTTTTAACGCGACCACGAATTCGTTTTTCAACTTGCAGCAAGTCGATCTCTGATTCCATCTGGCCCATCAGGAATTCCAGACGCTCAGTGACGTCAACAATTTCAAGCACTTGCTGCTTATCCACCAACTTTAACGGCATATGAGCCGCAATGGTATCCGCTAAGCGTGCGGCTTCGTCGATACCATTAAGTGACGTTAGCACTTCTGGTGGAATCTTCTTGTTTAGCTTAATGAACCCTTCAAACTGATTAATCGCGCTGCGAACAATCACTTCTTGCTCACGCTCATCCAATTCTGGCGTAACAACAAATTCAGCTTCCGCTAGGAAAAAGTCACTCTCTTTAAAGTGATTAATTTTTGCTCGCTGCTGGCCTTCGACCAATACTTTTACTGTGCCATCCGGAAGCTTCAAGAGCTGGAGAATGGTGGCTACCGTACCTACGTCAAATAGGTCGTCAACCGTAGGCTCGTCAGTATCCGCTTGCTTTTGTGCCACAAGAAGAACTTGTTTGTTGGTTTCCATCGCCGTTTCTAGACAGCTAATCGATTTCTCACGACCAACAAACAATGGAATAACCATGTGTGGGTAGACCACTACGTCACGTAGAGGTAGTACCGGGATCTCGATACGCTCGGAACGTTCCAAGTTCATATAATTCTCTCTTCCGCTTTCACGTTTAACGTATTACTTAAGGCAGTATATGGGGGCTAATTGTTTGGATTCAATAAGAGAAATAAAAAAAGGAGGTAATTACTTACCTCCTTTTTCATTATGGCTGAATTTACTCTGCTCCAGCTGCCTGATTGTCTGCGTTACTGTAAATAAGCAGTGGCTCTGACTCGCCATTAATGACGGACTCATCAATCACGACTTTACTAACGTCTGTTGCAGATGGTAATTCGTACATGGTTTCAAGTAGCACGCCTTCAAGAATCGAGCGTAAGCCACGAGCACCTGTTTTACGCTCCATTGCTTTTTTCGCGATAGCGCGCAGCGCATCTTCACGGAATTCAAGTTCGGCGTTTTCTAGCTCAAACAATGCTGCATATTGCTTGGTCAGTGCGTTCTTCGGTTCACATAGGATCTGAATCAACGCTTCTTCATCAAGCTCAGTCAGTGTTGTTGTTACAGGTAGACGACCAATGAATTCTGGAATGAGGCCGTACTTCACTAAGTCTTCAGGTTCAACTTGAGTAAATAGCTCACCTACCGTCTTCGATTCATTCTTCGAACGAACTTCAGCACCAAAGCCAATACCTGTACCTGTTGCAACACGCTGCTCAATCACCTTGTCTAAGCCAGCAAAAGCACCACCACAAATGAACAGGATCTTAGATGTGTCCACTTGTAGGAATTCTTGCTGAGGATGCTTACGACCACCTTGAGGTGGAACCGATGCAACCGTACCTTCGATAAGTTTTAGTAGCGCCTGCTGAACACCTTCACCAGATACGTCACGCGTAATAGATGGGTTTTCAGCTTTGCGTGAAATCTTATCAATTTCATCAATGTAAACGATGCCGCGTTCCGCTTTAGCTACATCGTAATCACATTTTTGCAGAAGCTTTTGGATGATGTTTTCAACGTCTTCACCTACGTAACCGGCTTCGGTTAGTGTCGTCGCGTCTGCCATTGTAAATGGCACATCCAAGAATCGAGCTAATGTCTCCGCAAGTAGTGTTTTACCGCTACCTGTAGGACCAATTAGAAGGATGTTACTCTTACCAAGCTCCACACCTTCGCTCGTTGTATCACCATTGCGTAAACGCTTGTAGTGGTTATATACCGCAACTGCGAGCACTTTTTTCGCGTAATCTTGCCCGATCACATAGTCATCAAGGTGTTCACGGATCTGTTTTGGCGTTGGTAACGCTTCAGATTCTTTCTTAGGGAGAACATCCTTGATTTCTTCGCGAATAATATCGTTACATAAGTCGACACATTCGTCGCAAATGTACACTGACGGACCTGCGATTAGCTTGCGAACTTCGTGCTGACTTTTGCCGCAGAAAGAACAGTACAGCAATTTACCGCTGCCACTTTCTTTGCTTTTATCTGTCATTCGCTAACCTCTTAGCCTTTACTCTTCATGAATGAGTGTATATCAATTTTTGCCAAAATGCGCTGGCTAATTACTCGCCACGGTGGCTTAACACTGCATCCACGATACCGTATTCCACAGCCTGCTCTGATGACATGAAGTTATCACGATCAGTATCGCGCTCAATGACTTCAAGAGGTTGGCCTGTATGTTCTGCTAACAACTTGTTTAGCTTCTGTTTAATCGTCAGGATTTCCTGAGCATGGATTTGGATATCAGAAGCTTGACCCTGGAAACCACCCAATGGTTGGTGGATCATTACACGAGAGTTAGGCAGTACGTAACGCTTACCTGGCGCACCACCTGCAAGCAGGAAGGCACCCATTGAACATGCTTGACCCATACATACTGTGCTCACATTTGGCTTAATGAACTGCATGGTATCGTAAATAGACATACCAGCTGTTACGCTGCCGCCTGGAGAGTTGATGTATAAGAAAATATCTTTATCTGGATTTTCAGATTCTAGGAAAAGTAGCTGAGCCACGACAAGGTTTGCCATGTGGTCTTCCACTTGACCCGTTAAAAAAATCACGCGCTCTTTAAGCAGACGTGAGTAGATGTCGTAAGAGCGTTCGCCTCGGGAAGTTTGTTCAACCACCATTGGTACTAGCGCGTCCATAATTGGCGACATTGCATTTTTTTCTTGGTAGCTCATATTCTTATGTCCCTAAAATAAATGGCCCGGATGATGACTATCATACGGACCATTGTTAGCAGAATAGTTAACGTTAAGTCAACCTTCTACGCAAGATATTGCTTATTAAGCAGCAGGTTGTTGTTGGTTAAGTAGCTCGTTGAAGCCTACTTCTTTCTCAGAAACCTGTGCTTTAGCGATGATCGCGTCGATTGCTTGCTCTTCTAGAGCTACGTTGCGCATGTTGTTCATCATTTCTTCGTTTTGCTCGTAGTAAGCAATAACTTCTGATGGATCTTCGTATGCAGTAGCCATTTCTTCGATTAGCGCTTTAACTTTCTCGTCGTCCGCTTTTAGCTCTTCAGATTTGATTACTTCACCTAGTAGAAGACCAACAACTACGCGACGTTTAGCTTGTTCTTCGAACAGTTCACGTGGAAGCTGAGCAGCAGCTTCTGGGTTACCACCGAAGCGTTGTGCAGCTTGTTGACGTAGAACTTGGATTTCTTGCTCGATAAGCGCTGATGGTACGTTGATGTCGTTTTGCTCAACTAAACCGTCAATCGCTTGCTCTTTGATGCGGTTCTTAACAGCTTGCTTAAGTTCGCGTTCCATGTTCTTACGAACTTCAGCTTTAAGTGCTTCAACACCACCTTCAACAACACCGAACTTAGCAACGAACTCGTCGTTTAGTTCTGGTAGTTCACGAGCTTCAACTTTGTTCACTTTGATTGCGAACTTAGCTGCTTTACCTTTTAGGTTTTCAGCGTGGTAATCTTCTGGGAAAGTCACGTCGATGTCGAATTCCATACCAGCAGTTTTACCAGCGATACCGTCTTCGAAACCAGGGATCATGCGACCAGCACCCATTTCTAGAGGGAAGTTCTCAGCTTTACCGCCTTCGAACTCTTCACCGTCGATAGAACCAACGAAGTCGATGCTTACGCGTTTGCCATCTTCTGCTGCTTCTTCAACTTCAACCCAAGTTGCTTGTTGCTTACGTAGAGTATCGATCATCTCTTCTACGTCTGCATCTTTAACTTCTGTTAGTGGTTTTTCAACAGTGATGCTCTCTAGGCCTTTAAGCTCAACTTCTGGGTAAACTTCAAAAGTTGCAGTGAAAACTAGGTCTGAACCTTCTTTGTTCTCTACAGGAGCGAAAGTTGGAGCGCCAGCTGGGTTGATTTTCTCTTTAACGATAGCTTCGATGAAGTGGCGTTGCATTACTTCACCAAGAACGTCTTGACGTACTGCTTTGCCGTACATCTTAGCAACCATTTTTAGAGGCACTTTACCCTTACGGAAACCATCGAAACGACGGTTTTTAGCGATGTTGCGTAGTTCAGCTGTTACAGCGTCTTCGATGTTTGCAGCTGGAACAGTAATGTTTAGACGGCGCTCTAGGCCCTCTAGCGTTTCAACAGTAACTTGCATTATATATAAACCTCTAAAGTGGCTCGGTTTTCCGAGCGTATGAGCGAAACTCAGAGGAGCTTACGCTTCATCCTTGTGTAGTGTTCTGTCCGAACACCTAATTTAAAATCGAGTATCGATACTGGTTGTCAGTACCGGACTAATCAGTGATATCTTCGATAAAATAACCAAAGGTATCTCCTATTAGCCTCAGGACAGAATTTTTAGACGCGACATTCTAGCGATCTGTCGCAACCCTGTCGAGCCAATAGCCACTATGTGGACATTGTCTGCGCTAAATTCTCGAATGCTGACCCATTTTTTCTTCAAAAATGCGATTCAGACACCGTCTAAGCATCGCCAGCATATCTAGAATGGGGACAATAGCGACTTTTTCAAGAGAATCGACCGGTTTTTTTATCGAAAAGCCTAAAAAGAGATCTTGCTCTTGTTTTACTCCACAGAGTTGAAAACTAAATCCCTAATCCTTCCTACAAACTATTAACATTTTCTTACGTGACCAAAGGAAGTTGTAAGGAGTGTAAGGATGTCGCAAAAAAAACGGATTCTGCTGACATTTTTTGCTTTCTATTTCCTGTGCGCAATTATCGGTGGCCATTGGGTTTGGCAGACCAGTTATCAATCTCTACTTGATAAACACCAATCACAGCTGGAGCAATTTTCTGGCCATATAAAAAATAAACTCGATAAGTACGCCCATATCCCAAATCTTCTCGCTAAAGATGATCCTCTTTATCAAGCGCTTCTGCACCCCAACAACAGTGCGCAACTGGAAATCACTAATCGGTATTTAGAATCCGTTAATGGCGTGATTGAAGCAGCGGATACGTACTTAATCGATCAATGGGGTACAACGATCGCGGCCAGCAACTGGCGTAAACAGCGCTCCTTTATCGGGCGAAATTTTGCATTTCGCCCTTATTTCAAACAAGCCATTGTAGGCAAAAGAAGCCAATACTACGCACTGGGCTCAACATCTGGTAAACGTGGCTACTACTATTCTTATCCCATCATATACGCTGGCGGTGTACTTGGTGTCGTCGTGGTGAAGATGGACCTAAGTAAGATAGAGGACAACTGGCAGCAACCAAACAGTGTTTTTGTCGCCAGCGACCCATACGGAATTGTTTTCATGAGTAGCCGAAGTGAATGGCTACTCAAAAGCTTACAACCACTGACAAAAAAAGAGAAAAAGCAAGTTTGGGCAAGCCAACAATATCTTGATGCGCCAATTGAAACGCTTGGATTAGTGGGTAGTTTGGACGAGGTGCATTCTGAGCTTAAACAGGGTTACCCATACAATAAAGGAACCTTGGTGGTCTCTTCGCTGCCCCTTCCCGAACTCAAACTGACAATTCGTGTGCTGTCTCCTAAACAGTCGATCGTTTGGTTCACCATGGGTTACATCTTTGTACTCACTCTAGCATTCATGGTTTTGTTTTTAATTGGTCAGCTTATCTATCACCGTCAACAGCGTCACTTGCAACTTGAACGAATTCAACAAGAAGCAAATCAAAAGTTGGAATATCAAGTCATGGCACGGACTGCCGAGTTGCAAGCGGAGATCGCACAGCGTATCGATACCGAGCAAACTTTACGCGTTACTCAAGATGAATTGGTGCAAGCAGCGAAACTCGCGGTGTTAGGACAAATGTCGGCCAGTATCAGCCATGAACTGAATAATCCACTTGCAGCAATTCGTAGCTTTGCGGAGAACGGCAAGCTGTTTCTAAAAAAAGAAAAATATGAGCGAGTGGAAGATAATCTCACTCGCATTTCTGCTCTCACTGACCGTATGGCAAATATCAGTCAGCAACTTCGCTCTTTCGCCAAAAAAACCAGTGGTGACGAGTTGGCTCAATCTCGATTGTTCCCTGTGATTGCCTCTGTAAAAGAACTGATGAAGCCCGCATTTAAATCAGGGCGCGTCACGTTAGAAACAAATTTGCCAAAGCATGATGTTGAAGTGCAGATCAATATTATTCAACTGGAGCAAGTGTTGGTCAATTTACTGACTAATGCGATAGAAGCACTCAAAGAACAACAAGACAAACAGGTAGAATTATCTGTAGAACACGATGAGCACACTGATTTGGTTTGGATTCATGTTGATGATAATGGCCCAGGGCTTGGCTCTTTCTCACTTTCTGATTTATGTGAACCGTTTCTAACCACTAAACTGAACGGTTTAGGTTTGGGTCTCTCTATCTCGCAACAAATCTTAGCCAGTATGAATGGAAAATTATGTGCCCATAATCGAGAACAAGGCGGCGCTCGATTCTCATTGTGTTTACCTATCACTTCTTACAACACTGAACCATCAAAAGGATAAGATCATGTGTCAGGTGTTTTTTATTGATGATGAGGCCGATCTCAGAATCGCTATAGAACAGACCTTTGAACTGGCGGATATCGACGCCAAGTTTTTTGTGGATGCAGAATCGGCTTTAATAGCGATGCAGCAAGGAGAAGAAGCTGGCGTCGTGGTCACTGATATCTGTTTGCCGGGCATTTCTGGTATGGATATGCTGACAACTTTGACTCAACGCGATGCAAACTTACCCGTCATCATGATCACTGGACACGGTGATATTTCCATGGCTGTGCAAGCCCTTCATCAAGGCGCTTACGACTTTATTGAGAAACCTTTTGCGCCAGAACATTTGGTTGAAACGGTTAAGCGGGCGATTGAGAAGCGCAAACTAACCAATGAAAATGAAAAACTGCGCCTGTCACTTAAAGCCAGTAAAACCCTTGGTCCACGAGTTATTGGTGAAACCGCTAGCATCCAAATATTACGAGAGACCATCACCCAAATCGCCGATACCGACGCCGATATTTTATTGTTTGGTGAAACCGGTACAGGGAAAGAGTTAATCGCTCGTTCTTTACATGAGCAAAGCTCTCGCCGGAACCAAAACTTTGTCGCCGTAAATTGTGGAGCGGTTCCAGAGAACTTAATTGAGAGTGAACTCTACGGCCATGAAAAAGGCGCATTCACTGGCGCCGAAAGCCGTCGTATCGGTAAATTTGAGTTTGCACAAGGCGGCACACTTTTCTTGGATGAGATCGAGTCGATGCCTATCCAAGCCCAAATTCGTTTATTGAGGGTATTACAAGAGCGCGTGATTGAGCGTGTCGGTTCAAATGAATTATTGCCTTTAGATATTCGAGTGATTGCCGCAACAAAGGTCGATTTAAAACACGCAGCTGAAGAAGGTACTTTCCGTCAGGACCTCTATTATCGGCTCAATGTCGTGACCTTGGATCTCCCGCCACTACGCGAACGAAAAGAAGACATTCCAGCCCTCTTTCACCACTTTCTGTTGGTAGCAGCTTCACGTTATGGCAAAAGCTCACCTAGCTTGTCACCCCAAGATCTAGCGCAACTGATGAGCCATGACTGGCCTGGCAATGTTCGAGAACTCAGAAATGCTGCAGAGCGTTTTGTGCTATTGGGTAAGTTAATTCAGTTGGGAGAATCGAACCCAGTTGCTAAGTCTTCCTCAAGCCTTGCAGAGCAAGTGGCGGAGTTTGAGAGAGCAGCCATTGAAGGCGCTTTATTAGAGAACAACGGTAGTATTAAACAGACAATGTGCCAATTGAATGTGCCAAGAAAAACCCTTTACGACAAGATGCAGCGCTACCAAATAAATAAAGACCTTTACAAATAAAACACGTTCAAATAGCTGGCATTATATTCAACTTGAATCATAATTTTTAACAACGGGTTTATCATGGTTGTTATAGATATGAACGAAAAAGTGAGAATACCGATTGTTACAGATACCGTGCTCGTAGACGGTTGCTATCAAGAAGAGAGAAGATTCGGTGAAGAGCGTCGTAAAAATAAAAAGAGGTGGCGACACTATGAACGTCGAATTAATTCAGACCCGCGCAAAACTTGTTACAAGTCAATAGACGAAGAGGTGTGAATTCTCACACCTCTTTCTACTTTCTGGCTTCCATTACTTGGTAATGATCTCCGGCCCCATCAAGGTAGTAGGCAACCAAGTCGAAACCCATGGTACATATGTGACGATAATTAGGAACAAGAACATCACTCCAACCCAGGGTAATGCTGCCTTCACTACGTTCATCATCGACATTTTGGCAACACCAGCGGTCACAAATAAGTTAAGACCCACGGGCGGCGTTATCATTCCTATCTCCATATTCACCACCATCATTATGCCCAAATGAATTGGGTCTATACCTAATGCAATCGCAATTGGGAACACGAGCGGCGCAACAATGATCAACAAGCCTGATGGCTCCATGAACTGACCACCAATCAGCAACAAGACGTTCACCACAATCAAGAAAGTGATGGGTCCGAGACCAGCCGAGAGCATCGACTCGGTGATCATTTGCGGGATGCGTTCTTCCGTTAAAACATGCTTCAAAATTAAGGCATTAGCAATGATGAACAGCAGCATGATGGTGAGTTTGCCCGCTTCATACAGGGTGTGTTTCGTGTCTTTATGAACAAAGGTTTGGAAGATTTTAACGAGCGCAGGTTTAGTGTTTTTCTTGTCTGCAAATGGCCCCATGTCTTTGTATACAAAGTTAGCAATAAAGAATGAGTACACAGCAGCAACCGCAGCGGCTTCTGTCGGCGTAAAGATACCGCCATAGATACCACCAAGAATGATGACGACCAACAACAAGCCCCAGCTTGCATCCTTGGCGGCATCAAAAGTTTCTTTCCAACCGACAAAAGGTTGCTTTGGAAGGTTCTTGATTCTCGCGGCAATGTAAATCGCGATCATCAACATGACACCCGCCAGCAAACCGGGAATCACACCACCAAGGAACATACGTCCAACTGACACATCCGTTGCGGCTGCATACACCACCATCACAATCGAAGGTGGGATCAAAATCCCTAGCGTACCTGCGTTACAAATTACCCCAGAGGCAAACTCTTTTGAGTAACCGTTTTTGATCATACCTGCGATAACAATACTACCTATGGCAACAACCGTTGCAGGTGAGGAACCTGACAACGCGGCAAACATCATACACGCTACAACCGAAGCCATCGCCAAACCGCCGCGGAACCAGCCTACAATGGCAATGGCGAAACGAATGATCCGCTTTGCTACGCCACCCGTCGACATAAAGCTTGAAGCCAATATAAAGAATGGAATAGCCAATAGCGTGTAGTGGCCCGCGAATGCATTAAACAGCGTTTGAGCAACTGACGCTAAAGAGGCATCCGAATGCATTAAAAGGAAAAGAACACTGGAAAGGCCCAGCGAAATAGCAATTGGCACGCCAACCAGCATAAAGCCAATTACCATCAAAAATAGAAATAAGATATCCATGGCTTATTGCTCCTTGTTTTTAGCGTCTTGCGAGGCCTTTGGAGCCATTACGTCTTCAGCGTCACTCATCTCAGCTTTAAGAGATTCGAGCTCTTCCTCCGCTTCATGTCCTGCAATCAAGCGATCGAGCTTACTAGTAGCGATTTGCCACGTGACTTGAACAAATCTAAACGTTAGTAGCGCCATTCCAAGTGGCAAAGCGAAGTAAGGAATAAAACGTGGCAGCTTTTCATAACGCTCTCCCTCATTTAACCAGTCGGCCATGAACTGGAGTATTTCAGGCATCGGAATATCGTCCGTTTCATACCACGCTCGGTCAGTAGCGAACGGATACCAGTAGTTCCAAGCGCCAATTAACAGCAAAATAGAGAAGGCTAAGCAACACATTGCAGCAAAAAGCGCCAGGGCTTTTCGTTTACTTTCCGGAACGATGTTAATAATGACATCGACACCAATATGAAAGTGTTTTTTCACACCATAAGATGCGCCAACCAACACCATCCATGCGAACATGAAAACGGTGAGCTCAAGCGCCCAAAGAATATTGTCGTTAAAGACATAACGAAAGATGACATTGGCAAAGGTCAGCAAGGTCATGGCACCCAAGAAGAAAGCAATCAAAGTCTCTTCAATGGCATCGGTGATTCGTCCAGCCTTGGCAAAAAAAGTCTGTTCCATAATTACATCACGTCGTCTGTAGGGGGAAAGAGCCCCCTCAGTTTGAGAGGGCTAAATGTGCTAGGTGTTATTATTTTTGGTTAGACGCCAAAGCGGCTTCGATTAGGTCAGAACCAATGTCTTTTTCGAACTTCTTCCATACTGGTTGAAGTGCAGTGACCCATTCTTGGCGCTGTTCTGGCGTTAGAGTACGAACCACACCACCTGCTTCGATGATATTGTTCTTATTCGCAAGGTTTACTTTGGTTGACTCAGCATTACGCTGCGCAGTTACCTCTTGAATAATGGTGTTTAACTGCTCGCGCTGATCATCTGGTAAGTTTTTCCAGAAGTCGTTTGACGTCACAACTAAGTAATCCAGAATTCCGTGGTTCGTTTCCGTAATGCCATCTTGAACTTCGAAGAATTTTTTGCCGTAAATGTTTGACCAAGTATTTTCTTGACCATCAATAACCTTAGTTTGCAAGCCGCCGTAAACTTCTTTGAACGACATTTTTTGTGGGTTAGCACCTAGCTGCTCAAACTGAGCAACGAGTACATCAGACGCTTGAACACGGAACTTAAGTCCTTCAGCATCAGTTGGAGAAATGAGCGGCTTGTTGGCTGACATTTGCTTCATGCCGTTATGCCAAAACGCAATGCCTTGTAGGCCACGACGTTTCATTGAATTTTTCAGCTTTTCACCCGCTTCCGAGTTTTGGAAACGGTCAACCGCGTCGACATCATCGAACAAGAAAGGAAGATCGAAAAGGCGGTACTTCTTGGTGAATTTCTCAAACTTAGAAAGAGAAGGAGCAGCGAGTTGAACATCACCATTCAGTAGCGCTTCCAACACTTTGTCATCATCATACAGTGTTGAGTTAGGAAACACCTGCATACAGACTTTACCGTTCATCTCTTCGTTGACGCGCTTTTCAAGTAACGAAGCCGCGATGCCTTTAGGGTGTTTGTCCGCGTTCGTTACATGGCTAAACTTGATGACCGTTTCACCCGGGTCACAATTTGCGGCAGCATTAAAACTGGTAACAGCAAGTGCAGAGACAGATAGTAGAGTTAGAGGCTTAAACATTATTATTCTCCTTGTTGAATCACATCCCATCCCGTCCATGAGTAACTAGGTGTTAGGCGATGGGTACGGATGTTCAACAAGGAGCAATTAATGGACCATGTTAAAATTTACATGTATTTCAATAAATTAACATAGCCCATTAACATGAATCCGAAGTGTAACGAGTGAATTCCACCCAAGAAAAAGATACAAATGGGTGGGAAATGACCCATTTATGAAGAACAGCTTATCTCCATTTTCTTCCCCCATTCCGGCGGCAATTTCGCATAATCATCAAACTCGGTTTGCTCATCAAATGGGCGTTTTAACAGTTCGGCCAATCGGTGTAATTCGCTAAAGTCCCCTTCTTCCGCTTTATCAATCGCCAACTGAGCCAAGTAGTTACGCAAGATGTATTTGGGATTGGCTTGACGCATCTGTTTGCAACGCTGTTCGGTTGAAATCAGGCCCCCTAGTTCATCAACCTCTAGCTCACACCGAGCTAAGTACAGTTCAAGCCAAGCTCGCGCAGCTTCTCGGTCGAGAAATAAATCGATTACGGCTTGGGAAGGCGCATTATCAAGGTTTGAAAGCGTTCTGAAGAAGCGAGTGTAGTCCGTTTTGTTCTGGTGAAGAAGCTCAAACATAGCTTCAAACAAACGCCCATCTTCCGCTATCTTGGTTTTTAAGCCCAACTTCTCACGCATGAGGCGGCTGAACTGCTGGCTTAAATGAACTTCAAATTGACTCAACGACGATTCTAAATCTTCTCGTTCAACGAGTGGCGATAACGCATGCGCCAGTGCTGACAGGTTCCAAAGCGCAATTCTAGGCTGTTGATCAAATGCGTAACGACCCTGGTAGTCTGAATGATTACAAATGTATCCCGGCTCATAATCATCAAGAAAGCCAAACGGACCATAATCAAAAGTTTGCCCAAGAATTGACATGTTATCGGTATTCATCACGCCATGCGCAAAACCAAAAGCTTGCCAATATGCGATCATCTCGGCTGTTTTAGTCACGATGGCGTCAAACATCGCGGCATATGGTTTCTCCGCCGATGCACAATCAGCAAAGTGCCACTCAATCACCTTATCCGCCAACAGCTTCTGCTCTGCTAACTGGTTGGTGTAAAAGAAATGCTCAAAGTGACCGAATCGAACATGGGTTTCAGCCATTCGAAGTAACAAAGCGCCCGATTCCGTTTTTTCTCGATAAACAGGTGTATCACTGACCATCATACCGAGAGCACGTGTCGTGGGAACCCCAAGGCCCGCCATGGCTTCACTGCACAGGTACTCACGGATAGTCGAGCGTAATACCGCTCGCCCATCCCCCATTCGCGAGTAAGGCGTTAGCCCTGCACCTTTGAGGTGAAGATCAAACCAAGTACCATCCTGATGCTCAATTTCTGCCAACAGTAATCCACGTCCATCGCCCAAATCTGGGTTGTAAACGCCAAACTGATGGCCTGCATATTTCATCGCAAGAGGACGAAATTGTTCGAATTCACTAAGCCCAGAAAAAACCGCCAATAACTCATCGTTTTGCTCTTCTGGTAAACCAAACTGCTGTGCAAACTCACCATTCCAAGCGACCCAGCGAGTGTTGTCCAAGGGTTGTGGCTCGACCAACGTATAGAACGCTGACGGTAATTGACTAAAGCGATGGGTGAAATTGACCCGTTGCCAAATGGACATGTAGGGTTCCTTAATAAAAAGAAGTACTGTTGTGAGTATACGTGTGAATGTCCCTGTCATTCAGCCATGAAATGGACATGGGTATTTTGCGTGAATAACGCGAAGGCGGCAGGAAGGTATCAACCTGCCGCAGACCATCTCCTAAACGGAGGTAGCATGTAAAAGCAATCAAAGGGTTAAGCGGAAAATTCTTCACCCGTTTTTGGTGGCAGTGATGGCGTATCAAAACGAGCGCGTTCGATATCCACTACCGTTTTATAGCTCAACGATAACAATGCCAGCTGGTACGCGCCAAAAATACCATAGGCCACACCGACGAGGCTCAACATAAAGAGATTCGTAAAGTGGCTAAAGATCAGCTGACTGAGCAAGCCCGCACCCAATGGAATTAGTCCCATCAAAATGAATACTTGTTTGTTGTATGCTCTGCTCTGGTTCCACGAACGACGCAAACTGCGCGGCTGATGATCCATTGCAGTCGCTGGCAACACAAATGACCATCGCGCCATTACCCAATAGCCAGGAATGCTTGCAATCGTTGTGATAATAGCCATAGCAACAAAGTCGGCTTCACCACTTTCTGCAATGTAGATAAACGACAACGCAAAGATCGGGATACCAATAACGAGCATCATCATCAGTCCAAACAGTATCCACCAGCCTATGAAACGGAATTCTCGAGCTGACAAACGAAATACATCCAACGCCGAGTGCATGTAATCACCGACTAAATAAATTCGATGCACACGCACAGCCGCCATAGCGGCAACAAGTGGGTACAAAATAATTGTGACGAAATAAAACCCAGCGACATTGCCTTCTTGAACGTTCGCTTGATCTTGCCCCGTCATTTCAGGATACATAAAAGCAAAAATTGAGTGCACGATAATCAACGGAATACAAGCAATAACAATTGCGAGTAGATTCCTTCTGACCATCACTGCCGCTTCTCGGCATATTTCCGAAACAGAAAAGCCCTCGGTAGACATATAACATCCTTAGTTCATAAAAATCGGCCCCTAGGGTAACCGCAGAGTAGAAAAATCGCTTTAAAAATAATGAGAAACACATCTCATAAGATAATGAGAACGAAACCAAAATAAATCAGATAAAAAATAAGCCACTCAATGTGAGTGGCTTATACAGCAATTCCATACCGTTTTAGACGCGACGTCGCCAGCCTAATGTTGCAAGTAACATCAAAGCCCAATAAGAAACACTGCCGCTACCTTCAGAGTTCTTGAATGTCGTTGTCTTCAAAGAAGCAACAACCGTCACGATAACTTCCCCCGTAGCAGTGGCACCATGACCATCTGAAACCGTATATTGCAGCTTGATGCCGTCAGTAGGGCTATCCGGTGCTTGAAAACGGATTTTGCCATTCTCTACACTCGCACTTCCCACACCCGTTACGTTCTGTACGCTTTCTACAACCAGTTTATCGCCGTTCACATCCGAATCATTGCTCGCTGCATCAATCAGAATACTTTCACCAACGGCAACGGTCGCCGTATCTGCAAGCGTAAGTGGCGCTGCGTTTTTCATGGTTAAATCGACGGTAGCACTGGACGTTTCATTACTAGGATCAGTCACGGTTAAACGGAATGTCAGAACCTCACCCGCTTTTGCACCTTGAGGCACCGTAAAGCTTGTGCTAACACTGGTTGCATTGCCAAGAGAAACTGAAGTGCCAGCCAACTGCTCCCATTTATAACTCAACACGTCACCATCAGCATCCGTACTATTTAACGCAGACAACGTGACTCGCTGCCCAACCGTCATGTCTTTATTATCAACATCAATCACGGCCACTGGCGCTTCGTTGCTGCCAAGCACTTCCACCTGCACATTCACGATTGAAGATGAGTACGCACCATCAACCGACAACAAACGATATTGGAAAGTGTCCAGACCAACGAAGTTAGCTTCAGGTTGGTACTGGTTGCCAGAGATGGTGCCGTGCTCAGGCTTCTGCACAATGTCCACATTGAACTGATACCCTACCGCCATGAAATCATTGTCCATCAGGTTCAGTTTGATTGGCGTATTTTTATTGGTTTGTAACGAATCAGATTTCGCTTCAACCAAGTTGCTCGCATCCACATTTAATAATGCTGCAAACGGAATATAAGAGAACCCGGCTTTTTCTAGACCAAACGTGCCAATCTCACTGTAATCACCAGTCCACATTACAGGTAGAGAGGCTTTTTCAGTTTTTAGCAAGCGACCGAAATCAAAGTTTGCATCAAATTGACCGCCTTCCAATTCAACGACCAATAAATGCTGACCCGCACTCAATTGGCTTGGTTGGGGGAATAAAATTCGAGATGACTTTTGGAAGTTACCTTGCTGTAAAAGCTCAGCGTTGTTTTGATTCAATATTAATCGATAGCCAATGTTTCCAGAAAATGGGAATCGCCAAACTCGATAAGTCATGTCACTTTGAGCGCTATCTCTTTGCGCGTAAAGTTGAAGACCATCAAGCTCTGTATCACTATTCAAGTCCAGTGGCACCGCCAGAGTGTTACTCCCACTCGCGTACACATAACCTTGGTGAAGAGAGTTCAGCCATGCTGATTTATTTGGTTCGTTTGTATGCTCAAGAGAAAAGCTACCGCCGTTGGTGTTGCTGGCAATGTTGGAAATACGAACCCCAGTATCAAACCCTGTGATCGCTCTCAGACCCGGGGTCGATGTATCTGAAATGACATCGCCACCATTAGGGTACAAATCGTCAGCGTCACTCCTACCATCATTTTCTAACTCATTCAGACCATCAGCCTGCATGATTTGAACCTGCATCGCACCAACATCATTAAAGCGGTTCTGGACATTGACCGACGTCGCCAGGATACCTTCAGCCGCCAATGCTCGGTCGTAACCGCTAAAGGTGCGATTTTCCAAGTAAACACGTGGGCCAAACTCTTTCAAGTACGGGTCGAGATACACCAGCTTGACATCGTCGTTGTTCACAGAAATAGGCGCTGGACTTTCATGAGTTACCGTTGGTACAACAAAACCAGCAGCGTGTTTGCTCCATGCACTCATGTTCACCGGAGTGTCACCAGCGTATGAATCTCCCGGTTTCTGCGCCCATGAACCGCCACCCATCACGCCCCAAGAGCCGATCGAGGCATCACTGTTCCTTGCGTACAAATCCGGTAAGCCAAGCATTAAGTGGCCAAGCTCGTGTACGATCACGCCCAAGGTCGCTTGATGATCAACTTGATAGTCAGCGAACACACAATAGTCTGTGATCTTTTTACCATCTAGTGTGACATCATCGTGAGAGAATTTGTGCGGCCAAATAGCAGGACGGTTGAGAACCCCTGTTGAACGATCGCCCCCCGCAAAAATAAACATGACAGAGAGTTCTGACGGTTCTACGGTACCATTTTGATTGCTGTCGTAGGCCGAAAGATTAAAGTATGGATCCAGTTTTTGATAAGCCTCGGTGAAAACCGCATTCAACTTGGCGGTGCATGTCTTATCAGTAGAACTAGAGTGACAGTTAGGGTGGCTTTGTGCCACAGTCACATCTATCACACCGTCATTGGCGGTGCCGTAACTCTCAAGTGCAGGAACAACTTTGAATTTACCTTGAGAGTTTTTATCAAAGTAATCCACAACGCTTTGACCATTGGTATTAAATACGCGTTGCTCAAAATCGTGCACCATTGCTTGGTCATCAAACGAAACTTGCACAACCAATAGGGGCTGCTGCTTCACCGTTGAACTGCTCATCGCCTGGTAACCTTGCGCCGAACGCAGTAGGTTTTTTCGTGCCATCGGTTCAATGGTTTTTAGAGAAGATAATTGCGGTTTAAATTGTAAATCCGGGCGAAACTTCGCCGACTCAGGTGGCTCACTCGACTGCGTTTTCACCACACCTGTCGAGATCAATATTGGCGTGTCTGACTCGCGCTGAATCCGCGCGAAAAACCAAACGCCGTCTTCCTGAAGTAAGGTATTGCCCTGCTTATCTTCAAACCAGTGGAAATCTGCCGTTCCACGTAGAATTGCCTCACTGGAACTACCATCGCTCAACGCAATAGTATGCCAAACCGGTGATGGCGGAGTAGTTGCCATGCTCTTCCCTGCAAGAAGCGCAGTTAGCATAGCCATGGCGAGTGTGTTGAATTTCAAAGTACGACTCCATCTTTTCGATTCGTTAATTAATACCAAGCACAACAAACACAAAGTAACCCTATGGGCATAGAGTAAGACTGAGTGACTATTGACGAAGGCTGGTATCAATTCGCTCAGATAACACGACGTAGTTTGGTGTCACACTACAAAAGCGTCGGATTCCAAAACGCTGTTATGAGCGTAGCTTCTGAGAATATAAATTGAGTGAATGAATAGTATCGAAACGAAAGGAAGAAGAAATGAACTTCTACGAATTTGTAGGTAAAACTGGGCAACATTCCACATATTCTATAAATGTACGAGCACTGCTATTAATCAATGCTCGTAATGGTCGCGCGGCCATTGTTTAACGCTATATTAACCTGTAAGAACGGCGTCTTCTGGGTATTTGACCAAGGTAGGTTCAGGACGTGCCAACATGTAGGCAAGCGTGAGCGGCCCAATACGACCAATGATCATCACCACGATCATAATGTATTTACCAGGTTCAGAAAGTTCCGCAGTCAAACCGGCGGTGAGCCCCACTGTGGCAAATGCGGAAATGGTTTCAAACATAACCTTATCAAAGCTGGCCTTCTCGGTAAGCATCAATAAAAACATTGCGCTTGTCAGGATGGCTCCGCTCACAACGATAATTGCCAATGACTTAGTCACAGTTTGCCAATTTATGGTTCGCTTAAACATAACCACATGTTTCTTTTGGCGTAAAAAGGTCCACGTAGCCATAAACGCAACAGCAAATGTGGAAACTTTAATACCGCCCCCCGTTGAGGTGGAACCCGCTCCAATTAACATTAGAACAATCATGGCCAGTAAGGCTGGCTGGGTAAACAACGCCAAGTCAACACTATTAAACCCTGCCGTTCGAGCACTCGCAGATTGAAAGAATGCCGCCAACCATTGTCCTGTTGCAGGTAAAGACGCCATTGTGTTTGGGTTGCTTCGCTCAAGTAACCAAAACATCATCGTTCCGACTAAGAGCAATATCGGTGTCGCAATCAGCATGATTTTGGTGTGAAGATGCAAAAAGTGGAAACCTTTGCGCCAGTTTATCCAGATGTCACCCACAACAGTAAAGCCAAGCCCGCCAAAAATGAATAGCCCCGCCAGTGTAAAGATAACCAACGGATCATTCACAAAGCTCATCATACTGTCAGAAAACAGCGCGAACCCAGCGTTGTTAAATGCAGAAATTGCATGAAACAAGGCGTAAAACATACCAGTCTTCCAGCCCATTTCAGGGACCCAGCGGATAGAGAGAAAAATAAACCCGATCGTTTCTGCAACAAGCGCGAAAACAACAATCCGCTTTACTAGTCGGTTTAGATTGACTTGCCGATCTTGCCCTAATGCTTCTTTCGCCAGCGCTTGTTGACGCAAACTCAAACGCACGCCGAACATATAGAGTAAGACCGCCGACAAAGTCATCTGCCCCAACCCACCGATTTGCATTAAAAACATCAGCAAGATTTTACCCGCAAGCGTAAAGTGTTGCCCAGTATCGACAACACCAAGCCCTGTCACACTAATAGCGGACGTTGCGGTAAACAAAGCATCCGTTATCGACAGGCCCGTAACAGAAAAAACTGGCAAGGTTAGCAATACCGCAGAAGGCAGTAAAACACCGAGAAAACTGAGCAATATAATTCGCGGTTCGTTGCCTTTCGCTTTCTCTTGTTTACCATCTGGTGCGTAAAAAACACCTTTCTGATGAAAATACGTCATAGCGATTTTAATTTATTTGCGAGCGCATCTTGAGGGCCGACCACAATAATTAGGTCACCAATTTCTAGTGTGGTATTAAGGTCAGGTGCCTTGGTAACTTCTGGGCCCCGTTTAAACCCTAGCACTTGCACGCCATCGACTTTGCACAGAGCCAAATCACTTAGTGTCTTACCCATCCAACGAGAGCCAATCACAAACTCCGTCATAGCTAAGCCACTGCCTAATGGGTGGAACTCAAGAACCCGTTTATCGAGCATTTTACGCGCGACACGTATCCCCATGTCACGCTCAGGCATGATAATGTGGTCTGCGCCAATTTTTTGCAGAACACGAGCTTGGAAGCGGTCGTTGGCTTTAACCCATACTGACTTTACTCCCGCCTCTTTAGCAATCAATGTCGCAAGAATACTGGCATTGACATCCGCTCCGATGGCAATCATCACCATGTCGTAATCATCAAGTTTGAGCTCAGCAACCGTCTCTTCGTGAGTACAGTTAGCCACAACCGCCTGACTAACAAAACTGGCGGCTTCTTTAACTCTGTCTTCGTTGATGTCAACGGCTAAAACTTGAGCGCCTGAATCTTGTAACTCTTTACACACTGCCAAACCAAATCGGCCAAGACCAATAACGGCGAATTGCTTATCACCTGTTTTCATTTGTGCCCCATCTTATGCATTCATTAGCAAGCAAAAAAGTTTGCGCCCATTCCTTACCTTGTGCAAACCTGCGGACAGATAATTGACAAAAGCTTAACGCACCTTGATTCACTTTACGTGTTAAGCGTATGACACTGATTAACTTTTTCCTCATTACCGAATAGAAACCGTCGCGATGGCTACATAATTGGATGCCTAAAAACGCAAAAAGCCGCAAGAATGCGGCTTTTAGATCATGGGATAAACTGGCTATTTTGATTCGCGCTTATCGTGCGGTTTACGTTTATTCTTAGGCACGTAATTTAAAATTGAAACTGGTACTGGCTTTCTTGGCGCAAAACCTTCAATTTCCACTCGCTCTAGCAAGTGCCCTAAACGACTTTCAATCATGCAGAGGTTCTTAAAGTCGTCTTTTGAAACCAGTGATATCGCCTCACCTTTCGCGCCAGCACGACCTGTACGACCAATACGATGTACATACTCATCCGCTGGGTAAGGTAAATTGTAGTTGATGACAACTGGCAGATTATCAATATCAATACCGCGCGCAGCAACGCCGGTTGCGACTAAGTACTGGATTTCACCCGCTTTAAACTTTTCTATTAATTCCTGGCGAACACGCTGATTACGGCCACTGTGGAATGCTTCTGCCACAATGCCACGTTTCTCAAGTTGGCTTACCAGTTTGGCTGCGCCGTGTTTAGTTTCAATAAATACCAGTACTTGCGACCAGTCATTTTCTTTAAGCAAGTGACTTAACAGCGACGACTTCATATCTTTATCGACGGTCGTGATCCACTGTTTAATATTTGATTTTGAGGCACTGTGCTTTGCAATCGTGATCTCTTCAGGATCAATAATCGCATTTTTCGCCAAGTCACGAACAGGGTTAGATAACGTCGCTGAGAACAGCAAACTTTGCACATGTTCTGGCATACAGTCGACGATTTTGTCGATCGCATCGATGAATCCCATATCCAACATTTTGTCGGCTTCATCAAGCACTAGCATTTCCACTTCATCAAAGTGAATCGCGCGTTGACCGTACAGATCAATCAAGCGCCCAGGCGTGCTTACCACAATATCGACACCCTCGATCAAGGCTTGTTTTTGTGGTGCATAATCCACACCACCAAACATCGCCATTGAGCGTAATGGTAAGTTTTTACCATAAGCTTCAATACTTTGATGAACCTGAAGCGCAAGTTCGCGTGTTGGCGTTAGGATAATCGCCCGAGCGCGTTTTTTACGTTGCGTTTCGCCTCGACTAAGCTTTTCTAAGATTGGCAGAACAAAACTGGCCGTTTTACCTGTGCCCGTTTGCGCTGCTGCAATTAAATTGCGGCCACGCAATACGATTGGAATGGCTTTTTGTTGGATAGAAGTGGGTTTTTCATAACCTAGCGCTTTTACTGCATCAGCAATCGATGCGCTTAAACCAAGCTTAGAAAATGGCATAGAAAGGTCTCAACAGAGGAAATGGGCGCGTAGTGTATCAGAATCCCCGTGAAGTAACAGAAGGATTCATGCGCGAAAAACTAGGAACATGACACAATCTTAGCCCATGAAATTGGGCTGCAAACCTTTTTCTAATTTTTTCCTCACTTTGTAGGAAACATCATTAAGCGTGATTTTCCCCGTGTTGTGGCGATCGATACCTGCATTCTGTCGATAGGCAATTGAGCCTTGTCTGAACAAAACGAAAGACGGCGGTTTGCCAATCGCAGCAGGGTAGAGAATGGCCATGTAAGCATCTTCTAAGCTATTAATTTTATTTCGATAGGGCCAATAGTACGCTTTCACATAGTCAAGTTGTTCAAGCGCGCTCATTCTCGCAAGAGTCTTTGTGTTCACTCCTAATGATTCTGCGGTAGAGGGCATAAATTGAATTAACCCTGTAGCCCCGCTTCCGGAACCATTTTTGATGCTTGGACTGAAAGTTTCAGCAGTTTCAAATGCCATGCACGCCATAAGATGATTAGGATTGATCTTTAGCTCTTTACTAATACGGATGACTTTAGATTTGAACTCTGGAGAAACTTTACCTCCCCACGCGACCGCGTTCTCGGGATCTGCAATCGAAGAGACCGTTGATGCGTCATGTTCTTCGACAATTTTAGAAAGTAGAGGAAGCGTTTGGCGTAGTCGATGGCTCGAACTCACCAAGCGAATTGATTTGGTAAGAAACTTGTCTTTTTTTTGATGTAGTTTTTGGAACTTTACTAACTTATACAGTTGCTTATAAACCGTTTTCACAACGAAGCCGGATGTAGGGAACACTCCCAGAATGTAATCCATTTCCTACAAATTTAATATAAATATCAGCAACAGGAATTCTAGATGTGATCAATGTCACCATAAAAATTCTCAAATTCGATACACACCGATGTAAGTGGTCAATGTGTCTCCAACACGCTAGAAGTAAAAGTAAAGAGGCATTAAAAAGGTCTTACCAATTTTTTGGTAAGACCTGGGCTTACTGATTCTCGGATAAGCGAATGTATATTCTTACAGTTCAGCTTCCCGAACCAGTTCTGCAAGCGTCGACAAACGCTGCTCACTTTGTTTTACGTAAGGATTATTCGTATCCCAAGCATATCCAGCCAAAATCGCACTAATCATCTGTTTAATACGTGGGTTCGGGTTTTGATAGAAAATCACATCTTGCAACGTGCCGTTGTACCAGCCTTCCACATAAGTGCGGAATGTGTTCACTCCCACCATTAAGCGTTGCGAGTACTCTTCTTGCCAATCAACCTTTTCACCATTCAGGTGACGAACCACGCAGTCCGCTGCAAACTCTGCCGATTTCATGGCGATAGTGACACCCGATGAAAATACAGGATCAAGAAACTCACCAGCATTACCAAGCAACGCGTAGTGCTCTGTCGCTAAACGTTTGACGTTAGCAGAATAGCCACCCAACTCGCCCGCTGGATTCGGGTAATTCGCGTTTCGCAATAAAGCAGCCAAACCCGGCTCTTCATTGGCTAACTGCTGCAACGCTGCAATCTTATCTTCTGGGTATTGTTCGAAAAATTCTGGCTCACCCACCACACCAAACGAACAGGTACCATTAGAGAATGGGATTAGCCAGTACCATACGTCGTGATTTTCAGGATGAACTGAAATTAAAATTTTGTTGCGATCGTATTCCGGCTCTTGGGGAGAGATATGATCTTCGATATGGGTAAAGATCGCTTTTCTAAGCGGAAGACAAGAAGGTTCTTCTAGCTCCAACAAGCGTGGCAAAACACGCCCAAAGCCACTTGCATCCAGCACAAAATCTGCTTCGATTTGATAAGCCTTCTTATTTGAGTCGAGCACTTCTAATCGAGACTTTTTCCCTTCAAACACTAGGTTGAGCAGCTCATGCTGATAACGAATCTCTACGCCTTGCTCTTCAGCGCTATCTGCCAATACTTTATCAAAGTTGGCACGTTGAACCTGAAACGTCGTGCCCGGTCCTGGTGTGTATTTGTTTGTAAAGTCGAACTGGGTGTATACGCCATTACGACGAAATGCAGCACCATCTTTATACTGGAAACCAAACTGCTTTACTGCATGAGTCATTCCTGCTTGTTCAACAACTTCCATACATGCAGGGAGTAGGCTTTCTCCTATGGAAAAACGTGGAAAAGTCGCTTTTTCTAAGACAACAACATCTATGCCACGCGATTTTAATAAGGCAGAAACGGTTGAACCTGATGGCCCCGCTCCTACGACAACAACTTGCTTGAGCTCTGTTTTCATTCTGAATTTAGTTTGCTTGTAGTTTTAATAAGGTATGACCAAGGCCAATATTGTCGGTTCTTTCAACGACAGATAAACCTGCCGCTTCGACAATTTCTAAGAAATCATCACTGCGATAAAAGCGACTATTACCGTTAGCTAAACAGGTAAAATAAAGAGAAGTGGCATTAAGGCTATAGGAAGCTCCCGCGTATTTTTGAGCATCCCAAAACAGCTCCAATACGTAAATAGTATCTCCCTTCGTTAACTGGGCTTTAACTTTTTTAAGGATATTGAGGATCTCAATTGGGGAAAAGCAATCCAAGAACTGGCTCATCCACCATACGTCAGCATGCTCAGGCAATGTTTGTGCTTTATCAAGCATGTTTGCAGGGTATGGACGTACACGCTCGACGAACTGGTTTTCTGAAACATTCTTCATCGCTACTTCTAATTGCTGCGGTAAATCAACAATCGTCACTTGAACGTCAGGGTCATGTTTACAACACTGAATCGCCCATTTTCCCGTATTTCCGCCAATATCCACAAGATGCTTTGGCTTCCTTGCAAATACCTCTTTAAGCAGAAGTGGGAACGAGCGATCCGAATAGAAATGATCGAACTTAAACCAGCTCTGTTTGGCTTGTTCTGGTAACGTCGATAGACCTTGATAAATGGTCTCCCAATTGCCCAACGCTTTCAAACCTGACGGTTTACCTTCTTGAATTGCTTCCGTCAAATGCATCATCGCGGCGTAACAAACATCTGCCGTAAAATCCATGTTTGCATTCGTCATACCATCATGAAGAAGGTAAAAACCAAGGTTTGCAAGCGAATAGTTAGGTCGTTCCCATAAAACAATATGCGCACTAATCGCCATATCCAACAGTACTTTAACACCATATTCTGATACTCCCGTTTTCTCGGCAATATCTGTGGCACTCATGCCTTGTGCGCCAGCGCTGTCTAAAGCGGCTAAAATACCTAAATCTCGAAGCGTTTTGGCGGTCTGGAACACGATTGGTGCAAAAGATAACTTCTGAGCCTCTGTCTTCGCTTCAAAAGCATTAAAAGGGTCATTATTTTGATTTAACACGGAAAAACCTAACTGCAATTAATAGTTTTATTGTTGAGATTGATTGCCCAACAATGCAATAGCTCGCTGAATATCAACATTCAAGTTGTTTACCCAACGATTGTAATTGCGGTGGATTTTGCCATCACTTGCTTTGAGATTTACTGAGTTGAGATAAATAATTGAGTAATATTTATTATTGTATGGGATTTTTACTTCTGCAGAGTGTTTACGAACGTGGATTTTTGCAATAAGAACACCAGGGCTTACTTCTTCGATCGTCCAGCCTCGGTTAGTTGCTGATTGCACTATGGCCATTTTTACTTGTTTATTTTGAAGATCATAAGCAACTGGAGTATCCTCCACATTCATTACAGGTTGTACTCGTCCACAACCAACAAGAAGCAAAGTTAATAATAACGAGACATACAGCTTAAAACGCGACATGATAATTTCCTTTTTATTGTGAATTTGGGTCAACCCCAATTTGTATCGAGCTGTAAAATAAACAATTTAACCCAATATGCCAAACTCGAAGATCAACATTTCGTTCAATATTGATGCGTGGACAGCGAATTCATTAGGTTTATCCGAATCCAATGAATGGAAACAATGGGCAACAGAGATAAAATGGCCAGAAGATGGCAAAATCAATGTTGCAAATATTCCTGCGATGATGCGCAGAAGAATGAGCCCACTCAGTAAACTGGCGGTACAAACTGCAATCGAAATGCTTAATCAACATCAAGTTGATTACCTTGTATTTTCAAGCCGTCATGGTGAACTGCATCGCAGCGTCGCACTAGTTGAAGATATAATTAATGGAGAAGAGGCGTCTCCGATGGCTTTTTCTCAATCGGTGCACAATACCGCCGCAGGGCTTGCCACTATCGCAACTAAACAACCCATTCCCCTAACTTCTATCGCTGCGGCAGAAAACACATTCCAAAGCGCAATATTAGAAGCATGGCTGTTTTTGTCCGACAATCCTGACAAAAAAGTACTGCTTGTTGATTTTGATGAGCCTATGCCTGACTCTTATTTAGAATATGAAAGCCAACAATACCAAGGGTTTGGACTTGGCTTAATACTTTCTCATGGAGACAAGTTCGCGATACAAAGCTCCATAAACGCAGAACGTTCCGGTCATCCTCTTCCTCAAGGTTTAGTATTTTTGCAACAATACTTGTTAGATAAAAGCCAGTGGACTATTTTCGCTCCGCAACAAGCTTGGGAATGGCACAAAAAATGACTCGCTTAAATCAGTATTGGCGTGTGCTAGCAACAGGCTTTTGTTTTTCAGTATTTGGGTTAGGT
This sequence comes from Vibrio sp. OPT41, assembly GCF_015163595.1. Taxonomy (NCBI): domain Bacteria; kingdom Pseudomonadati; phylum Pseudomonadota; class Gammaproteobacteria; order Vibrionales; family Vibrionaceae; genus Vibrio; species Vibrio sp. OPT41. The sequence continues at coordinate 169,237 of NZ_JADDYH010000029.1, read as the reverse complement.
GGTTTAGTACTGAGTTTCATTGTTATTCCGACCATTCGTATTTTTGTTTCAGACCAAACGGAACGCGAATATAAAGTTCAGGGTGCGATTCGATATTCATTCAACACATTTTGTAAATTGATGAAGTTGAGTGGCGCAATCGATTATCAAATTATTGGTGCCGATATTCTTCAACAAGATCGTAATTGTTTAATTGTTGCCAACCACCCTAGTTTAATCGATTACGTTCTCATTGCTTCACAATTAAATCGCTGCGACTGTTTAGTAAAATCGGCAATATGGTCGAATCCTTTTATGAAGCACATCGTAAAAGCAGCCGGATATATTCCCAATGAAGCACCGGATGATTTATTAGCACTTTGTGATGAACGATTTAACAAAGGCAACGTGTTGCTTATATTTCCTGAAGGAACAAGAACAACACCAGGTGTAGAGCCGAAATTACAACGCGGTGCAGCACAAATTGCGGTAAGAACAGAACGAGATTTAAGAGTTGTCCATATTACGGTAACACCAAGTTTCCTCACAAAAGAGAAAAAATGGTATCAAGTACCGGCAACAAAGCCCTTTTTCAGGGTTGAAGTTAAGGATAAAGTTGAGATTACCCCCTTTATAAAGCAAACTACGTCGCCGACAATAGCGGCGCGACGCTTACAACAGCACCTAGCTGAAAACATTTTTCCAGAAAACTTTTATTAATAAGCAGGTCCCAGTGGAACAGTTACACAACGACATTAAGCAACTTATTATTGATGCTTTAAACCTTGAAGATTTAACCGTAGATAATATTGAAACGGATGCACCACTTTTTGGTGATGGACTTGGCTTAGATTCTATCGACGCGCTTGAGCTTGGACTCGCAATAAAAAAACAATACAACATCGTTATTGATGCCGACGACTCAAATACGCGCGAACACTTTGCGTCTGTAGCAAATCTAGCGAAATACGTTTCTTCTCAAACTAATGAATAAGTTGTAGGTATATTCATGACTGATGTAAATAAAGATCAAGTATTTGAACAAGTTAAAGATGCGCTTGTTGAGCTGTTCGAAATTGACGCAGCCGACATTCAATCAGATGCGCACTTATACCAAGATCTCGATCTTGATAGCATTGACGCCGTTGATTTGGTCGTACACCTACAGAATGTCACTGGCAAAAAAATCAAGCCAGCAGAGTTTAGTGCAGTAAGAACCGTTGACGATGTGGTTAACGCTGTCACTGAATTATTGAAGGAAAGTTAATGCGCCAATTGCTGACTGGTCTGTCTGCAATTGTACTGTTTGCCTACCCCTTCGCCGTCTATTTCGGTATAGATAAATTTGGCTTGAACTTAGTTGGGGGCTTGTTAATTGCTGCGTTACTTTTGCGTGTTTTCGTCGCAAATAAGACCCCACTAAAAGAGTTTAAGTTCTTGGCGCTCGTTACGGGCGCTGTTGGCATTGTCCTAATTACGCTTGGCATGGTGTTTAAACAACATGGGTGGCTTCAGTTTTACCCTGTCGTTGTCAATGTATGTATGCTGTGTGTATTTGGACTGAGCTTAAAACAGCCGCAATCGATCATAGAGAGGCTTGCTCGCTTGCAAGAACCCGACCTTCCGGCTAGTGGCGTGGCTTACACTCGCAAAGTGACGATGGTTTGGTGCGCCTTTTTTACGCTCAACGCTGCCGTTGCACTCTATACCTGTTTCCTACCAGTAAAAATATGGACGCTTTATAACGGCCTCATCAGCTACTTACTTGCTGGTGGCTTGTTCGCTGGAGAATGGATCGTGCGTCAATTTGTTCGAAAGGAACACTAATCGTATGAATACAACGTATTCGAGCTTTACCTCCCTAGCGACCTTGTTCATCGCGGAGAGGTCTGAGCAATCCCCAGTCTCTTACGATCGCGATACGGTTATCACGTGGGGTGATTTCCAACAGCACGTCGCAACACTTACTCAACAGCTAGAAACCCAACCAACGCAAAACATTGCGTTGTGTTTTGGCAACAGCTACCTGTTTGCCGTTGGCTTTTTTGCTTGTTGTTATGCAGGAAAATCCATTGTATTACCTGGTAATTACCAACCAGAAGCACTCAAAGAGCTCAGTGAGCACTACGATTTGTTGCTGCATGATGCCGATGTCTCGGCTCCAGAACTCGTGAGCTCGCTTTTGATCGAAGCTCAATCATTGCTAGAAACCACCGTGATTAACGAGCCAGAGGCCAAACAACCTTATTTTTGGCGTGAATTAAACCTGGCAGAAATACCAGTAACGCTATTTACTTCGGGTTCAAGCGGCACACCAAAAGCCATTGCAAAAACGCTGAAACAGCTCGATATCGAAGTTTCTATTCTAGATAACCTATGGGGCGACACGGTTGCCAGCACACGCGTTGAAAGCACCGTTTCTCATCAACACATTTACGGCTTGCTGTTCCGCGTATTGTGGCCTTTGTGCTCCGCACGTCCATTTTCAGCACACAACCTTGAGTTCCCAGAGCAAATTGTCCATCACGCTGATGCTGACACCACGCTAGTAAGCAGCCCTGCGTTACTAAAACGACTCAGTGAAGAGCACGATCCGGTTGCGATTCGGTGTGTATTTTCTTCTGGTGGCCCCTTGCCAAACCAAGCGGCGCAGCACAGCCAGGAGTTGTTTGGGTCACTTCCTATTGAAGTGTTTGGCAGCACAGAAACCGGCGGCATCGCTTACCGTCAGCAGCACGTAGCTAGCACTCCCTGGACGTTATTCCCTGGTGTTGAAGCCGAGCTTAACCATGAAAATTGTTTAAAGCTCCGCTCGCCACACATTGATGAAAACACTTGGTACCAAACTGCGGATGAATGCTATTTCCATGATAGTATTTCTTTTGAATTGCGTGGACGCACTGACCGAATCGTCAAAGTCGAAGAAAAGCGTATTTCCCTTGTCGAAGTGGAAAAACGTTTAGAGCAATTGCCGTGGGTTCAAGAAAGCGTGGTGATCCCAATGGAAGAATCTGGTCGTCTCACATTAGTCTCAATCATCGTACTTAACGATAAAGGCGGTGATGTGCTTGATGAACTTGGTAAAGGCAAGTTTTGGCTTGAACTTCGCAAGGCACTGCGCAATTGGTTAGAACCGATCGCTATCCCGAGAAAATTCCGAGTGGTCGACGAAATTCCATTGAACAGCCAAGGCAAACGCCAAGTTGCTGAAATTGAAAAACTATTCCAATAAAGCTAGTAACATGGAAAAAAGAAAACCAACTATTCAGAATATTGAAGTGAGTGACCATACCGCGGAGCTGTCGCTGCGAGTGGATGCTGACATCTTAGATTTCCAAGGTCATTTCAATCACTTCCCTCTTTTACCCGGCGTCACTCAAATTGATTGGGCGCTGTTCTACGCCGTTCAACATTTGAATACTCCCAAGGTATTTAAAGGAATGGAAGTCATCAAATTTCAAGAGCCGATTCTGCCAAACGCCGACGTTTGCCTCTCACTCTCTTGGGACAATGAGCGCGAGAAATTGACCTTTAAGTACACATCGAAAAACGGTGAAACCTTGGTGACTCACTCTTCAGGCAAAATGAAACTGGGTGAGTCACGTGAGTGATTATCGCCCCTGCTTTTTAATTCCTTGCTACAACCACGGCAGCACAATTGCAGACGTGGTTGCGTCGTTATCCTCTTTCGCTTTGCCAGTGCTGGTCGTGGACGACGGCAGCAATGAAGACACCAAACAAGCGCTTTCTGCTTTGAGTGAGCAAGGGCTGATAAAACTGATTAGTTTGAGAGAAAACCAAGGCAAAGGTGGCGCTGTGATGGCAGGCCTACATCAAGCTCACCAACTTGGTTTTACGCACACCATTCAAATCGACGCAGATGGTCAGCACGACCTAGAAGCATTGCCGAAATTGCTCAGCGCCAGCGAAACAAAACCAGATAACCTGATTTCGGGCCAACCGATATACGACGAGAGCGTACCCAAATCCCGTTTGTATGGTCGCTACGCTACACACGTTTGGGTGTGGATAGAAACCTTGTCACTGTCTATCAAAGACAGCATGTGCGGTTTTCGCGCCTACCCAGTGGCGAAAACGGTCGCCGTGTTGAACAAGTACAGCATCGGCAAACGCATGGATTTTGATATCGAAATTCTAGTGCGAATGTATTGGGAAGGCGTCGACATTGATTTTGTTCCAACGCGCGTGATCTACCCTGAAGGTGGCATTTCCCACTTCGACGCATTGTGGGACAACGTCAAGATAAGCTGGATGCACACTCGCCTATTTTTTGGCATGTTGCCGCGCATTCCTTCGCTACTCGCCAGAAAGCACAGTCACACAGACGACAGCAATGCCCACTGGTCGAAACGAAAAGAACAAGGCACGATTTTAGGCATCAAAACCTTGCTCGCGGTTTACCGCTTGTTCGGTAGAAAAGCGTTCGACCTGATTTTAAAGCTAGTCATGCGCTACTACCACTTCACGGGTAAATCTGCCCGTGAAGCGTCTGAGGTTTACCTGAACAACTTACAGCACTACGCAGCGCAGCAGAACATCGCACTGCCAAAGCAGTTGGACAGCTATCATCATCTGCTTTCCTTTGGGCGTACCATGCTCGACAAACTGGCAGCATGGCAAGGTGACTTTAACGTCGATAACCTAACCATTCACGGCCAGCATCATTTCGAAGAGATGGCGCAGAAAAAACAAGGTGTGCTCATATTAGGCTCGCACCTTGGCAATATCGAACTCTGCCGCGCGCTTGGTCGTCGACACTCTCATGTCAAAATCAACGCCTTGGTATTTACCCAACACGCTGAACAATTTAATGCGGTAATGAAGGCGGTAAACCCAAACTCGGAACTGAATTTGATTCAAGTCAGCTCAATGGGACCAGACACCGCGATTCTGCTTCAACAAAAAATCGAGCAAGGCGAATGGGTGGTGATCGTTGGCGATCGCACTTCCACCAGCAAAGAAAATCGTGTCGTTTGGGCAGATTTTCTTGGTAAACCTGCCCCATTCCCGCAAGGCCCATTCATGCTGGCCTCGGTATTAAAAGCGCCGGTTTATCTACTCTTCGGCCTACGCGACGATGAAGCAAACACTCCGCATTTTAATGTGTACTTTGAACACTTTAGTGACCAAATCACGCTACCGCGCAAGGAGCGTCAGCAGGCACTAGAACGCGTTGTTCAACAGTACGCACACAGATTAGAACACCACACACTGCAAGCGCCGTTACAGTGGTACAACTTTTTTAACTTCTGGACTTTAAGTAATCAGCCACATGACAAACAACAATAATCACAACATCACTTTTGGTGCCCAATCTTTAACCATCGAAGATGTCGTTGCCATTGCTCAAGGTGCAAAAGCAAGCATGAACACCTCGCCAGAATTTACCGCGAAAATTGATCGTGGCGTGGCGTTTCTGGAACGATTACTGAAAGAAGAAGGCGTTATTTACGGCGTGACCACGGGTTACGGCGATTCATGTACTGTGGCGATTCCACCCGCTCTTGTGGATGAACTTCCGTTGCACCTTACACGCTTCCATGGTTGTGGCTTAGGTCAAATCCTTTCTCATGAGCAAGCTCGTGCGGTGCTAGCAACACGTTTATGTTCATTGTCGCAAGGCGTATCTGGCGTGTCTCACGATCTGTTGAACCAAATCGTTACGCTTATCAACCACGACATTGCGCCGCGTATTCCACAGGAAGGCTCGGTGGGCGCAAGTGGCGATTTAACGCCTCTGTCGTACCTAGCGGCGACCTTGATTGGCGAGCGTGAAGTACTTTACAAAGGCGATGTGCGATCAACACAAGAAGTGTTTTCAGAACTGGGCATTGAGCCAATTCGCCTAAAACCAAAAGAAGGTTTGGCGTTAATGAACGGTACATCCGTGATGACTGCTCTCGCCTGTCTTGCCTACAAACGCGCAGAATACCTAGCTCAGCTTTGCACCAAGATTACCGCGATGGTCTCTGTGGGTATGCAAGGTAATGACTTCCACTTTGATGAAGCGTTGTTTGCGGTAAAGCCTCACCCTGGTCAACAGCAAGTTGCGGCTTGGCTGCGTGATGATCTCAATGCTGAGCGTCCGCCACGCAATAGCGACCGACTGCAAGATCGCTACTCGCTGCGTTGTGCGCCACACGTAATTGGCATGGTGCAAGACTCACTGCCTTGGCTACGTCAATTGATTGAGAATGAACTAAATAGTGCCAACGACAATCCAATTATCGATGGCGACAACGAGCGCGTTCTGCACGGCGGTCACTTCTACGGTGGTCATATCGCAATGGCGATGGATACGTTGAAAGTGAACATTGCCAACTTAGCTGATTTGCTGGACCGTCAGATGGCGCAACTGATGGATTACAAGTTCAATAACGGCCTGCCGTTTAACTTAACCGGTGCAGAAGGCGAGCGTAAACCGATCAACCACGGCTTTAAAGCGGTTCAGATTGGTATCTCAGCTTGGACGGCAGAAGCGTTGAAAAACACCATGCCAGCGAGCGTTTTTTCTCGCTCAACCGAATGTCACAACCAAGACAAAGTGAGCATGGGCACCATTGCGGCTCGTGATTGCTTACGCGTACTTGAGTTAACAGAGCAAGTTGCTGCGGCTTCACTCCTAGCAAGCGTTCAAGCGGTTGAGATACGTCGTCGTCATAACGAATTGGACGAACACCACATGAGTCAGAGTTTGCGAGTAATTCGTGACGCCGTGCTGAGCGAGTTTGAGTTTGTGATTGAAGATCGCCCATTGGAACAAGATTTGCGTCATTTCATTGAACGCATTCAGCAACGTCATTGGCCACTCTACGCGGAGGTATAATGCAAGAGCAGGTTCTCTACCCATTAGAAGCGGAGGTGACTATGGTCACCTCATTCCAAGATGCTGACCCGATGGGCGTGATATATCACGGCAACTTCTTTCGGTATTTTGAAGAAGCGCGTCGTGTGCTGATGGAGAAGATCCAATACAGCTATCGCGATATGCAAGACTCTGGGTATATGTGGCCGATCATCGACACGCGCGTTAAATACGTCAAGGCGATTCCGTTTAATCACACCATTCGCATTACCGCGCAACTCACGGAGTGGGAAAACCGCTTGCGTGTGGATTACGTGATTTACGACGCCGAAACGAATCAACGTATGTGCAAAGCGCATACAACGCAAGTCGCCGTATCCATTGAAAAGCAAGAGATGTGCTTTGTTTCTCCAGCAGTCTTTTTAGATAAAGTAGAGCAATGGCACAACCATGGGAGCCTGAACTAATGCAAAAGTGGTTACTCTCTTTTTTGTTGATATTTTCTGTTCCAGCACTGGCCACACCGACAGCAAACGTAACGGATTTGGCATCGCTTCAACAGCAGTTGTCTCAGCATGAAATCGTACGCGGAGATTTTACGCAGCAGCGTCATCTGGAAATGTTTAGTCAACCTTTAACCTCTAAAGGTCAGTTCACACTGAGCAAAACACATGGCTTGTTGTGGCAACAAACTGAACCTTTCGCAGTCAATTTGGTATTGACGGAAAACAAACTTCGTCAGACTTTTGCCGACCAAGCTCCGAAAACGATTTCTGCTGAAGAAAACCCAATGGCGTTCTACTTTAGCCATGTGTTTTTATCCGTGTTCCACGGGGATACTTCTGCACTGCAAGAACAATTCACACTCGATTTTTCAGTTGAGAACAATCAATGGCAGCTCGTTTTAGTGCCAAAACAGTCGCCATTAAATGCGGTGTTTCAATCCATCACTCTTTCCGGTAAAACGCACATTGATCGCCTAACCCTACAAGAGCTGCGTGGCGATAAGACCGAAATCACGTTTACGAACCAGACCTCTCTACCTCAGGAACTCACGGATGCCGAAGACGCTCAATTCCGTTTCTAAACTCAGTCTTGGCACTCATACCTTTGCTCTGGTTTGGCTCAATCTCGTTGTTTTAGCGGGCGCGTTGCTACTCAAACAATGGGTTTGGAGCGCAGAATCTCCGATTGAGACCAACATTTTAAAACTGTTGCCGAAGAACCAACAAAACCCAGTGGCAGAGCAAGCCTTTGAGTCGGTCTCGGCAAGTATGAGCGACAAAGTCATTTTCGTGATCACAGCGCCGGACAAAAATGCCCTTTTTGCAGCGGCCACTGAATTTGATAAGGGGTTACGACAAAGTAATCATTTTCGCGATGTGGTGGGAAAAATCTCACCTCAAGAGCAGCAAGCTTGGGCGAGTTACTACTTTAAGCACCGTTTCCAATTGCTGACGCCTGAACAACGAGAGCGTTTAAGCAAAAATCCAGAACAGCAAGTGCAGCATGTGATTCAGTCTCTGTACAACCCGTTTTCTGGAGTGACTGGGCAAGAGTTACAAAATGATCCTTTCTTGCTATTTCGTGATTATTTAAGCCAAGTTACCCAGCAATCGTCCTCTTTCCGATTGGATAACGGCTATCTGTCCGTCGAAAAAGACGGTGCTCAATACTTGCTTATTACTGCTGAGCTAAAAGACTCGCCTTATAGCCTAACTGGGCAGCTTGCCGTCCCTGACATTCAAGCGCTAGAGCAAAGCGTCGCGCAGAAATATGGCGCTAAAGTGGCACATACTGGCGTTCTATTTTACGCCGACTTTGGTACGCAAAGTGCCAAATCGGAGATCAGTACCATCGGTGTGTTCTCTCTGCTCGGTATCATTGCATTGCTCGTGTTGGTCTTTCGTAGTGTGATGCCACTGTCTCTGGCACTGCTTTCCATCACCATTGGTTTGCTCGTTGCTTTGTCCGTTACGACGTGGATTTTTGGAAAAGTCCATCTGTTCAGTTTAGTGTTTGGCGCAAGTTTAATCGGCGTGTCTATCGACTACGCATTCCACTACCTAACCGAACGTCTTGCGGCGGGAAATGAATGGGATAGCGAGCAAGGATTAAAGCATATTTTCATAGCTATCACACTTGGCTTAATCACCAGTTTGATCGGCTATTTGGGCATGTTAGTGGCACCGTTTCCAGGTTTGCAGCAGCTTGCGCTGTTTTCATCCATTGGTCTGATTGCTGCTTACATCACCGTGGTGGCTTGGTATCCGATACTGGCTCGTAACCCATCGCGATCCATTTCGAACTTACCAGGACAATCACTGTTGGCGAAATGGTTAACGCTTTGGAATCAACCTCGAATTAAAGTCGGATTACCGATGTTATGTGTGGTTGCGAGTGGCTTTTTCTTGCTGCAATTGAACTACGATGACGACATTCGTCTGCTGCAAACGATGCCGAAAGATCTCAAGCAGCAAGAAACCTTGATTACGACGCTCAGTGGCATGCAATCTTCGCAGCAAATGTTGGTCGTTACCGCCGACGATGACGAAAGCCTAATGAAAAAGCTGGAGTCTTTGACACCAACTTTAGAAGCGTGGAAAGCGGAAAGCACCATCGAAAGCTACCAGAGCCTGAGCCGCTACTTGAGCTCAGTGGAACGTCAGCAACAAGACTATCAATTGATTCGCGATCTTTACGCGACACAATCCAGCCCACTTACTTCCGGGTTGGGCTTAAGTAAAAAGCCCAAAATGGACGCCGACTTTATCCCTGTTACGGTTGAACAGTACTTGCAAAACCCGGTATCAGCGCCTGTACGTTTTCTTCATTTGGGTAAAATTAAAGAAAAATCGGCAACGGTTGTGGTGTTAAACCAATTGCAAGACTCCGCTGTTGTTAAGGCATTTGCCAAATCACAGTCTGATGTTGTTTACCTAAACAAAGCTGAAGAAATATCCGCCCTATTTGGTGAATACCGAATCAAAATCATGGAGCTATTGGCAGCCGCCAGTGCTGTGATCTTTCTGGTATTAATCAAGCGGTACGGTCTGCAACACAGTTGGCGAGTTTTACTGCCATCATTGATTGCTTGCGCCTGCGGTCTTGCAACTGCTGTCGCGATGGGAACAACATTAAACCTGTTCAACTTGCTTGGCTTGGTGCTCATTCTTGGTATCGGGATCGATTACACTCTGTTCTTTGCCGAGAAAGCCCGCAGTGTGAGCACACTATTGGCGATCACCCTTTCGGCAATGACCACTGTGTTGTCATTTGGGTTGCTGTCACTCAGCCAAACTCACGCGATTCACAGTTTCGGCATTACGGTGTTAAGTGGTATTTTTGTCGCTTGGCTGCTCTCTCCGATTGCAATTAAAACAGAGGAAACGACGTCATGATTTTCAATCACGCCTTTCGCTGCGCGACGTTATTCGCACTGAGCCTGTTTTTAAGTGCATGCAGCTTGGTCCCTCACCAATCGACGCCTCAGGTCGACATTGCCGAGCACACCCAAGTTAGCTTGCCCACTCCCGCAAGCTTGGGCTATCAGTTGTCTGCCAGTCAGTTAATTACGGCTTCTTGGGCAATAGATGGTAAAACCAAATCTGAGCAACTTCCGGTACAACTGCAAGTGATCAACAACGAAGTGGTGCTGGCAGGCTTCTCATCCTGGGGGACGAGAGTACTCTCACTGTCTTACGATGGAGAACAAATTCAAACCGAAGTGCTCAACGGTTTACAAGGTTCGCTACCGCAGCCAGAACAGGTATTATTTAACCTGATGATCACGCTCTGGCCGAGTTCCGCTTGGGAAGGGTCGTTAAATGAGGTAAGGTGGCGAATTATTGATAAAAATAATTCTCGCGCCATCTTTGATAGCGACGGTGAAAAGATCATTAAGATTCAATACAGCTCTTCTAACAAGTTAGAGGGTAAGATTGATTTTCATCACCTCAAACATCAGTTTTCAATTTCTATTCAAACACTGCAACATCAGATTAATTAAGAACAATTTAGAATAACAATATGCCTATTCGCTCTTCTCAACCTTTGTATATTCAGGCCTGTGGCTTTCACTCTGCCATGGGACAAGATGATGCGCTCATCCACCAGTGTTTATCAGGAGCGAAGCCATCCAACATGGTGGTTGACCAAGATATTTTAAATTCAGGCCGCCAAACAGTAATCGGTCGAATTGCACAGACGTTACCGCAATTACCGACCGCACTCAGCCAGTTTGATACGAGAAACAACCGCCTCGCACTTTCGGCTTTGCTGCAAATCGAAGGCGACGTGCGTGACGCCATTGCTAAATATGGTCGTGACCGTATCGCAGTCGTGATCGGCACCAGCACATCTGGCATTTCAGATGGCGAAATCGCATTTGGCGAAAAGCTGGCAAACGGTAATTTTCCTGCCGACTACCATTACACCAAACAAGAGCTTGGCAACTGCAGCGATTTTATTGCCGCCTACTTTGATTTGAGCGGCCCACATTACTCAGTTTCAACCGCCTGTTCTTCTAGTGGCCGTGTCTTTTTAACCGCGCAACGCATGATTCGCTCTGGCATTGTTGATGCGGTTATTGTGGGTGGTGTGGATACCATTTGTCGCCTCACACTAAACGGCTTTAACGGTTTAGAAGCTCTATCCGATACCCTTTGTAAGCCGTTTGACCAACATCGCAACGGCATCAATATCGGTGAAGCCGCAGCATTAATGTTGCTAAGCAAAACACCTGCGCCCGTTGCTCTTCTCGGAGCTGGCGACAGCTCAGACGCACACCATATTTCCGCACCACATCCAGAAGGGTTAGGCGCAGAAGAAGCGATGAAAAAAGCGTTGGCCAATGCAGGACTTACAGCGCAAGACATTGGTTACATCAACGCGCATGGCACAGCAACGCCGTTAAACGATGCGATGGAAAGCAAAGCCATTCATCGCTGCTTTGGAGACTCCGTTCCCGTAAGCTCGACAAAGCCACTTACCGGACACACATTAGGTGCAGCAAGTGCAACGGAAGCGGCTATCGCTTGGCATATTCTCAAGTACAACCTTGATTTGCCAATACAACACTGCGAAACCAAAGCAGACGATATCCATATATCGTTAGTTGAGACGCCAACCAAACTGGGTAACAAAGCGATTCTCAGCAACTCTTTTGCTTTTGGTGGCAATAATATTAGTCTTATTTTTGGTTACGCTCATGACTAAACTTCCTCCCATCGAACAACTTTTGCCACACGACAAACCAATGATCTTGGTTGATCGTGCTTTGGATGTTCAACAAGATACGATTCACTGCCAGGTTGATATCGCAGAACACAACCCGTTCTTCGACTCGACCTCTCAAACCGTGCCAGCTTACGTTGGCATTGAGTTTATGGCGCAATCTGTCGCGGCGTGGTCTGGTTACCACGCATTAATGAAGGAACAAGCGCCACCGATTGGCTTTTTGCTTGGTAGCCGTCGATACACGTCTGAATGCGATACGTTTTCTCGCGGACAAATGCTCGATGTGTATGCTGAAAAAGTTATGGAAGATAACGGTATGGCGGTTTTTTCAGCCCGTATTGAGCTACAAGGAACTGTTGTAGCGACTTGCCAATTGAACGTTTACGTTCCATCAGAAGAAAAATTACAAGAAATGAAAATCAGGAGTCAACAATGACCCGACAAGTCCTCGTTACAGGTGCCAGCAAAGGCATCGGTAAAGCCATTGCCGTTCAATTAGCCAAAGATGGTTTCCAAGTCATTGTCCATTACATGGGCGATCAACAAGGCGCGCAAGATACCCTAGACACCATCGAACAGCATGGGGGTAACGGTCGTCTTATCCAATTCGACATCAGTGACCGCGCAGATTGCCGAGAGAAACTAGAAGCCGATATCGCCGAACACGGCGCTTACTATGGCGTCGTGAACAACGCTGGCATCACAAAAGATACCGCTTTCCCTGCGATGACCGAAGAAGAATGGGATGGCGTGATTCATACCAACCTAGATAGCTTCTACAACGTTCTTCACCCTTGTGTTATGCCAATGGTGCAAAGGCGTAAAGGTGGTCGAATTGTTACCCTTGCATCAGTCTCTGGCCTGATGGGTAACCGTGGTCAAACCAACTACAGCGCAGCAAAAGCGGGTGTAATTGGTGCGACAAAATCACTCGCACTTGAACTGGCAAAACGCAAAATCACCGTTAACTGCGTTGCACCGGGACTTATCGACACAGGCATGGTAGACGAACACGTAAAAGAACACGCGATGCCGCAAATTCCTTTGCGCCGCATGGGAGAACCAGAAGAAGTCGCTGGTTTAGTCAGTTACCTTATGTCTGACATCGCAGGCTATGTAACTCGCCAAGTCATTTCGGTAAACGGAGGCCTAGTATGAACCGTCGAGTCGTTGTAACCGGAATGTCGGGCGTGACTGCGTTTGGTAACGATTGGCAATCTGTCGAACCAAAACTGCGTGACTGCCAGAACGCGACGCAATACATGCCTTCTTACGAACAGTATGATGGTTTGAACACCAAGCTCGCGGCACCAATTTTAGATTTTGAACTGCCAAAGCACTACAAGCGCAAGCAAGTACGCGGCATGGGGCGTGTTTCTAAATTGGCGACCGTCGCAACAGAAAACGCACTGAGCCAAGCAGGTTTGATTGGTAACGACGTACTCACCAATGGTCAAACGGGTATCGCATACGGCTCATCAACAGGCAGTACTGACGCAATCGGTGCATTTGGTGTCATGCTGAATGAGAAAACCACCAAAGCGATCACCGCAACGACTTACGTGCAGATGATGCCGCATACCACAGCAGTGAACGTTGGTCTATTTTTTGGTTTGAAAGGCCGAGTGATCCCAACCAGCAGTGCATGTACCTCTGGCAGCCAAGCAATCGGCTACGCCTACGAAGCGATCAAACATGGCTACCAAACGGTAATGGTTGCTGGTGGCGCTGAAGAATTGTGCCCAACGGAATCCGCTGTCTTCGATACCCTTTTTGCCACCAGTCTGAAGAATGAAGACCCGAAAAGCACACCAAGACCTTATGACTCCGATCGCGATGGTTTGGTGATTGGTGAAGGTGCGGGAACGCTAGTTCTGGAAGAGTACGAACACGCCGTCGCTCGTGGCGCGAAAATCTATGCAGAAATCATCGGTTTTGCCAGCAACTGTGATGCCACACACGTCACTCAACCACAGATGGAAACCATGCAAATCTGTATGGAAATGGCTTTGCAAAACGCGGGCATTCCTGCTGAGAAGATCGACTATGTATCTGCTCACGGCACTGCCACCGACCGCGGCGATATTGCGGAAAGCAACGCAACAGCGAATGCTCTGGGCAAAGTGCCAATCAGTTCACTCAAGAGCTACTTTGGCCACACACTAGGCGCCTGTGGCGCGATTGAAGCGTGGCTAGGTTTAGAAATGATGCACACAGGTTGGTTTAACCCAACGCTCAACCTAGAAAACCTCGACGAGCAATGTGGCGATTTAGACTACATCGCCGGACAAGGCCGAGAGCTGGACGTGAAATATTTGATGAGTAACAACTTCGCCTTTGGCGGCATCAACACCTCCATCATCTTTAAAAAGATGTAATGCCCTTAGTAAATGCAAAAGCGCTGGTTAACCAGCGCTTTTTTGTTGGTGGCTATCCAGATTGCTAGAAATTGCAATGGCTAGAATGCCATTCAAAAGTTGTAGATAGAGTGGCAATTACAGCCAAAAACCTAAAAACGACAAAGCCCCGACAACTCAAAGAGTTATCGGGGCTTTTGAATAAATGGCACGCCCTATTGGATTCGAACCAATGACCACATCCTTAGAAGGGACGTGCTCTATCCAGCTGAGCTAAGGGCGCGCTACAGGGACAGGATTATACGAGTTCAAACGGGTAAATCAACGGGTTTTCATAACATTCTGATCTGAATGCCTAAAAAAAGTCCATTAAAACGCTTAATGTTCAAAAACACCACAAAGCAAACGTTTGCGTATGGATGTTGATAAGAAATTCTGCGACAATGCGCCGCAGATAATCTGCCTTCTTAATTTATAAGGAAAGTCATGACTGCTCAAAATATAGACGGAACTCTCATTTCCCAAACTGTTCGATCCGAAGTGGCTGCACGTGTTAAAGCACGTGTTGAAGCTGGGCTACGTGCTCCTGGTTTAGCAGTGGTTCTAGTTGGTGAAGATCCTGCCTCTCAGGTTTATGTCGGTAGCAAACGCCGCGCATGTGAAGAAGTTGGGTTTGTTTCTAAGTCTTTTGACCTTCCTGCGTCTAGCTCAGAAGAAGAGTTACTAGCGCTGATTGATGAATTAAACAATGATGATGAAATTGACGGCATTCTAGTGCAATTACCCCTTCCTGCGGGCATAGACACAACACATGTTTTAGAGCGCATTCACCCAGAGAAGGACGTGGATGGCTTCCACCCTTATAACGTTGGCCGTCTTGCGCAACGTATTCCAAAGCTTCGCTCTTGCACGCCAAAGGGCATCATTACCCTACTCGACCGTTACAACATTGAGCTACGTGGTAAGCATGCGGTTGTGGTTGGCGCATCAAACATTGTTGGTCGTCCAATGACACTTGAGCTGCTGCTTGCGGGCTGCACAACAACAACATGTCACCGTTTTACCAAAGACCTAGAGAGTCATGTGCGTCAAGCTGACGTTGTCGTGGTTGCGGTTGGTAAACCTAACTTCATCCCTGGTGAGTGGATTAAAAAAGGCGCAGTGGTGGTCGATGTCGGTATTAACCGTCTTGATTCAGGCAAACTAGTTGGCGACGTGGAATACGACAAAGCACGTGAAAGTGCGAGCTTTATTACTCCTGTTCCTGGTGGCGTTGGCCCAATGACCGTCGCAAGTTTAATTGAGAACACGATGCTCGCTTGCGAACAGTTCCACACAGACAAATAACGTAAATTTCAGATACGAAAAAGGCTCCGCAAGGAGCCTTTTTGCTAATTGTTGATATCTATTTCAATTACAGACTTAAAATCACGCCCGCAATAGAAGCGCTCATTAAGTTCGCCATGACACCAGCGATAATCGCACGGAAACCATGCTTAGAAACAAATGCACGCTTTTCTGGTACCAAAGAGCCCAACCCACCAATCAGCATCGCCATGCTTGAGATATTTGCAAAGCCACACAAAGCAAACGTCACGATTGCTTGTGAGTGTTCACTAAGTTGAGACTTCACTTCTGCAAGCTGGATGAAAGCGACGAACTCATTCACCACAATCTTGTTACCAATCAGCGAGCCTGCTGTGGTTGCTTCTTGCCATGGTATACCCAACAACCAAGCGACTGGCGCAAACACAAAACCTAGGATGAGCTCAAAACTTAATGGTGTCCCAATCAGATCACCTATCCAGCCTAACATGCCGTTTAGCATTGCAATGACACTAATAAACGCCAGTAACGTACCACCGACCGATACAGCAATGCGTACACCCGCCATGGCACCATCGGCTAATGCTTCTACTACGTTGGTTGCACGTGGAATTTCAACTTGGCTAATGTCGATATCTGCTGCTTTATCCGTATCTTCTGGCATTAAAATTTTTGCCATCAACAAGCCGGCAGGTGCCGACATAAATGCAGCAGCAATAAGATAGTTGAGGTCGACACCCAGTGATGCGTAACCAACCAACGTTCCGCCAGCAACTGACGCTAAACCACCTGTCATAACTGCAAAGAACTGCGAGTCAGTCATGTGTTTTAGGTAAGGCTTTACCATTAATGGTGCTTCAATGGTGCCAACAAAGATATTCGCCGTAGCAGACAAAGACTCAGCACGACCGATACCCAGCAGCTTTTGAATACCACCACCGATAAAGTTAATGATTTTTGGCATCACACCAATGTGATAAAGACCTGAGATAAGAGAGGAGAAGAAAACGATGATACCCAGAACATTGATCGCAAAGGTGAAGCCCCCTGTCGCCAAATTACCGAATAAAAACGCAATGCCCTCTTGACCATAGTTGATCAAATTCGACACAACACTGCTCACTGAATTCAGCGCATCTCGTCCTGCTGGTACATATAAAACCAACAACGCAAACAGTACCTGCAAAGCAAACGCAAACGACACCGTTCTCAGCTTTATATTTTTTCTATTTGTAGAAAGTAGCCATGCTAGGAATAGTATGGCTACGATACCAATAATTGAGTTCATAAAATGAATCCGACAGAAGGGGGATATAGAAGGCACCGGATTGTATAGCGGACTCAAAATGCTGCAAGTTGAGGATGTTAACAGTGTGAAAAGTTTAAGCGACCAATAACTGACCAACAAAATAACCAATTGAATTTATTGAAGATAAACGTTTGCTTATTTTAATTGTTTCCATATGGAAAATATGTTTCTGATTCAGGAAAAATTTTTGTGAAGTGAATCACCTTATGTGTCGTTCTACAACGTCATTGATCCTGTTATTTAGGAATAGAGATGTAAGGCGCCAAACGTTGGTCCCAATGACAAGGGTTGCCGATCTTCTGTTTGATAAAGTTAATCACTGCGGATATTTTTTTTGGCATATGCTGGCGGCTTGGGTATACCGCATAAAACGGCATCGACTGGCTGGCTTTCCAATCAGGTAACAGCTGTATTAACTTACCCGTTCTGAACTCATCACCCAGCAAGTAAGTGGCAAGGTAGGCAATACCCCAACCTGCAATAGCCGCATCCCGAACGGCTTCTGCCAGATCTACTGAATAGTTACCCGAGACTTTTACGTTCAATTCTTGCTGATCTTTGGTAAACGCCCACCCCGTATAGTCACGCTCCCAGCTTCTGTATATGAGGCAGTTGTGAGCAGATAGGTCATCCGGTTCTGTTGGCGTGTCATGTTTCAATAAGTAATCTGGCGATGCCGCAACAACAAACTGGCAATCCGTCAAACGCTGCGCAATGTAACCTTCAGGCAAATGCTCGTTGTTGGTTACCCATAAATCGAGCCCTTCGGCTAACATATCGACCTTATAGTCAAACAGATGTACTTCCACTTGAAGTTGAGGATACAGTTCGCGTAACTCTTGAATCGCTGGAATAATGTGTAAGGTACCAAATGATTGCGACAACCCAAGACGTACCAAACCTGCTACTTCATCCCGCTGGGTTTCCATCTCTAATGTGGCGCTGCTCACCGCTTGTACCACTTGCTCACAGTGATGAAAAAAGGTTTTCCCTGCCTCAGTCGGCGTAAAGCTTCGCGTAGTGCGTTGAACAAGCTTGATACCAAGAGACGCTTCTAACTGACTCAACTGTTTACTCACATGAGACACCGACACGCCTAAGCTCTTTGCAGCAGCTGTGAAGCTTTTGTGTTTAAGAAGAGCGGAGAAAATCACCATTTGTGCGGCACGTTCAGATAACACGCTTTACCTCGATTTGGTTATAGAAAAAACAAAGGGCTCCGAAGAGCCCTTGTATTGAAGACTGAATGCCAAATTGTTTGATGGCAGATCAGTATTTAATGCGGTCAGCCAAGTGACTCACAGCAAGTGCGAAGTAGTAAGAGCGGTTCCACTTCATCAATACGTTGTAGTTATTGTAAACCAGATACGTACGACCATTCTCGTCGTCCGGCATGATCAACCATGCTTTGATGTCTTCATCCAGTTTTGGCAACGGGCTACCGTCATATTTTGTGATACCTAATTGGCTCCACTCTTGAAGGTATTTGCCTTTTTCAGCCGTGCGCCCTTCTAGGCTGCGATCAATATTTTTAGGAACCTTAACTTGGCGACCCCAAGTATATTTATCATCCCAACCAGACTTGCTCAAATAGTTAGCGGTTGATGCAAACACGTCCGCTTCAGATTGCCATATGTCTTTTTTACCATCACCGTTGCCGTCAGCAGCAAAACGAAGGAAAGAGCTTGGCATAAACTGGCATTGACCCATCGCACCAGCCCATGAGCCTTTAAAGTTCTCTAGCTCAATATGGCCTTGATCGAGGATCTGAAGTGCCGACATAGTCTCTTTACGGAAAAACTCTTCACGACGGCCTTCAAATGCCATTGTGGATAGTGCATCAATCACTTTAAAGTTGCCGGTAAACTTACCAAAGTTACTTTCAACTCCCCAAAGTGCCACAACAAAGCGCGGGTGGACACCGTACTCATCGCCTATACGCTTTAGCTCGGTGTAATGCTCTTTGTAGAGTTGTCTGGCTTGCTTCACCTTCCATTCAGGCACCGCGCGAGGAATGTACTCATCCAATGTCAGTTTCTTTTCTGGTTGGTTTCGGTCCGCTTTTACTGCTCGGGGCTTGTACTCAACATTAGCAAAAGCAGCACTAATGACCTGCTCTGAGATACCTTTATCACGAGCTTCAGCACGCAGCTTATTCAAGTATTCATCAAAACCCTCGCTACTTGCAAAAGCCGAGGTACACATACCAACGCTAAGCATGGTAGCCAGTATCTTTTTCATATTGCCCTCCTTGAGCAAGGCAGAAATCCCAGATGAAAAACGATGACGTTATTCGCCTTTCTGCTGGGCTTTTTGTTCTTTGTACTTTTCTAATAGGTTCTCCGGCGGCGGTGGAACCTGAAGAAAGAAGCCATCATTTTGTAATGAAGCCTTCACTTTTTCGATATCAACTTGTGCCAATTTACGGCCATCAAGTTTAATCGTCATGACAGCGATAGGCTTACCGAACATCTGCATTAAGGTGTCAGGAACCTGTGAAAAATCATCCTTTTTCGGAATATAGAGATAAGTACCTTCTTTTTTCGAGCTTTTATAAATAGAACAAAGCATGACACGCCTTTTATGCTGATTTAGCCGCGTTGAGTGCGGATTAGGTTGTAAACGTCAAATTCTCGCAAACTTAATAGCAAATTTGAGATTAATTCACCTATTTGCCCACGAGAGAACTTGCTGCGTCAAAGGATGAAATATAACATGACATACCTAGTTTAAGGCAACGCTCTTTCAATAAAGGCAAGAAGTCCACGATGACCCATTCACCAGACCTTAAAGGTAGCAGTTTTACATTGTCAGTTTTACACCTTTCTGACAATGAGATCGCAAAGACTGTCGAATTTTTGCAAGAAAAAGTTTCTCAAGCACCTTCTTTTTTTGCATCCGCGCCTTTGGTAATCAATATAGCAAAAGTACAAGGCGACATTGATTTCCCTAAGCTTAAACAAGGCATCTCAGATGCTGGTTTTATTCCGGTCGGTGTAACGGGCTGTAAAGACAAGCGTGTACAAAACCTTGCTTCCGAAGCTGGCTTCGCCATTATGTCGGCGAGCAAATCACCAAGCCAAGCACCTGCCAAAATGGCACCAACGAAAGTAGTTCGTACGCCTGTCCGCTCAGGACAACAGATCTACGCAAAAGATGGTGATTTGGTGGTGCTAGCGCACGTAAGTGCTGGTGCTGAAGTCATTGCTGACGGCTCTATTCATATCCATGGCACACTTCGAGGTCGTGCGATTGCAGGAGCAAGTGGTCAGCAGGAAGCGCGTATTATTTGCCACGATTTACAAGCAGAACTGGTATCCATTGCGGGTGACTACTGGTTAAGCGATCAAATTGAAAGCGAGTACTGGCAAAAGAAAGTAATGATCAGTAAAGCCGATGAATCATTACATTTAGAAGTTCTCGCGATTTAATCTAAAAAGGAAAAAAAATGGCACGCATTATTGTAGTAACGTCTGGTAAAGGTGGCGTTGGTAAAACCACTTCAAGCGCAGCCATCGCCTCTGGTCTAGCTCTTAAGGGAAAAAAGACCGCGGTGATCGATTTTGACATCGGTTTGCGTAACCTCGATCTAATCATGGGCTGTGAGCGCCGCGTCGTGTATGACTTTGTAAACGTCATTAACGGTGAAGCGACATTAAACCAAGCGCTGATCAAAGATAAGCGCACGGACAACCTATTTATTCTTCCTGCTTCTCAAACTCGTGATAAAGACGCACTGACAAAAGATGGTGTTCAGCGCGTATTCGGCGAACTTGATGAAATGGGCTTTGATTTCATTATTTGTGATTCACCAGCAGGTATCGAGCAAGGCGCGTTAATGGCCTTGTACTATGCCGATGAAGCCATTGTCACAACGAACCCAGAAGTCTCTTCTGTACGTGACTCTGACCGCATTCTCGGTATTTTAGATTCTAAGTCACTGCGTGCAGAACAAGGGCTAGAGCCAGTAAAACAGCATCTGTTACTGACTCGCTACAACCCATCTCGCGTCACTCAAGGCGAAATGCTAAGCGTTGAAGACGTAGAGGAGATCTTACATATTCCACTACTGGGCGTGATTCCAGAAAGCCAAGCCGTGCTTAACGCGTCAAACAAAGGTGTGCCAGTCACTTTTGACGATAACACCGATGCGGGTATGGCTTATTCTGACACCGTTGATCGCTTATTAGGCAATCAGGTTGAATTTCGTTTCCTTACTGAGGAGAAGAAAGGACTCTTTAAACGACTCTTTGGAGGCTAGACATGTCATTATTAGAATTTTTCCGTCCACAGAAGAAAACTTCTGCGAATCTAGCTAAAGAGCGTTTGCAAATCATTGTCGCAGAGCGCCGCAGCCAAAATGATCCTGCGCCGTCTTACTTGCCTCAATTAAAAGAAGACATCTTGAAGGTGATCAGCAAGTACGTGGCAATTGATCCAAATATGGTTGACTTAACATTTGAGCACAAAGACGACGATATCTCAGTTCTTGAGCTGAATGTGAAGCTACCAGACGAAGAAAAGTAATCAGTTTCTCTCGCAAGACGAATACTCTAATTAGAACGAAAAAGGTTGGCATCGAGGCCAACCTTTTTCATCTTTCATTACTTTAATGCTTTGTTCATCTTGTCGCCGAGTAAATCCAAACGCCACCCTTGCATCAAATCAGGCAATACTTCTGGGTCACGATCTTTTTTCCAAACCCAACTGATCAACTGATTGATCTGCTTTTTAGAGGCAAGGAACTCCGTGGCTAAACCTGACTTCTGCGAAGCCGATTTCACCAAGTCTTTCATATTTTTGAAGACCTGCTTGTAACCCGGATAGTCCATTAAACGCTCAATTTTCGCAGGATACTCTTCAGAAGGTGTTTGCTTCGCTTGTTTAACAATCGCGGCAATCTTCGCGCCATGGCGGTTAATCGCTCGGATATCAATATCTTCTGCTTCCATCTTCTTAAAGTTCGTTAAACCAAGACGAGCGACCGTTAATAGATCACCTTCTTTGAAGATAAAGTTCAGCGCTAAATCTCGTTTGATTGCTTCACGATAACGCCACGTCGCCAATGGCTTTAAAATCGCCAGCTCAGAAGGTTTTAATTGCCAAGCGCCCTTAATATCAAGGTAGGCATTCTCTTCATTGGTTACGCGAATACGTTTCGAAACGAGTAAATCACTTTCTTGCTGTACAGCTTCCCACCAACCTGCTTGCGTCACCTTATCGAACAGCTTTTCGTATAAGGGTAACAAGTAATGAACATCTGCGGCAGCATAATCTAATTGCTTTTGTGTCAGTGGACGAGCCATCCAGTCGGTACGTGATTCACTTTTGTCGAGCTCTACGCCTAAATATTCTTCCACCAGCGATGCGAAGCCTGTCGATAGGCCGTGACCGAGAAAAGCGGCCATCAGCTGCGTATCCACCATAGGGAATGGTGTACAACCAAAAGCGTTTTGGAAAACTTCTAAATCTTCACCACATGCGTGCAGCACTTTTAGCACAGAAGTATCTTTTAATAGCGCTACAAACGGCGTCATATCCGTTAATTCAGTCGGATCAATCAGCGAGAGGCGATTACCATCGAAAAGCTGAATCAGACCTAACTGCGGGTAGAAAGTGCGAATACGAACGAATTCGGTATCCAGCATCACTACGTCTGCCTCTCGGGCATGAGTGCAAACCTCTTCTAGGTCTTTGTTTTTAGTAATAATTTGATAGTTCACATACTTCTCGCTATAAAAAATGCCAGCAAAACGCTGGCATTCTATCATTTTTTAAATCTCTCGACTCGACGAAATCGGCTTATGCGCTTTTCTTCGCAAGTTCAGCGTCATTCTCTTCGCGTAAAACACGACGCAAGATCTTACCGACATTGGTTTTAGGTAAGTCTTCGCGGAATTCAACCAACTTCGGAACTTTGTAGCCAGTTAGGTGTTCTCGACAATGCGCGATCACTTCGTCTTTGGTCAAGCTCGGATCGCGTTTCACGACATAAATCTTCACTAATTCACCAGACACTTCATGCGGCTGACCAATAGCAGCAACTTCAAGTACTTTGCCGTGTAGTGCTACAACGTCTTCGATTTCGTTCGGGTAAACATTAAAGCCTGATACTAAGATCATGTCTTTCTTACGGTCAACGATATGCAGGAAGCCTTCGTCATCGAACTTAACGATGTCGCCAGTTGATAGCCAGCCGTCTTCGTTAATCGTATCTTTCGTTGCTTCAGGTCGTTGCCAGTAACCTTGCATAACCTGAGGACCACGAACTTGAAGTTCACCAGTTTCAGTATTCGCAAGAGCGTTGCCTTCTTCGTCCACGATACGAACTTCTGTTGATGGTACCGGCAGACCAATAGAGCCATTGTATTCAACAAGATCATGCGGATATGCCGCCACCAACGGAGAACACTCTGTTAGACCGTAACCTTCGAGCAAGTAGCAACCCGTGGTCTTTTGCCATCTTTCTGCCACTGAGCGCTGCACTGCCATGCCGCCGCCAACAGCTAAACGTAGATTACTGAAATCCAACTCGTGGAAATCTTCATTATTGACCAATGCATTAAATAAGGTATTCACGCCCGTAATCGCAGTAAACGGATGCTTTTGTAGCTCTTTCACGAACCCTGGAATATCTCTAGGGTTGGTAATAAGTAAGTTACGACCACCCATTTCGACAAACAGCAGACAGTTTACGGTAAGAGCAAATACGTGATACAGCGGTAACGCTGTTACGACTAATTCACGCCCCGGAGATAAAACCGGTCCGTACGCGCCTTTTGCCTGTAGAACGTTCGCAATCATGTTGCGGTGAGTCAGAATCGCACCTTTCGCGACACCTGTCGTCCCCCCCGTATATTGCAGGAATGCAATGTCATCCCCAGACATAAACGGTTTAACGTATTGTAGACGACGACCTTTACGTAGAGCCTGACGCATTGAGATAGCACCAGGTAAATCGTACTTAGGCACCATGCCCTTAACGTACTTCACGACAAAATCGACAATCGTACCTTTCGCTCGTGGCAGCATTTGACCAAGACTGGTTAACACTACGTGTTTGACTGGTGTTTTATCGACGATTTGTTCTAGCGTATTCGCAAAGTTAGACACAATCACAATCGTCGTCGCACCTGAGTCATTCAATTGGTGTTCAAGTTCACGAGGAGTGTAAAGTGGGTTAACGTTTACGGCGATACAACCTGCACGCAAAATACCAAACAACGCCACTGGGTATTGCAGTAGGTTTGGCATCATCAGAGCAACACGGTCACCCTTTTGCAGTTTTAACTCGTTTTGCAGATACGCTGCGAATGCGCGACTACGCTCTTCCAATTTACGGAAGGTCATAACCGAGCCCATGTTCATGAATGCTGGTTGGTCTGCATATTTTTGTACAGACTGTTCAAACATTTCTACCAAAGACTCATATTGCTCTGGATTAATGGTTTCAGGTACGTCACTTGGATAACGTGAAAGCCATGGTTTATCCACGATGTTACTCCTCGTTTATAACTGGCTAAAAAATAGCGTCCTTTTTATTTTGAAAGCTATTACAGCACAGCGAACGTGCTTGAGCACGCAACTCTCAAACACTTGTTTAAATTTTGTTAACTACACCAAGAATTCGCGTTGCGACCTCGAGTATTTGCTCTAAATGACAGTGATGACCACCCTTGACAGAAACCACTTGCGGTGGGTTCTCTCCCCAATCAGCTTGGTTAGATGGTAAATTCTGAAATCCTTGATCGCCTAATACAATCAAATGAGGACAACGTATTTGGCTGGTAATCGAGTTAGCATGCGCTTGCGCCATTCGGTAAAGCGACGCACATTTTAACTTGGCGTCATGCCGCCAATACCATTTATCTCCTCGCTGCTCTGTTCCACGCTCTACTATCGGTAGAAGCTGCTCAGCGGTTAATTGGTTGGCTTGCATGCGTAATTTTAACGCCAGATCGAAGGAGGCAATGGCTCGCTCTGGCTTGTTTTGCTGTCTTATTCGACTTAAAACGCCATCGCGAAGACGAGGCAAACTGTTAGTAGGATCCTCATGAAGAGGTCCTGCTCCCTCAATTTGCACAAGAGCTTCGACCTGCTCTGGAAACGCTGCACTATAGCAACTTGCGATTAAAGCACCAAGTGAATGCCCTACTAATATCAGTCTGTTTGGTGATAATTCGTCCAAAAACTGATACAAATCGGCAATATAGTCGTGAAAGGGGTAATAATTATCGTGAGATTTATGACTCGATAAACCGTGACCAAAATGATCGATGGCTAGGAGGTGTAAGTGAGGATTAAGTTGATTCAACTGCTCCATGAGCGCTTTAAAGCTGCCCGCATTATCTAACCACCCATGAAGAAAAACGACTGACAAGTCAGCCGTTTTCTCGTTCCCTATCTCAAGGGCTGCCATTTTGCCGGCAGGAAGCTCGAATTGACGCTCATGCATCGCAGATTATTTGACCTGTTTTATCACTTTACCGTCTTGTGGGAAATCATTACGCCACATGCGGCAGTTAATCGAGTAACATGGGTAAAAGTAGGTTGGCGAGTCATACATGCGTACACGTTCTTCAATTTTCCATAAACGGTACCCTTCCCCCTTTATTACCGGGAAGATGTAACCGTGCTCACCGATCTTTCCTTCTTCTTCCCCTGCTCCTTTGCCTACAACCGTCACCAAACGGCCTTCACTAAAGGCGACAGGCTCTAAATAGCCATCAAAATAGGCGACAAAACGCCCCGTAGGCTCTTCATCGATATCAGGTTTACCAGACTTACTGATAGGAAGGTTTACAATCTCTAGACGCGTTTTATCTTTAAAGTTATCCACTTTAGCGATGATTCCACCAAGGCGAACATCTTCACTCACTTGCCCCTGAGACTCAGCAAAAGCTTTATAGTCTGTAACGACCAATTCTGTGCTTGCATTTAGCTCCTCAGGCAACGAGCTACACGCAGACAAACCAACCGTAGCAAATAATGCGAGAAAAAACCGTCCAAAAACCTTCATAAACCACCTTTCAATATTAGTAACCCCAAGCTGGGGAGATCTCACACGTAAATATCGACACCAAGTAATTGAGCCAGTTCCTCTTTTTTAGCTCGATTCATGACATCCATGTACTGCTCCATTGCTTTACGTGCGCCCCCTTCAGGAAGGTCATATTGCACTTGAGCTCGGTGAATTTGGGACTCATCCACGTGTTTTATGGAGTGCGCCACGGCGTTAGCAACCTTTGAAGGCTGACCTACAGGCTGCTTTGTTTGTGATTTATTTACCGGCTTCTTTTGACTGGCTTTATTAGTGCGATTTGCACCGGGAATCAAAGAAGGAGGCAAGCCATTAATCGACGCCATAGCACTCCATAAAAATACAGGGCAAACGCCCTGCTTTTTGTCAGGTTAATGAAAAACGGACTATTCGCGACCAGGAAGTTTTTTCCATGTCACATTATCACGTAAATAAACAGGGCTCGAATCTTCGACCGGCACGATATTACCCTTTTTAAATTCTTGTTCAGCAAGAATCACGATGTCTTGTGAATCAGGGTACAGAACGTCACCATGCGTCAAATTAAACGGTAGGCCTGCTAATACTTCTTGGTAAGCATCCCAACCAGTACCTGCTGTCGTCCACGTTTTGTCGTCTGCTTGTGCTTCTTCAACGAGACGTGCTGGTGGAATTACGCACTCTGCATCCATCCCTGCCCACTCACCGTTTGCTTGGCGAGTGTAACGTGCCCAGTAAACTTCACCCATACGTGCGTCAATAGCCACAGCGACATCGGTCACACCATGTAAGCGATAGCTACCTTGAGCCATTGCAGCCAGCGTTGAAACGCCGATCATAGGTAAGTCAGCACCGAACGCCAAACCTTGTGCGATACCAATACCGATACGAACGCCAGTAAAGCTACCTGGACCACGTCCAAACGCTAACGCATCCAGCTCTTGTAGAGTCAGGCCAGCTTCTTTGAGTACTTCATCAACCATTGGCAGTACTTTTTTGGTGTGATCGCGTGGTGCAACCGCGCTACGTGAAATCACTTGATCATTAGCCAACAACGCAACTGAACAGTTTTCAGTCGCTGTATCGATAGCAAGAATTTTTGCGCTCATTTAACTCTCTACAACTTTCATTTATTGGGTTATGCCTCAGCACTTGCGTCTGTGACAGATTGTTCTGCTTTCAGGAATGCTTTGATTCCATCTAAGTCTCGCGTCCTTGGGATAGGTGGTAGGCTTCCGAGGAAAATACCACCATAGTCTCGCGTGACGAGGCGATTATCACAAATGATCAACGCACCGTGATCCTTCTGATCTCGAATTAATCGCCCGACTCCCTGCTTTAACGTAATCACTGCATCCGGGATTTGTACTTCAGCAAATGGTTCACCGCCACGTAATCGACAATCCTCGATACGGGCTTTGAGTAACGGATCGTCAGGGGCGGTAAACGGTAATTTGTCGATAATAACACAGCTCAGCGCATCACCTCTAACATCAATCCCTTCCCAGAAAGCGCCCGTCGCCACGAGTAAAGCGTTACCCAGTTCCATAAACTCCGCCAAGGTTTTCTGCTTACTCATCTCCCCTTGCATTAACACAGGCAGCTCAAGTACTTCTCGGAACTTCTCACCTAGTTCACGCATCATGCTGTGCGAGGTACATAAAAAGAAGCAGCGACCATCATTTTCTTCAATCACCGGAGCAAGCATTCGGACTAACTTATCCGCTAAGCCGTTACTGTTTGGCTCTGGCAAATACCTTGGCACACAAAGGCGCGCTTGCTTTTGATAATCAAAGGGGGACGGCAGAGAAAATTGCTTTGTAGGCTTGAGGCCAAGGCGCTCAGTAAAGTGCTTGAAATCGCCCGATACGGCTAGGGTTGCTGAC
Organism: Vibrio sp. OPT41; assembly: GCF_015163595.1. Classification (NCBI taxonomy): domain Bacteria; kingdom Pseudomonadati; phylum Pseudomonadota; class Gammaproteobacteria; order Vibrionales; family Vibrionaceae; genus Vibrio; species Vibrio sp. OPT41. The sequence continues at coordinate 141,297 of NZ_JADDYH010000029.1, read as the reverse complement.
GTGAAAATCCAAGCGCCTTGTTTAATCTCTATTTGCTCATGGAACTTGTCCGCGACAGAAAGAGGCGTAATGTGCAGAGCGAAATGACGAGGCGAGGTATCGTACCAGTATGAGTAACCGGTAATATCGACATCACATACCCGGTCGATACGGCCTTTGATCAAATTTGCTCGTTCAAAGGCGGTATCCAGTAATTGACTGCGCCCTAAGGCTATTTTGAGTACATCAATCGCCAATTCGAGGCTGTCAGTTAAGCGCAATAATTCTCGCTTAATAGAACCTGATTGCAACGCCTCACGCCAGTTGCCACGAAAGCCTGGCTCACCCAATACAATCCGCATGTCCATTGCGCTTTGCATGAGTTTGTCGCCCACTTTTTGCAATTGACGCATATCTTTGGCTTCGGTGCGATAGGCTATTTCAATGTCTTTGGCAAGATCGTGAATTTGGCGGCTTGAAACTGACTGGCCGAAATATTCGCTCGCAATATCTGGCAACTGATGAGCTTCATCAAAAATAAACACATCGGCTTCTGGAATCAGTTCACCGAATCCTGTTTCTTTGATCGCTAAATCAGCAAGAAACAAGTGATGGTTCACTACAACAATGTCGGAATCCATGGCTCGCTTACGCGCTTTCAATACAAAGCAATCAGTGTAGCTCGGACATTCTTTACCTAAACAGTTATCATTGGTTGAGGTGATAGTCGGAATGATCATGCTGTCTTCTGGCAGATCATCACAATCACCAAGGTCACCTGTTTTGGTTTCTGATGACCAAGCACGCACTTTAACCAGTTGAGTTAATAACGTCGGGTCAGATTCATTAGTGTGGCTTTCGACCATTTGGCGGCTCAAACGATCCAAACACAGATAATTAGAACGCCCTTTTAATAACGCCACTTGGCCATAAAAACCAAGCGCATTGACCATGAGCGGTAAGTCACGATGGTACAACTGCTCTTGCAAGTTTTTCGAGCCTGTACTGATGATCACTTTTTTACCGCTTAACAGCGCAGGGACTAAGTAGGCGAAGGTCTTACCGGTTCCGGTTCCTGCCTCCACCACCAACTGGGTTTGATCTTTGATCGCACTGCTGACGGCTTCCGCCATATCGATTTGTGGCTGACGAGCTTGAAAGCCAGGAATGGCCTTACCTAACGCGCCATCAGAGGAAAAAGTTTTTGCGATCATGCTTGGTATTGAGTTTGAAAAATTATCGAGAGTATATCAGAGGAATAGGAGTGACATCAGCCCACAATCTGACCAGCTTGCGGCGACACGCGGATATTTTGTTGAAACCAACGTAAGAATAGATTATTTATGGTGAAACATGGCAGTACAGTTACACCCGCCAGGGAATAATAACAAATTCGTACGCTAAAATATTAATGCATGGAAGTACCTGATTTATGGAAAAGAAAACACTGTTGACCCACTGTTCTGACGCCCCGGGTCTCATCTCGAAAATTACTAATATCTGTTACAAGCACCAACTCAACATCGTTCACAATAACGAATTTGTTGATAATACCAGTGGCCACTTTTTCATGAGAACGGAGTTGGAGGGGTACTTCAACGATCAAACGTTTCTTGCCGACTTGGACCAAGCTCTCCCGCAAGGTGCTAAGCGTAAATTGGTTGGCTCTCGCCGTAAGCGCATCGTCATTCTCGTCACAAAAGAAGCGCATTGTTTAGGCGATATTCTGATGAAAACCTACGATGGAAGCCTAGATGTTGAGATCGCCGCTGTGGTGGGGAATTACGACAAACTGCAAACTCTCACTGAACGCTTCGACATTCCTTACCACCATGTGACCCATGAAAACCTTAGCCGTGAAGAACACGAGCAGAAGATGCTAGAAGTGATCGATCAATACGATGCTGACTTTTTGGTGCTAGCTAAATACATGCGCGTATTAACGCCGACGTTTGTTGAGAAATATCACCACAAAATCATTAATATTCATCACAGCTTCTTACCTGCTTTTATTGGCGCGAAGCCATATCAACAAGCTTACGATCGCGGTGTGAAAATCATCGGTGCAACAGCACACTTCGTGACTAATGATTTAGATGAAGGGCCGATCATCAAGCAAGACGTAATTCCTGTCGACCATACATTCAATGCCCAAGATATGGCGCAAGCGGGACGCGATGTAGAGAAGAACGTATTGAGTAAGGCTTTGAATAAAGTGATCAATGACCACGTCTTTGTTTATGGGAATAAGACAGTGATCCTTTAAGTTCATCGCTTTTGAATGAAAGAAAGGGTTGCTCATTTGCAAACCTTTCTTCTTTCTAGTCGTTCAAAACTTGCTTATTCAGCCTGCTCAGACTCCACAATACGCTTAAGTGAATGCGGGTGCAGTTTGATACAAATGTCTTGGTACTTAAACGCCACCGTTGGGTTGTTCAAGCGTTCGCCATCCCCTTTCGGGCTCGACAGTTTGATCTTCACACCCAGCTCTTCCAACTCATTAAAACGCGCCCCAAACGCTGGGTAAGTGTGTTTCAAATCAGCAAGAAACTCGTCTGCAGTTTCGGCATGAGACGGAATAACAAACTCCACATGTTCCCAGCTTTCAGTTGAGTAGATTTTGCCTTCCGCAGGGTATGGCAGTTCCAGACACTCAATCTTCCAGCCACGACTTTCCAACGCTTTATCGAATTCGATAACGATGATTGGGCGACCGTTGATTTTCGCTTGTGAAATCACCTTACCGTATTGATTCCATGCTTCATGCGCGGCTTTTGCTGTTTCAGTATCATTAATTCGCAGCGCAATATGGTCAGCTTGAGCAAAGCTCAGATCCAGTTTTAACAGGGATGCAAGCTCTTCAATCTTCGCCATAAATGCATCCAGATCTTGGATCATCAATTTAGGCGCTAGGCGTTTTTCAACTAGTTGAGTCGTCATTGTGGCTCTCTTTTGGGGCGATTTATCTCATTACTCTGAGCGCAATAGTAAACTCAAACCAAACCACATTTCCATTCAATCGAAAAAGTATAAATTTCCCCAATTCCTCTCTGTATGAAAAGCAATAAAGTTGTTATCATTAGCCCCATTTTTGTGAACTCCAACAGAACTCGGCACTTACTTCGCCGAGTTCTTCGTCCTTGAATTGAAGGAAACGCGTGTGAATATCCAAGCACTTATTAATGACAAAGTATCTCAGGCTCTAGAAGCCGCTGGCGCACCTGCAGGCAGTCCTGCGGCAGTACGCCAATCAGCAAAGCCACAATTTGGTGACTACCAAGCAAACGGCGTAATGGGCGTTGCTAAAAAACTGGGTACTAACCCACGAGAATTTGCACAGAAAGTACTGGATGTTCTAGACCTAGATGGTATTGCAAGCAAGACAGAAATCGCTGGTCCTGGTTTCATCAACATTTTCCTAAGCGAAGAGTTCCTAGCAAAACAAGCGGAAGCAGCACTGGCTGACTCACGTCTTGGCGTTGCAGCAGACGAAGCTCAAACTATCGTTGCTGACTACTCTGCACCAAACGTAGCTAAAGAAATGCACGTTGGTCACCTACGTTCAACCATCATCGGTGATGCGGTGGTACGTACTCTTGAGTTCCTAGGTCACAAAGTGATCCGTGCGAACCACATCGGCGACTGGGGTACTCAGTTCGGTATGCTTATCGCAAACCTTGAACGTGTACAACAAGAGTCTGGCGAAGTTTCTATGGAGCTTGCGGACCTTGAAGGCTTCTACCGCGAATCGAAAAAGCTGTACGATGAAGATGAAGACTTCGCAGTAAAGGCGCGAAACTACGTTGTGAAACTGCAAAGCGGTGACGAGTACTGTGCAGAAATGTGGAAAAAACTCGTTGATGTAACCATGATCCAAAACCAGCGCAACTACGACCGTCTAAACGTGTCACTGACTCGTGACGACGTGATGGGCGAGAGCATGTACAACGACATGCTTCCTAAGATCGTTGCAGACCTAAAAGAACAAGGTCTTGCCGTTGAAGATGATGGCGCGCAAGTTGTATTCCTAGATGAATACAAGAACAAAGATGGCGAACCAATGGGCGTTATCGTTCAAAAACGCGATGGCGGTTTCCTATACACAACAACAGACATCGCATGTGCAAAATATCGTTATGAAGAGCTAAGCGCAGACCGTGTGCTTTACTTCATCGACTCACGTCAACACCAGCACCTAATGCAAGCTTGGACAATTGTTCGTAAGGCAGGCTACGTACCTGAGTCAGTATCTCTTGAGCACCACGCGTTCGGCATGATGCTTGGTAAAGATGGTAAGCCATTCAAGACTCGTGCGGGTGGTACCGTTCGCCTTGCCGACCTTCTAGATGAAGCAGAAGTTCGTGCAGCACAACTGATCGAATCTAAAAACCCTGAGCTGGATGCGGAAGAAAAAGAGAAGATCTCTAAAACAGTTGCAATGGCAGCGGTTAAATACTCTGACTTATCTAAACACCGTACGACTGACTACGTGTTCGATTGGGACAACATGTTAGCGTTTGAAGGTAACACAGCACCATACATGCAATATGCATACACTCGCGTAGCTTCTATTTTCGCTAAAGCTGGTGTTGCTATGGACGCTCTCCAAGGCGACATCAAAATCACTGATGAGAAAGAGAAAGCACTTATTGCTAAACTTATGCAGTTCGAAGAAGCGGTTCAATCTGTCGCTCGCGAAGGCCAACCGCACATCATGTGTAGCTACCTATTCGAACTAGCAGGTCAGTTCTCTAGTTTCTACGAAGCGTGCCCTATCCTAGTTGCTGAAGACGAAGCTGTGAAACAAAGCCGTCTGAAACTAGCTGCGCTAACAGCGAAGACCATCAAGCAAGGTCTGTCTCTACTAGGTATTGATACTCTAGAGCGTATGTAATCCGCTTTTACGTAGGTAGCTTAAGTAGCACAAGCTAAATGATGACAAAGGTTGACGTGAAAGCGTCAACCTTTTGTTTTATCTGGCGTATACTGATGTCATTCAATTCAAATCGGACAACATAATGAGTTTTGAACTGCACCCTCAACTGGCAAAAGACACCACCGTTATCGGCCACTTCCCACTGTGTGTGGCGCTTCTGCATAAAGATAACGCCGTGCCATGGGTTATCTTGGTCCCTAAACGTGCAAACCTAAAAGAGCTTCACCACTTGCCAATGCAAGAACAGCAACAGTTTTTGCTAGAGTCTCAAGCGGTAAGCCAAGCACTGGAAGCAACATTCCGTCCAGACAAGCTAAACCTTGGTGCGCTAGGTAATATGGTGCCACAGCTGCACATTCACCATATTGCTCGCTTCAAAGATGACGTAGCATGGCCGGGACCGGTTTGGGGTAACACCAAAGGTGAATTCCGTACAGAAGAAGAGCAAAACGAATTGCTTGGTCGCATTAAAAATGTGCTGTCACTGAGTTCTATTTTCCAAAAAGCATAAGCACTGCTAGCGAAAATAATTCGCCTTTGAATACGGCTGAAATAGACAGAGAAAGATTAATACGTATTTGTAACAATCTTTCTCATTTTTCTGGGATTATCACTAAAATAAAACTTGTTTAGACTACCAGCTCAGTTAGAGAGGGTCATCATGAAACAAGTCTTCAACACATTCCGATACGTCAGCTGGATCGCCATTATCTGTTCTATGGCTGCTTCATTCTTGCTTTTTCTTATGGGTGCAGCAAAAACCTATTCGGCATTTGCGGTCTTCATTCTCAATCAAACACCTCCAGAAGCACTCGCACATTTAGATAAAGCAGACATCGCGATCGCTTATTTGATCAAGTCACTGGATACGTTTCTTGTCGCACTAGTTTTGTTCATCTTTGCTCACGGCATCTACACACTATTTATTTCCAACAAAGCTAAAGCGAAAACACAAGAGCAGTCGGTTTTGCATTGGATCAGAACCCCAAACATCGGCCATCTAAAAAACATTTTGGCTGAAGTCATCATCGTGATCTTGTTTGTGAAGTTCTTAGAGCTCGTGCTGATTAACTTCGACAGCTTAGATTGGACGATCTTAACATTACCTATTTCGATTTTAGTTTTAAGTCTTGGTTTAAAGTTCCTAGAGTTAGGCGCGACTAAACACTCTGAAGAACATTAATTTCGCTGTATTCACAAACAATAACCAGCAAAATAAAAGCCGCATCATTGCTGATGCGGCTTTGTCGTTTTTACGTGATAATTTTTAGGTGACTAATTTTGATAGTCGCTACATGGTGACTGTCAGAGACAAACCATCTTGTTTAGTCACTGAGTAGCGAACACGAGTCACGTCATGAGCTTTATTAGTGTCGACTAGGCGGCTAATTTTGCCCTTCTTAATCCACACGTTTAACATCGCGTCGGCGCCATCTTCACTCATCCCAAACTGTTTAGCCAGATCTGACTGGGAGACGGTTCCTTTGTCTGCAATGTATTGATAAAGCTCTTTTAAAATCATGCTACTTGCGCCTCTAATGCACCGTTTTGTTTCTTACCAACTTGTTTGAACACACGGTATGTGCCAAAGAAGATAGCTACGATCACAGCCATCCAAATACCACTTGTTACTGGGCTATCTGCGAAATGCGTCAATTGGTTGTAGAACGTCGCACATAGGTAAGCCAAGCCCATTGTCCAAACCGCGATAAAGCGTGCGAACTTATGACCAAACTCACGTACGTAAGCACCCATCGCCGCCACACAAGGAGTGTACAGTAGGATAAAGATTAGGTAAGCAAATGCGGCATTGCCAGAAGCAAACTGCGATTTAATGTTACCGAAGATAGAAGCATCGACTTCTTGTTCTTCGGCAACGGCATTTGAGTCAGTTAAGTCACCCACTTCAATGCCTAGTGGATCTGAGTAGCTCAAACCGGCTAAGTTTTCAGGGATACTCATTACTGCCTCTTCTAGGCTGCCCATTAGATCAAATTCTGCGTCTTCACCGTCACTTGGCGTGGTGTATAGACTGTTAAGCGTACCAACTACCGCCTCTTTTGCGAAGATACCGGTAATGATACCAACCGTCGCTGGCCAGTTATCTTCTTGAACACCGATTGGCGCGAATACTGGAGTTACAACTTGCGCAGCTTTAGAAAGCACCGAGTTTTCGCTGTCTTCATTACCAAAACTGCCATCAGTACCCAATGAGTTGAAGAAACTCAGAATAGCAACAACGATAACGATGGTTTTACCTGCACCAAGTACAAAGCGCTTTAGCTTTTGCCAAGTTTTGATCACCACGTTTTGTAGCGTCGGAAGCTCATAGTCTGGCATTTCCATTACTAGGCTATCACTGCTACCTGGGTAAAGCGTGTGCTTAAGGAAAAGACCTGTGAAGATCGCTGCCACAATACCAAGTAGGTAAAGTGCGAATACAATGTTCTGGCCAGAACCTGGGAAGAATGCCGCAGCAAATAGCGCGTATACAGGCAGACGAGCACCGCATGACATAAATGGCGCCATAGATGCAGCCAGTTTACGCTCACGTTCTTGGTCTAGAGTACGAGTTGCCATGATTGACGGTACGTTACAGCCAAAACCAAGAACCAACGGTACAAATGCTTTGCCCGGTAGGCCGATCTTCTGCATCACTTTATCTAGTACGAATGCTGCACGAGCCATGTAACCTGAGCTCTCAAGTACCACTAGGAACAGGTACAAACACGCGATAACCGGAATGAAGGTTGCAACCGTCTGGATACCACCACCGATACCATCAGCAAGAACCGTCACTAACCACACAGGCAAATGACCGTCTAACAAGTGATGCCCACCATCAACCAACAATGCGCCCACACCAATGTCAAAAAAGTCGATAAATGCACTACCGATGTTAATCGAGAACATAAACATCAGGTACATAACAACAAAGAAGAAAGGAATTCCAATCCACTTGTTCAAAATAAACTGGTCGAGTCTTTCAGTCACACTACGACTTAACTTGCCTTCGCTTCGGCGAACTTTTTTACACTGTTCATGCAGATGCGTGTACTTAGTATCCGCGACATGCAAATCGATATCCAAATCTAACGTCGTAATGACTTCCAAGACTTTGCTTCTATCAATATCAGAAAGACTATTGAGCACCATTGTGTCTTTTTCAAGCGCACGAATCGCTAGTGCACGATGAGCGACGTTTTGGTCATTAAAAAGTGCGGAAACCGTTTGAATTGCCGACTCCATCTTCTCACCGTAATGCAAAGACAATTCTTTAAGTGGCACTCCTTGAACGATGGATTTATGGAGCTTTTCTCTAAACTCTGCCACTTGAGTTTTATTGGTTGCAGATAAACTGACAACCGGACAACCTAACGTTTTCTCAAGCTCTGCAACGTTAATCATCTGACGTTCACGCTTTAGCGCATCCATCTTGTTGAGGACAACAATCATAGGGCGACCAAGTTCGCGAAGTTGCAGCGTCATATATAAGCTGCGCTCTAAACTTGTAGCATCCACCACGTTAATAATGAGATCAGCAGGATGAGTTAGAACCGCACGCGATGCGATGGATTCATCAATACTATTACTATCATTACCACTGTCTAATGAGTAAATACCCGGAAGGTCAGTGAGCAAAAACTCATCCCCAGCATGCTTGAATTGTCCCGTTTTCTTTTCAACCGTGACGCCTGCCCAGTTACCAACTTGCTGTTTTGCGCCAGTTAAACCATTAAATAGCGTCGTTTTACCACTATTAGGGTTACCTACGGTTAGCACTTGATATTGCATTACACTCGCTCCACTTCAATTTTCTGAGCAATTGTTTCTCGCAATGCGACAGACACACCACGGACTTCGACTTGTAAAGGATCGCCCATTGGCGCACGTCGAATCACTTTGACTTCTGTATTGGGAAGCAGCCCCATTACCATGAGTTTCTTTCTGATATCTGATGAAAGACCATCTAACAACCGAATCGTCACCGTATCGCCAGGATTAATCTCTGATAACTTCATAGTGGCCCTTAAGAGTATTGCTAATGAGAAATATTATTATTTAATAAGTTTAGGTTGCCAATATTACTCCCCTATACCCCTTCAATCCTTGTGTGAAATCAAAGATTCCGTAAATGTTTTCACGCTTTCAAACGTTAACTTCGTAAATTTCCTCTCGTTATTTACGTCAAAATTAACAATTAAAAATGACACCTAACGAAACAAAAATGTCACAAACCAAGATAGAAAACAAAAAATGCAAATTAAAACAGTGGGTTAATTAAAAAACAAAACGTTGTCGCTTTTCTCATATAAACATGGCGTTATTTTTATAAGAAAAATAAGTAACCTCTCGTATAGTTACTCCATCGAGAGGGCAACCTCTCTAATAAATTCCAGAGGTGGCATGGCAACATGTCACTCCGGCAGCAAGCGAAGGTGTCCTTGACACCCGTGGTATAGTCCCCCCGGCTATACCACGATATTTTTTTCACCTCTTTCAAAACTTCTTTACCTTATCCATCTTTTCAACACAGTTTTCGTTTTCACGAATGTCGCATGCCATCACTCCCCCAAATGAACAACGCTCTTTTGATACAGCAATACAACTGTCATTTATTTGTTGCAACTATCAGTAAATCATTCTCTTGAAGCCATTTATGCTTATTGCTATGAACATCGCGACTAACAGATAGAACGTGATCGTGCTTACGTGTTGAGAATGGATTTGTAGGCTAGATGTGATGAAGAAACAATGAAACTTACTGCGTTAGCAACTGCAGCAATAATAGAGCACTGTATGCAGCTCCCCAGCATCTTAACTATTAATTAGGGAGCGTATAATGAAGGTTTTCTAGTTAATTTCTTGGCTTTCTTGAGTCAAAGCAAACTTGGAAGGGGGCAAACCAAAATGCAGCTTAAACTTTTGGCTAAAGTAAGATGGATCATTAAAGCCACAGTTAAAGGCGACTTCACTGATTTTCTCACCCGCCAATAACTTTTCACACGCCGTTTCCAAACGAACCTCTGTGACATAGTCTTTTAACGTTCTTGACGAGGCAGATTTAAAACGTCTCTGCAAAGAGCGTTCAGACATATACAGCATTTTAGCGGCTGACGCAGTGCCAAATTCAGGATCATGGTAATGCTCTGCCACTAATTGATAGACTTTTTGCAACCACTCTTTCTCTGGTGTGACTTGATCTTCTGCAATAGTTACAGGATTGAGTTCTTGCTGCGGTTCATCCAGATAACTACTTTCCTTCGCAGATGGCCATGTAATCTCGACTTTGTTTTGAGCATCAGAAGAGAAGACAGCCAAATAACCACCACTCGTTGTCACTAGTTGGGCAAGGTGGTCAATACTCAACTCAGAGTGATTTAAGTTAGATGGAAGCCCAGTCGCGACTTTATTAGGTAATTGCGTCCCGTAATCAAGAAAGCTCAATGACACAATATCATGCCCCTTTTCTAGCATAATTCTAACCGTTTGACCCCGGAAAGAGCGCTTGATGATATTGGCAAAAATGCTATTGAAAATAACATCAAGATTAAAGCTTTCCAGAGCAACCCGGCTCTGCTTACTCTCATCTTCTAGCTCTACCAAAATACCCGCTTTTGCAAAGTCATCTTGCCATACATCAACCACTGACTGAGTTATCTGACTCAAGTTGTAGTTCTGACTCCCACCACTTACATCACTTGGAACACTTTTGAGTTCATTTAACTGCCAATTCGTTTTAGCCAAATGATCCTCTGTCGCAGTATCCAGAGGCATAGGTAGTTTCGCCACAATAAAGTCGACGCTTGATTTTATGGATAGAGCTACATGGTCTACGAGTAGGTTTCTAACTTGAATCTGTTTACGTAATTGCTGGTTGCTCGTAAGCAACACTCTACTTTGATGTCTTAACTGATTCGTTTTGAGAGTCACTTGAGCTGCTAGATCACGGTTAGCCTGTACAACGTAGCGAGAGCGCCAGAAAACAAGTAATGCGACGACCGCAATACTAGCTACGACAAAGCCTAAAATAGCAAATCGCGATAGATACCAAGGATGAAGGACGATAAAGTGAGATTCTAAACCAACGACTCCAGCGGCAACTTGAGACTCATTACTGACCTGCAAGTGATATTCACCGGAACTAAGGTGCTCGAGTGTCAGTTGGCCCCCCTCTAACGTTTGCCATGGGTCATCGTTGTTCAATCGATAGTACAAATTTTGACTGTCTGGTTTTGGCATCACACCGAATAAAAAACTCAGCGAAGATCCATATGGCAGTGTGATCCCATTCAGATCGGCACTACCAACTTGCAGAACTTCATTTTCAAGCACAACTTGGCTAACAATAAACTTAGACTCTGGGGGATTAGATACAAGCAGCTTGGATGCTTCTGCTTTTACGAGTCCGTACTTCGACCCCAGAACAAGCTCTCGCTCACCAATTTCTGTCTGCTGTATAACGCTACAAATACCAGGGAGGAACTCATTGTTCATTAAGCCTGATGACGATGCGTAATGTTTCACTAACTCACCCGAAAGGTGGTAATAGCTTAAACCGACAGAGGAAGCTAACCATACACCTTGCCTGTCTCTGATCAAGCAAGCAGGTCTGGCGTTGGGCTCACTCATTTCAACAACACGTTTTTCATCGCTTCGTGTATCAGTTTTAAACACACCATAAGATGAAGCAAACCACTGGCTGCCATCAACCGCCGTGGTCATGTCTAATGATTCACCAAACTTTTCTGAAAAACGGATAAACTGGATGTTGTCATTACTGTATTGGTATACGCCATGATCGGTGCCTATTAATAGGGCATCTTCAGTATCATATAGGCGCGTAACCTTAGCAGGCAAATACTGACTTACTAGCCACTCACTTCCAAAGTTTCGTACGCTTTGTGCAGCAGTATCAACATTGTAAAGATGGTATCCGCTTGATACCCAAAGACGGTCATCACCATCAACGGTCACATGCTCTACGGCATGTCCGGCCATAACCTGTAAATAAGGAAATGTAATCTTGTTGAGACCATTTAGCTCAAATATTTCCAGCCCTTTTGAGGTTGCAAGCCAAAGCATGCCGTTTTGAAACGCAAATTCATTGATCTGCGACTCCAACTCTAAGACTTGGTTAATCCCACTCTTTCCTGAACGATAAATCTTTCGGTCATCAGCAAACCAAAGCGCACCATCAGGACCTTCAATAGTTTGCCGAATTCGTCCTGATAGGGTGTGTGAGTCATAACTACTAAAGGTCACTCGTTCAAATTTTTTACTAAATAGCGAGTAATAACGAATACCTTGGTTAGTCGCAATCCACATCCCTCCCATATTGTCACTCAACAACGAATAAATCTTCGTGTTATCTAACTCTAACTCAAGAAAACTTGCAGGCGCGACTTCGGTGACCTCACCTGAAAAAAATGAGTACAAATAAAGGCCATGCTCTGTCCCCACCCAGTACTCTTGATTTGTCTCTGCGAATGTCAAAACATGTGAGCCGCCAATTCTAATCACTTCTTTATCAGGCTGGTAAATGTTGAAAATTAAAGCGCCACGCAATGTACCTATCAAAATTTCTCTTCGCGTGTGTGAATAATAGACTTTCTCAATGTAGTTTTGACCTGAGGCAGCGACATGGTCAAACTTATCACCTTCAGAAAGATAGAAGCCGGAAGTCGTTGCTAGTGCCCACTTCGTTTCAACTAGCACCGCATCATTAATGTAAACGTAGCTATTATTACTATGTTGATAGAGCTGCAATAGAGAGAAAGAGTTTAACTCGCTAGTGTCGATATTGTAGGTATAGAAATGCGCGCCATCACTCACCCAAATATAGTTCTTTGAAGACCCTATTTTTCTTATTTGTGAGCCTGGATTTAAACTAAAGACTAAACGTCGCTCCTGATTTGGATAAGTTCGATAGACCTCATTTTCAATAAAGGTCCAAAAAGCACCTTTATGATAAGCCAACTGCTTGGCCGACGTTTGTAGGAAGCTACCTGATTTAGGCAATATAGTTTGACCATCGTAAAACAGGACTCTCCCGTGTACGTCATGAATCCACAAACCGCCCTTTTCACCCAAGAACAACTTTTTAGCCGCGATAAAAGTACCCTTTGCCTGAGTTGGCAAAGGGTAAAAGATTGCATTTGCATTATGAAGCGCAAATGCTTGGTAGGATAAGATAAAGCCCAACAGAGCAAGGGCTAATTGGCGTAGCAAGACGAAAACCTTTTGTATCAATTTGTGCTCTGAAAGTGACCGTTCATCGTTTGTAAAACATGGATTTATACGGTTATTTTGAGCTGATAATTATTGGTAATGATATCTCAATTACTTTCTGAGAAAAGGCTCGCCTTACCAAAGGTTGTAATTCTTACTACTGGATCACGTTAAAAAGACTACTCCTACATTACGACAGCACTTAATCTGACTTTTTGTTCAAGCATTGCTCAAAACTATTCGCCATATTGTTGAGAAAAGTAAAGTAACTGCCAGGTTTTGCTTCAATTGTACTCCCTAACGGGTCAAGCTCGCCTTTAGCGACATCACTGCCTCTCATTACGCTCTGAACGACAGCCGGGGTAAACTGAGGTTCAGAAAATACACAAGCCACATCTCCACCACTTAGCTTTTGACGAATTTGAATTAAGGTCTTCGCTCCTGGCTTGCGTTCTGGGCTCACAGTAAAATGCCCCATTTGATTTAGTTCATAACGATCTTCGAAATAACCGTAAGCATCATGGAATACAAAGTAACCTTTGCTTTTTACTGGTGCCAGCTTCTGCTTTATCTGTTGGTCAGTGTCTTTTAGCTCGAGTTCAAACTTTTTGAGGTTCGCTTGATATTGAGCTGCATTTTCCGGATCAAGTGATACAAGTTGATTCACAACAGCCTTGGCCACTTGTTGTGCTTGGCTTACACCTAGCCAAAAGTGCGGATCATGTGAGCCATGATCGTGCCCATCATGGTCATGGTTGTGCTCACTATCAAATTCACGCAATTCTAGATTTGGAATTTGACTAATAGTCAAAGTATTCGATCTATCCGAAACAACTTTCTCTAGAAACGGTTCAAGATCATGTCCGTACCAGATAACCAAATCAGCCGAAGCGACCTTTTTAACATCCGATGGACGCAAAGCATAGTCATGGGGTGATGTGTTAGACTGCAATAGCACGTCTGGTGAAGTTACTCCTTGAGTAAGCTCTGTTACTAACAACTGAATAGGTTTGATACTCGTCAGTACCGTTACCGCCTGTGCTGGCAGTGTTAACATTGCTGAGGCAGCAAGAATTAATGCTCTTTTCATAGTTTTACTTGGGATATGGCGTGGAAAGTGAGATAATGTTACATTATAACATTATTGATTTGCAAATGAGTTTCATTCATGTCTTCCTTAGTCCATCTTGAGCAGTTATGCGTCGAGTTCGATGGCCGCAGAGTTCTCGATAACATTAGTATGGAATTAGAAAAGGGCAAAATAACTACCCTAATTGGTCCCAATGGAGCGGGAAAATCAACGTTAGTCAAAGTTATCTTAGGTCTTCAAAAGCCAACTAGCGGCAAGTTGAACCGACAAAGAAAACTGAAAATTGGTTACGTTCCTCAAAAGTTGAAGCTCAATGACTCCCTTCCATTGAATGTAACCCGCTTTCTAAATTTAGCAGGAAAATACAGTAAGCAGGAGTGCATTGATGCATTACGGCTTGTTGGCGCTGAACATTTACTTAATAGTAATATGCATCGCTTATCCGGTGGTGAAAACCAACGAGTGTTACTGGCTCGCGCTCTGCTTCAACGTCCTCAGCTATTGGTATTAGACGAACCAGCTCAGGGGGTGGATATCCAAGGTCAAATCGATCTCTATGACTTAATTGAGAGCATTCGTCACCGCTTTGATTGTGGCGTATTTATGGTATCGCATGACTTACATTTAGTGATGGCGAAAACGGACGATGTTATTTGTCTGCATCACCATGTTTGCTGCTCAGGTTCACCTGCCACTATTACTCAGCACCCTTCTTACATCGCACTATTTGGCAATGCAGCGAGAGAGTCTCTCGCGTTTTATCATCACGACCATGAGCACCATCATCACGATTTATCCGGAACGCCAGTAAGCGGTGATGCGATATCATGCTCCCACCATAAACACGGACATCACCATCATGATTGAGTTTCTCCTACCTTCTATTCTTGCTGGTATTGGTATCGCGATCATTGCCGGTCCACTTGGGTCATTTGTCGTTTGGCGTAAAATGGCTTACTTCGGAGATACCCTAGCTCATGCATCGTTAATGGGCCTAGCGCTGGGCTTCTTGCTCAACGTAAATCTCTACCTTGCGCTACTCGTCTGCTGTTTAGCTCTGGCCGTTTTGCTTGTCACTCTGCAAAAGCAACAACTTGTGGCTACAGACACGTTGTTAGGTATCTTGGCACACAGTGCACTCTCTATCGGTTTAGTATCGGTTAGCTTTTTGGAAAACGTGCGCGTCGATTTAATGAGCTACCTATTTGGGGACTTACTTGCCGTCTCTCCACAAGATCTGATGTTTATTTACGCAGGTGTTGTTGCGGTAAGCGCGTGTTTGTACGTCTTCTGGCGCCCACTGCTTTCTAGCACTGTTAGTGAAGAACTTGCCGCTGTTGAGGGCGTGAATACAGACTTAGTTAGATTGGTGTTAATGCTAATGGTGGGTGTAGTAATCGCAGTAGGTATGAAGTTCGTTGGCGCGTTGATCATGACTTCGCTCCTAATTATCCCAGCAGCAACAGCACGTAAAGTCTCTTCATCACCAGAGCAAATGGCATTGTTCGCATCCATTATTGGCTCTGTGGCAGTACTGATGGGGCTTAGCCTATCATGGCACTTCGATACACCGGCCGGCCCTTCCGTAGTGATCAGCGCAACATCCTTATTTATGCTGAGCCAGCTGATTAAAAGCAAAGCATAATCGCATTGAGTATTAAACGCGAAAGACCTTGCTAACAACAAACATAAATCCACGGAAACGGAAAAAGAAAAGCCTGCGAAATCGCAGGCTTTTTAATACTTATTAAGTAGTGTGGTCGATTACCAACCCGTCACTTCACGTAGACCTTGGCCAATCTCTGCTAGAGATTTCACAGTTTTAACGCCAGCCGCTTCTAGTGCAGCGAATTTGTCTTCAGCAGTACCTTTACCACCAGAGATAATCGCACCAGCATGGCCCATACGCTTACCAGGAGGTGCAGTTACACCAGCAATGTAAGAAACCACTGGCTTCGTTACATTTTCTTTAATGTATGCTGCTGCTTCTTCTTCTGCAGTACCACCGATCTCACCGATCATAACGATCGCTTCTGTCTCAGGGTCTTCTTGGAACAGTTTTAGGATATCAATGAAGTTTGAACCCGGGATTGGGTCACCACCGATACCAACACAAGTAGACTGGCCGAAACCTTCGTCAGTGGTTTGTTTAACTGCTTCGTAAGTTAGAGTACCGCTACGAGATACAATACCTACTTTTCCTTTCTTGTGGATGTGACCAGGCATGATACCGATCTTACACTCATCAGGAGTGATAACGCCCGGACAGTTAGGGCCAATCATGCGAACGCCAGTTTCTTCTAGCTTCACTTTTACGTCGATCATATCTGTAGTAGGGATACCTTCAGTAATCGTTACGATTAGCTCGATACCCGCGTCAATCGCTTCTAGGATTGCATCTTTACAGAAAGGTGCTGGTACGTAGATGACTGTCGCTGTTGCGCCAGTCGCTTCTACTGCTTCGCGTACTGTGTTGAATACAGGAAGACCTAGGTGAGTTTGGCCGCCTTTACCTGGAGACACACCACCAACCATTTGCGTACCGTATGCGATAGCTTGCTCTGAGTGGAAAGTACCTTGACCACCAGTGAACCCCTGACAGATTACTTTAGTGTCTTTGTTAATTAATACAGACATTATTTAGCCTCCGCAGCAGCAACAACTTTCTGAGCAGCATCAGTTAGCGACTCAGCAGCAATGATATCAACATCAGAATTAGCAAGAACTTCGCGACCTAGGTCAGCGTTAGTACCTTCAAGACGAACAACAACAGGTACGCTTACGCCTACCTCTTTAACCGCACCGATAATACCTTCTGCGATCATGTCACAACGTACAATACCACCGAAGATGTTAACAAGTACCGCTTTCACATTGTCATCAGATAGGATGATCTTGAATGCTTCAGCAACACGCTCTTTCGTCGCGCCGCCACCTACATCTAAGAAGTTAGCTGGTTTGCCGCCGTGTAGGTTTACGATATCCATCGTACCCATTGCTAGGCCTGCACCGTTAACCATACAGCCAACGTTACCGTCTAGTGCTACGTAGTTCAGCTCCCACTGAGCTGCGTGTGCTTCACGCTCATCTTCTTGTGAAGGATCGTGCATTTCACGAAGCTTAGGCTGACGATACAGTGCGTTTGAGTCGATGTTGATCTTACCGTCAAGACATAGCAAGTTGCCTTCGCCAGTAATCACAAGTGGGTTGATCTCTAGCAGAGCAAGATCGTACTGAGAGAACATAGTGCCAAGACCCATAAAGATCTTAACGAATTGTTTGATTTGGTCGCCTTCAAGACCAAGTTTGAACGCTAGCTCACGACCTTGGTAAGCTTGTGGACCTACTAGTGGGTCAATTGCTGCTTTGTGGATGAGTTCCGGCGTTTCTTCCGCAACTTTTTCAATTTCCACACCACCTTCGGTAGAAGCCATGAAAACGATCTTACGGCTAGCACGGTCAACTACCGCACCTAGGTATAGTTCGTTCGCAATATTTGAAGCTTCTTCAACAAGGATTTTTGTTACTGGCTGACCGTTAGCGTCAGTTTGGTAAGTCACTAGGTTTTTACCTAACCACTTCTGTGCAAACTCTTTAACGCCTTCTTTTGTATCGTGTAGCTCTACGCCACCCGCTTTACCACGGCCACCAGCGTGAACCTGACATTTAACTACTTTCTTGGCTGTACTAATACGGCCTGCGGCTTCAAAAGCTTCTTGTGGTGTATCACACGCGTAGCCTTCTGGCACAGGCAAACCGAATTCTGCAAACAGCTGTTTGGCTTGGTATTCATGCAAATTCATTTCGATATTCCGTTTGTTTTTCCCTTAAGGGATTTATTATTTCCATAACGCTGCAGTCTTGGCTGCTTGTACGTCTGTAGGGTCTTCTCAAATCAATCCTTCATCATGAGTTCTCATACTGAAGGATTCAAATGAAGGCCAAACGTTGAGCTAGTCTAGCCATTGAAATTTTTAACGTCTAGCTACCTACGATAACTAGACGTTTTAGCGATATTAAACGTCTAATAGGAGACGTGCTGGGTCCTCTAGTAACTCTTTAATCGTTACTAGGAAGCCAACTGATTCACGACCATCAATTAGGCGGTGATCGTAAGATAACGCTAGGTACATCATCGGCAAGATTTCAACTTTGCCATCCACTGCCATCGGACGCTCTTGGATCTTATGCATACCAAGAATCGCTGATTGAGGTGGGTTGATGATTGGTGTAGACATTAGTGAACCGAACACACCACCGTTTGTGATAGTGAAGTTACCGCCCATTAGCTCGTCTACCGTTAGCTTGCCATCACGACCTTTAATAGCCAGCTCTTTGATGCCTTTTTCAACATCAGCGAAACCAAGCTTGTCACAGTCTTTTAGGACAGGTGTAACTAGACCACGTGGAGTTGATACCGCCATGCTAATGTCGAAGTAGTTGTGGTAAACAATGTCATCGCCATCAATCGAAGCATTTACTTCTGGGTAACGCTTAAGCGCTTCTGTTACTGCTTTCACGTAGAAAGACATGAAGCCCAAACGAATACCGTGACGCTCTTCGAACTGATCTTTGTACTGCTTACGAAGGTCCATGATTGGTTTCATGTTCACTTCGTTAAACGTCGTTAGCATTGCCGTGTTGTTCTTCGCTTCTAGCAGACGGTTAGCGACTGTCTTACGAAGGCGAGTCATTGGAACACGCTTCTGACTGCGAGCCGCTGCCGGCACGTCAACCACTGCTGGCGAGTCTTCTTTTGACGCAGATTTAGCGTTCGCAAGATGCGCTTCAATATCTTCACGCGTAATACGACCACCAACACCAGTGCCTTTCACTTGGCTTGCTTCTAAGCCATGTTCAGCCAACAAACGGCGCACTGCTGGGCTTAATGCGTCATTACTTTCTTCGCTAAGCGCAGCTTTGTGACGCTTATCAGGAGATGCTTCAGTACCTTCTGTTTTGTCTGCAGTTGGTTCACCTGCAACTGCGCCTGGCTTCAATTTAGCAATGATTTGTTTAGAAAGTACTGTCGCACCTTCTGCTTCAACAATAGCTTCCAAAACGCCAGCTTCCGGAGCTGGAACTTCTAGCACAACTTTGTCTGTTTCGATGTCAACCAAAACCTCGTCACGCTCTACTGCGTCGCCCGGTTGTTTGTGCCATGTCGCTACGGTTGCATCAGCAACTGATTCAGGTAAATCTGGAACCAGAATTTCAATTGTCATATCTGTTTCTTCCTTTAACTTCTAGTTCTTAATTCGAAGTTTTTGAGTTCACGTTCAGAGCGTCTTCAACCAACGCTTTTTGTTGTTTCAAGTGCACCGACATGTAGCCAACTGCTGGCGAAGCAGAAGCTGGGCGACCTGCGTATTTAAGATTTGCACCTGCAGGAATAGCGGCACGGAAGTTATGTTGGCTACAGTACCAAGCACCTTGGTTCTGAGGTTCTTCCTGACACCACACGAAGTCTTCAACGTTAGTGTATTGAGCAATTGCTGTTTGTACTTCTTCCATTGGGAATGGGTAAAGCTGTTCAATACGCACGATAGCAACATCGTCTTGCTCGTTGTTACGGCGCTGCTCTAGTAGGTCAAAGTAAACCTTACCAGCACAGAACACGACACGTTTCACTTTGCTTGGTTCTAAATCATCTACTTCTGGAATTGCAGATTGGAATGTACCATCCGCCAAGTCTTCAATCGTTGAAGTACATAGAGGGTGGCGCAGCAAAGATTTCGGTGACATAACAATGAGAGGTCGACGCATTGGGCGTACAACCTGACGACGAATCATGTGGTACACCTGAGCCGGTGTTGAAGGAACCACAACCTGCATATTTTGCTCAGCACAAAGCTGAAGGTAACGCTCTAAACGTGCAGATGAGTGCTCAGGACCTTGACCTTCATAACCATGAGGTAGAAGCATAGTAAGACCGCACAAACGCGCCCACTTTTGCTCGCCTGACGAGATAAACTGGTCGATAACAACTTGTGCACCGTTGGCAAAATCACCAAATTGTGCTTCCCAGATAGTTAAACCACCTGGTTCGGCTGTTGCGTAACCGTATTCAAACGCCAACACAGCTTCTTCTGACAATACTGAGTCAAAGACTTGGAATGGCCCTTGGTTGTCATGAATATTCGCTAATGGAATGTAAGTGCTTGCATCGGTTTGGTTATGAAGAACCGAGTGACGGTGGAAGAAAGTACCACGACCCGAGTCCTGACCAGAAAGACGAATACGCTTGCCATCGTCAACCAATGTAGCATATGCCAATGTTTCAGCCATACCCCAGTCAATAGCTTTTTCACCGGTCATCATTGCTAGACGATCGTTGTATAGCTTATTAACACGGCTTTGCAGTTTATGGCTTTCTGGGTACTGACACAGACGATTGCCTAGCTCAATAAGGCGTGTCTTGTCGTATTTTGAATCCCACTCCATATCCCATTCGTGCCCTAAGTAAGGGGACCAGTCTACAGAGTGCAACGCCATTGGACGCCATTCTTTAACAACCACTTCACCGCGATCTAATGCATCGCGATACTCATTGACTAACTGAGTCGCTGTCTCGATATCTGATTCATTTTTATCGATCAGAACATCTGCATACAATTTGCGTGGTGTAGGATGCTTTTTGATTTTCTGGTACATCAAAGGCTGAGTCGCATTTGGCTCATCCGCCTCATTGTGACCGTGGCGACGGTAACATACAAGATCGATCACGACATCACGCTTGAACTCGTTACGGTAATCCAATGCAATGCGAGTAACAAAAGCAACTGCTTCTGGGTCATCTGCATTTACATGGAAAATTGGCGCCTGCACCATCTTCGCGATATCGGTACAGTACATCGTAGAACGCGTGTCACGAGGATTAGACGTCGTAAAGCCTACTTGGTTGTTGATGACGATACGTACCGTACCACCAACTTGGAACCCACGAGCAAGAGACATGTTGAACGTTTCGGCAACCACACCCTGACCAGCGATTGCAGAATCACCATGGATGGTGATAGGAAGTACTTTGCTACCTTGATTATCACCCAAGCGGTCTTGACGTGCTCGAACTGAGCCCATGACTACCGGGTTTACGATTTCTAGGTGTGATGGGTTAAATGCAAGCGCTAAGTGAACATCACCGCCTGGAGTCGCAAAATCAGCAGAGAAACCTTGGTGATATTTCACATCACCCGTCCCCCAAGTTTCGTCGTGTTTACCGGCGAACTCATCAAACAGGTCTTGAGGTTTCTTACCAAGTACGTTCACCAGCATGTTCAAACGACCGCGGTGAGCCATACCGATAACCACTTCACGCATCCCACTTGTACCCGCATGACGGATCAACTCTTTCGTCATCGGAATCAGCGCATCACCACCTTCTAAAGAGAAACGTTTTGCACCTGGGAATTTCGCCCCGAGGTAACGCTCCAAACCTTCAGCGGCTGTTAGCTCTTCTAGGAATGTGCGCTTCTCATCTTTGTTGAATGATGGCTGGCCTACGACAGACTCAAGGCGTTGCTGAATCCAACGCTTTTGCTCTGTGTCAGTCATGTGCATGTATTCAGCACCGATGGAACCGCAATAAGTTTTGTTGAGGGCTTCATAGATATCTTTCAACTTCATGGTTTCTTGCCCAACAGCAAAAGAACCTACGTTGAAAGTTTCTTCGAAGTCATCTTCGGTAAGATTATGAAAAGCAGGGTCTAACTCCGCCACTGTTGGGCGTTGCCATAGACCTAGTGGGTCTAATTCTGCAGCTTCATGCCCGCGGAAACGGTATGCGTTGATTAGCTGTAGAACTTTTACTTGTTTTGCATCGACATCTGGGTCACTAACTTGGACATTGTAATGCTTTGTTTCTCTAGCGAGTCGTCGGAAGTAGTCGCGGACACGTGAATGTGGTTGTTCTGCCACTTCTTCTGATGGCTTAGGCAAGCCTTCAAAAACACGTTTCCACTCCTCACTTACCAGATCGGGATCACTTAGATACAGTTCGTAGAGGTCCTCTACATACGTTGCATTGGCGCCAGCCAAGTGTGAAGACTCGAGCCATGCCTTCATCACGCCGTTGTGCATATTTTCCCTTAACCAGTAGTTTTCACGTTTGCTTCGGTCTTTGCCGAGCTATAAGAGCCGACTAAAAATACGGTCGGCAATTTTTGTATTCTTTACTCGAATATTACTGAAGCAGTGAAGCGGTCATATCGGGTGATCCGCAACACTGCGACACTCCTAAGAGCGAGTAAATTAAACCGAACGATTAACCAACATCGACTTAATGTGACCGATGGCTTTCGTCGGATTTAATCCCTTAGGACAAACACTTACACAATTCATGATGCCATGGCAACGAAAAACGCTAAATGCATCATCAAGATCAGACAAACGTTCATCTGTTGCCGTATCGCGGCTATCAATTAGCCAACGGTACGCTGCGAGAAGACCAGCTGGGCCGATGAATTTATCAGGGTTCCACCAGAATGATGGGCAAGACGTTGTACAACATGCACACATGATACATTCGTACAATCCATCTAAATGCGCACGATCATCAGGCGATTGTAGGTTCTCACGTGATGGTGGTAATGCACCATCATCAATCAAGAATGGTTTAACTTTCGCATAGTTATCATAGAACTGCGTCATGTCAACGATAAGATCGCGCACGACAGGTAACCCTGGTAGTGGACGAATAACTATCTTATCGCCTTGTAGAGCAGATAACGGTGTGATACACGCTAGGCCGTTTTTACCATTCATATTCAAACCATCAGAACCACATACCCCTTCACGGCATGAGCGACGGAACGCGATGCTTGGATCTTGCTCTTTTAGCAGAATCAATGCATCAAGCACCATCATGTCTGAGCCTTCGTCTACCTCAAGGGTATACTCTTTCATGTAAGGCTTGGTATCCACATCCGGATTGTAACGGTATAAAGAGAAGTTTAATTTCATAGTCGTATCCTCCCTTTAGTATGTACGTACTTTCGGCGGGAAAGCTTCACGATGCGTTGGCGTCATGTTTACATCACGCTTAGTCATCGCTTCTGTTTCCGGATTGTAGATAGAGTGGCATAGCCAGTTCTCATCATCACGCTCAGGGAAATCGAAACGAGCATGTGCGCCACGACTCTCTGTACGGTAGTTTGCTGCAACGGCAGTTGAAAACGCGGTTTCCATCAGGTTATCAAGTTCTAGACACTCAATACGCTGCGTGTTGAACTCTGAAGACTTGTCCGCTAGATGCGCATCTTTCAAACGTTCGCGAATCACTTTCAACTCTTCTAGACCGGTTGCCATCGCATCGCCTTCACGGAATACCGAGAAGCTGTTTTGCATGCATGCTTGTAGGTCTTTACGAATCTGAACTGGATCTTCACCACCAGTGCTGTTTTCCCAACGCATAGTACGCGCTAGAGACGCTTCAATATCAGATTCTGTTGCAGGACGAGCTTCTGCTTGCGCTGCTAGCGTTTCGCCAAGGTGCAAGCCAGTAGCACGACCAAATACGACCAAGTCTAGTAATGAGTTGCCGCCCAGACGGTTAGCACCGTGTACCGATACAGAAGCAATCTCACCACATGCGTAAAGGCCTTGTACTTCCATCTCGCTACCGTCGGCCTTCTGCTTAATTGCTTGGCCAGAGACTTGAGTAGGTACACCACCCATCATGTAGTGACAAGTTGGAATTACTGGAATTGGCTCTTTCACTGGGTCAACGTGTGCAAATGTACGAGACAGTTCACAGATACCTGGTAGACGTGATTCAAGTACTTCTTTACCAAGGTGATCAAGTTTCAACTTGATATGTGGACCCCAAGGACCATCACAGCCGCGGCCTTCACGAATTTCAATCATCATTGAACGAGCAACCACGTCACGACCAGCAAGGTCTTTCGCGTTTGGTGCGTAGCGCTCCATGAAGCGTTCACCATCTTTATTTAGAAGGTAACCACCTTCACCACGACAACCTTCCGTCACTAGAACACCCGCGCCAGCAATACCTGTTGGGTGGAACTGCCACATTTCCATGTCTTGCATTGGAACGCCTGCGCGAAGTGCCATACCAACGCCATCACCCGTGTTGATGTGCGCGTTAGTGGTCGATGCGTAAATACGACCTGCACCACCTGTAGCTAGAATGGTTGCTTTCGATTTGAAGTAACAGATTTCACCCGTTTCCATACAAATCGCAGTACAACCCATGATTGCGCCGTCTTGGTTTTTCACAAGATCCAAAGCGTACCACTCCGAGAAGATGGTTGTTTTGTGTTTTACGTTTTGCTGGTAAAGCGTGTGAAGAAGTGCGTGACCAGTACGGTCTGCAGCAGCGGCTGTACGAGCAGCCTGCTCACCACCAAACTCTTTAGATTGGCCACCGAATGGACGTTGGTATATGGTACCGTTATCAAAACGAGAGAATGGAAGACCCATTTTTTCAAGCTCGATAACTGACTCAGGACCATTTTTACACATGTATTCAATCGCGTTCTGGTCACCGATGTAGTCGGAACCTTTAACGGTATCGTACATGTGCCATTGCCAATCGTCTTTGTGCGAGTTACCCAGAGCAACGGTAATGCCGCCCTGTGCAGACACAGTATGAGAACGTGTTGGAAATACTTTTGACAACAAAGCACATGATAGGCCTTGCTCTGAAATTTGTAGTGCAGCGCGCATACCTGCACCACCAGCGCCGATTACTACGGCATCAAACTCACGAACTGGAATAGACACTTACGCACCCCACAGAATAAATAGACCAGAGAAGACATAGCCGAATAGCACGGCAATAACACCAAGTTGTAGTGCGCCACGTAGTTTCGCGCACTTAATGTAATCAGTTAATACTTGCCACAAACCAACCCAAGCGTGAATCAGGATCGAGACAAGTGCCAACATGGTGAATACTTTAGTGAAGGTACCACCAAAGAATTGGGTCCAAGATGCGTAAGAGATATCTGAAAATGCACAGAAGCTAATCAGATAAATCGTGTATAGCGTCATAATGATTGCAGTTGCACGAATTAGTAGGAAATCGTGTACACCATTACGACCAAATGAAGATACGTGTTTTACCATACCAAGATCCCCGCCAATAATGATAATACTGCTGTTGCACCAAACGCGACTTTAGCGCTCATCGTGCCTGAATCTAGTTCTTCAAAGTGACCTAGATCCATCAATAAGTGACGGATACCACCTGCGATGTGGTAGGCAAGTGCAGTAAGAATTCCCCACAGGATGAATTTTACGAAGAAGCTATCGACGATGTCAGCGGCTTCCATAAAACCCATTGGGGATGACAGAGAAATGGATAGTAACCACAGTAATATACCCACCGCAACAAACGTAATTACCCCAGACACACGGTGTAGGATGGATGCGATTGCTGTGATAGGAAAGTGGATGGTCTGTAAATCTAAATTAACAGGTCTTGACTTTCTTTCTTTCACGGGCTTGCTCACTCAGCTCCATTGAGCATTTATTGTTATAACCAATTTCAGCTTCCAAACGTACAAAAGTTAACATCCATTTAACAAATATCGCGAGTAACCACTCAGATAATTGTAAACAAGTTGTTAACAAACGGAATCCAGCAACAAACCTCACTCTTTGTTTCTAGCCCCGAATTTATAAGGATTTAACTAAAATTTTCTTTGCCAATATACGGCGAGCAACATTCTAATACAATTGGTGTAACAAATTATGCTACATAGAACAGATTTTTAACGATTTTCATGAGAAAAATCATAACAAGTG
The DNA here is from genome assembly GCF_015163595.1 of Vibrio sp. OPT41. Classification (NCBI taxonomy): domain Bacteria; kingdom Pseudomonadati; phylum Pseudomonadota; class Gammaproteobacteria; order Vibrionales; family Vibrionaceae; genus Vibrio; species Vibrio sp. OPT41. Next base: position 115,291 of record NZ_JADDYH010000029.1, on the reverse strand, counting down.
CACACAAAGATGGAGAAAAATTGACTTTAAGCTTTAACAACAGTACAAAAATGGCACATAAACATCCTGGACGGATTAAATAATAAACAAAGGAGATTGTTATGGCGGATAAGAAAGCGACCCTTCATGTTGAAGGTCAAGCGCCAATCGAACTGCCAATTATGGACGGTACGCTAGGTACACCTGTAATTGACGTTCGTAAGCTGGGAGCCAATGGTTACTTTACTTTTGACCCAGGTTTTCTTGCCACTGCATCTTGTGAATCATCAATCACGTACATCGATGGCGGCAAAGGTATTCTTTTGCACCGCGGTTTCCCGATTGATCAATTAGCCAATAACGCAGATTACTTAGAAGTATGTTACATCCTTCTTTATGGTGAAGCCCCTACCCGAGAACAATACGAGCAATTCAAAACGACCGTTACTCGTCACACAATGGTACACGAGCAAATCGCAAGCTTTTTCCATGGCTTCCGACGCGATGCTCATCCAATGGCGGTAATGTGTGGTGTAGTTGGAGCACTTGCAGCCTTCTATCACGACTCTCTTGACATTAACAACGACGAACACCGCGAAATTGCAGCGTACCGTCTGCTGTCAAAAATGCCAACACTGGCGGCGATGTGTTACAAATACTCTATCGGTCAGCCATTTATTTACCCTCGTAACGACCTTAGCTACGCAGAGAATTTCTTGCATATGATGTTCGCAAACCCTTGCGAAGAGTATGAAGTAAATCCTGTGGTTGCCCGTGCGATGGATAAGATTTTCACTCTACACGCGGATCACGAACAGAATGCGTCGACATCAACTGTTCGCCTAGCTGGCTCTTCTGGTGCGAACCCATTTGCATGTATTGCCGCTGGTATTGCATCCCTTTGGGGGCCTGCTCACGGTGGCGCAAACGAAGCCTGCTTGAGAATGCTAGAAGAGATTGGCAGCGTCGATAACATCCCTGAATATGTAGACCGCGCGAAAGACAAAGATGACCCATTCCGCTTAATGGGCTTTGGTCACCGCGTTTACAAGAACTACGACCCACGTGCGACAGTAATGCGCGAAACGTGTCATGAAGTTCTCAAAGAGCTAAACATTCAAGACCCTCTGCTAGACGTTGCAATGGAACTTGAGCGCATTGCACTTTCTGATGAGTACTTCGTGTCTAAGAAGCTGTACCCGAACGTAGACTTCTACTCAGGTATCATTCTTAAAGCGATTGGTATTCCAGTTTCTATGTTTACGGTTATCTTCGCGATTTCTCGTACCATCGGCTGGATTGCTCACTGGAACGAAATGCACAGCGATCCACTGAACCGCATCGGTCGTCCTCGTCAGCTATACACTGGCGAAACACAACGTGAGTTTTCTCCACTTCACGAACGTGAATGATCTTTTAGTACGAAGATAGACAAACAAAAGGGTTGAGATTTTCGTCTCAACCCTTTTTTCTTTTTTGCGTTTAACGTTATTAATGGAGAACGCTAAACCGGATTATCAATATCGATAAACTCCACATGTAGGCCATATTCATCCGCTAGCCATTTGCCTAAGGCCTGAACACCATAACGCTCAGTAGCATGATGACCTGCAGCAAAGTAATGAATGTCCATTTCACGAGCAGTATAAGTGGTGCGCTCTGAAATTTCTCCAGAGATAAATGCATCCAGCCCGTGCTGTACAGCAAGTTCAATGAAATCCTGCCCTCCACCAGTACACCAGCCGACTGTCTCAATCATCTTATCAGTATTCTCTGGAGCGATATGCAGAGGCTCTCTTTCAAGAACTTGGTTGATCTTACTCGCAAATTCAACACCAGACATCGGCTTTTTCAAGCGCCCAAACATAGCAACTGACTGAGGGTGCCCTTCAAGCCCACCTTCTACTTCGATTTCAAGTAAGCGAGCTAATTCAGCGTTGTTGCCTAGCTCTGGATGAATATCTAGAGGAAGGTGATAACCATATAAGTTGATATCATTTTTGATCAGGCTACGAATTCGTTTACCTTTCATGCCACGAATTGGCTCAGGCTCACCTTTCCAAAAATAGCCATGATGAACAAGCAATGCGTCTGCATTAAGCTCAATCGCTTTATCGATTAAGGCTTGAGAGGCGGTTACGCCAGTGATAACACGCTTTACCGCTGATTTCCCTTCTACCTGTAACCCATTTGGTGCGTAATCTTTAATTAACTGCGGTGACAGTTTGTCATTAAGAATCTGTTCTAGCTTTAAGTTATTCATTATTACTTCCAATTTCTAGCGCATGTAAACCTAAATAACCTCTCGATGGAATCAGACGAAAGAGTGCAACCTAGTTGATACAGCAACGTTTTTGACATCTGGCACCTTGATATCATTTAGGTCTTTAAAGTGTATCTCGAACCCTAATATCGATGCTAGCCACCCTACCCTCAAAAGCAAATTTAGTTACAATAACAAAGCTTGTCGCCTCACCATAGATTTAGGGATACGGATGAACCAACTGCAACGCTTTTACCAATGGATCGCCACTTCACCTCCGCTTTTCAAGTTACGCCCTCCGTTTGCAACCTTAGAAGATGTCTCGGTCAAACCTTTGAATAGCTCAGAACAATACAATGGTAATCCGAGACTGGGTTTTTTATATCAGCACCTATGCACTGCGGCTCTTTCTAATTCAGGACGATATCAGATTATTGCCGAAGAAATTCAGTTAAACGACGCTGAAGGTAAGACCATTGGTGCTGTCGATTTGGTGTTGAGGAATACAGAATCAAATCAGATAGAACATTGGGAAGTGGCGATTAAGTTTTATCTTCTTTACAACGGCATTTGGTATGGCCCGAATGCTCACGACCAGTTACATGCAAAATTGGATAGAATGCTCACGCATCAGCTGAAAATGAGCGATCGCCCGGAATTTCAAAAAATAATTCCTTTAAACGACTCTCCAGAAGAGCGCCTAATGATGCAAGGACGACTCTATATTAATCCGTTTACTCCAGAGCCAACTCCTAAGGAGTGCTTGGGTTATGAATTAAATCCAAGTCAGATTAGTGGTTACTGGTGCTATCAAAGTCAATGGGATTTAATTGGTAAACCCCTTTATCATTTACATAAACCATGCTGGGCGATCGGTACAGACGATTTCTCTCAACCTATTGAAAAGCCTTTAGATCGATTCATACACGCACAAACGGAAGACGGTCAATTCTGGTTTGTGGTACCAGATTCATGGCCCGGAGATAAAGCGGTTCGGGGCACTTAAACATGAAAGGGTTGATGTTTTCACATCAACCCTTTGCTAGATACATTGACCATTGGATGTTTTACAAACCAGCGGCTGCAAATACTTGATTAACTATTTCTTGTGCTTCAGCTTCGATTTGTTTCAGATGTTCTTCACCTTTGAAGCTTTCACAGTAAATCTTGTAGATATCTTCTGTACCTGATGGACGAGCAGCGAACCAACCGTTAGCTGTCGTTACTTTAAGGCCACCAATCGCAGCACCATTGCCTGGTGCATGCGTTAGACGAGCAGTGATCGCATCACCTGCTAGAGTTTCAGCCGCAACCATTTCTGGTGACAACTTCTTCAATACGTCTTTTTGTGGGCCATTTGCTACAGCTTGAATACGGTTGTACTTCGACTCACCGTGCTTCGCCGCTAGCTCTTCATAGTAATCTTGAGGGTTCTTACCCGTTACCGCAGTGATCTCTGCTGCTAGAAGGCATAGCAAGATGCCATCTTTGTCTGTTGACCAAGGCGTGCCATCTTTACGAAGGAATGACGCACCAGCACTTTCTTCGCCGCCGAAACCAAACTTACCAGTGTACAGACCGTCTACAAACCATTTGAAACCAACAGGCACTTCACATAGCTCACGACCTAGATCCGCAACAACACGGTCAATCAGCGCACTTGAAACTAGTGTTTTACCAACAGCGACATCTTTACCCCACTCGTCACGATGACGGTACAAGTAGTCAATACAAACGGCTAAGAAGTGGTTCGGGTTCATCAAACCTTTTGGCGTAACGATACCGTGACGGTCGTAATCAGGATCGTTACCAAATGCTAAATCGTATTCGTCTTTCAGTGCCAATAGACCCGCCATTGCGTAAGGAGAAGAACAGTCCATACGCACAACGCCGTCTTTATCTAGCGACATGAATTGGAAAGAAGGATCGATCGATTCACTTACTAGCGTTAGGTCTAGGTTGTATGCCTGACCAATTTGACGCCAGTAATCGATACCGCTGCCACCCAATGGATCTACACCAATCTTCAGGTTCGCTTTTTGGATTGCTTCCATATCGATAACGTTCACCAGGTCATCGATGTATGGCTTCACCAAGTCCATCTCTACAAACAGATCCGATGCTTTTGCTTCTGCTAGTGGTAGGCGTTTAACACCTTGTAAACCTTCAGCAATCAATTCGTTCGCACGATCTTCGATAGCTTGAGTCAACTCAGCTTCTGCAGGACCACCATGTGTCGGATTGTATTTGATACCGCCGTCTTGTGGTGGGTTATGTGATGGGGTAATAACGATACCGTCTGCTTTTTCATCGTGTTTGATGTTGTAAGTCAGAATCGCGTGTGAAATACCCGGTGTTGGCGTGTAACCGTTGTCTTGTTGGACAATCACTTTCACACCGTTTGCAATCAGTACTTCAATCACACTTGAGAAAGCAGGCTCAGATAGCGCATGCGTGTCTTTACCCACAAACAACGGGCCAATTGTGCCTTGCTCAGCACGAACTTCTGCTACCGCTTGAGCGATCGCTAAAATGTGGTTTTCGTTAAAAGTGTGCTTGTCTGCAGTACCGCGGTGGCCAGAAGTACCAAATTGAACTTTGTGTTCTGCGTTTGCCGCGTCTGGTTGAAGTAAGAAGTAGTTAGCAACGAGTGCTGGGATATTGTGAAGATCTTCCTGCTGCGCTTTTTGCCCAGCACGAGGGTGCATAGCCATGTTTGACATCCTTTCTTTAAATACAAATAAAATTAAAAAAGCCTCATAATATCCGCTCACTGCGACGCATTATGAGGCTTCTATCAGGTTTCTTAGATTGAACCTGTTACTTTTTCTATTAAGTCAGGTTGGAACCCCATGTGTGCCATCACTTGTTCAACCATCTGTCTTTTACGACTTGTATTGTTATTCGTGATAACCCAAAACGGTGTGCCAGGAATGGCTTTTGGCTTGGTCGTATTACCGTTTGCTAGCAAGGTTTCTTCATTATCTGCAAAGTACACGCGTTTGCGTCCTTTTACATTCGTAGCCTGGGCGAAACCTTCTGGATTCAATTTATGTAAGGTCGATAATACCAACATAAAGCGATCAATCGCTTTTTTTAGACCGGCAAACTCATCAGAAATAAGCAGCGAACGCATTTCTTTCACTACATCAACAGATTCCGTTTTACCCGCATCTTTACTTACTACAATCCCTTGTGGCTTCTCTACTACAGGCGCGGCTTTAGCTTCCTGCAACTGACCATCAAGGTTTAAAAGGCGTCGCAAAATATCCGAGGCGCTTTCACCGATATGCTTAGTTTGACTAGCTATATAACGGTATAGATCCTCATCAACCTCAATTGTTTTCATTCGCTTTTCACATTCTCAATGTTTAAACTCTGGGGGATTATAACGAGATCCACGCGGATACTCCACGTTAAACCCATCACGAATAAGATAAAATGTCAGCATTACTCAACTATAAGCAGGAAGGCCAAGGCCAAACAGTTGTTTTGATTCACGGATTGTTTGGTAGTTTAAGTAATCTGGGTCTACTCGCCCGCGATCTTATTAAAGATCACACGGTGATCAGTATTGATCTGAGAAATCACGGCCTCTCTTTCCACTCCGAAGTCCATAACTATACCGATATGGCAAAAGATGTGGCTCAGCTCCTTCAGCACTTAAACGTTGAGCCATCTATTGTTATTGGGCACTCCATGGGCGGAAAAGTCGCGATGGCTCTTGTGGACATTGCTCCAAATGTAGTCAAGAAGTTAGTCGTTCTCGACATGGCGCCTGTTGCCTACACTACGAACCGTCACGATAATGTTTTTAACGGCTTACATGCTGTTATTAATGAAAAACCAGCAAATCGACAGCAAGCCATGGATATCCTAGCTCAACATATTGAACTCGATGGTGTAAGACAATTTCTCTCTAAATCACTGTACAAAAATGGCGATAAGATGGATTGGCGGTTTAACGTACCGAGCCTTTTTGATAATTATGACCAAATTATTGGCTGGCAAGAAATCACACCAACAGATATCCCAACTTTGTTTATCAAAGGCGGCGACTCTGACTACTTAATGCCAGAACATCAGCCGGCAGTGAAGCGACAATTTAACCATGCTAAAGCACACATTATCGCTGGCACTGGTCACTGGTTACACGCCGAGAAACCGACAGAAGTAATGAGAGTCATTCGAAAATACATTTCGAGTTAACAAATTCGAAAAGCAACACTAGATTATTGAAATAACCCTTCTTGTAGTGCATTAACTTTACCGTTTAACAGTGGTATAGTGCGCCCAAGATTTTTCGGCATGAAGGGCTAAAATGCTTTACGACTATATGGATATGCTCGAGTCTATTGGGCTCGATCTTCTTTTTGCTGCTATCTTTTTTTTCATCGGGATGGCGATAAAAGATGTGCTAAAGCAAGGCAATGTACCTGTTTTTGGTCGTCGTATTGTGTGGTTAGTCCTTTTCCTAGGCTGTGCTGGCTTTATTGCAAAAGGTGTAATTCAGCTAACTTGGGAAGGCTCAGGGTTAGGTTAAACCCTTAGTAGCATCGCCAATAACAAACAATGTAAAGGTATAGACTCTATGGCAAGTGTAGGTATCTTCTTCGGTAGCGACACAGGTAATACTGAAGCCGTTGCAAAGATGATTCAAAAGCAACTAGGTAAACATCTAGTTCACGTTCAAGACATCGCGAAAAGCAGCAAAGAAGACATTGATAACTTCGATCTTCTTCTTCTAGGTATCCCAACTTGGTACTACGGCGAAGCACAATGTGATTGGGATGACTTCTTCCCTGAACTTGAGCAAATCGACTTCTCTACTAAGCTAGTGGCTATCTTTGGCTGTGGCGACCAAGAAGACTACGCAGAATACTTCTGTGACGCGATGGGCACAGTCCGTGATATCGTTGAGTCTAAAGGCGGCACAATTCTTGGCCATACCTCGACAGAAGGCTACGAATTTGAAGCGTCTAAAGCACTTGTTGAAGGTGACGAAAGCCAATTCGTAGGTCTATGTATTGATGAAGACCGCCAACCAGAATTGACTGACGAGCGTGTTGAAAGCTGGGTTAAACAGATCTATGAAGAGATGTGTTTAGCTGAGCTAGAAGGCTAATCAAATTGAATGATGCAAAGACCTCCACTTGGAGGTCTTTTTGTATGTATTGTCACACAGCATCGGTAAGTACTTCCTCTTCGCGATACTGAGGTTTCTTTCTTACATAAAGCTTGCGTTGAACCTCTGAAACCACATTCCCCTGTTTATCTTTTACATGAGTAATAAACTCAGGAAAACACTTTTCTCCATTCCGTGTCATTTGATAAATGTTTTCCAGCATCCCTTCAGTGACCTCAAATTCTGCAAACAAATCACTTTGCCCCGGCTTAATAAAGTTAATGCTTGCCTCTTTATCCCACACATAATATTCCTCTCGTAGAATCCCCATCAGCATCAACGAGTAAATAGGATCAGTTAAAGAGAAAATACTGCCGCCATATTGGGTGCGATTGGCATTTTTATTCCACCAGCGAAGCTTTAAACGTACCTTTACAGTACGGAAGTCTTGAGAAATATGTAAGATTTTAATACCCGCCCCCCAAAAAGGAGGCCAAATATTGAGTGCGAACTTTACAATTCCTGGTTTGTATATCTTCGCTAGTCGCCTATTCATCGCTATCTCTGCCCTCTCCAAGCTTAATGTTACATAATTGTAACTGGTCAGAGCTGTAATATAATAGACCTGTTTCTAATTTACAAAAAGATTCTATTAACCCTTTGAAGTTCGTGGTTTAATGTTCCGAACGCTTATCCTATAATGGTAGGAAGATTGAATTCTGTTAAATCGCTGCAGATGATCCAACGGGAAAGTATATGTCAGATAATAATCAGGCGCTGAAGGATGCGGGTTTAAAAGTAACCCTTCCGAGGCTAAAAATTCTAGAAGTACTTCAGCAGCCAGACTGCCAGCACATCAGTGCTGAAGATTTGTACAAAAAGTTGATTGATCTAGGTGAAGAAATTGGCCTAGCAACTGTTTACCGAGTTCTAAACCAGTTCGACGATGCTGGTATTGTAACTCGTCACCACTTTGAAGGTGGAAAGTCAGTCTTCGAATTATCGACTCAACATCACCACGACCACCTAGTGTGCCTAGACTGTGGTGAGGTAATTGAATTTTCTGACGATCTTATTGAAGAACGTCAAAAAGAGATTGCAGCTAAGTACAATGTCACACTAACAAACCACAGCTTATACTTGTACGGCAAGTGTAGCGATGGTGGTTGTAAAGACAATCCAGATGCACACAAACCGAAAAAATAAGGGTTTGTTAATTTAAAAAGTAAACGTCAGCACATGCTGGCGTTTTTTGTTTCTAGAAGTCAGAACCTTAGACGTCAGTACTTTGGTTACAGAACAAAAGCTACTAAACACCCATCTTTTTTCTCCACAGTTTTGCACATCTATATAGCACTCTGTGGGATTAGGTATAAAAAATGCCAGCGTTTGCTGGCATTTTTTCATCGTTCTCAGCATTAATTGAGATTATTGATTCTCAATTTTTGCCCAGGTATCACGTAGACCAACCGTGCGGTTGAATACTAGATTATCTGCTGAAGAGTCTTTCGAGTCTGCACAGAAGTAACCCATACGTTCAAACTGGTAACCTTTTTCTGCTTCTGCGGAAGCTAGGCTAGGCTCGACGAAGCCATTGATCACAACTAATGATTCAGGGTTGATAGTAGAAGCAAAATCTTCCGCTGCGCCTGGGTTTGGCACCGTAAATAAACGATCGTACAGACGAATTTCCGCTGGAAGAGCTTTATCAGCTGACACCCAATGAATAACGCCTTTCACTTTACGACCATCTGCTGGGTTTTTACCTAGCGTATCTGCATCGTAAGAACAGAAGATCGTTGTGATGTTGCCTTCGGCATCTTTTTCAACGCGCTCAGCTTTGATCACGTAAGCACCACGTAAACGAACTTCTTTACCTAGCACTAAACGCTTGTACTTTTTGTTCGCTTCTTCACGGAAGTCTTCACGCTCAATCCACAATTCACGCGTGAATGGCACTTCACGCACGCCCATTTCAGGTTTATTTGGGTGGTTGGCAACTGTCAAGTTTTCTACTGCGCCTGCTTCAAAGTTTTCGATAACAACTTTAACAGGATCCAGTACAGCCATTGCACGCGGAGCGTTCTCGTTTAGGTCATCACGAATACAAGATTCTAATGAACTAAACTCGATCATATTTTCTTGCTTCGTTACACCAATACGCTTACAAAACTCACGAATAGATGCAGGTGTGAAGCCACGACGACGCAGACCTGAGACAGTCGGCATACGTGGATCATCCCAACCATTAACCAGTTTTTCAGTAACTAGCTGGTTAAGCTTACGCTTAGACATCACTGTGTATTCAAGGTTTAAACGACTGAACTCGTATTGATGTGGACGGCTTTCGATCGTGATGTTGTCTAGAACCCAATCGTACAGACGACGGTTATCCATGAATTCAAGCGTACAAATAGAGTGCGTAATGCCTTCTAATGCATCAGAAATACAGTGCGTAAAGTCGTACATTGGGTAAATGCACCACTTATCACCAGTTTGGTGGTGCGTAGCAAAACGCACTCGGTATAAAACTGGATCGCGCATGACCATGAATGAAGAACCCATGTCGATTTTAGCACGAAGACACGCTTTACCTTCTTCAAATTCACCAGCGCGCATTTTTTCAAACAACGCCAAGTTCTCTTCAACAGAACGGTCACGGTATGGACTTGGTTTACCTGGCGCCTTTAGTGTGCCGCGGTATTCACGAATTTGCTCTGGACTTAGCTCATCTACGTACGCTAAGCCTTTGTTAATCAATTCAATTGCATATTCGTAAAGCTTATCGAAGTAGTTTGATGAGTAACATACTTCACCACTCCACTCAAAGCCCAACCAGTTTACATCTTTCTTGATAGACTCAACGTATTCGATGTCTTCTTTTTCAGGGTTTGTATCGTCGAAACGCAGATTACATTGACCCTGGTAGTCCTGAGCAATACCGAAGTTCAAACAGATAGACTTAGCATGACCGATATGCAGGTAGCCATTTGGCTCCGGCGGGAATCGAGTATGCACGCTAGTGTGTTTACCATCCGCTAGATCTTTATCAATGATCTGGCGAATAAAGTTTGATGGACGAGCATCAGCTTCACTCATCTATAGCACCTCAAAAATATTAGTATTGTCAGAGAAAACGGAACCCTGTATCCAAGTATGGTTTCACAGAGTACATTGTTCCTAATGATCCACAATTCTAAGCAATTAGACAACAAGAACTCGCTCTAAAACGACAATATTTATCGAGTTAGCGTGAAAGCAAAGCAGATTCAAAGGGCCTAAACGAAAAAAGGCCTCCTGCGGAGGCCTTTTGCGATGTTGTAGTATCAATTGTTTGCAATACCAATAACAAACAATCACACCACTATTAAACAGTTAAGCTGGTAGCTGAACACCACTTAAGTCTTCATCTTTAGATACATTCTTCATCTCACCAGCAACAATCTCTGCTAGTGGACCAAGGATAACTTGTAGGTTGTTTGTACCTAGCTTCACAACTCCCATAGCTCCAAGATCTTTCAGAGTTTTCTCATTGATAACGCTCATATCTTTCACAGAAAGGCGCAAACGAGTAATACAGGCATCGATAGAACTTAGGTTGTCATGACCGCCAAGTGCTTTCAAGTACTGACGAGCAAGCTCTGAAGAATTGCTTGATCCAGCCACGTTAGATGAAGCTTCTTCATCATCTTCACGTCCCGGTGTTTTAAGGCCAAACTTAACAATCACGGTACGGAACACGAAGTAGTAAACCGCAAAGAAACCAAGACCTTGCACAATGAGCATGTACCAGTTTACCGCTAGCGGGTTACGAGTCGACAATACTAAGTCGACTAAACCAGCAGAGAAACCGAAACCTGCAATCCACTGCATTGATGCCGCGATATAAACTGATAGACCAGTCAGCGCTGCGTGAAGAACGTACAGTCCTGGAGCAAGGAACATGAATGCAAATTCAAGTGGTTCTGTTACACCTGTAAAGAATGAAGCAAACGCAGCCGCAATCATGATAGATGCCACTTTCTCTTTATTCTTTGATTTCGCAGTATGGTACATCGCTAGAGCAGCGCCTGGTAAACCAAACATCATGATTGGGAAGAAGCCCGCTTGGTACATCCCCGTAACACCTACCGTTGCCGTGCCTTCAGCTAATGATTTCGCACCGCCAAGGAAGTTTGGAATGTCATTAATACCAGCAACATCAAACCAGAACACTGAGTTTAGTGCATGGTGCAGACCAACAGGAATTAGAAGACGGTTGAAGAATGCATAAACACCTGCACCTGCTTCACCCATACCTTGAATGCTTTCGCCAAAACTGACCAGACCGCCGTAAACTGATGGCCAAACGTACATCAGGATGAACGCAATAACGATACCAGCAAAAGACGTTAGGATAGGTACAAGACGCTTACCAGAGAAAAACGCCAGTGCTTTGTGCAGCTCTACGTGAGAAAAACGGTTGTACAACTCAGCAGAAACAATACCAACCAAGATACCTACGAACTGGTTATTGATTTTACCAAATGCAGCAGGTACTTCACTTGGGTCAATGCCTTGAATTTGTGATACTGCACCAGGGGCCAAAAGCGTTGTGACAACTAAGAAGCCCACGAAGCCTGAAAGTGCAGCGGCGCCATCTTTGTCTTTAGACATTCCGTAAGCAACACCAACAGCGAACAATACTGACATGTTGTCAATGATCGCTGCACCAGCTTTAATAAGAAATGCAGCAAGTGCACTGTTTGCGCCCCAGCCATTTGGGTCGATCCAGTAGCCAATACCCATGAGTATTGCTGCTGCAGGAAGTGTGGCAACCGGCACCATAAGCGCCTTACCCACCTTCTGGAAGTATCCGAGAATGTTCACCTTAAGTTCCCCCTATAGGATTAGATGTTATGTTGAATGACTTATTTCAGCCGTCCAATTTAGTCATCCTAAGTTTATGATATTAATTTTGCTCCGCAAATTAAAAGCTCACCGTTTGTGATCATAATCACCACAATTTGCCCTTTCGGAAGGTTTTTGCTAGCGAGATCATAAAACTTATTTTATTATACGAAAAAATGGCGTTTTAAAGATAATATTCTCGCACTTTATGCAAGGCAGAATCAGTGTTATTTTGGTATCTAGGCGGGTAAATCACTGTAACTTTGCTCTGAAAAAGAATCATAAAAAACCATACAATTATTACTTTTCAGTTAGTTACTATGACAATAACATCGATAAAACGCGACTTGCTGTATGTGACTCGTTATCTAATTCAGTGATACAAACTAAGTACCCATATGACTGAAGCAGTCTCTACTTAGATAACGATATAGAAATTGAATTCTCATCTATAAGGACTAGCTGACTATGTACGCGCTAAGTAACTGTAAAATTTATACCTGTAGTGATGTTCTTACCGATCATGCGGTCATCATCGAAAACGATCTTATTCAATCTATTGTGCCGGTTTCTGAGCTACCTCAAAGCATCGAACTAAAAGACCTTGCAGGCGCTAATCTAAGTCCAGGCTTTATCGATCTGCAGTTGAACGGTTGTGGCGGTGTAATGCTAAACGATGCAATTACCCCTGAAACCATGCAAATCATGCACCAGGCAAACCTCAAATCTGGCTGTACTAGCTTCCTGCCAACACTCATTACGTCATCTGATGAAGATATGCGAACTGCAATTGCCGCAGCTCGTGAGTACCACAACAAGTATCAAAATCAATCGCTTGGTTTACACCTCGAAGGTCCTTACCTTAACGTCGCGAAAAAAGGCATCCATAACGTCGATTTTATTCGCCCATCAGACGAAAGCATGATCGACCTTATCTGCGCAAACGCCGATATCGTAGCGAAAGTAACGCTAGCACCTGAGCATAACGACCCAGAGCATATTGCGCGATTAAAGGCTGCTGGCATCGTGGTTTCAATTGGCCACACAAATGCAACCTACGCCGAAGCACGTAAAAGCTTTGAAGCAGGCATTACTTTTGCCACACACCTCTTTAATGCAATGACACCAATGGTTGGTCGTGAACCAGGAGTTGTTGGTGCAATTTACGATACTCCTGACGTATACGCTGGCATTATTGCTGATGGTTTTCACGTCGACTACGCAAACATCCGAATTGCTCATAAAATCAAAGGTGAAAAGCTTGTTTTGGTGACGGATGCCACAGCTCCAGCAGGTGCTAACATTGATCACTTTATTTTTGTCGGTAAGAAAGTATATTACCGAGATGGTAAGTGTGTTGATGAAAATGGCACGCTAGGCGGCTCAGCTTTGACAATGATTGAAGCAGTTCAGAATTCAGTTGAGCACGCGGGGATCGCTTTAGACGAAGCTCTACGAATGGCCACGTTATACCCAGCAACAGCAATTGGTGTTGAGGATCGCCTTGGCCGAGTTCGAAAAGGGATGGTTGCAAACCTGACTATTTTCGATCGTGACTTTAAAGTAAAAGCGACGGTTGTTAACGGACAATACGAGCAAAATTAAGCATGAATGGCGGACAGATTGGTAATGTAGATTTAGTAAAACAGCTTAACAGCGCTGCGGTATATAGGCTGATTGATCAGCAAGGTCCTATCTCCCGTATTCAAGTCGCGGACGTGAGTCAACTCGCGCCTGCTAGTGTTACCAAAATAACCCGCCAACTTTTAGAGCGCGGCCTTATTAAGGAGGTCGCCCAACAAGCTTCAACTGGTGGTCGTCGTGCGATCTCTTTGACTACTGAAGTCAAACCTTTTCATTCGATTGCCGTTCGCTTAGGTCGAGATTACGTACAGTTCAGTTTATACGATTTAGGTGGTACCGCGCTGGCAGAAGATCAGCATGAACTGTACTACACTAACCAAGCAGACTTAATCGCAGGGCTTATCGATTTATTAAAAGATTTCGTAAGCCGTTGCGAAGACAAAATTGATCAACTCATCGCTATCGGCATCACTTTACCGGGCCTTGTTAACCCAACAACTGGCGTGGTCGAATACATGCCTAATACCGATATCGATAATCTTGCTCTCGGTGAAATTGTTGGAGAGAAGTTTAATACAGCATGCTTTGTTGGCAACGACGTACGTGGCATGGCGTTGGCTGAGCACTACTTTGGAGCAAGCCAAGACTGCCAGGATTCTATTTTGGTTAGCGTCCACCGCGGTACTGGCGCAGGTATTATCGTTAACGGCCAGGTTTTTCTTGGTTTTAACCGCAACGTCGGTGAAATTGGTCATATCCAAATTGACCCGCTTGGTGAGCAATGCCAATGTGGAAACTTTGGCTGTTTAGAAACCGTAGCTGCAAACCCAGCGATTATTCAACGAGTGAAGCAACTGATTACTCAAGGATACGAATCAAGCTTAACCGACCTTGAAAACATCACAATTGAAGCGGTATGTCAGCACGCAATGAATGGTGATGAACTTGCGAAACAGAGTTTAGTGCGAGTGGGCAACCAGCTAGGTAAAGCGATTGCGATTACGGTTAACTTATTTAATCCACAGAAAATTGTAATTGCTGGCGATATTACTGCAGCACAAGATATTCTTTTCCCTGCAATTCAACGCAACGTAGAGAATCAATCTCTTAAAACTTTCCATAACGACCTCCCTATCGTGGCTTCTCACATTGATAAGCAGCCAACGATGGGCGCATTTGCGATGATTAAACGCGCTATGCTGAACGGAGTTTTGTTACAAAAGTTACTGGAAGACTAAGTTTATACAACCAATTGAGTTACAATCTCGGGCTGTGTTTTCACAGCCCGTTTTTGTATATCAGGAATACAGCTTAACAGTATGGAAATTATTCTAATTACAGCCGCTTTTTTAGCTGGTTTTATTGCGCTTAAATGCAGCCTCCCTCCCCTCGTTGGTTTTCTACTAGCTGGATTTGGCTTGCATGCATTTGGTTACCAAAGCAATGACGTTATCGTCACTCTCGCAGATCTTGGTGTTACTCTTCTTCTGTTTACTATTGGACTCAAACTCGATGTAAAAACCCTGCTGTCCAAAGAAATATGGGGAGGGGCAACCGCCCACAACATACTCTCTACCGCTTTTTTTGCCCTAGCGTTATCCGGCTTAAAACTACTGGGCTTGACTTCGCTAGCCAGTATGGACGGCAGCCAAATCCTGCTTTTAGCTTTTGCACTATCGTTCTCTAGTACCGTTTTTGCCGTAAAAGCATTGCAAGAAAAAGGCGAAATGAACGCGACCTACGGCACACTCGCGATCGGTATTTTGGTTATGCAAGATATTTTTGCCGTAGTATTCCTGACTGCTTCAACCGGAAAAGTCCCAGAATGGTATGCCATCGGTTTGTTCGCACTGCCTTTCCTTCGTCCCCTATTCTATAAGCTGCTCGATAAAGTTGGCCACGGCGAAATGCTGGTGCTATTCGGTATTTTCTTCGCGCTTGTTGTCGGTGCTGGGCTATTCGAGTTGGTCGGGATGAAACCAGACTTGGGCGCGCTAATTTTAGGCATGCTACTCGCAGGTCACCCAAAAGCCTCAGAACTATCCAAGTCATTATTCAATATGAAGGAGCTCTTTTTAGTCTGCTTCTTTTTAAACATTGGTTTATCCGCCTCATTGAGCGTGAATGGCGTCGTTCTCGCCCTGCTATTTATCTTACTGCTACCAATCAAAGGACTCTTGTACTTCGTCACTATTAATCATTTTAAGTTTCGAGTACGTACCTCTTTGCTCGCCTCTTTATCACTATTTAACTACAGTGAGTTTGGTCTTATTGTTGCTGGATTGGCCTATAAAATGGGCTGGATGCCAAGTGATATGCTTGCTGCGATTGCGGTTGCGGTGTCGGTATCCTTTGTAATTTCCGCGCCACTTAACCGCCTTAGCCATAAAATTTATCAACATTCAGGTAAGTGGCTGCAAGAGACAGCGGTAGAAAAGCTCAATCAACGCGACCAACTCATCAACCCAGGTCATGCCCAAGTATTGATCTTAGGTATGGGGCGTATTGGAACGGGCGCTTATGATGAGCTACGCTCACGCTATGGCAAAATTTCATTGGGTATAGAAATTCGTGAAGACGCTGCACATCATCATCGTTCAGAAGGAAGAAATGTGATTTCTGGTGATGCCACCGACCCGGATTTCTGGGAGCGAATTTTAGATACAGGTCATGTAAAACTGGTTCTGCTTGCAATGCCACATCATCAAGGTAACCAAACAGCACTTGAGCAGCTTAAACGCAGAAAATATAAGGGGCAAATTGCCGCTATCGCCGAATACCCAGATCAATTGGAAGGCTTACTTGAAAATGGCGTTGACGCAGCATTCAATATATATAGTGAAGCTGGTAGCGGTTTTGCTCGACACGTCTGTAAACAACTTCAGCCTAAATTCACACCAATTAAATAAGCAACAGCACTGATATTTTTTGAAAGGCTTTCTATTGATAGAAAGCCTTTTTTGTATAGTTTTTATACCAAACCTTGATCTCATTCACCAAAACAACGATTGAGTTAAATATTTTCCATACAACAAGGCCTTTTATCATTTTTTTAATCACAAAACGTTGCTTTTTTTATTAGTAATGGCAAATTTAAACCATACCGATTAGAAATTGTTTAGTTTAGTAAGGATGTAGTATGTGTTCAGTATTTGGCATTTTAGACATTAAAAGCGATGCAGCCGCATTGCGCCCTATCGCATTAGAGATGTCGAAAAAACTTCGTCACCGTGGCCCAGACTGGTCTGGGATTTACTCTTCAGAGCGTGCTATTTTAGCGCACGAGCGCTTGGCGATTGTTGGTCTAAATAGTGGTGCACAGCCGCTATACAGCCCTGATAAGAAGCTCATCCTTGCCGTCAATGGTGAAATCTACAACCATAAAGAAATTCGTGCTCGTTACGAAGGAAAGTACGAATTTCAAACCGATTCAGACTGTGAAGTCATTCTTGCACTTTACCAAGATATGGGTGCAGATCTCCTTGAAGAACTAAACGGTATTTTCGCTTTTGTGCTCTACGACGAAGAAAAAGATGAGTATTTAGTCGGCCGTGACCATATTGGTATTATCCCTCTTTATCAAGGTCACGATGAGCATGGTAACTACTATGTGGCATCAGAGATGAAGGCTCTTGTTCCAGTATGTAAAACAGTAAGTGAATTCCCTCCTGGTAGCTACTACAGCTCTAAAGATACTGAGCCAACACGTTACTATGTTCGTGACTGGAACGAGTACGCAGCAGTACAAGGTAACAGCACTAGCAAAGAAGAATTGACTGAAGCGCTAGAAGCGGCTGTTAAACGCCAACTAATGACTGACGTGCCTTACGGTGTACTTCTTTCAGGCGGTCTAGATTCTTCTATTACATCTGCGGTAGCAAAACGCTTTGCAGCGATGCGTATTGAAGATGATGAAAAGTCTGAAGCTTGGTGGCCTCAACTGCACTCTTTTGCTGTTGGCCTAGAAGGCGCGCCTGACCTGAAAGCAGCTCGCGAAGTTGCCGACCAAATTGGTACCGTTCACCACGAAATGACGTACACGATTCAAGAAGGTTTGGACGCGATTCGTGACGTGATTTACCACATTGAAACGTATGACGTGACGACTATCCGCGCATCAACACCTATGTTCTTAATGGGTCGTAAGATCAAAGCGATGGGTATCAAGATGGTATTGTCTGGTGAGGGCGCTGACGAAATCTTTGGTGGCTACCTTTACTTCCACAAGGCGCCAAACGCGAAAGAGTTCCACGAGGAGACAGTGCGTAAACTGCTTGCTCTGAACATGTTCGACTGTGCTCGTGCTAACAAGTCGCTGGCAGCATGGGGAGTTGAAGGACGCGTACCTTTCCTAGATAAAGAGTTCATAGATGTAGCAATGCGCTTGAACCCAGCAGACAAGATGTGTGGCAACGGTAAAATGGAGAAACACATCCTTCGTGAGTGCTTCGAGCACTACCTGCCAGAATCGATCGCATGGCGTCAAAAAGAGCAATTCTCTGATGGCGTTGGCTACAGCTGGATCGATACGCTGAAAGAAGTCGCGGAACAGAAAGTGACAGACCAGCAGATGGAAACAGCTCAATATCGATTCCCATACAACACGCCAACGACAAAAGAAGGCTACGTGTACCGTGAAATCTTTGAAGAGTTATTCCCACTTCCATCAGCAGCAGAGTGTGTACCAGGAGGCCCTTCAGTAGCGTGTTCTTCAGCGAAGGCGATTGAATGGGATGAATCGTTCCAAAACTGTGTTGACCCATCAGGTCGTGCAGTACAGACCGTTCACAACGACTCATACTAATTCTCTACGATAAAGATAAGGGTCGGTTCGTCCAACCCTTTTAAAACAGACAGAAAATTAGATACGATCAAAAAGAGGTGCTTTTGCACCTCTTTTTATGTTTGATGGAATTAGGCTATTTTAAATCTAAATCACTATTGTCTATGCTGACAGGCACACGCTTGGTGATCATCTGAACTAGCATAATTGAGCGTTTCTCACCATCTTGTTCTTGGAAGATGGCATCTATGCCCGCAAATTGACCGCTTTTAACTCTAATTTGATCGCCTGGTTTTGGCATACATTCAGAAACGGTATTGTCATTACAACACTTTTCTAGCTGCATCAATTCGAAGACCAAGTCACCTTGAACTTCTTTCGGTTGAGCACCAAAACGCACAAAGTCAACAACACCTCGAGTAGAGCGGACTGAGGTGAAGTTTGGCCCTTGCTCATAATCAAAGTAAGCGAATACGTAACAAGGAAACAGCGGTTCCTCGACTTTTTGTCTTTTACCGCGCAAAATCTTCTCAACTTCTACAGTTGGATAAAAGCACTCTACACCTTGATTTTCAAGGTGTTGTTTCGCCCTAACCTGCTCCCCACGTTTACAATAAAGTAGATACCAACGTTTCATCTTTTTACTAGCCAATTCTATTTTGTTTTTATCCTAGCATTAAGCCAAAGTTGAGTCATTGATATTCAGTTTATCTATAAAAGTATGATTATACATCGCTCGCATTAACGACATTTTTCAGTAACTTACGATAAAGAAGTCCATAGGCAAAAATGGAAATTAAGTTTGTAACACAACCAATACACCATCATATAATCTGCAAATCCAATCAAAAACAGCCACTTAACAAACAAAAATAGTTGAATGGCAAAATTTTATTATTTGTCACTCGTTGAATTGCATTGTATACGTAGAAGTCGTTAAAAAATGTAATAACTATTATTAGAAGAGCTTATGTCAAACCAACATCAATATTTTGGTCATCCACGTGGCCTGTTCTTATTGTTCGGTACAGAACTGTGGGAACGCTTTTCTTACTACGCAATGCGTGCCATTCTCGTGCTTTACCTTACTGATACAACAATGAATGGCGGCCTTGGCTGGTCAACCAAAGACGCATTAGACCTATACGGCATATACACAGGGCTTGTGTATATCACGCCTCTTATCGGTGGTTACCTAGCAGATAACTATTTAGGTCAACGTCGCTCAATTTTGCTTGGTGGCGCGTTAATGGCCATCGGCCAGTTTACTCTTGCACTTCCTGCTGATGCTTTAGGTATTGGTTCGCTACACAGTTTCTATTTAGGTCTTGGCCTACTTATCACTGGTAACGGTCTCTTTAAGCCAAATATCTCAACCATGGTTGGCGACCTTTATCAAGAAGGTGACAACCGTCGTGACGGCGCATTCACTATCTTTTATATGGGTATCAACTTAGGTGCATTACTTGCCGGCGTCGTTTCTGGCTCTGTGACAACCTCTTACGGTTGGAAAGCTGGCTTTGTTGCCGCTGGTGTGGGTATGCTGGTTAGCCTAGTGATGCAAATGGTACTGGCTCAATCATGGCTTGGTGATATTGGCCGCGAACCAGCGGCGAAACGAGATCTAAATAACAAAAACGCCACCACGAAGCAGCCACTCACCAAAGAAGAAGTGAATCGACTAAAAGTAATTCTGGTCATGAGCTTATTCACTATTGTCTTCTGGGCAGGCTTTGAACAAGCTGGTGGCCTGATGAACATCTACACTCAACAATATACTGATCGCATGATTGGTGGTTTCGAAGTTCCTGCTGCGTGGTTCCAATCACTAAACCCATTTTTCATTATTACTCTAGCGCCAGTTCTGGCTGTCCTTTGGGTAAAATTGGGTAAACGTGAACCTACTTCGCCAGTGAAATTTGCGATGGCACTATTTTTCTTGGCGATTGGTTTCCTTTGTATGGTTGGCGCAGTGCTAGAAAAAGGTGGAGATACAACAGTAAAAACATCGATGTTATGGTTGGTCGGCGCTTTCTTCTTCCACACATTAGGCGAGCTGTGTTTATCTCCAATTGGTCTTTCATTGGTGACTAAATTAGCACCGCTTCGCTTAGCTTCACTTATGATGGGTGCATGGTTTGGCTGTAATGCGATTGCTAACTATGTTGCGGGCTATGTGGGTTCTCACGTAGGCGAGTTAGGCGCTATGGCTATCTTTAGTGGTATTGCGGTCAGCGCAACCGTAAGTGGCGTAATCTTGCTCCTGTTCTCTAATACACTCGTTCGCTGGATGCATGGCGCTGAAAATACGCACAGCACGGCAGAGCAAGTAGAAGAGCAGCAAGTACAAGTCGCTTGATCGCTCAACTAAACGTAGAAAGGGTCGCTATTGCGACCCTTTTTTGTATCTAAAGTTTAGATTTAACTAACTCAACCATCATCTCGATATGAAGTTCACTATCGTTCAAACAAGGGATGTAGGTAAAGTTTTCACCACCTGCTTCAAGGAAAATCTCTTTACACTCTTCCGAGATCTCTTCCAACGTCTCTAAACAATCTGAAGAAAATGCAGGGGTCACAACATTAATATTTTTCACACCCTTTGCAGGAAGTGCCTCTAGGGTCTTATCGGTATAAGGTTGAAGCCACTCTTCTCTCCCAAATCGGGACTGATACGTCATGCCAATTTGTTGTTCACTTAAACCTAACGCTTCCCCAAGCAAGCGAGTCGTCTCTTCACAATGCTGTGGGTAAACATCACCATTGTCAGCATAGCGTTTTGGAATACCATGATAAGAACACAGCAGGTAATCTCCCTGACCATTCTTTTGCCAATGTTCACGAACTGAATGCGCTAACGCTTCAATATATTTCGGGTGATTGTAATAATCACGAATAAAGCTAAAGCTTGGCATCACAGGCAGGTTTTTAAATGCTTTAGTGATTCCGTCAGAAACCGCTGCCGTTGTTGTTCCCGAGTATTGCGGATACAACGGTAAAACAATGACTTCATCAACGCCTTGCGCCAATAGGGCTTCAAAGCCTGATTGTAAACTTGGGTTACCATACGTCATACCAAGCTCTACAGGTATATCAAGCTTTTGTGCTAACTTTTCAGTTTGGCGTTTAGAGTACACCATCAACGGCGAGCCCTCTTCCATCCATACTGATTGATAGAGTTTGGCAACTTTAGGAGCTCGGATAGGAAGGATAACGCCGTGCAATAGTGGACACCAAAGCCATCGAGTCATGTCTACCACTCGGTGATCATGAAGAAACTGACTTAAAAAACGCTTTACGGCAGGAGCGGTTGGTGCGTCAGGAGTTCCCAGGTTAACTAGGAGTACACCCTGTTTATTATTCTCTTTCATAACATCCTATTCATGGTAAACGGCTTGGTTCATATATTTAAGTAACCTCGAAGTAACGAATAGCCGAGCTGAAGTTAATTAGATATATGTTTACGAGTAAACTAAAAAAAGCGACCACTTGGGCCGCTTTCAATATATCAAAATATTAAATTTTTGACTTCAGCAAATTAAGATAGTGCTTTCTCGATATCCGCACTAACTTCAGCTACTTGCTTAGTACCATCAAACTTAAGATACTTAGTCTTGCCTGCTTCAGCTTCTTTGCCGTAGTAGTTGATTAGCGGTGCAGTTTGCTCGTGGTAAACACCTAGACGAGCACGTACTGTTTCTTCTTTGTCATCATCACGAACAACAAGATCTTCACCAGTTACATCATCTTTACCTTCCACTTTAGGCGGGTTGTAAACCACGTGGTAAGTACGACCAGAAGGAAGGTGAGCACGACGACCAGCCATACGCTCAACAATCACATCGTCTGCAACGTCAAATTCGATAACGTAGTCTACGTCTACGCCCATTTCTTTTAGGCCGTCAGCTTGAGGGATAGTACGTGGGAAACCATCTAGTAGGAAACCGTTTGCACAGTCTTCTTGAGCGATGCGCTCTTTGATAAGACCAAGGATGATTTCATCAGAAACTAGCTGACCAGCGTCAATAACAGCTTTAGCTTGTTTACCAAGCTCTGTACCTGCTTTGATAGCAGCACGAAGCATATCACCAGTAGAGATTTGTGGAATACCGTATTTTTCCATGATGAAGTTTGCTTGTGTGCCTTTACCTGCACCTGGAGCACCTAGAAGAATGATGCGCATGATTTATCCTCTTTAATATTTAAGATTTATACCGAAGCTCACAATAGCTGACCTCTTAGACATCAAACCTGAGAAGCACCTGCAACGATAAGTTTCGGTATAACGTATATAGGCGAGCAAAAATACACGCCTTATTACTCACATTCAAGTCGCAGATTCTATCACAGGTTCTCTGAGCAAAGAGTGTATTAAGACTAAAGAATGTTAACAGTACCCTCTTTCACGCCCTATTGATTATTAACTCAGCACTTGAGATGCAAAATTTTGCGACAACAAACAAAAAGCTCGCGAAATGCGAGCTTTTTGATTTGCAGAGGTTATTACACCTTAGTCAAAAGTTGATTAACGGCTCCTAAGAACTCTGTTGGATCCTCAATAGAGCCTCGCTCCGCTAGCATTGCCTGACCAAGCAGAACTTCAACCCAGCGACCAAACGCTTCTTCATCGGCTTCGTCAGCCATACGCTTAACCAATTCGTGCTCAGGGTTTAGCTCAAAGATGTATTTCACTTCCGGTACAGCTTGACCAGCTGCCGCAAGAAGCTTCGCCATTTGAGTGCCCATTTCGTAATCGTCCGTTACCACAACAGCAGGCGTGGATGCGAGTTTGAAGGTCGTACGAACTTCTTTCACACGATCGCCTAGGTAAGACTTCGTGCGCTCTACAACCGACTTAAACTCTTCTTCGGTTTCTTTTTGCTTCTCTTTTTCTGCTTCATCTTCAAACTGACTTAGATCAAGCCCAGCCTTAGTGATTGACTGGAACTGTTTACCATCAAACTCAGTTAAGTAGTTCATCAGCCACTCATCAATGCGGTCGTACATCAAGATAACTTCAATGCCTTTCGCTTTGAACAGTTCTAAGTGAGGGCTGTTTTTCGCAGCTGCATAGCTGTCTGCCGTCAAGTAGTAGATCTTATCTTGACCTTCTTTCATGCGCTCAACGTAAGACGCCAAGCCCACAGTTTGCTCAGAAGAATCCACTTCAGTTGAAGCAAAGCGCAATAAACCTGCAACTTTCTCTTTGTTTGCAAAGTCCTCCGCAGGGCCCTCTTTCATCACAAGACCAAACTCTTTCCAGAATGATTGGTATTTATCTTCGTCATTCTTGGCCATGCGCTCGAGCATCGTTAGCACGCGCTTAGTACAAGCATTACGTAGAGACTGAGTCACTTTATTGTCTTGTAAAATCTCACGCGATACGTTTAGCGGTAAATCGTTTGAGTCTATTAAACCACGTACGAAGCGTAAGTATGACGGCATAAATTGCTCTGCATCGTCCATAATGAATACGCGCTGTACGTACAGTTTCAAGCCTGATTTGTGGTCGCGGTTCATCATATCCCAAGGTGCTTTCGATGGGATGTATAGTAAGCTCGTGTAGTCGTTTTTACCTTCTACACGGTTATGACTCCAGACCAAGGGATCGGCAAAGTCATGTGATACGTGTTTGTAGAACTCTTGATACTCTTCTTCTGAAATATCAGATTTGTTACGCGTCCACAGTGCTTGGGCTTTGTTGATTTGCTCCCACTTCTTCTCATCTGTTTCCTTGCCTTCGTCATCACGAACGACAGTTTGGATTGAAACAGGAATGCCGATGTGATCAGAGTACTTACTGATAACGTCACGTAGACGCCACTCATTCAAAAACTCTTTACCCTCTTCACGCATATGAAGAATGATGTCGGTACCACGTGACTCTTTGGTAATGTTTTCGATGGTGTACTCACCTTCACCCGCTGAGTGCCATTGTACCGCTTCATCAGCGGCTAGACCCGCAGCGCGAGTGCGCACGGTAACGGCGTCAGCAACGATAAATGCCGAGTAGAAACCAACACCAAACTGACCAATAAGCTGAGAGTCTTTGCTCTGCTCTTCAGATAGCTTTGAGAAAAACTCAGCTGTACCAGATTTTGCGATTGTTCCTAAGTGCTCAATCACATCATCACGGCTCATACCGATACCGTTATCAGAAATGGTTAAGGTATTTGCGCTTTCATCAAACGACAGTTTCACGCAAAGGTCTGCATTACCTTCGTATAGATCTGGGTTAGATAACGCCTGAAAGCGCAGTTTGTCTGATGCATCTGATGCGTTAGAGATCAGCTCGCGCAAAAAGATCTCTTTATTTGAATAAAGAGAATGGATCATTAAATGCAGTAGTTGTTTTACTTCTGATTGAAAACCACGAGTTTCTTTATTTTGAGATACGGTTTCGCTCATGTGTGCTCCATAACATCTAAACTAATTGGCTTTTTCATAGGGACAAGTTTGTGACTTTCCCCTTGAAATCACCTTACCGAGATGTCATTTAACATGTGGCTGACAAATGTAAATTCAAGGTCAATATTGCTAAAAACGGTGTTTTTTTAGAAAATTTTAATTATCCTACCCGTCTAAAAGCATCTAAAATGTCGTGCGCACTCCAAGCGCCCCGGTAATTTTGTGACATAAATCACCATAATTACAACATCATCCATCTAAGAAGAACTAAATGACTAACATTGGCACCAAATTTCTACTTGCTCAAAGGTTCACCTTTGATCCAAATAGTAATTCGCTCGCTGACCAACAAAACGGCAACGACGTTGTACGATTAGGAAGCAACGAAAGCCGTATACTTCTGATGTTGGCAGAGAGACCAAACGAAGTTTTAACCCGTAACGAGCTTCACGAGTTTGTTTGGCGTGAGCAAGGTTTTGAGGTGGATGACTCAAGCCTGACTCAAGCGATTTCTACTCTGCGTAAGATGTTGAAGGATTCAACAAAATCTCCAGAGTTTGTTAAAACGGTACCTAAACGTGGCTACCAACTCATTTGTTCAGTGGAACGCTTGAGCCCATTTTCTACTGACTCTAACACTGACGCTGAAGAAACCTCTTCTGAACAAGAAGCGCCAGCAGTGGAGTTAGAAGCGAGCGATATGCTACCGACAGAGGTAGTGACCGATACTACTGCTGATATTGAGCCTCAAGTAGAGCCAACTAAAACTCAGCCGAAGCCAGCATCTAACACGATTAACTGGCTACCGCGTGTCATTATCTTTTTGTCTCTGCTGCTTCCTGTTTGCGTATTGTTATTCACGAACCCTGCGGAATCCCAATTCCGTCAAATTGGTGAGTATCAAAATGTACCAGTGATGACACCTGTAAATCACCCTCAAATCAACAACTGGTTGCCTTCAATAGAGCAATGCATTGAGCGCTACGTGAAGCACCATGCAGAAGACTCGTTGCCAGTGGAAGTGATTGCCACTGGTGGACAAAATAACCAGCTGATTCTGAACTACATTCATGACAGTAACCACTCTTACGAGAACGTAACACTGCGTATTTTCGCAGGTCAAAACGATCCAACAGACATCTGCAAATAAAGGAGGCCAATATGAAGATTAAATTAGCATCTGCGGTTTTGGCCGTATCCGTTCTTTTCAGTAGTTGGTTGTATTGGGGAAGTGACCTAAAAGTGGAGCAGCTCCTCACAGCAAACGAATGGCAGTCGACCATGGTGACAGTCATTACAGACAGCTTGCCTGACGATACTGTCGGCCCACTACGCCGAGTTAATGTTGAATCAAACGTGAAATATCTCCCTAATGGTGACTATATTCGCGTAGCAAATATCAAACTATTCGCTCAAGGTTCAACCGCAGAATCAACGATAAATATCTCGGAAAAAGGCCGCTGGGAAGTAAGTGACAACTATTTGTTGGTCTCGCCTTCGGAGTTTAAAGATATTTCATCTTCTCAATCAAAAGACTTTTCCGAAGCACAGCTACGTTTGATTACTCAAATTTTTAAGCTAGATGCGGAGCAAAGTCGTCGTATTGACGTCGTGAACGAAAAAACACTATTGCTCACTAGCTTGAACCACGGTTCTTCGGTACTGTTTAAAAACTAATTTTGATTGGATGATAAGGGGGCAAGACGCCCCCTTTGTTTTGCTTATGGATTGGCTAGATACCCTTACCCTTTTTTTCGGTTCACTAATCGCCAACACGCTGGCTTCACTTTCTGGTGGCGGAGCAGGCTTGCTTCAATTCCCTTTACTCATCTTTCTCGGCTTACCGTTCTCCGTTGCGCTAGGCACACATAAGGTGGCTTCGGTTGCTTTAGGCTTAGGCGCAGCAAGCACGCATTTAAGATCAGGCACTATTAAATGGAAAGTCGCGCTCTACCTTATCTTGTCCGGTAGTATTGGCGTGATTTTAGGGGCTAACTTAATTGTACAGATCCCTGATGGTATCGCGGAAAAGATGCTCGGCACGATGATCCTAGCGCTAGGTATCTACTCGCGATTTAAGACATCGCTAGGCCAAGCTGAAGTAATACGTAACCGTCATCCTATCGGTTGGGTTATTGGTGGAATTGGCTTACTGTTTATCGGCATCATTAACGGATCTCTTACCGCAGGTTCTGGTTTGCTCGTGACACTATTTTTGGTGCGCTGGTTTGGTTACGACTACAAACAAGCCGTTGCTTACACCATGATTTGTGTCGGCCTGTTTTGGAATGGCATTGGAGGCATTGCCGTCGTACAGGCAGGGGCGCCTATTCACTGGGCTTGGTTACCTGTTTTATTGTTAAGCTCTTTTCTAGGCGGCAGTTTAGGCGCATGGGCCGCGACTCGATACAGTAACAGAGTGATTAAAGTTGCATTCGAAATTCTCACGTTTGCGGTGGGCATCAAGTTGCTGGTTTAAAAAGATTAAAAGGAAAGTTTCATG
Organism: Vibrio sp. OPT41; assembly: GCF_015163595.1. Taxonomy (NCBI): domain Bacteria; kingdom Pseudomonadati; phylum Pseudomonadota; class Gammaproteobacteria; order Vibrionales; family Vibrionaceae; genus Vibrio; species Vibrio sp. OPT41. The sequence goes on along the minus strand of NZ_JADDYH010000029.1, from coordinate 87,756 downwards.
GATAAAGCAATCATTGATATTTATTACTGCCGCCAGTGCAACTGGATGTTGCGTTCAACTTGGCTATCGCAAGAATTACTGCATACTTTTAGCGAAGAAATAGAAACAATCAGCTTACACCCGGACACAGGTGGTCGCTTCGAAATTTTCTGTAATGGCCAGCAAATTTGGGAACGGAAAAAAGACAGCGGCTTTCCTGAAGCCAAGGTGCTAAAACAGCGCGTTAGAGACATTATCGACCCAGAACGCGATTTAGGACATTCAGACACAAAATAGGGAGCAATTCGCTCCCTATTTTTTTACTTAGTAAAACCGTTAAATCATGGTTTGTGCTAATACTTCGCCTTCTGGCGTTTTTACCGTTAGCTTATTGTCTTCTAGAGTACCAAAGCTTCTCGGTAAGCCATTACGTGGGAATGTCATCGAGCCTGGGTTGAATATAATGGCTCCATCTTGCATCTCTGCGACGGGAACATGTGTATGCCCGTGGGCGATGATATCACCTTCGCGCAGTGGCGGCCGTTTTTCAGAGTTGTACAAGTGACCATGAGTCAAAAAGATTCTCTTGCCAGATTCAAGTAGCACCCATGAGTAATCCATCATCATTGGAAACTTCAATAGCATTTGGTCCACTTCACTATCACAGTTGCCACGTACAGAAATAATTTGATCACTGTATTGGTTCAATAAGTCTGCTACCTGTGGAGGGTTGTAGCCTTCCGGAATAGGGTTTCGCGGCCCATGGTTTAGCGTATCTCCTAGCAAAATCATGTGGTGCGCACCAGAGGCCAGAAATAGCTCAATGGTTTCTTTAGTTGCTGGCAAAGAGCCATGCAGGTCTGAGGCAAAAAATAGTTTCACGACATTGTCTCCTCAAAAAGTATGAGGTCATTCTACGGCATTTTTTTAGCAGCTCAACCTACGACGGTTTGAATACTACTGATAGCGCAATGATTCAATGACCATAGGCAAAACATAGAACCATGCTGCATACGCTGTTCCAACCAACACCAGTATCCAAAACACCATCGACATAAATTTTGATTTGGCTAGATGGTGCAGCGGATCGGGCTCTCCGCATCCTGGACATGCATGAGCGCGTTTTGAGATTTGTTTCTCACACACGGGGCAAGAGACTAAAGGCATGATACAGATTCCTCGACATTAGGCTTAGGGCGCAAAGAATAATGGTGAATTAACACATATGCAACCTAACATATATTAAATATTTTAGTTCTTTGTAACAGTCGCTGACTTGAGAAAAAATTCGTTGATTTTTCATTTATATCAACCTATTACACTTCTTCTCGCACCATACCGTTGATGACAATATTGTTATAACTCACCATCCCAATGACCTCGCCACTTTCAATGACCGGCGCTCTGCTTATGCCAAATCGCTCAAACAAACGTGCACAATATTTTACGTTCATATCTGGTTCGACACACAAAGCGGGCTTGGTCATGATTTCATAAATATTTGTGCGCTGAGGAGAACGATTATTCGCCAGCACCTTTTTGGCGATATCATTCATCAACACGATGCCATATTCATCATTATCATCTCGCTTTTTCACCACCAGCGCTTTGACTTGGTATTTTTTCGCTAGCGTTATGCCTTCGTATACGGTCATCAGTCCATCAACCATTACATACGTTGCCGCCATAACATCTCGAACTCTAATTATCGTTTGATCACTCATAATTCATCCTCGACTACTTTGGTCAATGTCTCGACTTGATGCGCGACACCGACTGCATCTTCAATATCGATCTGAACAGCAATCCCCTGTCCCGACTCTCTGTCAAATTCACCAACCTCATTAATGGTCTCTAATATGTGTCGAGATAGATGTTCCTCGACCACAAACAGCAGCACATCTTTTTGCACTTCTAGCGTTAAACCAAAAAACGTTCGCTTTTGATTTAAACCTTGCCCGCGAGCATTGTTAATCACTGTTGCACCGGTCGCACCAGCATCGCGTGCAGCGTCCAACACCTTGTCTGTTTTGCTGTCTTCAACAAACGCAAGTATCAATTTAAAGCGCATTTTCTTCTTCCTCCGAGACGTTTTTATTCAGCCACTGGGTTATTTGCGCATAGCCCATCACAGAGATCATAGGAAATAGACTGGCAAACGCGATCAAGCCAAAGCCATCAATCATTGGGTTTCTTCCAGGGACGGTCGAAGCAAGCCCTAACCCTAATGCAGTTACAAGTGGGACAGTGACGGTAGAAGTTGTTACGCCTCCAGAATCGTAGGCGAGTGGAACAATAAGCTTAGGAGCGTAAAACGTTTGAATCACAACGACGATGTAACCCGCGATGATGTAATAATGAATGGGATCGCCCACGACAATCCGGTAACTCCCTAATGCAATACCAATTGCCACCCCAAACGCAACGGCTACGCGCAAGCCGTTAATACTGATACTGCCTCCAGAGACTTGGTTTGCTTTTATCGCTACAGCGATTAAAGAAGGCTCTGCAATCGTGGTACTAAAGCCTATAAAAAAGGCGAAGGTGTAAACCCAATAATAGTCGACCCACATTAAGGCTTTCCCTACCGATACTTTGAACTCTTGTAAAAACTCCGGCGCCGTTAATTGCACAGCCATCGTCTCCCCAAGTGGAAACAACGCCATTTCTAATCCAAGTAAAAAAAGAGCTAGCCCGAAAATCACATAAACGAACCCAAGCAAAACTTTCTTAAGGTTGCTAACAGGACGCCTTAACACGGCTAACTGAAAACCAAAAATAATGCTGGCGATGGGAACGACGTCTCTAACGGTCGATAATAAAGTGTCTAGGAAATGATCAATTGAAATCATGTTACGACCATTCCGTAAACCATCACAAACATCATCGGTAACAGCGAGGCAAAAGCGATTAAACCAAAGCCATCCACCATAGGGTTGCGCCCTTTAATAGAAGACGCTAAACCGACGCCCAGTGCAGTGACCAAAGGTACTGTTATGGTGGACGTTGTTACACCTCCTGAATCGTAAGCGACGCCAATAATGGCTTCAGGTGCAAACCACGTCAGTATTACAACGCCTACATAGCCACCAATTATCATGTAATGAATCGGCCACCCTTTTAAGATACGCAAAACGCCGATAACGATGGCTATCCCCACAGAGAGAGCTACTGTTACTCGAAGTCCTTCTCCGTAATCCTGCATGGACTGCTCTGAGTTAGCGATCATTCCGCCCTCTGCCGCAACTTCTGAGGCTTCTTCCGCTACCGCGGTCAATGCAGGTTCAGCTATCGTGGTGCCAAACCCCAAACAAAACGCAAAGACTAATAACCAAAACACGCTGCCTTTTTTTGCAAAGGCTTGAGCCATACTCTCTCCGATAGGAAAAAGACCAAGTTCTAGGCCAAAGATAAAAAAGGTTAATCCTAAAACGACAAGCAACAAGCCAAAAAGAATGGAGACCAGGTTGGGCAGCGGCTCTTGCAAAACGACTAATTGGAAAAAAGTGATAACAATGATGATGGGTAATAAGTCACGAGCACTATTGAGGAGCGCTCGAAAAAGCGCAACAAATGCTTCCATGCCTATCCTCCTTGATTGTGCAAACTGATTACGCCATTCCAATGAGCGATAACTTCTAGTCTGGCATAGATTTCACTCTTCTACCGTGAATGCACTAGCGCCATCTATAACATTTAGTTACATATTTTCTAATATGTGAAGTTAATAGTATCTCTGCCAGCTTGTCACTATCCCAGAAATAATGGTGTTGAGATGATCAAGCTAAGCACAAAACGACTATAATGTTCTAATACGTGTACATTCAAAGAGATAACATGAAGATATTACTCACAGGTGGCACTGGGTTTATTGGCTCGGAGTTGCTCAAGCTGCTATCAACTCACCAGGTTATGCTACTTACACGCTCTCCAGAGCGAGCAAAACAACGCCTACAGCATGCTGATCTGGGTAATATCGAATACCTTGACTCGCTCGAGTCGTTCGCCGATCTAAATCACGTTGATGCCGTCATTAATCTTGCAGGTGAGCCTATTGCGGATAAAAGGTGGACCAGCGAGCAAAAAGAAAAAATCTGCAAAAGTCGTTGGAAAATTACCGAGCAAATTGTTGAGCTGATCCACGCAAGTACCGAACCTCCCTCTGTTTTTATTAGTGGCTCGGCAGTTGGCTACTATGGTGATCAACAAGACCATCCGTTTGATGAGTGCTTACATGTTAATAGCGACGACTTTCCTCACGAGGTTTGTGCAAAGTGGGAGCAAATAGCCAAGCGCGCAGAGTCGGAACAAACACGGGTTTGTCTACTGAGAACTGGCGTGGTACTCGGCCTTAATGGTGGTGCGTTGGCAAAAATGCTATTACCTTACAAGCTTGGCGTAGGCGGCCCACTTGGGAACGGTAATCAGTACATGCCTTGGATTCACATCCTAGATATGGTCCGCGCCATCATGTACTTGCTTGAAACACCACATGCCCACGGTGCATTCAATATGTGCGCCCCCCATCCTGTGACTAATCGTATATTCAGCGGCACACTAGCTAAAACGCTAAAACGTCCGCATATCTTGTTCACGCCTAAATGGGCGATGGAACTCCTAATGGGAGAATCTTCCTGCTTATTGTTTGATAGCATGAGAGCCAAACCCAAAAAACTCACCGAACTGGGCTTTAAATTTAGCTACTCCAGAATAGAGCCAGCACTCAAGCACTTGCTTCATGACCGGAGCTGATGAATGATGGCTCTAATCAAGGTTTCTGAGTCTTAAATTAAATTATGAAAAAGTCGATTCTTATTACGGGTTGTTCAACCGGCATCGGTTACGTGTGCGCTCACGCCCTACAAAACAAGGGATTTAATGTCATTGCATCTTGTAGGAAAGAACAAGATGTCCAGCGCCTAATTAATGAAGGGCTAACCTGCATCAATCTAGACCTAAATAGCCCAGAAAGCATTTCTTCGGGCGTGAAGCAAGCGCTAGAGTTAGCAGAAGGTAAGCTTTACGCAGTGTTCAATAATGGTGCCTATGGTCAGCCCGGAGCACTGGAAGACTTACCCACCGAGGCTCTTCAAGATCAATTTCAGACCAACTTTTTTGGTTGGCACCAGTTGGTCAGAGAGGTGCTTCCTCATATGCGCCAGCAAGGCGAAGGACGCATCATACAAAACAGCTCTGTTCTTGGTTTTGCCGCAATGAAATACCGTGGTGCCTATAATGCATCAAAATTTGCCTTAGAAGGCTGGACAGATACGCTCAGGCTAGAGCTTGCGGATACGAATATCAAAGTGGCATTGATAGAACCAGGACCGATCGAAACTCAATTTAGAAACAATGCATTACGAGCCTTTGAGAAGTGGGTTGATATTGAATCTAGCCCCCATCGTCATGCTTATGAAGGACAAAGAGAGCGACTCAACAACGACAAGTCTAATAATCGATTTGTTTTGCCTGCAGAGTCTTGCATCGCACCAGTTCTTCATGCATTAACTAGCGTTTCACCGAAAATTCGTTATCGAATTACTACACCGACTAAATTATTCGCAGTCTTGAAAAGACTATTACCAACCCGTGTACTTGATAAAATTTTGCGACAGGCTGCATAAAAAAGTTTTGTCGAAATGTAATTTCACCGTAACAATGTGATGTCATTATGAACATGTAGGTTAAAAAAACCTCAACTAAACGAATCAATTTCTACGCAATTCAGCGGGGATTCTTTCGCCCAAAGTGATTGAGTTGCTTAGATTTGGTATCGCCACCCATTACGTTTTGTAGCAATGTTTATACTACTGCGAGGCAACAATGACATTAAATCAGCTTAACTGGCTTAGTGTGGGTGTAGTGTTGACCATGTTCATCCTATTTTGATACCGCACTAACAAATAGCATTAGAATTGCGCTGCTTCGGCAGCGTTTTCTTTTTATCTAACACCTGAGCAGCAATAACCTCACTCTATTACCTCACGTTTTCTCAAAATAGAATGATCATTATTGATGGTGAATGTCGCTTGAATTTCACCTAAATCAACTCCATATCTAATATCAACGACAAGACACAAGGCAAGGATACTCTGATGCAATCCCCATTTATCGTTGAGATAACAGAACAGAACTTTCGCGAAACGCTTGAAGGATCAATGAACACGCCCGTTTTGATCCACTTTTGGGCCAACGCTCAGCCAGAAAGCGCACAGATACTCCCTGAGTTGCAATCTCTTGCTCAACAGTACAACGGTGCATTTACGCTTGCTCTACTAAATTGTGAAGATCAGCCCGCTTTAGCGTCTCAATTTGGCGTGCAAGTATTGCCAACTATCGCGCTGTTTATAAATGGTCAAGCCGTCGATGGTCTGGGAGGCCCCCAGCCAATTGATGCCATTGCTACCATGCTACAAAAGCATTTGCCAAGCCCAGATGAACAACTATTAAAACAAGTCAGTGAACTTCTTCAGCAAGGTGAGCATGCTCAGGCTTTGAGCATCATCCACACTTTGCCGCCAGAGCTGCAAGAGCGTGGTGATGTGAAACTCGCGATGGCTGATTGTTTGCTAGAAACCAAACAATTTGATATTGCCCAAGAACTACTGAACGCTATCCCTCTCGAGTATCAAGATAACTACTACAAGAGCCTAATAGCCAAGCTCGAGCTGCATTTGCAGGCTGCAGATAGCCCTGAGTTACAGCGACTAGAACAAGCATACGCAGCAGACATGGCAAACTTCGAACTCGCTTGTGAATTGGCGGTACAATACAACCAAGTTGGTCGGGATGAAGAAGCGTTGGAACTGCTGTGGAATATTCTTAAAAAAGACTTGGGCGCCCAAGACGGTGACGTGAAGAAGACTTTTATGGATATTCTCAGTGCGCTAGGTCAAGGTAACGCATTAGCAAGCAAATATCGTCGCCAGCTTTACTCAATTTTGTACTAAGCGCCGCATTCTTCTAGGAATAAGACAACAAAGGCCGGGATTTCCGGCCTTTGTTTTTTGTTAGAAGTCGCTATACAACGTTGGTGCTGCTGGCGGATACTCTATTGGTTGCCAACGATCATTAAAGGTGTACTTGGCATAAAGCATGAAATGGTTTGGTGTATAAAACTCAGAACGTTGTACATCGACTAACGCACCAAGATACCAACGTTTGCTGACTCGCTTTTCTACCGCCGCTTGCAACGACGTACCAAAACCACCACCTTTGTCTGACTCCGCTACTGTCGATAAGTATGGCGCGTCTTCCTTAGTCCAAGAGTTAGAGACGGATGCACTCAATTGATATGACCAAGAACTGTTGTATCGGCCATAAAAGTTGATAGGTAAAGACACCGAGAAGTAACTTTGCGGGCTGTAGTAGCCACCGTGACCTAGCGTGTACTCACCCAGATTTTTGTCGTAATCAAGGTAAATTAAGTTTGTACCTATACTTAAACGCTGGTCATCCGTTGCAATTAACTTGTAGTACGCTCCACCTAGCACGCCTAAACGAGTGTTGTCCTCAACCTTTTCACCAGTCAAAACATGATACTGCAAGCTACTCCAAAAACCGTAAGGGCCACCAATGTCCCAACTTGAGCTCAACTTCACACCAGTACGAGCAACTCCGCCCCATTTAGTCCCTTGAGGGTCAGTCGTGCCGCTAGGGACAGACATTCCAGCATAAGAAAGCGCGCTACTGGTCTCAGGGCGACGCGAAGCTTCTGCCGTCCAACCGAACTCACCCAGGTCCCCATTGATGCGCACACCACCAACCCATGTGGTATGGTCGAAACCAATTGGTGTCGTGCCGATATCGACCAACCAATCTTCAGCCTGCCAGCCCACTCCAAATGCCATACCTGATGCGTCATTTTGGAACGAAGTGCTGTCAGAATCGGTGGTTTTTTCATAATAGTCCAACTGACCTGAATCGATAGAAACATAATCGGCTTTTAGCAACAGGTGCCCATCCCAGCTCTCTATCGGGATTCGGGCTTCTATGGGCACTTGATTCGAAGTATTACGGCCATCTCGTGCACTGTAATCCCAGCCAATCATGACATGCCCATCACTCCGATCATGCAGTTTATCGATGTCCGATTTGACGTTACGAGTCAACCAGTAGTCGTCAGCAGTATCATATAGCTCGCGTAAGCTTAGGGGTTCTTTTTTCGCCTCTTCAGGTTCACGATTTTTATCCATTCGGTCACGATTTAAGGCTTGATAGGCGCGTGTTTCAGCTAACGCCCACTGTTGATTTTCCATTGCTATAGACATGCTATTGCGAAATGCTAATGCGTCAGCATCAGGCATCGCATCCAACAACTGATTTAGCGCATTAGCGTCATTTCGATAGCCTTGTTGATTAAACACCGCGGCCACTGTCATCAACTGTGCCGCAGTTAAGCTATCGCGCTTTTTATTCAAAATGAGGTGCATGTCGTGATACGTCGCTTCATACCCAGTCAAAGCACTAGCTTGCAACATGCCAATTTCTGCTTGAGTTTTAAATGGCTCAGGCTTTAAAGAAACTTGTTCATACAAATCCAACGCAAGCTTAGGCTGTTGATTAACCAGCATCAGATCCGCTTGACTCAACAGTCGACGGGTTTTGAGTTCATCAAGCTGTAATGCTTCCGAAGCACTTAAATCTTGTGTTGCGGAATTTAATGCTAAGTCCGCGTACCAACGGTCAAAATCTTCAAAGTGATTCAAGCTTACCATCATGCTGCCGTAAGCCAGTTTGTCATCGGTTGACCAATCTTCTGAAAGCGAAATGTTTTGGAAAATCCTCTCAGCTTCCTTAACTTCATCAATGTCTAACCACGCACTCACTAGACGAGCGAGCGGTTGAATTTGACCTTGATAATCCGACTCTAGCGCACGTAATGTCGCCATTACTGATTCGGGAGAAGCTAAGTAACGCGTTTGAATGTCTCTCAACTGAGCATCAAGCTTCAAGCGGGTTAAATTGCGCTGCATTGCGTCTGTCATGTCATGTTGTGCGATACTCTCTAGCTCAGCGATGGCCTCATTCACGTTGAAGTCCTGCGCGAGATAAAGCGCGTAAGCAAATTTCATTTCAGGGTCATTACTAGATGTAGCCCAATCGGACATCAGCGTATCCGCGCGTACTTTGTCGCCCATTGAATGAATAACATCAGCAATATCAAGCCTTAACCATGGGGAGGTTGGCTGTAGCGCTATCAATTCCTCTACGGACGCTTTCATCGTTGCCTGATCATTTTGAGCGATTGCGATCCGCAGACGAGTCAAAATAACTTCCGACTTGATGCTCGCTATTTTTTCAGCGACCACTTTCTGCTGTTGGGCTGAGTAACTGCGCGCGAGTGCTTCCGCGCCAGACCAATCTTGCTGCTGAATACGAACATCTAAGCGACCACGCAATGCAGAGCTATTGCTGCTATCCAGTTGCAAAGCTTGTTTGAAAACCTTCTCTGCCGCGGCATAATTTTCTTGTACCAGATACAAAGAGCCTAATGATGAATAAGCATAAGGTTGGGATTTATCTACTTGAATCGCTTTTCGATAAGCGCTTTCTGCTTGCTTAAACTGGCCTTTTTCGACCAAGGCATCACCTTGATCAAGATACGCCCAATATTGAGAAGTCTCGATTAGCGCTGCCCATTTTGAGGCCGAGTCAGGATTATGATCTAAGTGCTGAGCCTGTTTAAAGTATCCGAGCGCTTTTTGTTGCTGCCCTCTACGTAGATAAACCTTACCCATAGCACCAAGCAATTCAGGATCTTGCGGACGAGTCGTCAACGCATAACGCAGCTGAGCTTCTGCTTGGTCGGTTTTATCTTCCTCGAGCAACGCTAACCCTTTGAGCTTGGCGAGATAAGTGGGGTCTTTGCGTAGTTCCTTTTCCTTTTTCCAGCGATCTTTCGCGCTTTGATTCGCTCTTTGTATCTCCATGTCAGACGGGTAGTAGCTAGCTAAGATGGCATATTGCTGAACAACTTGATCTGAAATAGGCAATTGATCCAATGCACGCAACCACGACGTTGCCGCATTTGTTCCAACCGAAGGAGCAAGCGCTAACTTTTTATAGGTATCGAGAATCCATGGATCAGCAGGATTCTCTTTGCGAATGTGGTTGGCTAACGCGAGTTGAAAAGACGGAACAGTAGGATAATTTGCATTTAAACGTTCCAGTCCCTGTTTTACCGAGCTCCAACTGCCTGGCAAATTACTTTGCAACTGTAGGAATTCCAGTTGTAACGCTGGTGATGGCATTCCATTTGGGAAAAGGGCTTTGTAAGCTTGAATCGCTTCATCGTAACGACCAGATTTTGCAAGCAACTGAGCGCGCTGATAATCCGCTCTTTTCTCTCCCTGAATAGCCATAATCGATGACAAGTTTTTCGCTTGAGTCGAATGAGGCGCCTGTCTGATTAAGCGCTCAAATACCGGTTTTGCTAATTCTGGCTGCTTACGTTTCAGATACATATTCGCTTGATAGAAAAGCCCCGTTGGATTGCTTTCTTCAATCGCGAACAGCCTCTCCAGAGTACTCTCGACAATATCATCTCGGCCAATCGCGTCCGCCAGTTTTAGCTGCTCAACCAACCACTCAACCGAGTCAACTCGTGCTAATGATGTGGAAAATTGAACCAGCTCGATAGGCTTGTAGACCTGTGCGAGCTGCGACTTTGTCAGAGGTTTTGAACTAAAGCTTTCTGCATGCACAGTGCCGACGCCACCAGTCGCCAAAGCAACCAGTGGAATCCACCATAACGCGCGTCCTGTTACTGACATCTCTCGCTCCATACAGGAAGCAATTCACCTTGCACACCAAAACGGTAACGTTCTTCATGCCAACCAAGCCCAAATAGACTTAATACGTTGTCGTAATAATGATCGTTTTTGTCCACCACAAGTTCATTTTGAGCACGACGAAACTGCGTCTCCAAGAGCGTAGATTCACCAGAAGCCGCGAGTAACGGAAGAGCCGCAGCAGAAAAACCTGCGCTTCCTGCTTGGGTATATTTACCCGTTTCAGTATTTACTTCTCTCGCTGGCGCACCAAGGGCTTTGGTTGCCGCGACAAACGGCTGCATTTTTTGTACTAATACTGCTTTTTCTGAAACTTGGTCATTTAGCATACCCGCCCAAAGATAAGTGCGGATGGCGTTGTAACTGCCCATCGGCCCTGTAACCACATCTGAGCTATAACGACCATTTCTCAATACTGCCCAGTCTGGGCTAAAGCCAGCTGGCATCGTTTTCTCTAGCATGTGAACACTTGCCTTATACATTGAGTCCCAGTTGTATTGCGGGTACAGCGACTGCATACGAGCAATCAGTTGTAACGGAACATAACTCGGATTCACACGGTACTGGCCGTCGGCATCAAAGCCCGTTGGAGCTGGCAACAATACCGTTCCAACTCCCGCTATGTTGACGGTTTCTTCACGTAAAATACGACTCGCGATCAGATGTCCAAGGGTCTGATAGTAGTAGTTATTCCATAATCTCCCCGCCTCAACAAGGGAGTAAGCTATCCACAAATCAGAATCTGACGCTGGGTTAGAATCCAAGACTCCGAACTGACCATTTTCTTTTCTTCCCCACAACCAAGCAGGAAGCCTTGCCGTCAAATCCCCACCAGCCAAATGTGATTGAGTCCATTTTAAAACCTGATCGAAGGTTTTAGGGTCATTGGCAACCAAGGCAAAGAACAATGCGTAAGATTGGCCTTCCGAGGTTGTAATCATACGCTCGTCACTGCCATCAACGACTCGGCCTTGCTCCATGTATACCGACTTAAATGTTTCCCATTGTGGCCACTCGCAGGTGTTAGCCCACAAGTAAGGAGACACGAACAACATAAGGAACGAGATGAGTTTTTTCATTATTCCTCTTCCTCAGTTTTTTCTAAACGTCTAGACGCGACTTGACGTAATACGCGCCAAAGCACAATGGTTACGATCACCACTAGCAAGGCGGCAAAGCACGCAACGATGACTGGGTGATTAGAGAAGTGATACCAAACGAGCTGCCACACAGGAAGCTTACCGACATAGTAGTGCGAACCCACGTTGTAGCTTGCTACTTCGTTATTTCTCAACGTCACCACCGAGCCAAACATGTGCTCCACTTTACCGGAGTCAGCCAACGCGCGATCAACCGACGAAAAATCTGACGGGTGAGCCGCCATAATAGAAATGACGCTGCGTTTTTTCGTAAATGGCGATTCTGCACCATAAATAGCAGCAAAAGAGCCTTCTGCCTCGACAGAAACATAATCTGCGGCGGCTTGACGAGCATCACTTGGACTCATCCAGTTCATTCCGAGCTGCTTTTCATTTTTGCTTGGTAGGCGAATTTGTCTCTGACCCTCTTTAACCACTAAGTTAACTTGGTCAGGATTATTAGCGGCTTCTTCTAGTGCATCCACAACACCAATCGTCAGGATATCTTTATTTTTTAGTTGCTCAGCATTCCATTTATCTGTCAAAAGCACCTGAATACCTGGGTACCCAGAGTCACGTCCCAATGACCCCATGACGTTTAAGAAGGTTTGCAACACTTCTTTTGGAGCACTCTCTGGAACAACAATAGCAGTTTCTGACAAATCAGCCATGCGAGTGTAAGGAAAACCGGATGTAGCAAAAGCGCGCATGTTCGGCATTTCGATGTAGTGGGGGAAACCACTAAAATCAATAGTAGAATCACCATCAATAACCGCGTATTGCTTACTTGGCTGCGTTACCTGGCACTGCCCATCGGTCACCGAAGCAAAGCCAAATTCGAACTCGATTCGGTTTTGACTACCCACCTTAAAAGCCGGAATGCGAACAAACGTATCACCACTTAGAATGCCATCATCTAACAAAGGAACACGTATACGGTTAGATTCTCCACCTTGACCTTTTGTGGTTAGGTTGAACGCCTCAATGAATTGGTCATTAATACTCAAAGTCAGACGAGAGCCGGAATGATCCGCAGCAGGCGGTGAATAACGATAGTTAAGATCCATCGGTATACCACGGCTTTGCCAAGTAAAGAGATCGGGTGGTAAACGCAAACTTACGTTGATTGGTGGAGGCGTTCGGCCTTCCACTTGCAGCATGCTTTTTTGTTCGACTAACTCAGACAATGCAACAGGACGAGCCGTACTCACCCAGTTTGGCGCATCGTACGGGACTCGTGGTTTGATTTGTTTGACTTCATTAATCTTCGCGATTGGTCCAGTAAGAAGTTGGTTTCCCAACGCCAAACCTTGCACCGCAATGTTAAGCTCCTTACTGTCACGGCCTGTCACCAGAAGAAGCTTCACGTACGGGTCTGTTGGATGAGTGATGACTTGAAGACGAGGGCCATCCGTGTCTGGAAAATCTCTCAGAAACTCAGGTTTGTTGTCATTGGTAACAAAGACAATGGCGTTGCGCTTAGGTAACGTGTCGACACTAAAAGGGAATTGAGCACCACGCCAACCCGCAAGAGCACCAAAGTAAGAGCTCAAGACACCGGCAGCCTTGACATCATCTAAATCGTATTTGCTACCCATCACGACAGGCAGATTTAACTGGCTGAAATCACGGACATCAAAAAAAGGAGCCGGTAACAAACTCAAGTCACTTTCCAGCACTGTCTTTTGAGCAAGCATCTCAATTCGACTACTTTGGCTAATCTCAGCCCAAATGCTCGAGTCATTGGGGTTAGCACAGTCTTTCTGAGTATTCCCTATTAACTCAAAGCGAATTTGGTTGTAATTACTAAAGTAACGAGTGTCCAGCGGCATAGATAAGCTCAACTTTTTGCCTTGCTGGCCATCGACGATTGACGCTACTCCCATAAGTTCGTTGTTCAAATACACTTTGACGTGAGAAACCAAAGAGAGCAACGCTGGCGAAGGTGTGATATCAAAGTGCAACGTTGCTTTAGATACCACCTCATCGAGTCGCGAACCGAAACCAATATAAGCACTGGCCTCACTACCTTGGATAGCAATTGAACCACTGTAACCTAATTGACTAAATGGGATGACGCGCTTAAACACGGTCGAATCTTCAGCATCTTGCTGTGCCAAAGGCGTTGCTTGTTGCTGACTTACTTCTTGTGCCGCGAGACTGCACGACATACACATGAGAGTGATAGCCGTTGTCAACGCTGTTAGTTTTTTATTATTTAGCATGACTTGAGGTCCTGATTGGGACATAACGAGGTCTTAGTGACCAAATAAATTCGATACAAAATAAAAGTGCATCCACACTGACCTGAACAAACTTAGGACAATGTTGCAGCAAGCGTTTGTATCCATTAAAGCCGACTTGCAGTACAGCCTGCATACTCGATAGAGGTTTATCTGATTGATAACCTTGTTGCCATTTCGCCCATGTATCTGCACGTGCAAATGTACATTGGACGTATTGGATTCGTTGTTGATGAGACAATTCGTTGAGTTGTAAACCAAATATCCCCTTATGAGCATAGGCAACCGTCATAGGGAAGACGAATTCTTGGCCACCTCGATTGAGGATCACTTCTAAGGTTTGACCGAGTAAGTAAGCACAGGTTGGTTCATCGACCCCGTCAATTTCTATGCGCACGCCCCCCAAAGAGAAATCCTTCATCTGCGCTTGTATTAAATGCCCAGAATTAAGCCTAACCGCGACAGGAATCGCCACCTCTACTCGGTGATCTTTTCGCACTTGTTTAGCTTCTACTGCAACCGCAACGGCAGCACCTAAAATCAACAGGTTGTACATCGTCCATACGAGATTCACGATAACTGTACCGATTTCATTTTGAGGCCCCCACCCCATTCGGTAAGTCCCTACAGCGAAGCCCAAAATGTTGAGTGCAACCAAAACCAAATATGGTCGAGAGATAACCCAATCGTAGTGAGACTTTTCAACCAAACCGCCTTTTGCCGTTACGTTGAATGTCCCTTTATGGGGCGCAAACAAAGCCACCGTTGTTGGCCTTGCGATATACCAAGCAAGCACGGTTTCGTATACCTCACCCCAAAACGAATAACGGTAGTCACCCTGCATACGAGAGTTGGTCATGCTGGCGTGAATCATGTGGGGTAATACGTACAAAATGATCGCCAGCGCTGGTGCATAAATCACGTAGGAATGCAGCAACAAATAAGCCAAGGGTGCGATCAGGAATACAATCCTCGGGATACCAGATAGAAAGTGCAGCATGGCATTGACGTAACAAAGCCGTTGAGAGAGCTTAAGCCCCTTTCCAGTCAATGGATTATCTACCCTAAATATCTGCGCCATCCCGCGAGCCCAACGAATGCGTTGCCCAACATGTGCAGACAATGTTTCTGTCGCCAAACCAGCAGAAATCGGCTGCTTAAGATATGCAGAACGATAGCCTAAACGGTGCATGCGCAGAGACGTGTGCGCATCTTCCGTCACGGTTTCGACTGCAATACCACCGACTTCCTCTAAAGGCTCTCGACGTAAAATAGCGCACGAGCCACAGAAGAAAGTCGCATCCCATAAGTCGTTACCATCTTGAATCAGGCCGTAAAACAAGTTGCCTTCGTTTGGCACGTTACGAAAGTTCGATAAGTTACGCTCAAAAGGATCCGGTGAGAAAAAATGGTGCGGCGTCTGAATAAGCGCCAACTTTGGATCTTTCAGGAACATCCCCATTGTGAGCTGAAAAAATGCTCGTGTAGGAATATGGTCACAGTCAAAAATCGCAACAAACTCACCGCTGGTCTGCTTCAACGCATAGTTAATGTTACCGGCTTTCGCATGTTCATTCGTTGGGCGGCGGATGTAGTTCACCCCTACACTTTTGGCGAAATCTCGGAAGCTATCACGCTTGCCGTCATCCAGAATGTGGATGTTAAGTTTGTCTTTCGGCCAATCGACACCTAACGAGGCATAAACCGTCGCTTTCACAACATCGAGATCTTCGTTGTAAGTAGGGATCATCAAGTCAATGGTTGGCCAAGTTGACTGATCCGGTGGCATCGATACTGGTTTGCGATTCAATGGCCAGATATTTTGGAAATAGCCAAGCATCAGCACAATCCAAGAATACGTCTCAGCTAGAAGTAAAACGCCCCCTAGAAACAAAGCAACAGGATCGTCCCAGTTCAGGGTAGACGAATAACGCCACCACAAGTATCGACATGAGGCCGTAACCGACAAGATGATCAAAAGCATGGTAGGAAAACGACCCGGCATGCGACGGACCATCATCGCTAATGCCCAGAGTAACAGCACAAAGACAGTCTGAGCCTGATAACCAAATGGCACCGTAAAACAAAGCAAAGCGATTAACACCACGAAAAACAACAAGGTGTAGTTCAACGCCATCGCTGACTTACTTGCTTTAATACGCTCTCGAACTTGTGGATCTTTGATGTTGTTCGCTGTCTGTTCTAACCAGCGGACGCCTTTTGCAACCAATTCAAATGGCAAGTAGAACGCATTGCGAATTTGCTCGGCTAAAGTCATCGCTAAGCTGCTGGTTTTTTTGGACCATGCTGTATTTACGTTTTGCCTGAAGCAAAGCAACCACACGCTTTGGATAATAAAACGTACAGGATCAAACCATCTTGGCGCAGCAAAATTAACGTTTGGATAGTAAACCAAAGGCAGTTTCCATGAGGGAACACCCGAAATAACCGGCTTTAAAAATACAAAACTCAATGAAAACCAAAAAGACAAAGCACACTCACCAACCCAGTTTGTTTTACAATTCCAGGCTTGCTCGTAAGCGTTCTTCTGCAGTCTGAATTGATCCACTACCCAACGTTGGAAAATCAGATTAAGACTTCGCATAAATTAGCTTTGGTCCTGAGCGCTTGATAACGCTGATACACACCAAAAAGCAAAAGACTGAAAATCTTTTGCGGCTTGGCTCGATGGCGAATAGTGTTGAACGGTCGTCAGGTTTGCCACACATTCAAGCAATGCCGTATCTCGATGAATCGAAACAGGAATCAAGGATTCGCTAAGTTCCTTTTTCAGCACCAACATGAAATCACGACCAATTTCGGTTTCTGGCTGATATTTATTCACCAAAAAACGTAATTTGTCAGAGCGAAGCAATCTCGATAGCTCTTCATGTTGTAGCCAAGATTGAAGAGTGAGATAACTCAAGGCGTCTGCCGTTACCACCACCACAATCATATCCATTGAGTCGACAAAAGATCGCACTTCAGGATCAGTAAGCTCTGCTAAGTCGGCGTGAAAAAGCAGCCACTGTTCACCACGGTTTTCGCTCACTTGCAACGTCGTTTCACCTAACATTGATAGATAGTGAGAACGCTCATTAAAAAACGCTTTTAACTGCTCAGAATTCAGATGGCCAAACGGTAAAAAAAGTGCACCTTGTGGGCTTTCATAACCAGCCTGGGTCCAAGGCTTATCTAAAAGAAGTTGTTTCGCCCAGCCTCCTTGCTCTTCCCTCGGCAAGCCAAGATGAGCTTGCAGTAAACTATTAGGCACCACCTCAATGGCCAGTACCTGTTTATTTATCTTAACTAACGCTTGTGCCAAATTCGCAGCGACGGTCGTTGAGCCACAACCGCCTTTTAAACTAACAAATAGAAGGCGCTTCATATCGCTTCCGTTTCTGAATTTTTCTGCGTATTACGTACCAAAGATAGAACATTACGAGCACCGTTGGCTTTGAAGACTTGCCACTTATTTTTAACTTGTACGTAAGACTCGTTTTCTGTTGTTTCAATATACGTGTATTGAGTTAAGTTATAAGAAGAGTAGATCGAATTAATATCTTTTGCAGACTCAGTCATAGAATTTTTCACAATGTAACGGAGCTTAAACTGAGATAACAGCAATCCCGCCACTATCATTTTCAGTATAAATTCCATTGTTAAAAAATTGACGCATCGACCTATGCGTCTCATATTTATAGAACGATGATGAATGTGAATAAGTTTATTTATAGCCCATATAAATAACAAAGGCCTAAATAATATTTAACTTCAGAAAAAAGGATTACAATAATGAATTGTTACCATCCATTTAATACATATAAGAAATTTAAATATTTTAAATGAGAATCATAGACTTAGAGACTATTGATTTTAAACTCATAAACATCATGTGAAGCACATGCTATAACTATTTTAATTTCTGATCAATTTCGTTTAATATCTTAGCGTCATTTTCTTGTCACTAAGAAAATCAAAATTGTAACGATTAGCATACAACGGATTGTGAGCTTCGCAAAACACATTAAGTTATTGATTTAAGGCTCTTTATGTCATCACTCTCTGAATCATCTGCTATTAAAAACGAACGAGAGATAAACTCTGTTTATGTAAACTTATTTACTCATAAACAGATGCTTATTGATTATTTGTTCAGTACACTACCGGAAAATGACAACACTTCACTTACAAGCTTTACAGACAAAGAAACTTTTTTGTCCACATTGAATGATGAAGCCTTAATGAAATTCAATGACTTATCTAAAACCTACCTTGAACAGTGTTTTTTTCTTAGTCATAAATTCACAAAAAAAACGCCCAAAGCTATAAATCTTGCTAAAGACATTCACAAAACGAACATAAAGAAGTTTTCTACATGTCTATTAGTTGTTCCAGACTCGCTACTATCATCAACTAATGATGATTTTATAAGTGTCTTTCTACAAAGCTTAAATGAGCTGGCAAATAATAAAAAAATCACTATTAGTGTTTGTATATATGGGCATCTGACGACTTCACTATTAAAGCCCATTCTTATTTCTCACAATAGACACATTGCAGGTTTGGCGACCATGACATCATTAGATGACGCTCGCTACTGCTATCTTGTGGATTTTTGGTCCAATAAACACGGTGTAATTACCCAACACGAATACATTCTCACTAAAACTAAAGATAAAACACTAAAAGCAACGTCTTACGAAACGCATCCATCTCATGTCATGCCAGAAGACAAATCGGATAGTGATAGAATCTATGTCAGCAGAAGAGCTTTCAGAGAAAGCGTGAAAGCCCCAAAAGGGATGCGTGTGGCAGAGAGCAATCAAGGACTCATAGCGATGCTAGACAACCCTCGCTCTTCAACGATTATTTTCAGCTGCGATAACCAAAGCGAAGTTCAACAGATCGCGTTAGATTGCTACCGTTTAAGGTCCGCATATGGCCGTCGACTAAAGATTATTGTCAGGGAGACCCAACAATGTCTGAGATATGCAGATGAAAAGTTCTTGCTTCGCGCGGGGGCAAACTTCATTTCTCACGCGCAAATCCCCCACATGCGCTTTATGACTCAGGTTGAAGCAATTCAAGGCCAAATGCTTACACGCCCAATTCCTGAAAGTTTAGAGGCGCTCTTAAAATATGACTTTGAGTTTGGTAGCAAAGGCTACTTACAAAACCAGGACTTTAGCCAATACTGTATTGACGTCATTTCCCACTCAACACACTCAAATGTGAACTTTGCGCTTATCAAGCTGAACTTATTACCAGGTATGACGGCAGAGGAATGTTTACGTCTTTGCCATATTCGAAGAGATGGCGACGTTGTGACAGCCTGCAACAAAGCTCTATATGTCTTGTTCAGTGCTATTCGACATAGCGATATTGATATTGCACTCAACAATATATTTGAGTTCCCAGTGAGAGACTTATTTCATTCAACTCACACGTTTGATACTCAATTAGATATCGAAACAGAGTTAAAATTCATCGTTCAAGATGAAGCCGTCATATCCGACGACGTTTCAGCTCTGGCGACAGAGAGGAAAATATTCCATACCGCCACTAACTCCATTACTGATGTTCCTCCTTTGTTTGCTGTGAAAAAAACCATCGAGCTCAAGGAGCGTTCATGAATATTAACGATTTTTTACTGACCGTGATTATCAGCTCAGGTATTGGCCTACTCCTAGGATACTTTATCCGTGACCTAGTAAACGCTACCCGACGCTTTTACCACAAGCACTTAAAACGCTCGCGCTATTTTGAGCTAGATACATCAGCCACTAACACTAAGAAGCTTAAGTAATGATATCGCATTCTCATGACTCTACCCCCTCCACTATAGGATTGGGCTGGTGGAATATTTACTTTATCGCAAAAACAGCGCTCTATTTTCAAGGAATCATCGATTTCCATCCAATGGAAAACTTTGCGCTGTTGATCTTCATCCTGCTTCCTATCTCGATGAAAAGCCTAAATGCGGTACGTCATATCGTTGTATTTGTCGCCGCAGCGTGGCTCTTGCATTATGATTCTTATCTCCCTCCTCTAGACCGTCTTTGGGCTCAAGCGGGACAGTTAATGCAGTTTGAATTGAGTTATCTGGTCGAGCTTTTGGGACGATTTTTATCATTCCAAGCAATACTCGGATTGCTCGCTTTGTGTGGTGCGTACTTTATTTTGAGCAAGTTTGTTAGGGTTTCAGTCTTTGTGGTTATTGCGATGGTCTATATAAGTATGCCAATGACGACTGAACCTCAGACAACAGTGGCTGCAGAAGTAACTCAACAACAGCCGACAAACGAGGTTACTGCTGGCAAACAACCTCAAATAACGGAAATTAATGATGCCAGTCTCAACACGTTAACTGCAGATTTCTTTGCTAAAGAAGCTTCCCGACGTGTGGCATTCGATACAAACAGCGCAATGGATGCTCCTTTTGATTTGCTGTTCTTGAGTATTTGTTCGGTCGCGTGGGATGACATCGAAATTGCAGGACTGGCTGATCATCCGCTGTTCAAAGAGTTTGACATCATGTTCGACAATTTTAGCTCCGCTACGTCATACAGTGGGCCTGCTGTCATTCGTCTGTTACGAGCCAATTGTGGTCAACAGGAACACAGTCAACTGTTCCAGCCAGCAACATCAAAGCAGTGCTACTTGTTCGAAAGTTTGAAAGAGCTAGGCTTCACAGAAAATTTACTGATGAACCACAATGGTGTCTTTGATAGCTTCCTTGAATTGATCAAAAAAGACGGCGACTTACAAGCGGCTCTTATGTCTCAAGAAGACTTAACTCCTTACCAAAAATCTTTTGATGGCTCTTCGATCTTCCGCGATAAGCAAGTATTGGATAATTGGTGGCAGCAAAGACTTAACAGTAGTGACGACAAAGTCGTGGCACTCTACAACTCAATTTCACTACATGATGGCAACAGGATCATCAATGCGAATTCAAGCACATCTATTGCTAGCTACAAAATGCGCCTTGAGAATTTGCTTGATGATCTCCACGCGTTCTTTAAAACCTTAGAGTCCTCAAAACGCAACATCGTTGTCGCTTTGGTACCAGAACATGGTGGTGGAATGCGAGGAGACCGCATGCAAATTTCGGGTATGCGAGAAATTCCTGCACCGACAATCATTCATACACCGGTAGGAATTAAAATCTTCGGAGAAGGAATTCAGCGTCAGGGCGACACCGAACACGTAAGCGAGCCATCTAGCTATCTGGCATTGTCGCAGCTCGTTTCGAATATCCTGGATAAAAACATTTATCAAAGTAAGACGTTTAGCCCTTCAATATTGACAGAGAACCTACCAGAAACACGAGTTGTCGCGCAGAACTCAGGCTCTACTGTGATTGAAGTACAAGGGAAGTATTATGTTTCTCTTGATGGTTCAAGTTGGATTGAATACCCCGCAAAATAGCGAGAGTAAAACCATGCCATGACAAAGGCCGGTGTTTCCGGCCTTTGTCATATAAAAAACCAATAACCTCTCAAAGGTCTCAGAACTTCAATTGTCTATTGTCTATAAATAGGTAAAAATGGATCGAACATTATGCACTTAAGGGAATAACTCATGCCAATTGATTCACTGATCACCATCGGTATTTTCGTCGTTCTTGCTGTCGTTATCTTATCTTCAGCCATTAAAACGGTTCCGCAAGGAAACAACTGGACAGTTGAACGCTTCGGACGCTACACCCACACATTAAAGCCGGGTTTAAACTTGATCATTCCATTCGTTGATAAAGTTGGTCAAAAAGTAAATATGATGGAGCGCGTTCTCGATATTCCTGCGCAAGAGGTCATTTCAAAAGATAACGCTAACGTGGTTATTGACGCTGTCGGATTTGTTCAAGTGATCGATGCTGCCAAAGCGGCTTATGAAGTCAACGATTTAGAACACGCTATTAGAAACTTGACCCTTACCAACATTCGTACCGTTTTAGGTTCAATGGAACTGGACGAAATGCTGAGCCAACGCGACATGATCAACTCTAAGCTGTTGGCGATTGTTGACCAAGCAACAAACCCTTGGGGCGTAAAAGTCACACGAATTGAGATTAAAGATGTCCAGCCACCAGCCGATCTGACCGCTGCAATGAATGCGCAAATGAAAGCCGAGCGTAATAAGCGTGCGGAAATTCTTGAAGCAGAAGGGGTTCGCCAAGCTGAGATATTAAAGGCCGAAGGTCATAAACAATCAGAGATATTAAAAGCTGAAGGCGAAAAGCAGTCTGCTATTCTCCATGCAGAAGCACGTGAGCGTGCCGCGCAAGCAGAAGCAAAAGCGACTTACATGGTTTCCGAAGCCATTGCAAAAGGTGACATGCAAGCCGTCAATTACTTCATTGCACAGGGTTATACCGAAGCGATCAAAAGCATTGGTCAAGCCGAAAATGGTAAAATCATTATGCTTCCATTAGAAGCAACCGGACTAATGGGCTCGGTTGCAGGGATAGCAGAAATGTTTAAACAGCAAGATAAAGAATAATTTATGGACTTTTTTAGTTTGTTGGAAGGTATCTCTTTCTGGCATTGGCTAGCGTTTGGCTTTGCTCTTTTAGCAGTTGAGCTACTTGGTACCGCAGGGTATTTTCTCTGGCTCGGGATGTCTGCACTTATCGTTGGAGCACTCATGACCGTTTTGCCAATGAGCTGGCAATTGCAATGGCTTTGCTTTGCAAGCTTCAGCTTAATCACCACCTGGCTTTGGTGGCGACGACAATGGTCTAAAGACAAGCAAGAAGACCAAGAAAGAGATCTGAACCAAAAGTACAAGCAGTTAATTGGGCGTACTCTTATCCTTGAAGAAGACTTTTCCGTCGGGCTCAATCGCATCAAGGTAGCCGATACCACATGGTCCGCACAATCGGATCAAGCACTTCCAGCCGGTACCCGCGT
This sequence comes from Vibrio sp. OPT41, assembly GCF_015163595.1. Lineage (NCBI taxonomy): Bacteria > Pseudomonadati > Pseudomonadota > Gammaproteobacteria > Vibrionales > Vibrionaceae > Vibrio > Vibrio sp. OPT41. The sequence continues at coordinate 64,687 of NZ_JADDYH010000029.1, read as the reverse complement.
AAGAATCACCGATGTTGAAGGTATTATTTTAATCATTGAGCCTGATTCAAATTAATTTATGCCAAAGTAATGGGGCAAATCATGCTCCATTACTTTAATCTAAACAACTGCTTTCATTTCATTACCTTAATTAAAATCGAGAAAAAAATAAGTATTAGTAATATTATTAATACCCTACCTACCATTTCCTATTATTTAATTATTCAACACACGACAATCAATAAGATAGAAATATATCTAGGTAAATTATCGATCTAAATTTATTTTAAAAAATAAAACTTTATTGAATTATTTTTTGATCTTTTTATCCTCGGATACATACTTAACGCATAAGCATTTAAGTTGAGTGCTTTTTATTTGGTAAGTAAGAGGATGTACTATGAATAAGCTTCTCTTTTTAATGATGTGCGGTATTTTTTCTTTTTCTTCCTTTGCCTACAACAACGGAAACGGCGGTACAACTAATTTGGGACCTATAGTCGAATGTAAGATGCCAAGTGGCGACATTACGAATATTCCAAGTGAAATGTGTCGATTTAGAGGTGGGGAATGGGAATAGTAAAGAAGTAAGAGCTTAGTTTGATATAAGAGCCCTTTTCAACCTTACCTTTCTGCGTAGTCACGGTTTATACAAGTACGTAGATATTTAAAGTTTATATTGAGGTGATGATTATGAGATTTTTATCTGGTCTATTAGTAATATCTTTTGCCATAATTCCGTTAACCACTCATGCTAATGGTGCATCCGGTGGTCGTACGATAGGCCCAGAGATAAAGTGTGAGTTGCCAAACGGTAATGTACATATGTTGCCACCGTTATATTGCAAAATATACGACGGCCGAGAAGTGAAATAGAAAAGGAGCCTAGCGGCTCCTTTTATTATTTCACTAAGTATTAGTGGAAGCTGTAAGGGATAAGAACTTGTAGACGTAAGTCTGTTTCATCCGCATCGCCAGCACCTGCGTACTCATCACGTTCTAGGATTGTACCGTGTAAACGAATGGTAGAACCTTTAAGCGCGCCACTTTGTAGTGAGTAAGATACTGTTGCGTTAACTGCGTATTCGCTTTCGTAATCCCAGTCACCTGATGCTCCGCTTGCTGCAGAGTCAGCGCCAGTACCGTAACCAAAGCCTAGGTAGTAGTTCCAGCCGTTACCTTGGTTGTAAGATAGACGGTTGTACCATGCTAGCTCACCCGCTTTGTTCCAGTCAGATAGCGCGTCCCACCACTGAGACCAAGTACCATTGTTCATACCATATGTATGAATAGTACGAGGAACGAAGTCCGCACGGTTATCTGTGTCTGTGTAGCGCAACTCAGACATCCAAGCTAGCTTGCCGAAAGATTGATTCAAAGATAGACCAGTGTGGAAACCTAGACCATCGTATTTCACATCATCGTCAACACCGTAGAAATCAAATGCTAGAGTTGTACGGTCACTAACAGTGTACTTCAAGTAAGCCTTGTAAGAAGTGTTGTCAGTTTCGTTGTGGTAGCTAGTTACTTGACCTGCACCCCAGTCAACACCATTTGCATATTGAACGCCAGTAGCTTGACCCAAACCAAGTTGCATAAACAAGCTGTCAGTTAGGTTACCGTTTAGGCCTAGAGAGTGTAGGTAGCTCCATGAAGTGTCAGACCAAAGCGCTGGTGCGTAATCATCTTCGTGAAGCAGCCAAGGTGCTGTAAATTGGTCTGCGCCAAAGTAGCTTAGGTTGAAATCACCAAGTTTAGCGTTCAGTTCGAAACCACGGTAAGTACCAGGTACAAAGCTCCAAACGTTACCGATTGTACCGTTACCACCAGCCTGTAACATACCAAAACGAGCATTAAAGTTTTCGTTTGCTTTGAATTTCAGCGCTGCTTTGTAAACTTTAAGCTGCTGACCATCACCTGCACCCCAGTCTAGGTTGTTACAAGTTGAGATTTCGTTACATAGGTAGCCTTCGTTTGAATTGTAAAGACTATCGTTGTAAAGATCGCCAGAGTAGTAAGCCGCAACATCTGCGCCCACCCAACCATCGTGGTAGCCAGAAGTGAAGTCTAAAATTGCGTTGTAAGAAGAGTAGTTTAGACGACTCCAACGGTCACCATTTTCACCGCCGGGCTTACCTGTTGTACGAGTTCGTGAACGAGTATCAACTATGAATAATGCATTCAGACTTGAGTCTTGCATAAATTCGTTCACTTTCTCTACGTACTCGCCACCTGCTGCACTTTCAGTAGACGCTGTAGCTGGAGCGACAGCAACAACACCAAACATTGCTGCGGTTAACGCTGAAACCTTAAAAAATTTGTCCATGGAAAAACTCCTAAAAATGGATATAGCTGTATTTTTCTATCTCACCTTTAGTTGGCCGCCGAAGGAGAGAAGTAAATTCCTGATCAAACCTCATTATTTCTAATTTGGCTTTTTTTAGTTCCTGCATACACACCGTGTATCCACGTGATTAAGACTAACTTCGCAGCTAAAAACATCCAAATGGAACTTATTTTTTTTCTAAAAAAATATGAGCCACTCCAAAGTTCCATATAACTTATTGATCCAGATCTTATTTTTAACAACATCAACACAACACAACAAATTGTTATTTAAAATCAAACACTTAAATTGAACTTGAAAGTATCAACTTGAAGTCACTCGCAGACTAAAAAAGCCAAAAAAACCAATAACCCAAGGTTCGATCTTGATCACTGAAAAGAACAAAGGCATCAATTACTCAATAAAAAAACACTTAATTATGAACAAGAAAAAGCCCCGCATGCTTAGCATACGGGGCTTTTAGTTATTTTTTAGCTTTTTTGAGAAGACTTAATTCATCAGTTCGAGTAAGTCTTGTTCTGTTTTAATTTCGATACCCAGTTCTTGTGCCTTTGCGAGCTTCGAACCTGCATTTTCACCAGCAAACAAAATATCGGTTTTCTTAGAAACACTACCCGTCACTTTAGCCCCCAGTGCTTGGAGGGCTTCTTTGGCTTCTGTACGCCCCAGTTGAGAAAGTGTTCCCGTTAATACTACTGTTTTACCTTCTAATGGTAATTCCCCCACCTGCTCAGTAGTATTAATCTCTGGCCAATGAATTCCTTGTTCAAGCAAATCTTTAACCACCGCTTGGTTCTGTTCTTCACTAAAGAAAGTCGTAATATGTTGAGCAACCACAGCACCGATGTCTTGCACTTCAATCAACTGCTCTTCGGTAGCATTTTGGATCGCTCCCAACGTTTTAAAGTGCATTGCTAAGTTTGCTGCGGTTGCCTCGCCAACTTCACGGATCCCCAGTGAATACAAAAACCGAGGTAAAGTTGTTTCTTTGGATTTTTCTAACGCATTCACAATATTCTGCGCAGACTTTGGCCCCATGCGATCTAGTACGGTTAAAATCCCCGCTGATAACTTAAATAAGTCAGCAGGAGTTTTCACCATCTCACGATCAACAAGCTGCTCGATCACTTTATCGCCTAAACCGTCAACGTCTAACGCTTTACGAGAAACAAAGTGTTTTAGCGCTTGTTTGCGTTGGGCTTGGCAAACTAAGCCCCCCATACAACGTGTTACCGCTTCTCCTTCGATCCGCTCAACATGCGAACCACAAACAGGACACTGAGTTGGGAAAACAATATCTCGAGCTGTTTCTGGTCGACGCTCTTTGATGACAGATACGACTTGCGGAATAACATCGCCAGCACGGCGGATCACAACGTGATCACCAATCTTGACCTGCAGACGTTCTATCTCATCTGCGTTATGAAGCGTCGCATTACTTACCGTTACCCCGCCAACAAATACAGGCTCTAGCTTAGCAACAGGTGTAATCGCACCAGTGCGACCGACTTGGAACTCCACTTCATTCAGTGTCGTCATTTCTTCCTGAGCTGGAAATTTGTAGGCAATCGCCCAACGTGGAGCGCGAGCAACAAACCCCAGACGCTCTTGCACGGCAATATCGTCAATTTTAATAACGACACCATCGATCTCATAAGGGAGGGCATCACGACGCTGCAATATATCTTGGTAGTAAGCTTTTACATCCGCCAAGCTTTCAACTCGCTTAGTTTCCGGACACATTGGCAGTCCCCAAGATTTGATTTGCAAAAAGCGTTCGTAATGACTTGCTGCCAATTCTGCGCCTTGCACCACGCCTACACTGTATGCATAGAAGCTAAGCGGACGAGAAGCCGTAATACGTGAATCCAATTGTCGTAAGCTACCTGCCGCAGCGTTACGTGGATTAACAAAGATTTTCTCGCCTTTCTTCCTTGCTAATTCATTGAGCTTTTCAAACCCAACTTTCGGCATAAAGACTTCACCACGAACTTCAAGACGATTTGGCCAGTCATTACCTCTGAGTTTTAAAGGAATGGCTTTAATCGTACGCACATTCTCTGTGATGTTTTCACCCGTAGTACCATCGCCTCGAGTGGCCGCTTGAACTAACACGCCATTCTCATATAACAAACTTACGGCGAGTCCATCCAATTTAGGCTCACAACAGTATTCTTTCACACTCTGGCTGCCCACGCGCTCTTGTGCGCGCTTGTGGAAACTATCAAGTTCACTATCATCAAACGCGTTATCAAGCGAAAGCATCGGTACTTCATGTGTCACTTGGCTAAACGCAGAGAGAGGTTGTCCACCGACACGTTGGCTTGGCGAGTCTACGGTTATTAAGTCAGGGTTCTCAGCTTCAATATCCAGTAACTCTCGCATTAAACGGTCGTACTCGGCATCAGGGATCTCTGGGTTATCTTCCACGTAGTAACGCACAGCGTGGTAATGCAACGACTCTTTTAGTTCTTCTAGTCGCTGAAGTACTGATTCAGACATAGTAAAGCCCCGTGTATTTTCAATCGGTGAGGTTGGGAAATCCAAGAAAAAGGGCTCCATCCGGAGCCCTATTATTATTTGCTGTTAAGATTATGCGTTAGCGGCATTAAACTCAACTATTTGACGTCGATAAGATGCTAAACGATCTGGCGTCATTAAGTTGCGCTGGTCATCAAGTACGTTACCACCTAAGTCATCAGCAATTTGCTGTGCAGTTCGGAGCATTAAGTTGAAGTTCTGTTCAGCCTCGCCATAACAAGGCAATGTCATGAAGAATGAAATACCCTTCGTTGTAAACTCAGCAGGATCAGCATGCTCAAACGTACCAGGGTGCATCATATTAGCGACGCTAAACAGCACTTTGCCGTTACCGGACAAGTCAACATGACGATGGAAAATATCCATCTCGCCATAAATTAGACCGTTTTGTTGCATACTTTCAAATAAAGCAGTACCAACAAATGGCTCTTCACCAGCACAGTGCACATTCAATACAATCACTTGCATTTCAGGTGCTGGCTTTGGCTCTTCCTTAGGCTCTGCAACGACAGGCTCACTAACCGTTTCGACTTGCTGTTCTTTCTCCGTAATATCAAACGCGGCGGGAATAGCGTCTTCTTCCACAGCGGGCTGGAATGGCTCTTCAGCTACTGTTGCTTGAACAACAGGCTCAACGTCCTCTTCTTTATCTTTTTCTGCAACAAATGAAGGGATGTCATCCGGCTCCTGCTGCGTCTGTTTGACTTCAGATGGGCCACCGAATAACGGGTCAGATTCAAACTTGTTGTCGAAAGAATTCGCCATCCCAAAATCTGGCTCTTTGCGATCTTTGCGAATGATCTCAAAGTCATCTTCAGGAGCGGGAGCGAAGTCTCGTTCTTTCTCAACAAGATCATTTTTGTCTTCTTGGTCAACATCCAGCTTACCAAGTGGCTTGTTACCAAACTTTGCTTTGCCTTCTTTTTTACTGCTCCATAAACCATGAAACAGTAATGCCGCGATGGCTAATGCGCCAACAACAATGAGTACGAATCGCAATTCCTGCATTATTTACTCTCAATATACTTGTTTTTACTACTCGCAGTTCCTTGAGCAGCAACCCAAGTGCAATAAATCTGAATGATACGTTTACTTTACCAAAACTATATGTAGATTTAGAACAACTTAATGCAAGAAGTTCCGTTTTTTGTTGTGATTCTTGCCACGATTCCACTTAACAAGACGTCATTTGTCAGGGCATTGAAAGAAAAGTCCTCACAGGTACAATGAGTTTTCATTTACACGAAGCCAAAATAGACATGAAGCAAAACAATCAGCAGAGAACCGGGTTCGGTTATTTTCTATACGGGATACAATTGGCACTTGCCCCTAAAATCAGGCGCTTTGTCATCTTACCTCTACTTGCAAATATCTTGCTTGTAGGTGGTGCCATCTTCTATCTATTTTCAAACCTTAATATATGGATAGAAGGCTGGATTGGGCAGCTGCCTGAGTTTTTATCCTGGTTAACTTACATTCTTTGGCCTTTACTCGCTCTGACGATACTCGCTACCTTCTCCTATTTTTTCAGCACGCTCGCGAACTTTATCGCCGCGCCATTCAATGGCCTCTTGGCTGAAAAAGTGGAAGAGTACTTAACGGGACAAAAAGTAAATGATGATGGTTTCACTGCCGTCCTGAAAGATGTTCCTCGCGTTTTAGCTCGTGAGTGGAGAAAGCTCCTTTACATTTTACCTAAAGCAATAGGCCTATTCCTATTATTGCTCATCCCTGCCCTTGGACAAACAGTAGGCCCATTTTTATGGTTTATCTTTACCGCCTGGATGCTCGCGATTCAATATTGTGACTACCCGTTTGATAACCATAAAATCCCATTTAACGACATGCGTTACAAATTGAAACAAAAGCAAGGTAAGGCCTATGGCTTTGGGGTATTGGTGTCTGTGTTTACGACGATCCCAATTTTGAACCTCATTGTCATGCCTGTAGCAATATGTGGTGCAACCGCTATGTGGGTCGCGGAGTTTAAGCACCAACGATAGTCGATTAGAGATTAAGGAAAGGGATCAGCGCCAGCTTTTCCCTTTTCTTTTATCAAGTTCTGGGCCAACCTAATAAGATATAACTTTTTAATCCTTTTCCCTTTTTTTCATACCGCATATTCTTCTATCCATATTCACACAACGTGTAATGAAGGAACATCACTATGAGCAAAATCTACGAAGATAACTCTCTTACTATTGGTAATACACCTCTCGTTCGTCTAAACAAAGTAAGTAAAGGCAAAGTTCTCGCAAAAATTGAAGCGCGTAACCCTAGCTTCAGTGTTAAGTGCCGTATCGGTGCAAACATGATTTGGGAAGCAGAGAAAGCGGGCCTTCTTAAGCCAGGTGTAGAGCTTGTAGAACCTACCAGTGGTAACACTGGTGTTGCTCTAGCATTCGTAGCGGCTGCTCGCGGTTACAAGCTAACATTGACCATGCCTGAATCAATGAGCCTAGAACGCCGTAAGCTACTAAAAGCACTAGGCGCGAACCTTGAGCTGACTGAAGCGGCGAAAGGCATGAAAGGGGCGATTGCTAAAGCAGAAGAAATCGTAGCAAGCAACCCTGAGAAGTACCTACTTCTTCAACAATTTGACAACCCAGCGAACCCAGAAATCCACGAAAAGACTACGGGCCCTGAGATTTGGGAAGCGACAGACGGTGAAATCGACGTATTCGTTGCTGGTGTTGGTACGGGCGGTACTATTACAGGTACAAGCCGTTACATCAAAGGTGAAAAAGGCAAAGCCATCACTTCTGTTGCAGTTGAGCCAGCAGAGTCTCCGGTTATTGCACAAGCACTTGCTGGCGAAGAAATCCAACCTGCCCCGCACAAAATTCAAGGTATCGGTGCTGGTTTCATCCCTGGTAACCTCGATTTAGACATTATTGACCGTGTTGAGCAAGTTACCTCAGAAGAAGCGATTGAGATGGCTCGTCGCCTAATGGAAGAGGAAGGTATCCTAGCTGGTATCTCATCTGGCGCAGCGGTTGTTGCAGCGAACCGACTTGCGGAACTACCTGAATTTGAAGGAAAAACAATTGTAACTGTCTTGCCAAGTTCCGGTGAGCGTTACCTAAGTACAGCACTCTTTGCAGGTATCTTTACCGAAAAAGAGAACCAACAATAATATGTGTTCAAATCAATTTTTAGTTTAAAAAAGCCCCGTTTAGGGGCTTTTTTGTTGATCCCTGCCCTACCTTTGGTAATATCAGGGTGTTTTATTTCTAGCTTCAAAATAAAGAAGCAGAACACAAAAAGGTTTCAAAGTGATTACGCACGCAAACAGTTGCGTAGTTACCAAACTTTTGACTAGTATCAGAACTGACGCGCTTTGAACTCTTCCCGTGCTAGCGCACAAGATGTAAAGCAGTTAAGCTAAAATCTGGTCACAAACTAACAAAAAAATACATTTATTGGGGTATATCACATGTACGAGAAGCAAGTAGAAATCACAGCAGAAAACGGCCTTCACACTCGTCCAGCTGCACAGTTTGTTAAAGAAGCGAAAGCATTCGACGCAGACATCACTGTGACTTCTAACGGTAAAAGCGCTAGCGCTAAGAGCCTGTTCAAACTACAAACACTAGGCCTAGTAAAAGGTACTCAAGTTACTATTTCTGCTGAAGGCCCACAAGCTCAGCAAGCAGTTGACCACCTAGTTGCTCTAATGGACCAACTACACTAATCCGGTCTCCTACTCCAGAAGCCATTTTGTGAAAGCAAAATGGCTTCGTTGGAAATAGGCTCAAAACTAAGCTAAAACTATTCGTTAGCGCACCCATTATTCTCCCGTTTTATAAAGTTGACCAAACTTAAGGTAAGGCTATGATTTCAGGCATCCTAGCATCTCCTGGTATTGCAATCGGTAAAGCACTACTACTTCAAGAAGATGAAATTGTCCTAAACACAAACACTATTTCTGACGATCAAGTAGAAGCTGAAGTTCAGCGTTTCTTTGACGCTCGTAACAAATCTGCAGCTCAGCTAGAAACTATCAAGCAAAAAGCGCTTGAAACGTTTGGCGAAGAAAAAGAAGCGATCTTTGAAGGTCACATCATGCTTCTTGAAGACGAAGAGCTAGAAGAGGAAATCCTAGCACTTATCAAAAACGACAAGATGACTGCTGATCACGCTATCCACTCAGTGATCGAAGAGCAAGCATGTGCTCTTGAGTCTCTAGATGACGAATACTTAAAAGAGCGTGCAACTGACATCCGCGATATCGGTTCTCGTTTTGTTAAGAACGCACTAGGCATCAACATTGTTTCGCTTAGCGATATCAGCGAAGAAGTAATTCTTGTTGCTTACGACCTAACGCCATCTGAAACTGCGCAAATTAACCTAGACTACGTGCTTGGTTTTGCTTGTGATATCGGCGGTCGTACATCTCACACTTCAATCATGGCTCGCTCACTTGAGCTTCCAGCTATCGTTGGTACTAACGACATCACGAAGAAAGTTAAGAATGGCGACATGCTGATTCTTGACGCAATGAACAACAAGATTGTTGTTAACCCATCAGAAGCTGAGCTAGAAGAAGCGAAAGCGGTTAAAGCAGCATTCCTAGCTGAAAAAGAAGAGCTAGCGAAACTGAAAGACCTACACGCAGAAACGACTGACGGTCACCGTGTAGAAGTTTGCGGTAACATCGGTACAGTGAAAGACTGTGACGGTATCCTTCGTAACGGCGGTGAAGGTGTTGGTCTGTACCGTACTGAATTCCTATTTATGGACCGTACTGCGCTACCAACTGAAGAAGAACAGTACCAAGCGTACAAAGAAGTTGCGGAAGCAATGAACGGTCAAGCTGTGATCATCCGTACTATGGATATCGGCGGCGATAAAGATCTCCCATACATGGATCTTCCAAAAGAGATGAACCCATTCCTAGGTTGGCGTGCTGTACGTATCAGTCTGGATCGTCGTGAAATCCTTCGTGATCAGCTACGTGGCATCCTACGTGCTTCTGCACACGGCAAACTGCGTATCATGTTCCCAATGATCATCTCTGTCGAAGAAATCCGTGAGCTTAAGAAAGCGATCGAAGAGTACAAAGAAGAGCTACGCGCTGAAGGCCACGCGTTCGACGAAAACATCGAAATCGGTGTTATGGTTGAAACTCCTGCTGCTGCTGCGATCGCACACCACTTAGCGAAGGAAGTGTCTTTCTTCTCTATCGGTACAAACGACCTAACTCAGTACACGCTAGCGGTTGACCGTGGTAACGAGATGATTTCTCACCTATACAACCCACTATCACCAGCTGTACTTACAGTGATCAAGCAAGTTATCGACGCTTCTCACGCAGAAGGTAAATGGACTGGTATGTGTGGTGAACTTGCAGGTGACGAGCGTGCAACACTTCTACTTCTAGGTATGGGTCTGGACGAGTTCTCAATGAGCGGCATTTCAATCCCTAAAGTGAAGAAAGTAGTTCGTAACTCTAACTTCGCAGAAGTGAAAGCAATGGCTGAAGAAGCCCTTTCTCTACCAACAGCAGAAGAAATCGAAGCCGTGGTAGAAAAGTTTATTGCTGAGAAAGCTCAGTAATCGGTAGTACCAAGTAATTCAATACTTAATGGCCATTAGACGGCGAAAAAAGTCGTCTAATGAGCTATATTGGTATACTATAATTCGACAGAATAAAACCAAACCTTAGGAGCATGACACAATGGGTCTGTTTGACAAACTTAAGAAGCTTGTATCTGATGACAGCGCTGACGCTGGTGCTATCGAAATCATCGCGCCACTTTCTGGTGAGATTGTAAACATCGAAGACGTGCCAGATGTTGTTTTCGCTGAGAAAATCGTTGGTGACGGTATTGCTATCAAGCCAGCAGGCAACAAAATGGTAGCTCCTGTAAACGGTACTATCGGTAAGATCTTCGAAACTAACCATGCGTTCTCTATCGAGTCTGACGACGGTGTTGAGCTTTTCGTTCACTTCGGTATCGACACAGTTGAACTAAAAGGCGAAGGCTTCACGCGTATCGCTGAAGAAGGTCAAACTGTTAAAGCTGGCGACACTGTAATTGAATTCGATCTAGCTCTTCTAGAAGAGAAAGCGAAGTCAACGCTAACTCCAGTTGTTATCTCTAACATGGACGAAATCAAAGAGCTAAACAAGCTTTCTGGTTCTGTAACTGTTGGTGAAACTCCAGTTCTACGTGTAACTAAGTAATTTTTACTTAATCGAACACGAAAAAAACGCTGCCAATGGCAGCGTTTTTTATTATCTGACTTTTTTCTGAGCGATGGGCATCGCTGAAACCCGCTCAGCTAAGTAATCCAAGTGCCGAACTCGGCCTTTGCTTTGCCTGAGCCAATAACGCAGTTGTCGCATCTTGGAGCACTTGAGAACGCACCATTTCCGTAGATTCTCTTGCGAAGTCTGTATCTCTTATTCGACTCTTGGATTCTGTAACACTCCGATTCACAGTATTTAAGTTATCCACCGAACCATTTACACGGTTCTGAAAGCTGCCAATTTCACTTCGGTGCGAATCAACGTACTTAATTGCTGCATCAATCACCCCAACTGAAAGCTGCGCCTTACCTGCCGTCGACATATCGATGTCATCCATTGTGACTAATTGACCAGCGCTCACATCAAGCTCATCCGCTAAACTCCCATCGAGAACCACACCCTCTGGCGCCTTCATCGTAGAAGCGAAGAATTGCAGTTCGTTGTTTTCCGTTACTGAAGCATTCACTATCGATTGTTGAGCATTGATGTAAGTGGCGACCTGTTCTATACGGTCACCCAATTTGAGTCCAATGGATTCCGTTTGGGTTTGCCCTTTACTGTCTTGGTATTCGACTTTTAGGGTTTGGTTATCTTTAGTGACTCGCCAATCTTTATCGACCGCATCACCAACATAATGCTGCCCTCCCATCTCTGGGATATGGCTACGCATGTTACGTAACGTCAAAGAGATTGAATTAGCGTTCGCGCCAATATGGAAACTTTGTGAACCGTAAGATCCATCAAACAGGTTTTTATCCGCAAATGTTGTCGTGATCGCGACACGATCAAGCTCATCTTGCAGCGCTACGACCTCATATTGAATACTTTGCCGATCACTTGAGTCATAACTGCCGTTTGCTGCTTGAAGCCCCAGAGAGCGTAAGCGTTGCAATATGTCACTGCTTTCGTGCAATGCTCCCTCCGCTGTTTGAGAAACAGAAAAAGCGTCGTGTGCATTTCTTAAGGCGACATCAAGCCCTCTCGCTTGTACATGGAGAGTATTCGATATCTGTAAACCTGCCGCATCATCGCTCGCCGAGTTGATTCGAAATCCCGAAGTTAGGTTGCGTTGTGAATCAACATTTTGCGCAGCTGCTTGACTCAGGTGTCTCTGCGCCACCATCGCAGAAACATTGGAATTTAAAGAGAGCATCTAATCGATATGAATGCCTTATCGAACATACTGTCAGGACACATCTGAATCGTTATAGCCAATAAGCAAAAAGCCAGGGATGAGCCTGGCTTTGGTTTCTTGCTTTGTTAAATTGATTAACCTAGCAGACTTAGCGCTGAGTTTGGCGCTTGTTTCGCTTGCGCTAGAATTGAGCTTGACGCTTGCGATAGAATTTGTGATTTGGTCATTGCCGTCGTTTCTTTCGCGAAATCTGTATCTTTGATACGGCTCTTCGACGCATTCACGTTCTCGTTAATGTTGTCCAAGTTGCTGATTGCGTGGTTGAAACGGTTCTGGAAAGCACCCAGCTCTGCACGGTGGCTATCTACGTATTTCAGTGCCGCATCGATGATAGCAACAGATTCTTGTGCGCCACCAACTGAGGTTACGTCGATAGTATCTACCGTTACTTTTTTGCCTTCGCCCAGACCTAGTTCACCAGATAGACCGCCTGAAAACTCGACCTCGCCCTCAACTTTGTTGTTGCCTGCGAAGATTTGCAGTTTACCATCTTGGTCTACTGATGCTTTCACTAGGTCAGTTTGACCGTTAATGTAAGTCGCAAGCTCTTCGATATCGTCACCCGCTTTTGCGCTGATGTTGATTTCTTGCTCTTGGCCGTAGCTGTCCGTTAGGTTGATTTTTAGGTCGTTCTTACCTTCAGCAACGTTCCAGTCTTTACCTTTACCACTTTCAGCTTGGTAGCTCACACCGCCCATCATTTTGTTGTCTGAGCGCATGTCTTTTAGCTCAAGCATCACTGCTTCACCGTTATCCGCACCGATTTGGAACGATTTCGCACCGTGTGTGCCGTTTAGTAGCTTGTTACCACCGAAAGAAGTGGTTTCTGCGATACGGTTTAGTTCGTCATTTAGCGCGGTCACTTCTTCTTGAATCGCAACACGTTCTGCTTTCGAGTTTGAACCGTTTGCTGATTGTAGAGACAAATCACGCATACGTTGAAGAATGTTAGTGGTCTCGTTCATTGCACCTTCAGCAGTTTGTGCAATCGAGATACCGTCGTTCGCGTTACGAACAGCCACATCCAGGCCACGGCTTTGTACGTTCAAGCGGTTCGAGATTTGAAGACCCGCAGCGTCGTCTTTCGCGCTGTTGATTTTGAAACCTGAAGACAAACGTTCCATAGAAGTTTGTTGTGCTGAGTTTGCGTTGTTTAGGTAACGCTGAGCGGTCATCGCTGATACGTTTGTGTTTACATTCACTGCCATGGTGATTTCTCCAATTGATTTTCCGATGTAGCGGTTTCCGACGTCTCGGAAAACCAAGTAGTTCTCTCAAAGTTACCTCTATTAACGACACCAAATTCAGAAGCTTTAGAAAAAAGTTTAAAAAAATAACATTGCGAGATTTAGCTAATAAAATTGAAGAAAAGTAAGAAAAAGTGCTCAAGTTTCCACAAATCGAGCCGAGAGTGCCAAATTGTATAGAAAACCAGCGAAAGGAAACAATTGAAGATAAGTTCGCAGACGATAGACGTAAGAATTAGAAAAGAAAAAGCCCCTTTTCCTTTGAGAGAACTGGGGCTAGGTTGGTCGCCAGAGCCTATGTGGAGATCAAGAGAAATGAACACATTTCCGGCATACCGAGTGCAACTTTACATTGAAAATGATTGGCAGGTGAGAGATGAGAGAGCCGCTCATTCTATTGTAAAGTTGCTTGCCAAAAGCCTGCATTCCCATCCACGTCTGAATGTATTGAGCACAGGCTAAGTAAACTACTGCAATAGTGACATTGCAGAGTTTGGCAACTGTTTCGCTTGAGCAAGAATCGATGTTCCTGCTTGTTGCAAAATTTGTGCTTTGGTCATTTGCGTGGTTTCTTTCGCAAAATCTGTATCTTTAATTCGGCTGTTCGATGCGTCAACGTTTTCTTGGATATTCGCCAAGTTGTTGATGCTGTGACTCAAACGGTTTTGCTTCGCACCTAAGTCTGCACGTTGCGAGTCTACGTATTTCAGTGCCGAATCCAGCACAGAAATCGCGTTTTGAGAACCTTGTACCGTGGTCATATCAATATCTTGTACTGACGTTCTGATAGGTTCATCACTCAGGCCAAGCTCAGATGCTAATCCACCAGAAATAGAAATCTCACCCTGAACGTTTGGATGCGCGACAAAAACTTGCAACTTGCCATCTTCACTTACAGACGCATTAATCATATCAGACTGACCATTAATGTAAGTGGCAAGCTCTTCGATGTCGTCGCCCGCTTTGGCATTAATGTTGATTTCTAGATCATCAACATTGCCGTCTTCGTCTTCACCCATACCTGGTAGCGTGATCTTCAAGTCAGATTTAGCTGGGTCAACGCTCCAGTTTTTATCTTTACCGTTCTCAGATAAGAAGGTCACACCGCCCATGCGAGTATCGTCCGCACGAATGCTGGTGAGTCCCATGATCATTGCTTCACCTGAGCTCGCACCAATCTGGAATGCCGCTTCACCGAATGAGCCGTTCAATAGACGACGACCACCAAATGAAGTGGTTTCTGCAATACGGTTTAGCTCGTCAATCAATGCCATTGACTCTTCGTTGATCGCCTGACGCTCAGCCGGAGAGTTAGTACCGTTCGATGATTGAATCGCAAGGTCACGCATTCGTTGCATGACAGAGGTTGCCTCATTCATCGCACCTTCAGCGGTTTGTGCAATCGAGATACCATCGTTCGCGTTACGCATTGCGACATCTAGGCCACGAGACTGTGCAGTTAAGCGGTTAGAGATCTGTAGACCTGCCGCATCATCTTTTGCACTGTTAATCTTATGTCCTGAAGATAAGCGCTCCATCGACGTGTTTAATTCATCAGTCGCTTTGTTTAGGTAACGCTGCGCGGTCATCGCGGAGACGTTAGTACTAACTGTTACAGCCATTTTGCTCTCCTGTTGAGTTCGCAAGATTTTGCGAAGCGGCCAGCTTTACTCTCATTTGGATAAGCACTGACCGTAAAAGTTACTTGCTAAATCTGCCTTAAACGCAGGGTTTAGAATCTCTAAATCTGTTCTGATATTTTCAATACAATTTGTGTGCCAACTTGCGTAAATTATTTAACTACTTTTAAAAGAATCAGATAAACAATAAGTTAGCTTTATCATTAAGCTATTTCAGGTTTGTCAGACTCATCTTAGCCCAAGGGTATTGAACGCTGCCCTGTTGCCGCCCGACTTGCCTCCCGCCTCATTGCCGCTTTGGGTAAAATCGTGCCGCATGACATCTCAGACTCTCAGGTTACGCCGACTTATCGCGCTTAAGGCTTTGCACATAAGGCATCAAAATCAGACAATGTGTATGAGTGCCATACTAGATGTAGTTAAACAACGTTAGATCTTTGGTCTTACCGAATGCTTGTTGCGATGCCTGTAACGCTCGCGAGTTTTCACTGAACTCGATCACGGCTTTAGAGTAATCCAAGTCCTCAAAGTTGCTCTTCGCTTTTGCGAGAGACAAATTAAAGTCTTCATGATTTTGCTCTTGGATATCCAGCGTACTCAATCGAGCACCGGCATCTGTACGCGCTTTATTCAAATGGATAAAAGCAGCGTGGAATTCTTCTGTCATTTGGTGCAATTTGGCGGTCGCCGACGTATCCGAAACCGATTTGTCTGACCATGCCATTGCATCCTTGAAGGTATCGAAAATGCTGAACTCTGCCCGCTTTTCGATCTCAATGCTGTCACCAGGCGTAATTTGGCCTTTTACGTGCACTTTCAGGCCTTTGTATTCAATCCCTTTCTCTGGAGAAAACTCATCGGCATCCACTACTTTGCCGTTACGCTCTAATTGGTAACCAAATTTGCCGTTATTCATATCGACAAATGTCACGCGATACGCCGCATCATCCTTCGTATCAACGTTAGTGGCTCTGTTTAATAGCAACTCAGAACCGTTTTGTAGATCGTAATTCGGCTGATAATCGCCAAATGGGTTTGGTATCTCCATAAACAGCTTGCTGCCAGGATCGTTCATTGGCATCTCAAGCATGCTAGAAACTTTCATTTTGCGCTGATAATCGTCCCCAGCGTATTGCACGCTACCATCTTTATCGCGATAAAATGGTTGGCTTTTTGGCTTAGTGCCAGCAAACACGTAGTTACCAGATTCATCTTGCGAGTTCACCAAGTTAAGGAAGTTGTTCGCAATCTCTTCTAGCTCACGCTTCTTTGCTTGTCGGTCTTCAGCAGAAAAGGCACCGTTAATCATCTCCATCGTTAAGCGCTTCGACTCGTCGGCAAAATTCTCCGCATTGGCGATATTAACTTCGTGGTTTTCTAGACGATTACGCACCAACACTATCGAGCTAAGATATTGTTGTAGCTGTTCTTGTTGCTGACTAATGTTTTGGATGTAATGCGCAGCGAGGGGGTCGTCACTAGGTTTCAGTAACTTTTTCCCTGAAGCAAGCTGCTCTTGGTTGTGGTGAACCTTATTCTCTTGACGACGCAGATCATTTTGTACGGACTGATAGTTATGGAAACTAGAAATTCGGGTTAGCACTTATCTCTTCTCCTTACCTCAGTTGTAAAATGGTATTGAAGGTATCATTCGCCGCTTGCATCACACGTGATGAAGCCATGTACGCTTGTTGAAACTTCATCATGTTGGCCGCTTCTTCATCGAGGTTAACGCCAGAGATAGAAGCAACGCGCTCTTGTGCCGCCTCATGCTCTAAGCGAGCGACAGAGGCTAATCGGTTTGCTGTAGAAGATTTCAATCCGACTTCGGTATTGAGGTTGTGATAAACATCGATCAAAGTACTGGATTTTCCGTCCATCATCTTATCTGTTTGGATCTTCTGCATTTTTCTCAAGTTGCCATTACCACCTTCCGAAGGCACCAAGTTCGCGGTGAACTTGTCATTCATCAGCGCACCTTCGCTCAGCTCAAATACAGTCGCATCGCCATTTTTATACAGCGGATGACTTTTCGGCACTGAGATTTCAATCATCGGGTTATCTTTGTCTAGCGGGTATGAGTATTTGTCCGATAGCAAATTGCCTTTGTTGTCCGTGATCTTTAACCATGGCTTATCATGTTTCTCGTCGGCTGGTTGTACGGTGACCTCAAACTCTTTAACATCCCCCGCCTCACGAATTTTGAACTTGGCGTTACCTTGAGCAAAAGTGGTTGAAGCTTCATAACTTTGCGCGGCAATGGCTTTTACATCATTGGTTTCCATCTTGATGATGGCTGCGCCACTTCGTGTTGGGCGCAATAATACGCGCTCACCAGCGGCAAGACCTTCACCGATTTGCACTTTCATACCATCCAGAACAAACGAAGAATCTGATTGATCAATGTTCAACGACATTTGCTCACCTTTCGGTGTTGTCACGCTATACTGGTCGCCATCATAACGTAGCGAATATTCACCACCTTTGATCGCTGAAATATCATCAATGTAAACCGCAACATCAGCTTGAGAGTCAGGCGCAGCAAAAACTCGAGATTTTGCCACCAGCTCAGAGTTCACGTCGGTAAATACGTCTTTACCTATCTTACCGTTAAGATCCAGACCTTGAGATTGCAGCTGATTAATTTTGTAGGAGAAACCCGTCGCTAAACGGCCCATTTCATCTTGCAGTTGTGGAATGTGTTTGTCGCGCATTTCAAGCAAAGCGCCGATTTTGCCATCCATGTCGTCAGACTTGATCGCTTTAATGCCATCCCCTTCCACCATTGCTAAGCGTCTTTGATGAACATCCGGATAGCCATCGATCATTTTGAGCTGGCTTGCTTCCGTGCCAGAAACAAGAGTGTGTCCATTGCCGATATGAACATTAAACCCTTCCGCATTTTTGCGTGGGGTTACGGTAACTTTGGTGTACTCTGACAGCTCAGTAACCAGCTTTTCATGCTGATCCATCAGGTCATTATGTGGGCCGGGAGTACGCATCATCAGTCGATGAATATCGCGAATTTCCAACGCAAGTTGGTTAACGCGCTCAATGCCCATATCCAATTTTTTATTGGTGACATCAGATTGCAGTCGCACGGTTTCATGGAAGTCATTTAATGTATCAGAGAAGATTTTCGCCTTTTCCAATACCACTTTTCGTGCCCCTAAATCGTTCGGGGTATCTGCCATGGTTTTTACCGCATCGAACCACTCATTCAGGTTCTCAGGAATTTTCTTCGATGCCACGGAGCTCAACATGCTAGAGAGCATATCAAGATTGTCTTGGGTATCCGTTTTGTTGGCATTGTTGGTCGACGACAGGTTCAGTTCATTCACGGCAAACTGATCCCACGAGCGGCGAACATTTTCCACATGCACACCCATGCCGTAGGTAGAACCACCAAACATGCGCGGATCATTCGTGCCTTGGATAACAGACTGACGGCTATAACCCTCTGTATTAACATTAGAAATGTTATGACCAGTGGTGTTTAATTGTCTCTGAGCAGTAAGCACACTTTGAGTACCTACATTCAGAAGATCTGACGCCATACATGCCCCCAAAAACGAAATATAAATCGGCAAAACCGATCACCTAGACACATTAAAAGCAAAAGATGTGCCAAGTGATAGAAAGGCGTAGATGTTCAGATAAAGTGAAGGCTTGCACTATGGCAAGCCTTCGAGAACGTCATAAATTGTCGCAGAGACATTACATACTTTCGATTTTATCCTTCACCTGCAGGACTTTATCTGCGTAATTCGGATCGGTCGCGTAACCCGCACTGTGGATACCGCGAATAAACGACTCTGAATTCCCGCGTTGCTGCAATGCTGTATCGTAACGTGGGTTGTCATTCAAAAATCGTACAAAGTCATTAAAGCTGTCTTCGTAACTTGAGTAGGAGCGAAACGCTGCCGTCTCTTTCACTGGCGTGTTATCGTGGAACTCTAAAGTTTGAGTCGTCACTTTGTCACCCTGCCAGCTTCGATCTGCTTTGATATTAAATAAGTTGTTGCTGCTGCCACGCGCGTTCTTCACGACCTTTTGTCCCCACCCCGTTTCCAAAGCGGCTTGCGCAAGTAGCAGAGATGGCTCGACACCTAAGGCTTTCGCAGCTTTCTCCGCGTATGGCTTCATCGAGTTAACAAAGGATTCTGGTGAATCGAATCGAGTGGGTTCATTGCTTGGTCGAGATAGCTGACCAGACTCAATCAAGCGCTGTTCAATCTCGCGCGCTTTTTTCGGGTCAACACGACGATATTCCGCAGCATTGTTTGCCGCATCACGCATAGCCGTTTCTTTTTTGTCGTTCCCTTGCCCAGCCGTTAATTGCTTAACAATCATATCGGCCAGTCCCATTGAACCAGACGAACTCAATTCACTCGCCATCTGTTCATCCAACATTTGTCGATAGAACTTCTCGTTTTGGCTGTTCATCATGTTGGACTCAAAGCCCTCATTGGCTTCTCGCATGGATTTCAACATCATGGAGGTGAAAATAGATTCGAACTGACGAGCTGCTGCACGCAGTGCTTCTTGCTCGCCATCTTTACCTTCCTTCACTGCTTTTTGACGCAAGGTATCCAGCGAACTGATGTCATGAATAAAACCAATGTCGTTAGGATTGTTCATTATACCTACCTCCTAACCATTAAATGATGATCAACTGGCCTTCAATGGCACCAGCTTGTTTCAATGCTTGCAAGATAGCCATCAAATCCGACGGCGCTGCGCCGACTTGATTCACTGCACGGACCAAGTCATCCAACGTTAAGCCTGGCTCAAACTTAAACATCTTGCCCTGCTCTTCGCTGACTTCGATATCCGAGTCTGGTACGACAACGGTTTGCCCACCAGAAAAGCCGTTAGGTTGGCTAACATTCAGGTTTTCTTTGATCGCAACCGTCATGCCGCCATGCGTTACTGCTGCAGGTTTAAGACGCACATGCTTACCAATTACGATGGTGCCCGTTCGTGAGTTAACGATGATTTTGGCTGCACCATCTGCTGGGTCGAACTCTAGGTTTTCGATTGCCGATAAGAACGCAACACGCTGGCTGACGTCACGAGGAGCACGCACGCGCACTGATGTCGCGTCAACAGCGCTCGCCATTTGTGGGCCAAGGAAGTTGTTTACAGCATCCGCCATACGTTGAGCCGTTGTGAAGTCTGACTCAAGCAAGTTGAACGTGATGTAATCACCACGACCAAATGGGTTTGGAATTTCTCGCTCTACTGTCGCACCACTAGAGATAAGACCAACGGTTGGATTGTTACCTACGATTTTAGAACCGTCAGCGCCTTCAGCACTGAAGCCGCTCACTACTAAGTTACCTTGAGCAACCGCGTAAACTTGACCGTCGAGACCTTTGAGGAACGTTTGCAGCAAGGTGCCACCACGCAAACTTTTAGCACTTCCGATGGAAGAGACAGTCACGTCCACTTGCTGACCCGGTTTAGAGAAAGGCGGCAATTCGGCCGTAACCATGACTGCGGCAACGTTTTTAATTTTTGGCTTTGTGCCCGGCGGCATCTGAATGCCGAAGTTTTGCAGCATGGCGGCGAAACTTTGCTCTGTAAACGGGTTCGCTTCACCCGTACCAGGTAAGCCTGAAACCAAACCATAACCCACGAGTTGGTTGCTTCGTACACCTGCCACTTGCGCGACGTCTTTGATACGTGCGGCTTGGGCTACGGTAGAAAACAGAGCAACGCTCATCAGTACTAAAAGGAGTTTTTTCATGCTTACTTATCTCTTGCAGTCAAATTGCCGTCAGCACGGCGTGTTATAGCGCTACATTAAAGAATCGTGCCAAGAAGCCTGGCTCTTGCATATCTTGTTGCAAACCAGTGCCAGAGTACTGAATTCTTGCGTTAGAAACGCGATTTGATGCAATGGTGTTGTCGAAATTAATATCATCCGGACGAATAGTGCCACTTAAACGTATGTACTCATCACCCGTATTTAGCGTCATCCACTTCTCACCGCGGATCACGAGGTTGCCGTTTGCCAGTACTTCGATCACCTCAACAGTGATGTAACCACTGATGCTGTTGCTCTGCTTTGCAGAAGAGTCACCTGCAAATGAGTTGGAGTTGTTTAAGTCATAAGAGAAATTATATTTTCCGCCAATTTGCAGCTCTTCTCCGCCCACTTGAAGCGGGTCCATTTGCGCTTCATTGGTTTTCGATAAATCGGCATTTGCGCTTTTCGTCGCACTGGTTGTCTCATCCAGTGTTACGGTAATAATGTCGCCAATACCACGTGGTTTAGAATCGTCGTATAGGTCGGTAATGTGCTCGGCGCTAAACAACGAACCTGTTGCAGCAGCGTAATGCTCAGGCTTGTTTTTCGGATGAATTGGAGCCCAAGCAGGGTCGCCAGCAACCGGATCACTTCTACCACGTAAAGTATCTACAATACCGCTGCTCTCTTCTTTCGATTTATCGCCTTCTACTGCGTCGACCACAGTGGTTGCTTGTGTCACTTCATCCGTTTCAATCGGTTCCAACATGGCACATCCCGACATCGTAGCAATCAAAGCGAGTAGGCAAATACGTTTCATCGTGAGCTCCTCAAATCTTGCTCTTAATCGTTACAATTGCTGGTTAACGAAGCTCATCATTTTATCGACTGACGAGATCACTTTTGAGTTCATTTCGTAAACGCGCTGGGCTTCGATCATGTTGACCAACTCTTCCGTTACATTCACGTTGGACGCTTCCAGCATGGATTGACGAATTTCACCCAAACCGTCCAAACCTGGAACACCCTCTTGTGGATCGCCACTGGCACCCGTTGGTAAGTAAAGGTTCTGACCAATTGGCTCTAGGCCACCCGGGTTAACAAAATCTGTAATGGTTAACTGACCAACGACTTGGTTGTCTTGCTGCCCTCGGACACGAACCGACACTTCACCATCCGTACCGACAGTAATAGAAATCGCATCTTCTGGAATCACAATTTCAGGCTCTACAGGGTAGCCAGAACCCGACGTGACTAACGTGCCTTCACCATTTAGCGTGAACTGACCGTTACGGGTATAACCGATGTTGCCGTCCGGCAATGTCACTTGAAAAAAGCCGTCGCCTTCCACCATCATGTCCAGTGCGTTGGTCGTTGTCTGTGCATTGCCGTGCGTGTGCACTTTTTGCGTCGCAACCACTTTAGAACCCGCACCTAGCATCAAGCCACTTGGCAGTTCCGTGTTCTGAGATGACTGGCCGCCAGGCTGGTTGATGTTCTGATAGAACAGATCTTCGAATACTGCACGGCTCTTTTTGTAGCCGACAGTAGAGGCGTTCGCCAAGTTGTTCGAAATCGTGGCAATGTTGGTTTGTTGGGCGTCTAGACCTGTTTTACTTACCCATAGTGCTGGATGCATAGTGAACCTCTAACTCTGTTAACTCATACGAAGCAGTGAATCTGAAGATTTATCCATTTCTTCAGCTGTGCTCATCATCTTGACTTGCATTTCAAACTGACGTTGTAAGTCAATCAATGCGGTCATTTCACCTACGGCATTCACGTTACTGCCTTCTATCGCTCCCGTCTGGAGGCTAACAGTCGCGTCTGCTTCGTAAGGTTGGTTTGGAGTTTTATGGCGAAATAAGCCATTGGTGTCTTTAAACAAGCTTTGATCATTAGGCTTAACAAGCTTAATGCGATCAACCGCTTGGAATTCTTCTGCCGGGGCACCTTGAGGAAGTACAGAGATGGTGCCATCCCGACCGATTTCAATTTTGGAGAGAGGAATAGGCAAAGTAATCGGCGCGTCGTTTTCACCCAGCACCAAATGACCACTTGCGTTGGTAAGCATGCCATTTTGATCGACTTTTAGGTTGCCGTTACGGGTCAACCCTTCTTTCCCTGTGTGATCGAGTACCGATATCCAACCGCTGCCTTCAATCGTCACATCCAGATCACGCCCTGTTGTAATCACGCTACCTTGAGCAAAGTTATGCCCTGGACGCTCTGTCATGCTGAACACACGTGAAGGATGGCCTTCACCATAAGCCTGCATTGAGCGAGCCTGTGCTAAATCAGCCCGAAATCCGGTCGTGCTTACGTTAGCCAAGTTATTAGCGCGCAATTGTAGTGCCTGCATATTTTGCTTGGCGCCACTCATTGCGAGAAACAGTGCGCGATCCATAAATTACTCCAAAAAATCTCTCTGTACACGGAGTAAAAGCAATAGTTATGCCAAAACAAAAATAGGCTTATCAATCAATACTTTGAATTAACAATCAACAATTAAAAGAGGTCAATAGGGGCAGAAAACTGTAACGAGAGGCAAGGTTTTGATCCATACGGCGGCAACAGCGGCAAATCGTAGATCAAAGCATGCTTAGCCTGAGTGAGGTGTATTCAGGCTAAGCATCAGATGAATGTCATGATGAAAGTGAACAAAGCGGTAATTACTAAGAAGCAATCACACGCCATTGCTTACTCAAGCAGAGTATCGAATGACCCAGCTAGTGCTCTAGCGGATCTGTAAGATATTCTGTTGTAGTTGGTTGTGTACTTCGAGCGAACGTGAGTTTGCTTGGAAGTTACGCTGAGCAGAGATCAGGTCCACCAACTCCTGCGTCATATCAATGTTTGACTGTTCCAGCATACCGTTATTGATGGTGCCGAAAGAGCCTTTATTTGATTCACCCCAGATCTTGTCACCAGAGAACTGCGTTGAATCCCATTGAGTGCCGCCTTTCTTATCCAGACCTTGCTCGTTTGGAACACGTACGAGAGCAACACGACCCAATGTAACGTTTTCACCGTTTGAGTAAGTTCCCAATACGCTGCCGTTTTCATCGAAGTCAACTTTGGTTAGGAAGCCCGTCGTTGCACCGTCTTCGTCAAACTTAGTCAGTTCGAACGGAGCCGCAAACTGTGTTGCTGAGCCTAAGCCGAAGTTAAGCGTCTGCGCAGGATCGGCACCATTCATATCGACTGGTGTCGTGTTCGTCGCCGGATCGCCCAGAGCCACAGAAGTGATTGGCTGACCATTGTTCAAGCTCGCCAACGTACCATCGTTGTTGAACTTCATGGTATGCCCCACATGACCTGTTGGCGTTTGCGCATCACCAGCCGCAACATTTAAAGGCTTTTCACCTTCTTTATCTGTCACGGTGTAGTAAGTGTTCCATGTATTTGGCTGAGTCTGATCTTTCAAGTAATACGTCGTTAGCTTGTAAGACTGACCCATCGAGTCATAAATTGTCGAAGAGGTTGAACGGTTGTATGTATCTGGGTCTGAAAAATCAAACTGCGTTGGATCTTTCAAATCGCCGTTCGCTGGCAAGTTCACACCCACTTCAATGTTTGCTGTTTGTTTTGGCTTACCAAATTCAGCAGGAATATTGATGGGTTGTGGCTCGTATGAAGAAACCTCACCAGAGCTTGGGTCCACTTGGTAACCTAATAAGAACTCGTCGTTCGCGGTCACCATGTAGTTTTCTTTATTTAAGTGAAATGCACCATTACGTGTCAGTTCATTCTGTTGTGGAGTTAGACGCTCTTTCGCTACAGCGAAAAAACCTGTCCCCGAAACACGCAAATCCATTGGGTTGTTGGTGTAAATGCTAGAGCCTTCATGGAACTGCTGTGCCACTTGGCTTGCTTGCGCACCACCACCCGGTGTGGTTTTTGCGTTAGTAAATAAAGAGTTAGAGTAGACATCAGCAAACTCAGCACGGGACTCTTTAAAGCCGTAAGTGTTGGCGTTCGCAATGTTGTTACTGGTGGTGTTCAAATCCAGTTGGGCGGCGGACAAACCGCTTAAAGATACATATGACATTCCAAAATCTCCTAATCTAGCGAGCTATGACTACGCTTTGCCGACTTCCAATACTTCTGCAAGTCGAACTGGCGATTCAAAACCAGCCAGATTGAGTAATACGTTTCCGTCACCTTTGCCAAGCAATACGCTGTTTACGTTGGCATACGTCGATACTGGGAACTCTTGCGACTCCCCTTCAACTAAGCCAGACGCTTTCACTTTGTATTTGCCAGCTGGCAGTGGATTTCCGCTTTCATCTTTACCGTCCCAAAGCACACGCGTGTCGCCGGCTGGTTTCGCCCCTACCTCAAAGGTACGAACCAGTTGGCCAGCTTCATCCTCTACACGAACAAACAGATTATCGATAGATTGTGAAAGCTTAACCATTGCCGCCATTGGTGCGTCGTCCTGCTTCACACCTGCTGCTCCTGGGACCAATACGTCACGCCCTACCAAAGAGGAAGCTTGTAACGCTTGATTTGATGTCATTGACGAATTCAAACTCTCAAACTGAGTGTTCATCTTGCCAATGCCATCAACGGTCGCAAATGAAGCCATTTGCGCAATCATCTGGTCATTACTTACCGGCTTAAAAGGGTCTTGCTGAGACAGTTGCTTCGTGAGCAATGATAAGAAGTCTTCCTGTTTTAGGTCCTGCTTACCCGTGCTCTCTTCCGCTTTCTTGTTACTCTCTTGTAGACTTTTAAGCTGGTCGATATAGGACAAGCCGCTTTGACCAACGTTGTTAATTCCGGCCATACGCTACCCCCTTATCCTTATTGACCCATCTGCAGCGTACGCAGCAGCATTTGTTTACTAGAATCAGCGACCTGTACATTAGTTTGGTATGCACGAGAAGCTGAAATCATGTTTGCCATTTCTTCCATTACATTGACGTTAGGCTTGTAAATGTAGCCTTCTTCGTTTGCAAGGGGATGGTCTGGGTTGTACTCCGCACTCAGCGGTTTATCACTTTCTACAATACCCATCACTTTCACTGGCACCGTATCACCGCCACGCATGGCGTTACTTAACTCTGCACCAAACACGGCATGACGCGCTTTGTAAGTGTCTTTCGCAGAGCTGCTGACACTGTCGGCGTTCGCCAAGTTGCTTGAGGTAGTATTCAGACGAACGGATTCAGCGCTCATTGCGGAACCTGTCACATTGAAAACGTTAAATAAGCTCATCTAAATTATTCCCCTTTGATTGCTTTGGTTAAGTTCTTGAATTTGCTGCCTAGAAAGTCGAGTGATGCTTGGTGTCTGATTTGGTTTTGCATAAACAAGTTACGCTCTAAATCCAAGTCTACCGTGTTGCCATCTCCCGTATCTGGTTGCGTAGGAAGACGATATAACTTGTCCCCAACCAACGTCGTAGTGGCAGGAATATGCCGACCATCTGTGCGACTAAGACCAATGCTTGCCCCAGATGTTGCCGCTTGCAATTCCTTCGCAAAGTCTAAACCTCTTGCTTTGTAACCAGGCGTGTTTGCTTGTGCGATGTTGGTGGAAATCACCTCTGCATTGCGCTCACGTACGCCCACCGTGTGCTGGTGGATGCCTAGTGCATTGTCAAAAGATATAGCCATGTTTGCCTCTACAATTAAGAACTGACCGTGATTGATAACCAAAAAGCAATTAGCATGCCAAAACCTAAAGCATTACACCAACCTAGTGGTTACCGTGAATTGAAATAGCAATAAGTGAGCCAAAGTAACTGGAATGTCATGTCGTATCACTTTGCTCACTTAATAAAGATACACCGTGTTGAGGGCACAAGGCAAAAACGCGCTTCAACTAATTGAGTGATACATGAAGCGCTCGGCGCAGAAAGGTAACAAACAAAAAAGCCTGACACGAAGTCAGGCTTTTCTATCAATGAAGAGATACCGCTATTTAAGCTTGTAAATGATGCCCGGATTACAGCGCACCATTTCAAATTTATCAGTCAGACCAGTTAGCGACTCTGATGCCCCTAACAGCAAGTAACCACCAGGGTTTAAACTGCTCGCCATTTGGTTAAGCACTTTAGATTTCATTTCTGGAGAAAAGTAAATCAATACGTTACGACAGAAAATGATGTCGAACTTACCCATCAGTGCGTAACTGTCCATCAGGTTTTGTGGACGAAAGTTCACCAAACGCTTGACGTTATCTTTGACTTTCATGCGACCACCGTCCGCATTTTCAAAGAAGGTGCGACGACGTTCTGGTGAAAGCCCGCGACCCAAAGCCAAGTTGTCGTACACCCCTGCACGACACATCTCGAGCATACTTGCCGAAATATCTGTGGCTGTAATGGACACGTTTGGTAACAAGCCCGGCTTGCGCTGTTGCGTTTCCAGGATCGTCATTGCAATAGAATACGGTTCTTGGCCCGATGAACTGGCAGCAGACCAGATCTTAATTGGGCGCTTGCTTGCCGCTACTTCTGGCAATAATTTGTCAGCTAAAACCGTGAACGGATAAGTATCTCGAAACCACAAGGTTTCGTTAGTCGTCATCGCATCCACAGCGGCGACTCGTAATTCTCGATTACGCCCTGTAACAACATCACGTAGCAAATCTGATAACGATGCGAGCTTAAACTTCGTCACTAAAGGACTCAGTCGGCTACGCACGAGGTATTGCTTGCTATCACCTAACACGATGCCACATTGCGATTCTAGAAAACGGCTAAAGTCACGATACTCTTGATCACTGATTGTAATAGCAGTCATTAATGTCTCTTTTATTGTGTTAATGCAGATTTAACCGCGTTACCCAACTCATCTGGGTTAAATTTCGCAATGAAGGTGTTGGCACCTACACGCTCAACCATAGCTTGGTTGAATACACCACTTAATGAAGAATGGAGGATAACATAAAGGTCTTTCAAATCGGCATGTCTGCGAATTTCAGCCGTTAAGGTATAGCCGTCCATTTCTGGCATTTCAATATCGGAAATAACCAACGAAATTTGATCGTAGATATTGCCTTCTTGAGCCATTTCAATCAACTTATTGTACGCTTCTTTGCCGTCTTTGACAGATACGACCTCAAAACCGATGGATGTAATCGCACGCTCTACCTGTTTACGCGCGACCGTCGAGTCATCAGCAATCAGTATGCGGCGTACAATAGGCTTTTCTTGTTCTGCTTGTGCGATTTCTTCGCCAATAGCGGAATCCATCGTTTCATCAACTGGCGCAATTTCTGCCAGGATTTTTTCAACGTCAAGGATTTCAACCAGCTCATTGTCAATGTTTGTCACGGCAGTCAAGTAGTGCGCTTTACCTGCACCGTCTGGCGGTGGCAAAATCGCTTCCCAATGCATATTGATAATACGCTCAACCGATGATACCAAAAATGCTTGGATCGTACGGTTAAATTCTGCAATAACAACAAAACATTTATCTAAATCAGTGGTTGGGCGGCCACCAATTGCCAGGCTCAAATCAATAACGGACACGGTATGGCCGCGGATATGAGCGATACCTTTAACCAGAGGGTGTAGATTTGGCATTGAAGTCAGCTTAGGGCACTGTAGTACTTCTTTCACTTTGAATACGTTAATGCCGTAGCGCTGTCGGCCCATCAGTCGAAAGGTCAATAATTCCAATCGGTTCTGACCGACGAGTTGCGTACGCTGATTCACCGAGTCAAGAATCCCCGTCATATGCTCATCTCCATCTCAAACTTTTTGTTTTTAAATGATACTCTACCACTGGCAAGCACGATACCAGGGAGACAGTATGGCGTATTTCACTTTCACTTCGACACCATTGACTATGACAATATGTAGAGCGCTAATTACAAAGTACGCTAAGTCTATCGGCATTTTGCTCAGTATGTTTAGCTTTTTTGTTCATTCAGCTTCAGATAATCAGATCGAGCAAATAAAAACAGCAGCAGAACAACATATTCTTGCTACGGTTGATCAGCCTGATGGTGGCGAGCTATCTGTTAATGCGGCAGAGATCGACTCGAGAATAAAAGCAACGGATTGCCCTGTTCCATTAGATACATCTGCCTCTTCCACCAGCAGCACGAGAAGTAACATCAATGTGTTAGTGGAATGCCAACCGGATGACTGGAAAGTCTATGTCCCTGTGAGGATCTCGGTATCAGTACCAATGATCGTCGCGACACGAACATTAGGGAGAGGAGAAATCGTCAGCGCATCGGATGTTACCACTTCCATGATCGAGCTACAGCGCTTTCGTAAAGATGGATTTTCTAGCTACGATCAAGTGGTTGGGGCAAAGCTAAAGCGTAATGTTCGTTTAGGCGATGTCGTAGAGAGAAATGATGTTTGTGTGGTATGCCGAAATGAAAAGGTCATTATCAAAGCGGTGAATTCTGGCATGACGATCACAACGCAAGGCACAGCATTGCAGGATGGTTCAGCTGGCGATCAAGTAAGAGTGAAAAATGATAAGTCACAACGTATAATAGAAGGCATAGTGACTGACATTGCGGAAATCACTGTTAATTTTTAATACCCACTGGTAGCGTGTTTAAACTGATCAATAAAAATGCAAAAAATGACTAAAGTTATTTTTGCGCTGGTCGATAGTCTGGATACCAGTATTACGATACAAGGCAAAGGTTAAACATGGCAGGTATAGATAATATACGTTCAGGGCAAATGATGACGACAACAAGTCGTGCTCCTACACGTAACGATTCCAATGCTACCAGCACGACAGAATCAAAAAAGGCGCCAGCGCAACAAGACGCAGTATCACTCAGCCA
The DNA here is from genome assembly GCF_015163595.1 of Vibrio sp. OPT41. Lineage (NCBI taxonomy): Bacteria > Pseudomonadati > Pseudomonadota > Gammaproteobacteria > Vibrionales > Vibrionaceae > Vibrio > Vibrio sp. OPT41. The sequence goes on along the minus strand of NZ_JADDYH010000029.1, from coordinate 34,955 downwards.
GCAAAGTAAAGCCGTCAGTAAACTCCAGAAGGATATGGCAGCTTCTCCGGCATATGACAGCGCCAAAGTTGCAGCAATCAAAGAAGCTATCACAAACGGTTCATACAAAGTCGATCCTGAAAAATTGGCTGACAACATGATTAAGTTTGAAAACGAATTGCAAGGAAAAAGCTAACTGGCTTAGGCCGAAGGTAAGTGTTTTATGGCAGCATTAGTCGATCTCGTTAATTTCCAGCTAGAAAATGCTAAGGCACTTTCCGCTGTTTTACGCCAAGAAACACAAGCAATCACGGCGCGTGTCTCTACCGAGATTGAGAACATTGCCAAACAGAAGATGACGCTCATTGATCAGCTCAGAACAACTGATCAGCGAATCGCCTCTCACCCGCACGTCAATCAACTTACTGAAGATGAGCACCTAAGTCAGGTTGTTGCTCAGATCCAATCGATCGTCCTCGACTGTCAACAAGTTAACCAAGTAAATGGCGAATCGCTTAGTCGCGCACAGCTGAGCTTCAATAAACTCAACAACATGCTTCAGCGAACTCATGGCAAAGTTGGCATGACCTACAATGCGGGCGGAAAAACCCACACCATCTCGACGCTTGGCACCAATATAAAAGCTTAAACGTCACTCTTACCCTCAATTCCCGCGCTCACGTAGATATAAAAAAGCGACTCATTGTTACCAATCAGCCGCTCAAAAAGATTATCTGTCTAGTGAAATGGTTTAAAACAAGGTTTGCTGACGCTTCTCAGGCACCTGCTGAACTTCTCCATAATCACGTAGCTTATCCATCTTACGGATATCCAGGCGCAGCTCAGTCACATAACTGTCTTCAACAAGATAACTACGCACAACTTCTGCACCACGAATTACACCATCGACGGCACCAGTGGTGCTTTCAATACCCAAACGCTGGTCTTGCAGCTCTGCACGTCCACTAACACGCATGCCATAAACTTGCTCTGCTAGCTCACGATAAGCATCAATTTTTGATGCGCGCATTGCTCGTACACGCTTTTCTTCAACTGTGCGGCCTGTTTGCTCACTGACGCTGGCATAACCCACCGCCACTAAGATTTCATCTTGACGCATCTGTTGTAATGGCTGACACCCAACCAATATCAGTGTGGCAACAATAAATAATAACTTCTTCATGCTTCTATCCTATGGACGGAGAATCACAGTGTACGGCTGACGAATAGTAGGGTCAGAACGAATCAACACACCATCTTGTGTGCGGATGCTATTTAACGTATCTAAGTCACGCCCAATACGGTCAGCCGGAAGGAAACCTTGCGCTGTCGCTACAACTACACGGCTTTGCATGCCAACCACGCGTGCATTGACAAGCACTCCGCCCTCTTGGCGCAGCATTGTTCCGGTCAGTACATACTGAATTTGCTGCTCTTGAGCTAAATCTTGCCAATCACGACTTAAAGCAAAATCGCCCTGCTGCGTCACTTGAATAGAGCCCGTAGTTTTGAAATCAACCACTTTAAACCCTCGGCGCTGAAACTGATGGATAAAACCTTCAGAGACCGAGTTACCTAACCAGTTTGTTGCATCCATATTTTGTAGATCAACAAACGAGGTAATCGCAATCGGTGTCCGCGCTGATACTGCCACATTAGAAACCATCAGGTCTTCTGTCATGCTCTCAATGAAAAAGTCCATCGTATGACGCGGACTATCCATCAGCATGAACTGGCTTCCCGAGTACGGTTCTTTACCATTGTAAATCGGTGAGTACGCGCACGATGTCAGAAGCGTCATCATCGATGCGGCGACAAGCCACTTTTTCATGGTTTGATTCTCCAGATAATCTTAGGTGATACCGTTCTTTATTAATTCCTTTCCAAGAAAGTGAATATTGGAACAGTCTTTGCTTTTCTTTGTTTGCCTAACGAAGAAAAACCCACCAAACTTCACTGAATTTGTTAAAGCAATATTTATACCCGAACGGTTGTAACCAATGAAAAAAATATTAAACAGTCTGTTTTCAATCACTTTAGTGATGCTTGTGCCTTTTAAGGTAATGGCATCTTGGTATGAAGTCACAGGCGTTGCCACCATCGTTTCTTCAGAAGAGACGGCAAGGCTCCATGCGTTGGAAGACGCGCTGTTCAAAGCCGTCAATTTTTCGGGCGCAGATATTGGCAGTATTAGCAACTTGATGCCGCTGTTAGAAGAAAGCCGCAACGAATACCAGTTTACCAATCATGAAGTCCGTTACATTTTGGTCGAATCTGAACGCAAACGTCGCGGTAAAGTCGAGGTAAAAATCCGCGTTGATATTTATCCATCGGCAACGGGTTGCCACACCGATCAATACAAAAAGACAATGCTGGTCGGCAATATTGAGGTCGCATCACCACAACAAGCAGTGATGGGACAAATTTATCAAGTTGGTGACGATTTTAGCCACGTAGTGAACCGTCAACTTGATCAAACCTCACGCAGCTTTGTGTCTGTTGGTACAACGGACTACTCAATAAGCAGCAACTATCCTGCTCGCACTCAAATGATCGCGCAAGACAATGGCGCACAATACATCATTGGAGGGGTCATCACCGATCTCACTGCAACGGTCGAATCTCAACTATTGCAAGATGACATCATCAATCGTCAGTTTGCGTTAGAAATGAAAGTATTTGATGGTAAAACTGGCCATGAAATCTTCAACAAAGCCTACCGTGAGGTCGCGCGTTGGCCATTTGCTAAGACGAGTCAAGTGGACACTCGTAGTGCACGTTTTTGGGCATCGACCTATGGCGAGATGATGCTTCGCGTTAGTCGCAATATTATGTTGGATCTGGAGTCGGAGCTATCTTGCAAAATTACACTGCCAGAGGTTGTGGCAGTCTTCGGTAATACCGTAACGATGGATCTCGGCCGTATGCACGGCGTAAAAGAGGGAGACAAATTGCAGCTTTGGCACACCGCGTCGTTTATCGACCAAAATGGATTGCCAAGAAACAAAGTCTCGCAAAGCGAAATTACATTAACGGTATCACGCATATACGAACACGAAGCGGAACTGACGATTGATCAGCCAAATTTAGCATCTAGCGTTCAAATTGGCGACGTAATGAACAAGATCCTATAAAAGCAAACATTAAGTCTTGAGATATGCTCACTTTTGAATATCATAGGCAGCGCATCTTATTTGATTATACCAATGACCGTAGCGAATCGTTCAACGTGATGCTGATACAGATCTGGTAGATTGCTAGATTTGAACTCAGTAAAACAGTGCAATGAACTGCAACTATTGGTATTACGCCCCCATGGCACAGCTGGATAGCGCAGTCCCCTCCTAAGGGACAGGTCGTAGGTTCGAATCCTACTGGGGGCGCCATATCATAGCCTTAGCTCCCACTTGAGCTAAGGCTTTTTTGTATCTTCAATTTCAAGCCTCGCACTGCTCCCCCTAGTACACCGTGTTAGATAATCTTCCCAGTAATCAATATGATCGGATCGGGTGTTTCGGTTACGGGATAAACCCTTCTACTGATCTGACTTCTTCCCCTTGAAATCATTTCAACAAGCCCTATTTACAGTTTTGTATTTTATTACTTTAATTATCTATGAGTTTTGCTTACCCTTTTAGCTATTAATAAAATTATTAGTTAGCACTATGTCTAAGAGCAATTTAATAACTAACACTGGACACCGCTTTATTTCTAAAGGCAAGACAGCCTTTAAGATACATATCCATACCCCCGAGGATACGGTACTACACCGCTCGGTAGGATTTGTTCGTATTGGAGAAAAGAAAGGCTTACAAAAAGCCATTAAGCTGAGAAACGAGTTAGGCCGGCAAATGTGGGGCAAATTCTGGCGACGTCTTTTGAAAGACCCTTACCTAATGACTAGGCTTCCACATAGCGTTGAGCCTAAAATCGTTCACAAGCCTAACCCTACTCTTGAAAACCCTGACAACCGAGATACGTGTTACATCGCCAAGTGGCGAGAGTTCAATGATGACGGCGAGTATAAATATAAAACGGTGGTTCGCTCTATTAGTAAGTACGGCAAACTTGCCGCCTACATGCAAACCAAAAAAGCGTTGTTAGAAGCACATAAAGATAACTTGGAGATCCTGACATTTATGGGGCGTTTAAACAGCATTGATCTTAAGTAATACCTGGCCACTTTGAACATTTCAGTCAGTTTTTTGAAGAGAAATAAAAAGCCCCAAAGAGCGAACTCTTTGGGGCTTTCAGCTTCAGTCTTCTATACTACGGTCGAATAGGAGCTTATTGCTGAACTTGGTATTCAAATTCTGGAACAACGACTTCTACGCGACGGTTTTGTTGACGACCTTCACGAGTGTCGTTTGAAGCGATTGGGTTGTTTTCACCTTCGCCACGAGCTTGGATACGTGATGAATCAATACCTTTTTCAACGAGTGCGTTAGCAACAGACTCAGCACGTTTTTCAGAAACTTTTAGGTTGTAAGCTGCTGGACCAGACGTATCTGTGTAACCTACAACTTCAACGTTCGCTTGTGGGTGCTCGTTTAGGAAAGCAACTAGGTTATCAAGTTTTGCAGCGCTCTCTGGTTTTAGAGTTGTGCTGTTTAGATCGAAGCTACCTGTGCCAATTGTTTGAGTTTCGAATGTTTTCGTAACTACAACTGGCTCTTCTACCACTTCTTCTACAACCACTTCTTCAACAACAACTGGCTCTTCTACGATTACTGGCTCATCGTTGCCGCCGAATTTGAAAGAAACACCTAGTGTTGCAGTGTTACCTGTCGCACGAGTTACATCGTTGCTGATGTCAGTCAGTGTTTGGTATTCCGCACGAGCTGTTACGTTTTGGCTTAGGTTGAATTCAAGACCAGCTGCGCCTAGGTAAGAGTAATCATCTTTGCCATCAAACATTACGTAAGCGCCACCCACTTTACCGTAAAGTGCGATGTCTTCAGTGATTGGTAGGCTAAATTTAGGAGCAAGAGTGATTGCTTCTACGTGGCCACCGAAAGAAGTTTGGTTAAAATCACCGATGTTGTCGAAACCCGCTTCTACTGCGAAGTATTTATTCATTTCGTAACCAACAAAAGCGCCAAGAGTAGAATCGTCTTTGTCACAAGCCTGGCCCGCTACACACGCGTCTTCCATCCATGACTTACCCATCTTACCACCAACGTATACTTCTGCTTGTGCTGCTGAAGCCATAAGTAGAGACGCTGAAATTACCGCTGCTAATTTTTTCATTATTGATTCCTCTAAAGAAGTTCTTTTGTTAGATGCCGAAATGCGCCGTCTGACTGACGTTGTATTTCAATTCTTTTTATTCATTCCTTGAGTGAGATACTTAGTCAGCTTCTTTTTATGCACATGCATTTTTTTTATGGAAGCAACTTACGTACATTTCCTGTTCAGTGATACATATCGCCATCTCGGTATCGCTGACGGGATGAACTATAACGCTAAGAAATCGCGAGAAAAATCCCAATTCTGTCAATTTATTGTCATCAAAAATCTCGACAACATGTGATCTTAAGCAAAAAAATCCCCACGCAATCACGACGCAAACGTTTGCTTTATTTTTTGAAACAACATAGCTAAAGCAAAGGTTTTTTCTTAAAAATGAGACAAACAAAATGGAACTTTAAGGAACATGGATAAAAATCAATCAGATATTTGATATATAATCGCTCGTTTTTTATTCATGCCAACGATATTTGGATTAAAAAATCTTATCCATATTGAGGTAAATTACAGGTGAAACCATCTCTTCATTCACCAATATGAGAGAAAGTTTCTCGTTATCTAAATTGAAGATACAAAAAAGCCGCGGTTGCTCACCGCGGCTTTGTGACTATTTATTCAAAAGAACGTTCAGTTCAAAGCAATTATGCGTTTGCTTCACGCTCAGCAATGAACTCAAGCGCCATCTTAATGCGAGCAATACAACGCTCTTTTCCAACCAGCTCCATGACTGCATCGACAGAAGGAGACTGACCGCCTCCTGTTACAGCAACACGTAATGGCATACCGATTTTGCCCATGCCGATTTCCAACTCTTCACATACTGCTGCGATAACGCCATCTTTGATGTTAGCTGTCGTCCACTCAGTTAGTGCTTCCACTTTCGCTAATGCAAGTTCTAGAGGCTCTTTAGCCACGCCACGTAGATGTTTCTTCGCTGCGCCCGCTTCAAACTCAGAGAAATCTTCATAGAAGTAACGGATTTGCTCAGCTAGCTCAACTAGCGTGTTGCAACGCTCACCCACTAGCTTGATCACGTCAGTGATAGCAGGACCATTCGTTACGTCTAGTTTTTGTTGATCTAGATGCCATTGTAGATGCTCAGCAACGTACGCAGGGTCTGAGTTCTTGATGTAGTGGTTGTTCAACCATTGCAGTTTATCAGTGTTAAAAGCAGACGCTGACTTAGATACTGCGTTTAGGCTAAATAGATTGATCATCTCTTCTTGAGAGAAGATTTCTTGGTCACCATGAGACCAACCAAGGCGCACTAGGTAGTTGTTTAGTGCCGCAGGCAGGTAACCCATATCGCGGTATTGCATGACTGATACAGCGCCGTGACGTTTAGACAGTTTCGCGCCGTCATCACCCAGGATCATTGCACAGTGTGCAAATGTAGGTACTGGCGCACCTAGTGCTTCGTAGATGTTGATTTGACGAGGGGTGTTGTTGATGTGGTCTTCGCCACGAACAACGTGAGTGATACCCATGTCCCAGTCATCCACTACTACACAGAAGTTGTAAGTAGGTGAACCGTCAGTACGACGAATGATTAGGTCATCCATTTGATCGTTGCGGATTTCAATGCGACCACGGATTTGATCATCAAATACTACGCTGCCTTCTTTCGGGTTACGGAAACGGATAACACATGGATCGCCATCTTTTGCCGCTTCGTTTGCTGCTTTGATTTTTGGATGGTTAGCATCGTAGCGAGGCATTTCTTTATTTGCTTCTTGCTCTGCACGGATTTCATCTAGCAGCTCTTTAGACGCGTAACATTTGTAAGCTTTGTCTTCAGCAAGAAGCTTATCAACCATTTCGTTATAACGGTCAAAACGTTGAGTTTGGTAGTAAGGACCTTCATCCCACTCCAAGCCTAGCCATTCCATGCCTTCAAGAATTGCATCAACCGCTTCCTGAGAGTTACGCTCAAGGTCTGTATCTTCGATACGTAGAACGAATTCACCACCTTGGTTTTTAGCGTATAGCCAAGAGTAAAGTGCAGTACGCGCACCACCAACGTGTAGATAGCCAGTTGGGCTAGGAGCAAAACGAGTTTTAACCGTCATTTGAGTTCCTTAGGGGTAATGAGCAACGAGAGATCTCTCGTTGTAATGTCAAGGATAAAAGTGGCGACATTTTACCACCGTAAGTCAATTCTACAATCGGTTTGACAACAGAAATAAAAACAGGGCAGAACCAAAAAGGCACAGCCCTGCTATTTACTGTTAAAGCACGAGACGAAATTACTTCAGGTTACGCATTGCCCATTGCATAAATTCTTGCTGCTCTTCACGGCTCAATTCATTAAACGATGCTTTGATTGTTTTGGTTTCCGCTGGAGAAGACGCAATGCTTGCCTTAGTCGATTCTTTATTCATTGCGTTATTATAGTCGGCAACTTCTCGTTCATAATCACGAAAACCTTGCAAACCACCTTTACGAAGTTGAACCATAGAGAATGCCACTTCTTTTCCGTTTTTGTCTTTCAATACCACTTTAGGATCGAGTTCGAAGGCTCTCGCCTCTTCAATAGTACGGAATGTTTGATAAGTCAGAGAAAGCTCGGTGTCTTTTTCTGCATCAAACTCTAATACCAGCGGCTGCGAATCGAATTTACGGCGCTTTCCATCTTCAAATACGATTTGTCCAACCGTTACCGCCAATTGGTTTTCCCCATCCTTTAACTCGATGCTGTTATTTTTGGAAATCCACTCAGGGTACACGAACTCACCGTTGAGAACGCGAGGAACCAGTTCAGCTTGCAGAGTCAGTTGAGCAGCAAAAGCAGGCGCAGAAAGCATTGCGCAAAGTCCGAGAAGTGTCGTTGTTTTTTTCATCATGGTTTCTCACTTTATACCAATTTAGATAAGCCTCTAAAATTTACAGGCCAGTCATTTCAAAGGCTTATTTGAATAAGTATCAAGATAAAAAGGGCGTTTCCGCCCTTTTAGTTGCTTCTTTAGTTAGAAGTAGTATTCAACACCTACAGAGAACTCGTCGTAGTCAGCAGACTTCCAACGTGCTTCTGTTGGTTTATCTAATTGAGACGCACCGTCGCCAAAGTCTAGAGTACGAGCACGTACGTACAGCACTGCCGATGGGTCTACGAAATACATAACTTGTGCTGATAACACATCGTCCGCTGTATCGTTAATTTTCTTACCATCACGCTCGAGATCAAAGTTAGCGGCGTAAGCCAGTTTGTATTGCCAATCACCCGTGGTGTACATGATAGCGGCAGACATTGCATCTTGCTTTTCACTCACACCATTGCTTGCGTCCGCTTCCATGTATTTGTATTGCGCAAAGAAAGAGATCCCGTTATCAAACCAGCCTTGTGCCCCTACCAAGTACGTGTTGTTTTCCCACGTTTGGCTTTCCATCTTTATATTACGGTTACCTTCATATGCCGCATCTAACTGGATAGGACCAATTTTGTAGTGTGCTGCAATACCACCCCAGTAGTCATCCCCTTCACCTAGACCTGCTTTATCACCTGCACCAGCTGCGATATCTAGGGAGAATTTGTCAGCAAACATTGGAGAGTCCCAGCGGATAGTGTTTGATTGACGGTCTTGGTACTTGGCGCCTCCAATAGCACCACCCCAGTCGTATACATCGCCGAGACCAGGGTTAGATGCTGGCCAGTCAACCAATTCGTACATAGGTGTCAAAACGCGACCCAGACGAATTTGACCCCAAGATGCACTTTCAAAACCGACGAATGTGTCACGTTCACCAAGACCTGCGCCCTCGCCACCAAAGCTAGGGTCTACATAACCGCCTTCGATTTGCCAAATAAAAGTAGGGTCGAAGTTAGCAAATTGTTTTTTACCACGGAAACCAATACGAGATTCGTTGTTTAGCTGCATGCCACCCAAATCATCGTCCGTTGCTTTGCTGCCAGAATCGTAATCGCGGTACGCGGCCTGCATCGCGATGATCCCGTAAACTTCATAAGAAAATGAATCTTTGGTTAGAAACTCTTTTGCTGCGTCACTGTTTGCACCATCAGCAAATGCAACACCACTGAACATCATGCCGGTAATTGCCGTGGCAAGTAGGCTTTTCTTTAGGTAAGACATTATAAACCCCTATATTTTTAGTTTTTTCCATTTTCAAATTCACTAACTAGGACATGGCAGGAACTTGAAACAGTGTTTGGACGGGGCAAATATGACAAACTTTTTTCGCACTAAAAAACTTTCCCTACAGCAATCTGAGCGACTTCAAAATGAGAAGATCAAAAATAAAATAAAATAATAAAAAACAATTACTTAACATCAAATATAAAAAATAAAAAACGTTAAAAGTACGTTTTGACACTGAACTGACATTGAGAGTATCTAAAAAACGTGAGCGACTTCATTCATCTTTTAGGTGTTTTAACGGAACTTTATATTCAAAGAGAAAAAACCTTGAGATCACTCGCAAGTAAAATGACCGTGCACTTGTGGGATTCGAGAGATTTTGACGAAATTGTTGTGAGTAGCAAATGGGTATTGACCTTACCCTTGCAGGAAGGTTTAAGCTCATGGCATCACTACTATTGAGGTGCAGATTATGTATCAGTTAGTTATACCTTTATCAGGGCTCAACTGCATGGGCTGTGCGAGAAAAGTTGAGAAGGCTTTACATGCAAATCACGATGTGGAGATCCTCAATTTGTCCCCGACGCAAGTAGAGGTCAAAACCGAGTCTTCTCTTAAAGAGCTCGTCTCGTCGATTGAATCTCTTGGTTACCAAGCAGGAAATCACTACGAACTAAACCTTTCAGGCTTAAGCTGTGGCGGTTGCGTCAAAAAACTTTCATCTTTATTAGAATCTAATCAAGACGTTATTTCTTTTGAGGCTTCAACAACGCACTTAGAGATTCGTACCCTCCTCTCCGAGCAACAAGTGATCGACTTAATAGCAACACTCGGCTATACCGCCAACCTTGATTCTGTTGAAGTAGAGAACGAAAGCTCACCAGAGACCGAACAGGTAGAACAGCAAAGCAATATTAAAGATACGCAGGTGCCACCAGCGAGTATTCAATTGCAAATGCTGATTCAAGGCATGACGTGTGCGAGTTGCGTATCTTCAGTAGAGAAAGCACTTACTAACGTAGAAGGCGTTGAGAAAGCACAGGTCAACCTTGCAGAACAAAGCGCACTAATATTCGCAAGCCAAGACTCTGATGACCTCCTTAACGCAATTGTTGAATCGGTAAAACAAGCCGGTTACCAAGCAGAGATCCTACAAGACGCCGCAACCCAGCAAGAAAAGCAAGCACAGCAACAACGTCAGCAACAAAAACGCTTTAAACTGGATGCTATTGCTGGCCTTGTCGTCGGTGCCCCTTTAATGATTTGGGGCGTAGCTGGCGGCAATATGATGATTCGCAACACCAACGACCAATTAGCTTGGGGCGCGATCGGTATCGTATGTTTACTCCTTCTTGCCACAGCAGGGAAACACTTCTTCAGTAACGCTTGGTTAGCAGCTACTCACAAGCGCGCCACCATGGACACGTTAGTCGCGCTCGGTACTGGCGCAGCGTGGCTCTATTCGATGCTTGTGGTGATTTTCCCAGACTGGTTCCCTCTTGCTTCACGCCACGTGTACTTTGAAGCGAGTGCAATGATCATCGGCTTAATTTCTCTTGGTCACTATATAGAAGCAAAAGCCAAAGCAAACACAACACGTTCCTTACAAGCGTTGATTAACCTGCAACCTCAGCAAGCTACGGTAATTACGGAACAAGGCGACCAAAAAATCGCGGTTGAGCAAATCACGTTAGGCATGAAACTGCGTATCAAACCAGGCGAGAAAGTGCCTGTTGATGGCGTTGTGATTCAAGGTGAATCATACATTGATGAGTCGATGCTCACTGGTGAACCAGTACCAGTATTAAAAGCACAAGAGGCTCAAGTGTCTGCCGGGACATTAAATACCGATGGTGGATTAGTCATTGAGGCAACGGGTATTGGCGCAAATACCATGCTGGCTCGTATCATCCGCATGGTGCGCACAGCGCAAAGCAGTAAGCCTGCCATCGCGAAACTGGCAGACCAGATTTCATCGGTGTTTGTCCCTGTCGTTGTTGGCATAGCAATACTGGCCGCGCTCGTTTGGTTTGCCGTTGGCCCAGAGCCAAAAGCGAGTTATATGCTGGTGGTCACCACAACCGTCCTGATCATCGCCTGCCCTTGCGCTCTAGGCTTAGCAACCCCGCTTTCTGTCACGGTGGGAGTGGGTAAAGCCGCAGAGCTCGGCATTCTAATCAAAGACGCCGACGCCCTGCAATTGGCAAGCAAAGTCGACACGGTTGTGTTCGACAAAACTGGCACGCTTACCCAAGGTAAACCTAGCGTTCAGAAAGTGTTTACTCACGCCACCAGCCAAGAAGATCTATTGGCTTTAGCGTATGCGGCAGAGCGTCAGTCTGAGCACCCACTGGCAAAAGCGGTATGTGATTACGCCAAACGACACGACGCAAAGGATGTCTCATTAGACAAGTTTGAGAACGTTCGCGGGCGCGGCATTTGGGCGACGTATCAAGATAAACCGCTACTCATTGGTTCGCTTCAATTTATGCAAGCAGAGAACGTCGAGACCAGCGCACTAAAACCTGCCATCGATGAATGCGCAAAAAATGCGTGGACTCCGGTAGCTGTGGCATTGAACGGCGAACTGATCGGTCTGATCGCCATTGCCGACCCGATCAAATCAGATGCGAAGCAAGCGCTCTCTGCATTAAAATCGCAAGGCATCAAAACGGTAATGCTGACGGGCGATAACCAACACGTTGCCAATACTATCGGCCAAGAACTTGGTATTGATGAAGTGATTGCCCAAGTAATGCCAGATGAGAAAGCTCAGCACATTGAGCAACTTCAATCTCAAGGACATGTCGTGGCAATGGTGGGGGATGGCATTAACGACGCCCCTGCTCTCGCGTTATCCAACCTAGGTATTGCCATGGGTAGCGGCAGTGATGTCGCCATTGAAAGTTCGCAAATGACCATCCTGAACACGTCACCAATGGCGGTAGTACATGCGATTGAACTCTCTCGCGCTACACTTAAAAACATGAAGCAAAACCTATTTGGTGCCTTTGTTTACAACTCGTTGGGTATTCCAGTTGCCGCTGGTGTGCTTTACCCAGCGTTTGGATTTTTGCTCAGTCCTGTTGTCGCAGGAGCGGCAATGGCACTGTCTTCAATTACTGTCGTTAGTAATGCAAATCGACTACGACTGTTTTCAGTAAAATAACCACTTCTTTTTGAGGGTATTATGAAGTTGAAACTATTGACCTTTGCAATGCTTGCGACCGTGTCCGCCAACGTATTGGCAGCCGATGTCATTAACCATAAATCGCCATACTGTGGCTGTTGTGGAGAATGGACAAAACACATGGAAGAGAACGGCTTTACGGTCGAAGAAAAATTGCACGATGACATGAACGCCATCAAACGCGATCTAGGCATCAAGAATGAACAGCTTTACTCTTGCCACACGGCAGAGATCAACGGCTATCTGTTTGAAGGTCACATTCCAGCCGAAGACATTAAAGCGTTTTTGAAAAATCCACCACGTAACGCAAAAGGCCTATCAGTACCAGGCATGCCAATGGGCTCCCCTGGTATGGAATATGGCGACAAAAAAGACAGCTACACCGTTTACGCCTTTAACGAAAAAGGCCAAGTGTTCGAATATAGCCACCACGAAGGCAACGACCAATAAAAACAAAGCCCAGCGAGATAAACCGCTGGGCTTTTTCTTAATGGACAGTTAAGACAAATATAAAATTAGAAGCCGTAAGAGGCACCAAATACAAAAGCGTTATTCACTAGGCTGTCACCACTCGCGTTTTCTGCACCGTGTGCTTGACTACGGAACTCAAAGTAAGGTTGAACACCTTTACGAGTCCACGTTGCACGAAGCTCGTGGTCCATGGTTTCCGCTTCAATCATGTAGACGTTGTTGTAGCTTAGCGTCACATCCTCATTCATCACGTAACCGATGCGGTTGTCCATGCGGTAATCTGTATCCGCATCTGCGTCTGCGTCTGTCGCATCAATGTGCGCACGAGTACGGTTACTTAAGGAGATGCCGTTATCGAAGTTGTAACCGATCTTAACCAATGGACGGTACTGTACATTCTCGCCAGCAGAGAACAGGTGTTGGTAACCCGCGGCAACCCATAAATGATCGGTAATATTAAATGACTGCTCACCACCCACAGTGATTGCTGGTGTTGTGTTACCTGCGCCACCGTTTTCTGTTTCCAGTTTACCCAACTGAATACCATCAAATTCGGTGTAAACCGTAAAGCCGCCGAATTGGTTATCAAAAGTATGACCAGCTTCCAGTGTAGACGTAACGTCCGAACCATGAATTCGACCATCATCGTGGAATTGAACATTACCTGTTACGTAAGAAGAACCAGCAAAAGCGCTAGAAGCGAAAGCGAGAGAAAGAGCACTCAGTGCAAAAATGTTTTTCATAATTACTGCCTTTATTTATTCACGTTATGCGATAGTTTTAGAGGGCATCTCTTCCCTTTTATCGCAAACTTTGGAATGTGCCTCCTTGGCGTTCGCAATATTGTTTTAATTAATTCGCGATGGAAAATAAAACATTTTAAAAAGTGATCTTGTTCAAACCGAGCTCAACAACCCTGATAAAAACATCGGAAATACAGGCACTTATTGTATTTTTATAAAATTATTCAAAAAATAGAAGTGTGATCATAAACAGGTTGTTTATTGATATTTAGCAGATTAAGTCGATCCAGTTCACAATAACCTTGACCATTACAACCAAAAACTTATTTATCAATGAAAAATAATTAGACATCGATCACGCTTAATTTCCTCAAAAAATAAAGAAAGCCCCAACATGATGTTGAGGCTTTGCCAAAAAATTAACTTACAAGAATCGAGTTATTTCACGCTGGTCACTCGACTTGCTTTCTCACCGGTTGCTGACACAGAACGGATAAACACTTCACCTTTCACATTTGGACGAGCATTATCTGCGTAAGTTAGCCAGTTCTTGCCGTCTAGAGAGTATTGAAGCTTCACACCCGGGAACTGAACGTTCATTGCCAGTTTACCCTCTTCAACTTTCGCGCCTGGTACAGGTAGGCGGTAGTCGATACCCGCTTTTTCTAGCTTAGCCAGTTCGCGTTGGCCAAGTAGGTTCGCAAAGCGGTTGTAGTCTTGGTTTAGCGCAGCTTTGTTTACTAGGTTAGAGTTTTGCGAGTATTCAACACCCACTTTGTAGTCGTTTTCCCAATCAGCACGGTGCCATGCACGTTCAGCGGCTGCCAGTACGCGAGGGAATACCATGTACTCGTATTGCTCGTCGTTACGTACTGTCTCAGACCACAGCTGTGCTGATAGACCATAGAAAGGTTTCGCTTTGATTTCACCTTTACCAGTGAAGCCGTTACCATCGCGGTCTACAGAGGTTTCTGCGTTCTGAGGCATGTTCTCTGGTGCAAAACCAAACATCTTACGAGTATCTGTTGCACGCGTCGCCCAGTAGTAACCACGCTCTTTCGGGTCAACTTCGTACGGCATGTCCATGTATACGTAGTCTGGGTTAGAAACGATAACGTCGTAACCTTTCTTAGACCATTCGTACACTGATGATGTGCCACCCCAGTAAAGAACGTCCCAGAAGTTAACACGTGTGTTTTCTGTTGCGAACGCTTTCTCACCTTCACTGTACTTAAGGCCATCTTGCCAAGCTTGGAAGTTTGGAATGCCTTTCTCTGCCACCATCTTCGACACTTCTTCTGCAAAGTGGCTTGGTAGATGAGCAAAATCGCTTACCGTACCGTCTGCAATTAGCGTCTGACATTGTGGTGACTGTGCGAATGGCTTGTCTTGCTTAGACAAATCAATGTTACCCTTCCAGCTTACTTTGTCTTCTGCGTTGATGTCTTGCAGACCAGCGCCTAGCTTGATGTTCTTCGCTTCGTCACCACCAAAGTGCCATGTTGTTAGCGGCGTGCCCGCTTCTTGGTGCATTGCTGCTACTTCTGAAATCACTTTATCAACAAAGCGAGTTGAAGATTCCATACATGGGTTGATGAAGCTTTGCTTATTGTAGAACTGAACCGTCGTTACGTTCGATGTATCTTGAGGATCCATCAGGCGGTACTCGTTTGCTTCTGCTTCTTTACCTTCTTCCATTAGACGGTCGTAACGTGCTTCCATTGATACCACTGCTGCACGAGCGTGTGCTGGCATATCGATTTCAGGAATCACTTCGATGTTACGCGCTTTCGCGTACTTCAAGATGTCCACGTAGTCTGCTTTGCTGAAGAAGCCAGAACCAAAGTTGTCTGTCGTTGCACCTGAGCCAAGCTGAGGCAGTAAACAGCTTTTCTCTTCCAAATCGAAACAACGGTTAGCACCCACTTCAGTCAGCTCAGGCAGACCCGGGATTTCTAAACGCCAGCCTTCATCATCCGTTAGGTGAAGGTGTAGTTTGTTCATCTTGTACGCGGCCATTTGGTCAAGCGTTGCAAGAATCGCGTCTTTAGAGTGGAAGTTACGAGCCACGTCCACCATCACACCACGGTAATCAAAACGAGGCGCATCTTTAATAGACAGTTGTGGTAGAGAATCAGCATTTTGGCTATCTACCAGGCCAAAGATAGATTGTACTGCGTAGAAAGCACCTGCTTGGTCAAACGCTTTAATCGCAATACCGTCGCCTTTGATGCTCATTTCGTAAGCACCAGATTTTGCTAATTCACCGGTGAAGTCTGCAGGAACAACAGTGATGCTTACAGGAAGATCACCACGAACATCCACACCTACCACTTCTGCACGATCTTGAATTGCTGCGTATTGAGTCGCATCGAATGCGTCTTTAGGCAGCGCGATACCCGCCGCGATATCTACGGTACCTTTACCTGCTTCAACAGACAGTGGCGTTGGTAGTAACGTGGTTGATACGTCTTGTTTTACTAGGTCTTCGTTCTTCTCGAAACGAGACACAGCGTTTGCAAATACGTTGTTGTCATCTGGCGTACGTTTTAGGTTGTTCCCCTCAAGGCCAGTCACGAAAGATGCAACGTCTTCTGTGTTAAGAGAAGCAATCATCTTAGGCTCTGCATTTGGTGCAGCAACGAACGCGCCTGGCATGAAGTCAGTTTCAAATAGCTGCCAGTATTCAGCAACAAGAGGAAGCACAACCTCTTCACCCGCAGCAAAACCATCAAACTTATCTGTCGGTTCTAGTTTGTGTAGGTCACCCGTTACGCGAGAGATTTTGAACTGTTCGTTTTCAACATCCAGAATCAGACGAATGCTGTGGAAGTAAATAGCCCAATCTTTTGAGTCAACCGCTTCTCCTTGGTTAACCAACGTCATGTTTACCTTGTTACAAGACGCCCACTCAGCCCCTAAGCCCTGACAAGCAAGACCTTCGTTTGCGCCGTGGTTAGTCAACACTTGGTATTGAATATCAAGATTATTAGCCAACGAATTTACAACTTGTTGTTCAGAGCTTTGCAGCGCAGCGCAACCTGCTAATGTAGTGATAACAGAAATAGCAATCAGACTAGGTTTAAACATCTTACTTCCCCAAAAAAGTCAGTGGTTCAAAACGACAATGATAAAAATCTCGGCCCCTCAAATGCGAGGTACCTAACCGTTACATTCAACATACAACCTGTTATTTCTAAGCGTAAAATAAATAGAAATAGGAAGTGATCCAGCTCAAAAAATGACACTCAGCAAAAACAATAAAAACCTAATTTTCATGGAGTTACAATACACGTCAAAATCGAACAACTTGTTTTGACGAGTTTGCTGCGATCTAGGTCACTTATATTCATGAGTTACGACTGATTTTGTAAGATTTGGATCACGCCTAATTATTTTGTGAACCATTAGTAAGCGAATTACCTATTTACCTTTCGTGAAGTGACTCTCATTTATTCGTCGTCAAAACTCGTCAATATTTTTATAAATGACGATTTTGTCGAATACACCACTGGAGAAATTGCACTTAACCTCACGCTATTTTGCGTATAAAGTTTCAAGGTATCTTATCTGAGGACCATTCTATGTTTCGTCTCTTGACGCTCATATCATCTCTACTTGTTACTTTAACGCCTTTTTCATCTTATGCAGAGCCACAGCATTGGTTAGCGAAAAAAGGGGAAACCGAACTTATGATTATTGGCTCGGTACATGTGGGGGATAAAACGATGTACCCACTCCCTAGAACGGTCATCCAGTATTTAAGCCAAAGCGCAGGGTTGATTATTGAAGCAGACGTCAGGAATTCTGAAGGCTTGGTTTACCCACAAACAACCATTCTTTCTAAAGATGTTTTAGACAGAGCTCAACGTCGCCACTTAATTGAAATTGCCCAAGATTTAGGTTTGCCAGAAACTCAACTCCTAAATTCCCCACCTTGGATGGCTGCATTCACCATCCAACTCGCTTTAGTCAACAAACTGGGGTATGTCTCTGATAAAGGGGTCGACATGCACCTAATAGGACTCGCTGATAAAAAGCAAATCCCGGTCATTCCACTAGAGTCAGTGCAATTCCAAATCGATTTAATCGCAGGTCAATCAGAAGGCGGTAAAGAGATACTTCTCTCGTCAATTGAAGAATATGATGGCGGAGAAGAGTTGGTTCAATGCTTGATAGAGAGTTGGAAGAGTGGTGATGGTAGCATGTTGGTCGAAGCCTCTTTGACCGATCATACAACAGAAGAGTTTAACCAAGCCTTTTTATACGAGCGTAATCGAGATTGGGCTAAAAAACTCGACACTGGCAGTGTTCTACCTCAACAATCGGGTCGCTTCACCGTTGTTGTTGGTGGCTTGCATTTAGTAGGTAAAGATAACCTGATTGAACTGCTTAAAAATCGGGGATTTAACATCAAACCACTGGGTAAGACGCGCCAAGCAAATTGTGATATCTAGTGATTGTGTGAAAAATGCCATTTAAATACAATTATTTAAATACAACCATTTAAAAATTCATTCAAACTTTCTTATAAAACGCCGTTAAGCTAAGTGGATACAAAACAACTCATATGAAATTTAAATATTTATTCCTATACACGATTGGAATTATGCTCACTTCTTCGCTGTCTTATGCTAAACCGCCATGCAACGTAGAAGCTTTTCAAGCTATTGATATAACTCCGGAAGTAAAAGGCGGTGTTTTAGATAAAGAGAGTGGTCAATTTCTTATTACCGAAAAACCAATGATGCGTTGCGCGAACATCACGTTTTCAACAGCCCACACTCGAAATCGCGTTGCACATATGATGAACCAAGGCTTTGAAGCGGTTTACTATGATGGAAATACAAGCAAATCTCACTCAGTAACGTTTGATGAAGACGATTTAAAAGCGGGTTACGTCAAGATTGGTCCAAATCACCCAAAGACCGCTTATGTCTGCTTCACTACTTCTGAAACTCCTATCAATACTATCTCGTGTGACATCAAGTAATAAATTTACTCACTCTAAAAAATGAAAAGGCCCTACATTTCTGTAGAGCCTTCCTCTCAATACGTGTCGGTGAAGTGCCATATTCGAACATCAGGCGAACCCCAATTTGATTCGATACTATTGAAGTCTAAAATTACTAGCGCTAAAAACGACGAAAGCCTGCTCATTGAGCAGGCTTTCTAAAAGTGGTCGGTGAAGAGGGATTCGAACCCCCGACCCTCTGGTCCCAAACCAGATGCGCTACCAAGCTGCGCTATTCACCGAGATGTTTAACTGAGGAATTGTCCCCGTCAACGAATGCGTATATTACGGATTCTGAACTGTGGCGCAAGTGCTTTTTACAAAAAAACCTTAGGTCTTAATTCGTTTGATGAATAACTGAACACTAGCACGTAAAATGTGACTGATAACTCACAACAAAATACAGTTTATTAACCTTAGCAACATAATTGATCCAGATCAGTGTGCAACAAGACACCGCCATTTAGTTTATTCCTGTCGGGAACATCTTGGAGGAAACGTATGGACTTTTGGCTTGA
>NZ_JADDYH010000029.1:11481-15643 GCF_015163595.1 Vibrio sp. OPT41 | reverse complement strand
TCTCCTATTTGGTAATGCAGTGGGTCTATCGTCAATGATAGTAATTTTTGGGGCAATTGGTCTGATGTTATTTTACGGCGGTTTCTTCATATACAAGATCATGAACGACAAATCTCCTCACTAGATCTCGCTTAGCTCTAGAAACGCTTTGCACCGGAGTCGGTTACTTGCCTACTCCGGTTTTTTATTTGATCTCAATGCACCACTCATTGATATAATCCTATTATTCTTCCCTGTTCTTAATGAGATTACTGCTATGTCTCACGACGACGATTTTGATCTATTTCAACAGATGATGGGCGATGTAAAGCCAATCACTCAAGACACCACCGAACACAAAAAAGTACACCAAGTAACAGAAGCACAGCTCGCAAAACGCGAAGCAGCAATCTGGTTAACGGAAGATGACCCAGAATACCTATCACTTGATCACGCTGAAATGCTCAAGCCAGAGGACTTTGTTGAGTTCAAACGTGATGGTGTACAGGACGGGGTTTACCGCAAACTTCGCCTTGGTAAGTATCCAATCCAAGCTCGCTTGGATTTGCACCGTAAAACATTGAAAGAAGCACGTGATGAAGTCGTGACGTTTTTAAAGCAATGCCTATCAATGGACATTAGAACGGTCGTTATCGTCCATGGTCGAGGAGAACGCTCAAATCCACCTGCAATGATGAAAAGCTTTGTTAGCAGTTGGCTACGACAAATAAAGGAAGTCCAATGCGTCCATAGTGCGCAACGCTTTCACGGTGGAACTGGAGCCGTTTACGTCCTACTTAGAAAAAGTGCGGAAAAGAAATTAGAAACCCGCGAACGTCACCAAAAACGGTTAGGCTAAATTTCACCCTAATGCTAGAATGCCCGCCCTTATTCTTCCTTCCCCTTAAAGGAAGGGAGCTTCATTCGCCGTTGTGAAACGTTAGGAGACAAAAATGTCACAAGACAACGCTAAACGATTAAATAAATTCATCAGTGAAACGGGGTTTTGCTCACGCCGTGAAGCAGACAGACTGATTGAGCAAGGCCGTGTCACCATTAATGGCAACAAACCTGAAATGGGGACAAAAGTGCTACCTGGTGATGATGTTTGTGTGGATGGTAAGCCAGTGGCAGCAAAAGAGAAGCCGATTTATATCGCTCTCAATAAACCAACAGGCATCACCTGTACAACTGAGAGAGACGTCCCTGGAAACATCGTTGATTTCATCGGCCACCAAAAACGTATCTTTCCGATCGGCCGCTTAGACAAACCCTCTGATGGTCTGATCTTTTTGACCAACGATGGCGACATCGTGAACAAAATCCTTCGCGCAGGCAACAGCCACGAAAAAGAGTACGTCGTACGCGTGGACAAGCCAATTACAGGCGAGTTTCTCAAACAGATGTCGAGTGGCGTTAAGATTCTCGACACAGTCACCCTACCTTGTAAGGTAACGAAAGAAACTAAATTCTCTTTCCGTATTGTGCTCACTCAAGGACTTAACCGTCAGATCCGTCGCATGTGTGAAGCGCTGGGCTATGAAGTATTCAAGCTGCGTCGCGTACGCATCATGAATATCTCTCTTGATGGTATTCCCAATGGGAAATGGCGTTATCTAAGTGACGAAGAAGTGGCAGAGATCCTAGCAATGTGTGAAGGCTCGGTAGGTACAGAAGAAGCATCAAAAACAGACTCTAGAGGTCGCAACATTCGTAAAGCGACCGACGCGAAGCTGTTTGATAGCCGTGAAGAAAACCAAGATTCTACTGCTCGTCGTAACCAGAAGACACGAACTTTCCGCGGTAACAATGCTGATGAATTCCGTCATGCACCAAACTCGAAAAAAGGTCAACAAAAGCGTCGTCAGCGTGATGATGAAGGCGGACGTCCAGCTAAAGAACATTACAAAGCGAAATCACAAGGTGAACGCAGCAGACCGCAAGGCGAGCATGGTAAATCGCACCGTAAACCAGATGCATCGAGCAATACGCATTCAGCAAACAAGCCTCAATCACTGAGTAAGCCTAAGCAGCATTACATGAACCCAAATGCCGCGAAACCAAGCAAACCAGCTAAACGCACTGGTGGTACATTGAGTCTGAAGAAGTAACGCTTCACTGACAGGCAAGATCAAAAAAGGACGCTCATGAGCGTCCTTTTTATTTGTCATGAGTTTACAAACAAAGAGGTGCAAACTGACCACGAGTTAAGCTCAGCAAATCTCTCGGGGCTAACTCAATTTCTAAACCACGTTTACCAGCACTCACACAGATTTTGTCTTGCTCTGCTGCGCTTTCGTGCAAAAAAGTAGGTAAGGCTTTCTTCTGCCCTAGTGGGCTAATTCCACCAACGACATAACCTGTGGTCTTTTGGGCGATTTCCGGATCAGCCATATCGGCCTTTTTGCCCTTCGCTGCTTTCGCCGCCAGTTTTAGGTTCAGCTTTTGGTCAACAGGGATAATCGCAACCGCAAGGTTCTTTGGCTCCCCGTTCAAGCAGAACAGCAAGGTTTTAAATACTGTTTTCGGCTCCTGCCCCAGTACTTCAGCAGCCTCCAAGCCATAACTATCGGCTCTAGGGTCATGCTCATACTGATGAATCGTGTGTGGAATTTTTTTCTTTTTCGCAAGATTAATGGCCGGAGTCATCAAGATTCTCCTCATAAAAACAAAAAGCGCAGATTGAATTGGATCTGCGCTTTTAGTTAATGATATCAGCGAGTTTGAGTCAATCGCTTTTTCTCTGTTGGGTTACTGATCAATCGCCGTATCAACTAAATACGTGATTTCACCTGAAGGGGCATACTCATTAACATCAATAGGGCTATGTGTTTCTAAATAATCCTTCAAAACCTCAGCATCGGTAAAACCTGTATTTACATACCCTGGATGATCGTCGATTTTAGGGTAACCATCTCCACCAGCAGCATTATAGCTTGGTACGGTAAAGCGGTAATTACCATCTAAGCGAAGTTGCTTATTACCAATGAACACATTGGTTACCTCACCATTATTGATACTCATCGCAATGCCGGCAAACTGCGCGTAAGCTCCAGAGTCGACAGGTTTAGTTGCAACGACATTTAGGTAATCCAATACTTCTTTGCCCGTCATATCAACGTAAGAGACCATATTGCCAAATGGCTGAACAGTCAGCACATCTTTGTAGGTAATCTCACCTGCTGCAATCGAATCGCGAACGCCGCCAGAATTCATTACGGCGAAATCTGCTTTCGCACGTTCCATGTGAGCCGTTGCAATTAATCGACCTAAGTTTGTTTGCTGGTAACGAACCACATTGCGGTCACCCTCAAGCTTACCGTTAGATTCTGCAATCTTCACGTTTAGTTTGCCCTGACCTTTTTCTTGATAAGGACGAAGAAACTCAAGCATCATTTCGTCTTGTTTAATCTCATCTTGGATCAAGACTCGTTGCGACTGACCATCAACTTTAACTTTCTTTTTCAAGTTTACAGGGATTAGATCGTAGCTCACCATCGAGAGTTCGCCATTACGAAACTCGTAATCGGCGCGTCCCACATATTTCCCCCACTCATGTGCCTGAACAATAAAGGTACCATTTTGTTTATCGGGCTGACATTCATCACCTGGTTTAAAGTTCTTTTTGATAACGTTTGGACCTTCCATGCACACAGGTTCTTGTGAGTGTCCTCCAACGATCATGTCGAGATCGCCGTCATTCAAATAACGAGCTAACGCCACATCGCCAGGAGCATTGATGCCTCTATTACCATTTTCATAGTGTCCCATATGCGTGACAGCAAAAATCAGATCTGGATACTCTGTTTCTTTCAGTTCTGCAATCAGCTTCTTGGCTTCTTCTTTTGGGTCACGGAAGTCAATTTGTTCAATGAATTCAGGGTTGCCAAGTTTCGCTGTGTCTTCGGTTGTAAGGCCAATGACCGCAATTTTAATGCCCTGCTTTTTAAACATCGCATATGGTTGGAATAAACGCTTGCCAGTATTTTTATCGTAAATATTGGCAGACAACATCGGAAAGTTTGCCCACTCTTGCTGCTTGAATAGCACGTCCAATGGATTATCAAACTCATGATTACCTAGAGCCATCGCATCGTAACCAATTTTGCTCATGCCTTTAAAATCCGGCTCGGCATCTTGTAAATCAGACTCAGGTACTCCTGTGTTGATGTCACCACCAGAA
>NZ_JADDYH010000029.1:0-11434 GCF_015163595.1 Vibrio sp. OPT41 | reverse complement strand
AGCAGTAACACGCTGCCCCCCTCAGCCTGTATTTCTTCGCGCAAATCATCGATTAACGTTTTACGCGCCGCCATGCCATATTCACCGTATCGATTTTGCCAAAAGCGACCATGATGATCGTTAGTGTGCAACACGGTCAATTTATAGGTTGTATCGGCATTCCATTCTGGTGCAGGTTGCGTAGCACACCCAGCTAACGAGGCCAAGATAGCGGCACTCAAAACAGTTTTGATCATCAGACGCTGATTCATTTATTTACCTTTTTCTTATTGGGATTACTGAAGCACATTTTAAGCATTCGATCTATTTGAAAACCACGTGCACCCTAACACATTGATTTAATAATTATGATGCATTGTTTAGCAATAACAAATTCATCAGTAACAAGTTTGAGAATTCACGGCTTTTCAGATAAAAAAATAGCCAACACTCGGTTGGCTATAGTATTTGTTACCACCAGTCATCTGGCGTTTACTTGATATCTATATCTGCAAAGCTCTTGATCAGATCATCAAGCGATTTCATTTGTGCTAAGAATGGCTCTAACTTGTCTAGAGGCAGTGCAGATGGGCCATCACAACGCGCTTGGTCTGGGTTTGGGTGCGCTTCGATAAATAGACCTGCGATGCCTGTCGCTAGACCCGCTTTTGCAAGCTCAACTGTCTGCTCACGACGGCCGCCAGATGCTGCGCCTGATGGGTCACGCATTTGTAGTGAGTGCGTTACGTCAAAGATGATTGGGCTACCTTTCGAAGCATTTTTCATCACACCAAAACCAAGCATGTCTACAACTAGGTTATCGTAACCGTGGCAAGAACCGCGCTCACATAGGATGATCTTGTCGTTACCGCACTCTACGAACTTCTCAACGATGTTTCCCACTTGACCAGGGCTCATAAATTGAGGTTTCTTCACGTTGATAACCGCACCTGTTTTGGCCATAGCTTCAACAAGGTCAGTTTGGCGAGCTAGGAATGCAGGAAGCTGAATAACGTCTACCACGTCAGCGACAGGTTGAGCTTGCGCTTCAGTGTGAACGTCCGTGATGATCTTTACACCAAAAGTGTCTTTCAGCTCCTGAAAGATTTTCATACCTTCTTCCAGACCTGGACCGCGGTATGAATGAACAGAACTGCGGTTTGCTTTGTCAAACGACGCCTTAAATACGTAAGGAATACCAAGTTTTTCCGTTACTTTTACGTAGTGCTCACAGATCTGCATCGCAAGATCACGAGACTCAAGAACGTTCATACCTGCAAATAGGGTGAATGGCTTGTCGTTAGCAACCTGAATGTCGCCGATATTAACGATTTTCTGTTCCATTTTGATTCTCTTTTTCTGTCCACGATACGCCACAGTTCGGCACATCGATAAAATTAGTGAAGTGTGACGTGCGTTTCACTCATCACATTAACTTGTGATTTTAGTAGCTCGGAAGCCGGATCGTCAGGGCATTGGTCAATAAAGTACTGAAAATCTGATACCGCTACTTGAGGGCACTCTAGCTGTTGGAAAATAAAACCACGGTCACGAATTTCGTATGGGTCATCTGGCACAAACGTTAGAGCAAGATTTGTACAACGTAATGCCAGCGTATAATGCTCTTCACGCAACATCGCACTTTTAATCAATGCCAACCAGCGACCAATAATTGTTGGGTTGTCAGCTTCCTCAAAATGTTCAGGCTTTAGCTGAGCTAACGGTCCTTCCTGGCCAATAAGCCAAGCTTGAAGAATCCTTTCACCTACATACTCACCATTAAATGGGTTGATGTAGTCTGGCTTCTTATGCATCCAATCGACTTTTAACAGGAACTGAGTAGGGAAAGTAACTCCCTTCAACGGGAACCCCAGCTTTTTGCCTAGGTATAACAAAATCGAACCTAAGCTCACAGGAATACCTTTTCTGCGCTCCAACACTTTATCGATGAAGCTGTTGTCCGAAATAAAGTATTCCTGCTCGTCGCCTTTGAACCCCCACTCGTGGAAAAACAGTCGTAGGAATGCATCAAATCGTTGCTCTTCATCGGTTTCATGAACAAGCGTGGCTTCTGCATCTTTGTAAAGACGCTCTAACTCTTGTTTCGCCCAATGTACTTTGGTTTCTGGGTTAATCGCTTTGTTTAGCTCAAGCGCACCTTCCACCAACGGTATATTGTCAAAATCTTCGTCAAAAAACTCTAACATGACGTCTATCCAAATAACGTAGGGCTCTTAGACACAGCAATGTTTGCAGCCATGACCAACCAACCTAATGCGCCGAAAAAGCCAAATATCTTCAGTAGGTTGTTTTTCGCAAGTTTCAATGAGAAGAATCCAAGCGCAATGTACGCCAGTACGCAGGTGATTTTGTTTGTTAACCACGGTGCGGCATCGGTAAACGGGATGAAACCCGTAATGAAAATAAGCGCGATACCTGACACTAGCAATGCAGTATCAACGATGTGGGGAAACACTTTCAAAAAGCGATTATTTCGCTTCGGTGAGTTCATCATCATTAACACGAATCGGATCGATAGTAGCGTCGCGCTGAGAGCGATCGTCACTAAGTGTATGTGTTTTAGAGCTACGTACATTTTTCTTCTCTTTTTAGTTAGTGTTTGCTGACTTCCATGATTAACTGGCCAGACAACCAAGTGTTACTCGATCGTTACCGCCATAATCTTTTTCCGTAGTGACCTGTTGGTAACCAAAGCCACGCATTATCTCACGCACCGCCTCACCTTGATCATAACCATGTTCAAATGCCAGCCAACCGCCCACTTCAAGATACTGACGAGCAAGATCCGAGATATGACGAATATCAGCTAAGCCATTCTCTTTAGCAACTAATGCAGATTTTGGCTCAAAGCGCACATCGCCTTGGGATAAATGTGGATCTTTTTCATCAATATATGGCGGGTTGGAGACAATTAAAGCAAACTTCGTACCTTCTGTAATAGGCTCAAACCAACTGCCTTGAGCAAAGGTCACATTTTTGATGTTTAGCTGCTCAGCATTGTACTCTGCAAGTGCTTTCGCTTCTTGCTTAAGGTCTACGCCCATCACTTGACGCTTTGGCATTTCAGATGCAAGCGCGATGGCGATAGCTCCCGTCCCCGTTCCAAGATCTAAAATAGGCCCAGTCTGCTCGTAGGTCTTATCGAGTGCAACTTCGACCAAACGTTCTGTATCCGGTCTTGGGATCAAGGTAGAGGGAGAAACTTTGAATGGTAAAGACCAAAACTCTCGCTCACCAATAATATAAGCGACGGGTTCACCAGTTAAACGTCGTTCAAGTAGAGCGTCAAACTGAGATTTTTGCTCTGCTTCTAATGCTTTTTCTGGCCAGGTCAGCAGGTAAGTTCGTGGTTTGCCAAGGACATGGCAAAGGAGTACAGCTGCATCGAGAGAAGGCGACTCTTTGCCGCCTTCTGCCAGTTTCGCCGTCGCACTTTTCAGTGCTTGCTCAATCGATTGAACTTGGCTCATCGATTAGCCGTTCTCTGCGAGCGCCGCAAGTTGGTCTGCTTGGTGCTCTTGAATCACAGGATCAATCAAGCTCTGCAGGTCACCTTCCATCACTTCGTTCAAACGATAGATGGTCAGGTTGATACGGTGATCAGACACACGACCTTGTGGGTAGTTGTATGTACGAATACGGTCACTACGGTCACCAGAACCTAGAAGGTTACGACGTGTATCAGACACTTCTGCGGCACGACGCTCTTCTTCCGCTTGAACGATACGAGCAGCAAGAACCGCCATTGCTTTCGCTTTGTTCTTGTGCTGTGAACGCTCATCCTGACACTCTACTACCGTACCCGTTGGTAAGTGGGTAATACGAATTGCAGAATCCGTGGTGTTAACGTGCTGACCACCCGCGCCAGATGCACGGAACGTATCGATTTTCAGGTCTGCTGCTTTGATTTCAGGCAGATCCGCTTCAGGGATTTCCGCCATTACTGCTACTGTACAAGCAGAAGTATGCACACGGCCTTGAGATTCAGTTGCAGGAACACGCTGTACACGGTGACCGCCTGACTCAAATTTCAACACGCCGTATGCACCGTCGCCGCTTACTTTCGCGATCATCTCTTTGTAACCACCGTGCTCTGCCTCGTTTGAAGACATGACTTCGATGCGCCAGCCACGCTTTTCTGCGTACTTGCTGTACATACGGAATAGATCACCCGCGAAGATACCCGCTTCGTCGCCACCCGCACCTGCACGAATTTCTAGGAAACAGTTACGATCATCGTTCGGATCTTTTGGCAGAAGAAGAATCTGTAACTCATCAGTAAGACGCTCAATCGTCGCTTTCGCTTCTTTGATTTCTTCTTGCGCCATTTCACGCATTTCTTCGTCGTCTTCGTTTGCCATCTCTTCAGCGGCGACAAGATCTTCTTGTGCTTGTTGATAAGCTTGGAAGCACTTGGTTACTTCTTCTAGCTGAGAGTACTCTCTTGATAGAGCACGGAATTTGTCCTGATTTCCAATTACATCAGGATCACCAAGAAGATGTTGAACTTCTTCGTAACGTTCTACTAGCGTTTCTAGCTTAGTCAGAATAGAGGCTTTCATAGTGTCGTTTTCTTAATAAAAAGCGTGAGTTATAGATCATCCAAGCCAAGTGTTTGGCGGATAATCGTTAATTTTGCTGGTTCGCCTTGCTCTGCTGCACTTTGCAATGCGCGAGTTGGAGCGTGAATCAGTTTGTTGGTGAGTTTATTACTCAGCTCGCGCAGCACTTTCTCCGGATCTGCGCCTGCCGCTAAAGATTGCAAACTTTTGCTCAGTAACTCTTCACGAATTTCGTTGGCTGATTTGCGATAGTCGCGAATACTATCGACGGCTTGCAGTGAACGCAACCATGTCATAAATGCAGCGCTTTCTTCACTAACAATCGCTTCAGCTTGAATCGCTTCGACTTTACGCTGCTCAATGTTGCTGTCGATGATAGATTGCAAGTCATCAACAGAATACAGATATGCGTCGTTCAGTTCACCGACTTCCGACTCCACATCTCGCGGCACCGCAATATCGACTAACAAGATAGGTTGATGTCGGCGCTGCTTTAGAGCCGTTTCGACCATACCTTTGCCAATAATAGGCAATGGGCTCGCCGTTGAGCTAATCACAATATCCGCTTTCGCCAAATGTTCAGGAATTTCGTTCAAACTGATCACTTCTGCGCCAAATTGGTCCGCTAAGCCTTGCGCGCGCTCTTTAGTGCGGTTCGCGACAATCATTTTTGTGCAACCGTTGGACGCTAAATGCTTCGCGACCAATTCAATCGTCTCGCCCGCACCAACTAAAAGCACGGTTGAATCTGATAACGACTCAAAAATATGTTTTGCCAGTGTACATGCCGCATAAGCCACGGACACGGCATTACCACCAATATCTGTCTCTGTTCTTACCCGTTTGGCGACTGAGAACGTCTTTTGAAACAGTTTATCAATCGAGGCATCGACAGCTTGATGATCTCGCGAGTCAGAAAATGCTTGCTTTACCTGCCCCAAAATTTGAGGCTCACCCAACACCAGAGAGTCAAGACCGCACGATACGCGCATCAAATGCTTTATTGCAGCTTGTTCTTCATGAACATACAAACTCGGCATTAAATCTTCGCGGCTCACTTGATGAAATTGAGCAAGCCAATCGATCAACTTGTTTCGCGCTCCTTGCTTAACATCGCAGTACAACTCAGTTCGGTTACAGGTTGAAACAATCACACTGCCGTTAACCGCTTCGTGCTCTCTAAGTTGCTCGAGTGCAGGGCCGAGTTTATCCGGACCAAACGCCACCTTCTCTCGCAAGTCGACAGACGCTGTATTGTGATTAATTCCAATAGCAAGCAAGGACATCTAACGTGGTATCTCTGGGATAGGTTATAAAATAGGTCCAGAATTTTACTGTAAGCACGCATTTATTGAAAGGGTAAGCCGGATTTGTTTTCCTAAGTGCGACTTTTCAATGCTATAGTTGTGAGCGATTCCCGATGAAACTGATTAATAAGCCATCAAACATGACGTTACGCTCCTTTATTCTTTTTTTCTTGTCGAGCTTACTGCTCGCTGGTTGTTCGTCCGTTCCTGAAAGTGTTACCAGCGTTGAATGGCAAGCTCATGAGCAGCGACTCGAAACCATCCAAGATTTTCAAGCAACGGGGAAACTTGGTTATATTGGCCCAGACCAAAGACAAAATTTAAACTTCTACTGGAAACATTCTTCAGCACTAAGCCAGTTGCGTTTAACAACGATTCTCGGACAAACGGCATTAAAGCTCACCATCACCCCACAAGGCGCCACAGTAGAAACTTACGATGATCAGGTCCTTTCTTCTCGCAGTGCTAATCAGCTGATTTACCGTCTTACAGGGTTGATGATGCCCGTCGATCACATGCCTGACTGGCTATTAGGTCTACCGACCGATGCCGACAAATTCCAACTGTCTCCAACCAATACACTGCAAGCGTTAAACAAACAAATTGGTTTAAATGATTGGAGTATCGCTTATCAACGATATGGCGACGTTCAATGGCATGAACAGTCTCTCCCTCTGCCAAATAAGCTGAAACTCACCACAGCTGATGTCAAAATAAATCTAGTGATCACAAAATGGAACATCACCCAATGATTGAACTTTCAACACGCTGGCCATCACCAGCGAAATTGAATCTCTTTCTATATATCAACGGCCGTACAGAGAATGGCTACCACGAGTTACAAACCTTATTCCAATTCGTCGATCACGGCGATGAGCTCACCATTCAAGCGAACCATTCTGGTGATATTACGATTTCTCCAGAGATAGAAGGTGTGCCTCTTCAAGACAATTTAATTTGGAAAGCAGCAACCGCGCTTCAAGCTTACTCAAACTGCCCTTTTGGCGCGCATATTGAGCTACAGAAAGTGCTGCCTATGGGTGGAGGCATTGGTGGGGGCTCATCGAATGCAGCTACAGCATTAGTGGCACTGAATTACTTATGGCAACTGAATCTAACTGACGACGAACTGGCTGAAATAGGTTTAAAACTAGGCGCAGACGTGCCCGTATTTGTGCGCGGATTTGCAGCTTTTGCTGAAGGTGTTGGTGAAAAACTCTCTCCTGCTTATCCCGAAGAAAAGTGGTATTTAGTCGTCAGACCCAATGTATCTATCGCAACCGTCGACGTTTTTTGTCATCCAGATCTAACGCGAAACACCCCAAAACGAGATCTAGAAACACTTTTAAATACGCCAAGCGTAAACGATTGCGAAAAAATTGTACGAATGCTCTACCCAGAGGTTGATAAGCAACTTTCTTGGCTGCTACAATACGCGCCGTCAAGATTGACGGGGACAGGATCTTGCGTTTTTGCTGAATTTTCGAGCAAATCTGAAGCAGAAACTATCCTTGCACAACTCTCTGATAAAGTCTCGGCATTTATCGCTCAAGGGCGCAATATTTCGCCATTAAAAGAGACTTTGGCTGAATACCAATCAGCCTCACACCGACCTATTTAAACTGGACGCAAACCCGAGGTTTCCACCGTGCCTGATATGAAGCTATTTGCTGGTAACGCAACACCTGAACTAGCCCAACGTATTGCTGATCGTCTTTACATCTCTCTTGGTGATGCATCTGTTTCTCGCTTTTCTGATGGCGAAGTTGCAGTTCAAATCAATGAGAATGTTCGTGGTAGCGATGTTTTCATCATTCAATCCACTTGTGCACCGACTAACGACAACCTAATGGAATTGGTTGTTATGATTGATGCAATGCGCCGTGCTTCAGCAGGCCGTATCACTGCAGTTATCCCTTACTTCGGCTACGCTCGCCAAGACCGTCGTGTACGTTCTGCGCGTGTGCCAATTACTGCAAAAGTTGTTGCTGATTTCCTATCTAACGTTGGTGTTGACCGCGTTCTAACTATCGACCTACACGCAGAGCAAATTCAAGGCTTCTTCGATGTACCTGTAGACAACATCTTCGGCACGCCAGTGCTACTTGAAGATATGCAGGCTCGCGGTCTAGATAACCCTGTAGTGGTATCTCCTGACCTAGGTGGCGTTGTTCGTGCTCGTGCAACAGCAAAAGCACTAGGCGACATCGACATCGCAATCGTAGATAAGCGTCGTCCACGTGCAAACGTTTCTGAAGTAATGAACCTAATCGGTGATGTTGAAGGTCGTGACTGTGTGATCGTTGATGACATGATCGACACAGGTGGCACACTATGTAAAGCAGCTGAAGCACTAAAAGAGCGCGGTGCTAAGCGTGTATTCGCTTACGCTACTCACGCAGTATTCTCAGGCAACGCTGCGGATAACATCAAGAACTCAGTTCTTGACCAAGTTATCGTAACTGACTCTATCTCTCTGTCTAAAGAGATGGCTGCAACAGGTAAAGTGACAACACTAAGCCTATCTCGCATGCTGGCTGAAGCGATTCGTCGTATCAGCAACGAAGAGTCAATCTCTGCAATGTTCAACTAATACGAACATTTCAGTTACACTGATTTCAAAAGCACCCCTCTTTGGGGTGTTTTTTTATTTGTACTGATAACTAGAAAATCCCTTGGTCGCCCACCGCGAGTTTTCTGTGCTATCATACTGCGCTTTTTGAGATTCCAGAGAGATCCTAACCTTGAGTCAACAAATCAAACTTCTTGTTGGTCTTGCTAATCCAGGACCAGAATACGCCAGAACTCGTCACAATGCGGGCGCTTGGGTTGTAGAAGAATTAGCACGCGTTCACAACGTTACACTGAAGAACGAACCAAAGTTTTTTGGTCTAACAGGACGCATTATGGTCAATGGCCAGGATCTCCGTTTGCTTATCCCAACCACCTTCATGAATCTATCAGGTAAATCGATCGCAGCGCTTGCGAAATTTTATCAAATTAAACCTGAAGAGATCATGGTTGCTCATGACGAGCTAGACTTACCGCCAGGTGTCGCTAAGTTTAAAAAAGGTGGGGGTCACGGTGGACACAACGGTCTGCGTGACACCATTAGCAAACTGGGCAATAACAAAGATTTTTATCGTCTTCGTATTGGCATTGGTCATCCGGGACACAAAGATAAAGTGGCGGGTTTTGTATTAGGTAAAGCGCCAGCTAAAGAGCAAGAGCTTTTAGATGCAGCAGCTGACGAGGCTGTTCGTTGTCTAGATATCCTGATTAAGGATGGCCTATCTAAAGCACAAAATCGCCTCCACACGTTCAAAGCTGAATAAGGTTACTATCATGGGTTTTAAATGTGGCATCGTTGGTCTACCTAACGTAGGTAAATCAACTCTGTTCAACGCACTAACTAAAGCGGGTATCGAAGCAGCAAACTTCCCGTTCTGTACCATTGAACCAAACACTGGTGTGGTTCCTGTGCCAGATCTACGTCTAGACGCACTAGCTAAGATCGTTAACCCACAGAGAGTTCTTCCAACGACGATGGAGTTCGTGGACATCGCTGGTCTTGTTGCTGGTGCATCACGTGGTGAAGGTTTAGGTAACAAATTCCTAGCTAACATCCGTGAAACAGACGCGATTGGCCACGTTGTACGTTGTTTTGAAAACGAAAACATTGTTCATGTTTCAGGTAAAGTTTCACCTATTGAAGATATCGAAGTGATCAACCTTGAACTTGCAATGGCTGACCTAGATTCTTGTGAGCGAGCGATTCAACGTAACGCGAAGAAGGCAAAAGGCGGCGATAAAGACGCAAAATTTGAACTAACCGTACTAGAAAAACTGTTACCAGTACTAACTGAAGGCGGCATGGCACGCACGGTTGAGCTATCTAAAGAAGAGTTAGCAGCAATCGGCTATCTAAACTTCCTAACACTGAAGCCAACTATGTACATTGCAAACGTAAACGAAGATGGCTTCGAAAATAATCCATATCTAGATGCGGTTCGTGAGTTCGCAGAAAAAGAAAACAATGTCGTTGTACCTGTATGTGCGGCTATCGAATCTGAACTATCTGAACTGGAAGATGAAGATCGCGAAGAATTCCTAGCAGATATGGGGATCGAAGAGCCGGGCCTAAACCGTGTAATTCGCTCTGGTTACGAACTACTGACTCTACACACCTACTTCACAGCAGGTGTTAAAGAAGTACGTGCTTGGACAATCCCTGTTGGTGCAACTGCACCTCAGGCGGCAGGTAAGATCCACACTGACTTCGAGAAAGGCTTTATTCGTGCAGAAGTAGTCGGTTACGACGATTTCATCCAATTCAATGGTGAAAATGGCGCAAAAGACGCAGGTAAATGGCGTCTAGAAGGTAAAGACTACATCGTAAAAGATGGTGATGTTGTACACTTCCGCTTCAATGTTTAATTAAATGAATGAATTCTAAACACTTCATTTACACTAAAAGCCAGCTGCTAAGCTGGCTTTTTTAATACCTTAAGTAAATGAGCAAAAATAAATTACCTAACTGCAAGCTAATTTATTTCCAGTTTTAGATCATAAACACGCCTCTTTGTTTAAAAAGGAAGCGAACGAGGTTTTTTCCGAAATTTATTAAAAAAAACTGTTGACGGATCTCACTCAACTTCGCATAATGCGCGCCGTTCCCAACGACAAGGCAACAAAGCGTTGAGAACAAAAAATACGGTTTTGGCTACGTAGCTCAGCTGGTTAGAGCACATCACTCATAATGATGGGGTCACAGGTTCGAATCCCGTCGTAGCCACCATTCCTAAATGTTCTTTTTATCAGAGCAGTTAGGAATAGATGCGGAAGTGGCGGAATTGGTAGACGCACCAGATTTAGGTTCTGGCGCCGCAAGGTGTGAGAGTTCAAGTCTCTCCTTCCGCACCATATTTCAAATAGTCATTGTGACTATTGCCTGCAGGTCTATCGCCAAGCGGTAAGGCAGCGGCTTTTGATGCCGCCATTCCCTGGTTCGAATCCAGGTAGACCTGCCATTATTCAAGTGCGATTCCTTTATAAAAGGGGTTGTCACTGAGAGCGTGAAGGTTTATATTGTCTCGCTCCAAAAGATGGCTACGTAGCTCAGCTGGTTAGAGCACATCACTCATAATGATGGGGTCACAGGTTCGAATCCCGTCGTAGCCACCATGAACAACGTTATTTAGGTCTTTACCAATTACCTTGATAACTACAGAATAAGTTGCGGAAGTGGCGGAATTGGTAGACGCACCAGATTTAGGTTCTGGCGCCGCAAGGTGTGAGAGTTCAAGTCTCTCCTTCCGCACCATTATTTAAGTCTCTTTTATTAGAGCAATGTAGGGCTATCGCCAAGCGGTAAGGCAGCGGCTTTTGATGCCGCCATTCCCTGGTTCGAATCCAGGTAGCCCTGCCATATACAATGACATTGAGATTTTACCAATTATCTTGATGTCTACAGAATAAGTTGCGGAAGTGGCGGAATTGGTAGACGCACCAGATTTAGGTTCTGGCGCCGCAAGGTGTGAGAGTTCAAGTCTCTCCTTCCGCACC
>NZ_JADDYH010000028.1:195768-203559 GCF_015163595.1 Vibrio sp. OPT41 | reverse complement strand
GCGAGGGAGTAATCGCGCTGAGTTCTTTTAGTTGTTGATTTCATAACACTCTCCAATTTTGGGGGTGGAAAGTGTCAACCTTATTTAGGACGGCACAGAGAAATGAAAAAAGGCTTAGCTGATGCTAAGCCTTTTTTGTATTTTGCAGCTTGGTTAGAAACGGTAGTTTGCTTGAACACCGATTAGCCAAACATTACCCGTAGTTTCGCCTACAAATTGGCCGCCGACTTGTTCTGCAGTGTCGTCTGACTTGTAACCACGAGACTCAACGATTGGTGCGTCTTTCGCAAAAATATAGGTGAAGCCAGCGTCTAGGCTGAAGTCTTTCGTCCAATCGTACGTTGCGCCAATACTTAGCCAAGTGCGGTCAGTTTCTGGAATAGTGATCGTACGGTTTTTGTCGCTTACCGCTGAAGTATCGTATGCAATACCAGTGCGTAGCGCTAGCTTAGGATCAAGCTGGTAAGTAGCACCAACAGCAAAGCGATAATTATCTTCCCAGTTTTCTACTTTAACCATATGCGTGCCTGCAGTATCTAGACGTGCTTCCAATTTCTCGAAAGAGCTCCAATCCGTCCAGTTAACGCTTGCGTGTAACGCAAATTGGTCTGTTACTTGGTGGAAGCTTGCCAACTCAGCCGTTGCAGGCAGGTTTAGATACATGTAGCCGTTGTCGCGTTCAGAAGTACCGAAGCCAAAACCAAGACCTTCAGCATGGCCTTCAAGCTTCAGTTCAACTTCAGATTTGTACGCGAAGCCGATACGGTTATTTTCATTGATCTGCCATGCTGTACCAACTTGCCAGCCCCAAGCGGTATCGTCACCTTCCATGTATTTTAGAGCGGTACCTTGAGGAACACTGATTGGTTGATTAGTTTCAGGGTTTAACCCTACAACGTTATTCTTAGGAGCTGCTGCGCCAAAGCTGCCTTCGCCGATGATGTAACGGATACCACCACCAACGCTGATCGATTCATTGACTTTGTAAGCTGCGTTTAAGTTCGCTTCCATTGTCGTTACGCTTGCTTCGTTACCAAAGTGCGATGCACCAAAGCCTTTACCTAAATCGGTTTCCATGCCGTAGTTGGTGCCAAATGCCAAACCAATCGCGAATTTCTCATTATATTGGTGTGATAGGTAGAAGTTTGGAATGATTGCATCATGTGCGAAGTCATCTGAAGATGCAGAAGAAGTGCTACCGTGGAAGTTTACATCACCTTCAATATCAATATTTGGGTTCACATAGATTGCACCAACGGACACTTGAGTGCCTTCCAAATAAGTTAGCATTGCTGGGTTACGCCATTGTGCACTTGCGTTGTCAGCCATTGCTGCTTCACCAGCATATGCTCGACCTAGGCCTGTTGCAGAATACTCAGCAAGTTGGAAACCTGCTGCGTTAGCCATGCCCGTTGTGCCAAGTAGGCTTAATGCCACTGCTGTTGATAGAAGAGTCTTGTTGGTTTTCATTCGAATGTTCGCTGATTTGTTTATAACGTGGGACGAAAGTTTAAAGGTAGAGTTTTTACTTTAGAAATGAAAATCCAGTATAAGCAGTCATTTGGAATATTATGCTTTCAAGTGTTGATTGGGTGGTTTAATTATCTAACTGTGAAAGGCTTGTAAACGGAATTCAGCGAACAGCTGTGCGTCCTAATTGTGAGATTTAGATACACGTGTTCACTCAAATTGAATGGGCAATAAATCGCAGATATGAAAAAAGGCTGGAAATCCAGCCTTTTATATAAAGTATTTTTCTACTAACTAACAGCGAAGCGTTTAGAAGCTACGGCTGTATTGTAAGCCGAATAGAATAGCATCAGCGCGTGTTGTTGCTGACAAGCTCGAGATATTTTGAGGGCTTTGAGCGTTACTTGGGTTGTACATTGGGTTAGGTGTTGATTCATTTACCTCAACATCTTTACCCATTAGGTACGTAAAGCCAAAGTCGACATTTGATTTACTATCAATGTGATAAGTAAAGCCGGTAGAGAACCATTGGCGATCTGAGTCAGGAACGGAAACAGACGTTAAGTCAGCTTGGGCGCTCGTGTCGTACATGTAACCAGCACGAAGTGTCCAGTTATTACTTAGGTAATATGTACCACCAATCGAGTAGTGCCAACCATCTTGCCACTGGTACTGTTTATCGTACGATGAGCCAAGAGGAGAGCCTTTTAAGTTAGAGAATTCAATTTGATCGAAAGTTTCCCAGCCAATGTATTGGATG
Organism: Vibrio sp. OPT41; assembly: GCF_015163595.1. Taxonomy (NCBI): domain Bacteria; kingdom Pseudomonadati; phylum Pseudomonadota; class Gammaproteobacteria; order Vibrionales; family Vibrionaceae; genus Vibrio; species Vibrio sp. OPT41. Next base: position 201,329 of record NZ_JADDYH010000028.1, on the reverse strand, counting down.
CTGTAGTGTACAGCAAACTTAGTGTCTTGAATTTTGTGGAAGCCAGAGAACTCGGCCATATCTGGTAAAGGTAGTGTGATTTTTTGACCTTTATCGTCTTTTGCTTCCATTTCTGGACTATGACGGTATGCAAGACCAAATCGATTGTTTTCATCTAGCTCGTACACAGTACCAACATTGAAACCTACAGCCCAACCATCAGCTTCGTCTACATCGACGAGTGTGCCTATTGCAGCATGTTCACGCTTCATTGTACCTTGGCCGTAGATTAAATCTAAACCAGCACCAAAGCTCCATTGTTCATTGAGACGGTAAGAACCTGCAAGGCCAAAGTTTACGCTCTTAACATCAGTTAAGCCGCCATATTCTTTTGCCGCAAAGCTATTGTCGAATTCTGTTTTAGTACCGAAATTAGAGTATGCGTTTACGCCCCATGCAAACTTGTCATTTACAGGAACGATTAGATGAATGTTCGGTGCAATAGAAGTATCGCCAGCGTCGTCATAGTTTGAGTCGACAGGCTTGAACAGTGTTGGTGCTACTTGGCACGTTGAACCACAATATTTCGCATCTTTCACTTCAATCATTGAAGTAATGCTTTCGAAACCTAGCGAAAGTTCCATTTTATCAAACAGAGCCATTGCTGCTGGGTTACGAGCCATTACTGCTGCATTATCTGCGATTACTGCATCACCAGCAAATGCACGGCCGATGCCAGTTGCTGATTGAGCGTTGATTTGGAAACCCGCTGCCATCGATTGACCTGAGGCAAAAGCTACCGTTACTGCTAGGAGAGTCTTTTTAAACAGACGCGTGTTCTGAGTCATTTGTTTTTCCTTATTAGATTCGTCTCTTTGGACGATAAATTGAGCTTTTGCTCAGTGGCGCAGATAGTAGTATCAATAATTGCTTGGACAAATCCGACCATTGGATAAAATTGAATAAAAATTGCAGAAATGATGTCTAAAAGACGGGAAATTGCACTTAAAATGCATAATTTAGAGTTTAAGCTCTAAATGGTATAGCGATGGTGAATGTTTTGCGTTCTATTTATACAAAAATGCCGCTAAATAAGATCATTTAGCGGCATTTAACCTTTTGAAGGCTGGAAATCGTCGAAGTTGTTACATCGGCTTAATCATTGATGCAAGAGTCGTAGCGAGCGCATCAATATTTTCACCTTCTTCCCCGACTAAAATCAGGCTTGAACTCCCGACGGGCTGAACGATTCCGGTCATGCCATCCTTACTAAAGTCGGTACTTTGTTCGCTTGGAATACCAGTAATAAATAACGTTACTTTACCTTTTGGACCTTGGAACACCATATGCACCGCATTGGATTCGCCAAAACCGCAGTGGTTTAGGTAGTAAACGTGATATGGAAAGTTTTCACTAAACTGGTAATGAAATGGCGACATTTTCGCATTAATTTGCGAGCTCGGTACATCCTCATCAAGATGACGAACAAACGGTTCTTCATGAATAACGTGTTTCATCGCGGTATCCGCTAAACTGGCTTGTGCTGGAGACACCAAAACATTTCCCCAGTTTACTTGGCCAACTAATAACCCTGCGGTGAACGCAATAGAAGCGGCAAGTGCCATTGCTTTGCGGACAAAGTTTGGTCTGACGACCTTCTCTTCATCAAGTGCACTCGACGTCTGGCTAAATAAAATCTTATCTGCGAGATCTTCGGGTACATCCACATTCATGGCTTGTTTAATTTTTACATCGAGATCCAAAACGTCATCAACAAACTTATTGTTGGCGTCGCTACCAGCTAAAGCTTGCAGAATCTCTTCATCCTTTTGTTTTGGATCCGACAAAATACGACGACGAAATTCTAAATCATCCATTCTTTTGTCCTCTCTTGGTATCTTGAGAATCCAACATCTCTTTAAGTTGATTACGAGCGCGAAATAGTCGAGTCATCACTGTGTTTTTATTTAAATCAAGAATGTCGCCAATTTCTTCTCCACTGAAACCACCGACAACTTGGAGAAATAAAGGCTCACGGTATTCAACATCGAGCTTCATGATCTGTGCCTGCAGCCATTCTTGCTGATGATGTGGGTCATCGCTGACTTTAGCATCATTGCCGTAATCATCGATATCAACTAAATCAAATTGTTTACGTTCGAAGCGGCGCGCATTTTCTCGTCTCAATATTGTGATGAGCCAAGACTTGGCAGCTTTTTCGTCTTGGAGGCTATCGAGTGACTTCCAAGCTCTAAGACAGGTTTCCTGAACTAGATCTTCCGCGACCGCTTTATCTTTGCACAACCAATATGCGTAGCGGTACAAGTCACGATGATACCCTCGGACGAGCGCTTCGTATTTTCTTTGCTTGTCCATATCAGAGTTGACCGGACTGTTGGAATTTTTCTTTCCAAACATTTTTAATATGGCCACAGGAGCCTCCATCCTCGCTCTGTGAGTTTCTTACTTGTTCTGAGCATGACTTTACTTGCTTCATCGCTTAGCGGTTTTGGTTGCAGGATTTGTCATGCAAACCCTTTGACACAATAAGCCATGTGGTTACCTAAAAGTGTATACGCAAATGTCAGATATCATCGAACACGAATAGATATATATTGTTAACAATATCATCATTAGTAATCAATGGCTTGGATAAGTTCACTTGATGGAGCATTAAAAGGGACTTCTGATGGTGGATTCTTGAATTGTTTTGAATCAATAATCGCACTAGGTGAGCTTAAAACTCGTAAAATCACTATAAAATTGATCTATTTCAAAATATCAAGCAGTGAAGGGGTTATAGTACACCTTGTCATCTCGTTAGTCATTGCGACTAACATGTTGAGCAAGATGACACTTCCTTTTGAAGGCTGACTTTACTTTCTCCTAATCAGGAAACTGATTACTTTTCAATTGGCGTAAGTTAATTGTTTTATAGATATTCCGACCACACAGTTATGTGTGGTTTTTTTTTGCTTCGATTTTACTTTCCGTATACCTCTTACCGTTTTAACTCTCTATAGTTAACCATTAGTAATCGCATAAGAATCAAAGAAGTAGAGTAATTGAACTACTTGCTTCACGTTTATTTAAACGCACGTTTGATAAATTTAACAAATTCAATACAATGCATCAGGTCAGACCTCTTGTATTTAAGGAGAAACAATGGGCAAGCAGGAAGTAAAAACACGCAATGGTGAGCGTGTCGCTATTGTCGCGGGGCTTCGAACTCCCTTTGCTCGTCAAAGCACGGAATTTAGCCAAGTGCCAGCGGTCGATTTAGGGAAAATGGTAGTAAGCGAAATGCTTGCTCGAACAGATATTGATCCGAAGCTAATCGAACAAGTGGTATTTGGACAAGTAGTACAAATGCCTGAAGCGCCAAACATCGCACGAGAAATCGTGTTAGGCACCGGTATGAACATCCATACTGATGCTTACAGTGTGACTCGAGCGTGTGCGACGAGTTTTCAAGCGGCGGTTAATGTCGCAGAAAGCATCATGGCGGGAACCATCGATATTGGTATTGCTGGCGGTGCAGACTCTTCTTCCGTCCTGCCTATTGGCGTATCAAAGAAACTGGCCGCTAATCTGCTTGCTCTTAGTAAGACAAAAACAATGGGTCAGAAGCTTAGTATCCTCAAAAACTTGAGCTTTAAAGACCTGATGCCAGTGCCACCAGCAGTAGCAGAGTACTCTACGGGTTTATCCATGGGACAAACTGCAGAGCAAATGGCTAAAACACATGGTATTTCTCGCGCAGAACAGGATGCGCTTGCACATCGTTCTCATACGCTGGCTTCTCAGGCTTGGAAAGAAGGAAAAATCCAAGATGAAGTGATGACGGCTTTCCCTGAACCATACAAAAAATGGATTTCGGAAGACAACAATATCCGTCATGACTCAACGGTTGAGGGATACGCGAAATTGCGACCTGCGTTTGATCGTCAGTATGGCAGTGTTACGGCAGCGAACAGTACGCCATTGACTGATGGTGGTGCGGCAGTGATGTTGATGCGAGAAGGTAAAGCGAAAGAGCTCGGAATGGAGATCCTTGGTTACATCCGAGGTTATGCATTCTCTGCTATCGGCGTGGAAAAGGACATGCTGATGGGGCCGACTTATGCCACAGCGAAAGTGCTTGAAAATACAGGCTTGGAACTGTCAGACCTGACGTTGATCGACATGCACGAGGCCTTTGCTGCTCAAGCATTGGCGAATGTGAAGATGTTTGCTTCCGATAAGTTTGCTCAAGAAAACCTTGGTCGCTCAAAAGCGATTGGTGAAATTGATATGGATAAGTTCAACGTGCTTGGCGGATCAATTGCTTATGGTCACCCATTTGCTGCGACTGGTGCGCGTATGATGACGCAAACCCTACGAGAGCTAAAACGCCGTGGCGGTGGTATTGCATTGAATACCGCATGTGCTGCTGGTGGTCTTGGTGCGGCAATGATTCTGGAGGTTGAGTAATGAGCGAGCAAAAAGCATTTAGTCTAAAGGTTGATGAGCAAAATATTGCTTGGTTAGCAATTGATGTTCCTAATGAAAAAATGAATACGCTGCAGGCGGCTTTTGCTGACGAAATGAAAGAAATTTTTGCTCAGCTAAAAGACTCCAGTGGTATTAAAGGGATGATCATCCACTCCCTAAAACCGGACAATTTTGTTGCGGGTGCTGATGTTCGAATGCTAGAAGCATGCACCACAGCAAGTGAAGCGGAAGCCTTAGCAAGGCAAGGTCAGGAGTTGTTCCAGCAGCTATCGGACTTACCTTATCCTGTCGTTGCGGCTATTCATGGCCCATGTTTGGGCGGTGGTTTAGAACTGGCTCTTGCATGTGATTATCGTGTTTGTACGGATTCTGACAAAACGCGTTTAGGTCTGCCAGAAGTACAACTTGGTTTATTGCCAGGTTCTGGTGGTACTCAGCGTCTGCCACGTTTGATTGGCCTGTTACCGTCGTTGGACTTGATCCTGACGGGTAAACAACTTCGTGCGAAGAAAGCTAAAAAATTGGGCGTTGTGGACGCCTGTGTGCCTGACACCATTTTGCTCGACGTAGCAAAACAGTTTATCGACAAAGGTAAAAACAAGGGTACGAAAAAGCTATCGACGAAAGAAAAGGTGATGTCTGGTAGCGGGCTAGGGCGCAAGTTTGTATTTGAGCAAGCTGCGAAGAAAACGAATCAAAAAACTCGCGGTAACTATCCAGCAACGGTTGCAATTCTAGAAGTTATTCAACATGGCTTAGAGAAAGGCTTCGCTAAAGGCCAAGAACTTGAAGCGAAGCGCTTTGGTGAGCTTGTGATGAGCTCAGAGTCAAAAGCGCTCCGTTCGATCTTCTTTGCCACAACAGAAATGAAGAAAGAAAATGGCACGGATGCGAAACCAGCACCAGTTCATAAAGTTGGTGTGCTTGGTGGTGGTCTGATGGGCGCCGGAATCAGCCATGTGTCTGTTGCAAAAGCAAAAGTACCTGTTCGCATCAAAGATGTTAGCAACGATGGCGTTTTAAATGCGCTCAACTACAACTACAAGTTATTTGAGAAACAGCGCAAACGTCGCATTCTATCCAAGGCC
>NZ_JADDYH010000028.1:186368-195714 GCF_015163595.1 Vibrio sp. OPT41 | reverse complement strand
GATCTGCAAGCGAAAATGCTGCAACTGTCTGGTGGTGTCGATTTCACCAGTTTTAATCATATTGATGTCGTAATTGAAGCCGTTTTTGAAGACTTAGATCTTAAGCAAAAAATGGTGGCGGACATTGAAGCGAACGCTAAGTCAGAAACTATCTTTGCGACCAATACTTCTTCGTTGCCTATCCACAAAATTGCAGAAAAAGCAGAGCGTCCAGAAAACGTAGTGGGTTTGCATTACTTCAGCCCAGTAGAAAAAATGCCTTTGGTGGAAGTGATTCCGCATGAAACGACGTCAGATGAAACCGTTTCAACAGTTGTTGCACTTGCTAAGAAGCAAGGTAAAACCCCGATCGTAGTGAAAGACAAAGCGGGCTTTTACGTGAACCGCATTCTTGCGCCATACATGAACGAAGCGGCGCATATTCTGCTGGCTAACGAACCGATCGAAAAGATTGATACGGCGTTGCTTGACTTTGGTTTCCCTGTCGGCCCGATCACCTTACTGGATGAAGTCGGTGTCGACATTGGCGCGAAAATTATGCCGATTCTGGTTAATGAGTTAGGTGACCGATTCAAAGGCCCGGATGTGTTTGATATCTTGTTAAATGATGGACGTAAAGGACGCAAGAGTGGTAAGGGTTTTTACACTTACAAGGGCAAGAAGAAAGATGTCGACAAATCAGTTTACAAACTGCTTAAGCTCGACCCTGAATCTAAGCTAAGCGATAACGATATTGCGTTGCGCTGTGTGTTGCCAATGTTGAATGAAGCGGTACGTTGTTTGGATGATGGCATCATTCGCTCGCCACGTGACGGTGATATTGGCGCGATATTTGGTATTGGTTTCCCACCGTTCTTGGGTGGTCCGTTCCGTTACATGGACCAATTTGGCATTAAAGAGCTCGTAGAGAAAATGAATGAGTTTGCATCGAAGTATGGCGATCGTTACGCGCCATGTGATGGTTTGCTTACTCGAGCTGGTGAAGGGACAACGTTCTATTAAACGTTGCTTCTTTATGAAAAAGGCTTGCCAGTGGCAAGCCTTTTTCATAAAGAAGAAATGGTTACTTCTTCTTGTCTTTCTTATCTTTATTGTGGCCTTTACCTGGGTTGTCGTCCCCGTGAACGCTGCTGTTACCTTTTTTGTCTTTATCATTCCACTGCTTTGAAGAGCAATCATCTGAGTTGATAGATACATTGTCTCCGCTAAGGCGCACACAGTCGTCACTTAATTCGAAGCCATCGCCTTTGACTGAGATTTCAGCGTGAGCAGATGCCAATGGCAGTATAAGAGCCACAAGTAAAAGTGCTTTTTTCATGACTACCTCATTAAGTTATTTTTAGTGCGGGGAATTAGAGCATAAGCCGTAATGGCGTAATTTCAATTTTCTGCTAATTATGGTGCCGATTCAATCTATGAGACCGACAATCTCACTGGGCTCTAGGTACATACTTAGTATTCGACAATTTTATTTCTGCGCAACTAGATCACCCCAAGCCGCAATCTTTTGGCCGAAGTTGGAACTCTTCAATTGATCCAATTTCTTGTCCTAGATGGATGCGCGGAGCCTCCGAATGCGCTTGACCTTGAGAGTGCATGATCAAACGATTTGCAGTACGAGGTTTCAATTCGTTCACAACGAAGCGAATCATGTCTGCGCGCGTCAGCTTCTTCAACTCCGCCAGTACCTTGTCACGTTGGTTAAACTCAGTGTCCTTATTTCCTATCGCAACCCAAAGACGTTGAGCCCGTCCTCGAAGTGTGGTGTCCGGCGTTGCTATTTGGTTCCACAAGCCGCGCTTACTGCTGTGCCATTGGTAATCGTTTAACTCTAACAGCACCATATAAAAGGCATTTAAAAACTCATCGATTGAGGTAACCAGCTCGGCCGGTGCTGCATTAGGTGACTGCACATACAGTACAATACCAGGGTGACGATTTAGCGGCATATTGCCAGTGCCTACCATGTAACCTAATTGCTGCTTGGTACGGATTTCATGGAAAAACGTTGCCGACATAAGGTGATTGGCCAATGAGTATAGCGCGATACTACGAGGCTCAATATCCTCGCACTGGTGGTAAATAACGACCGCGGAATCTTGCTGGTTACAATGCACCTCACGTTGAAAACTGCCATTTTTACCTAGCATAATGAGCGGACGAAGTGCCTCTTCATAACGTTGCTCGTTAACTCTTAGAGCATCCTTCAAGGTCGTAGCCATGTCATGGGCTTGCTGGCGTTGCCAGTCTCCGTAAACAAACATTTCAACGTGCAGTTCTGCAAGAATGGATTCTACGAATACCGAGAGTTCATCGACTTCGATTTCTTCTAGCGCTTCGACTAAGGTTGCGAAAGGCGGGTTATTGGGTTGAAGTAACCCAGTAAGTGCGTTAAACAGCTGCGAAATAGGGCGATCTTGTGAAGCATTTCTCCAGTTTCGTAACAGTTGTTGTTTGATGGTTTCAAAGCGAGCAGGGCTGAAATCTCGAGAAGCAAAACGGTGCAGAATCATTTCCAGCAACTGAGGCAGCTTTTGACTGAACCCAGAGAGGGTTAAGGTCACGCCACCTTGGTGAGCGTACATGTTGTAACCCATCCCTGCGATTTCTGCTTGATAGGTTTCTTTTGCTAGCGAATCGAGGAACATCTCTACACATAAGCGCGTTTTGACGATGTTCTTTGGTGATGCAACGGCATGAGAGCTGTCGATAGCGACATAAACGACACCTTTAGGCACGCGAAATTCGTCATCTTGCAAATGCCACAGCCGAAACCCTTCGAGATCCTCAATCAACTCTGGCAGTGAATCACCATTTTCGAGTGGCATGGGGTCGAGATCGTAGCAAATATAAGGGTTCTTTTCCGGTAAGACGAATTGCCAGCTTGGGTCGATTTGTTGATAGAAACGACGTTGGTCTTCACTAAAAGGTGTGACGGAGTACGGGGTAAAGTACCATTCGGCAGTACGGTTGTATTCCAGGCCTTTAGCAATCACAGTGACGCGTACATTATCGATGGTTAAGTATCGCAGCAATGAACGCTGTAACTCCTCATCGTAGCCCGCCATTTTGTAGTCACCATAAACCGTGTCTTCCGGTTGATAGTGCTGCATGTTGATCACCAGATGGCTGACGAGATCCATTGGGCGCGATGGCTCTTGGAAGCGAAAAGCCGATTCTAATACCGCTTGTTTTTCGAGATAGCGCCATTCATCTAACCCGTCTTGTTTGATCATCGAGAGGTATTGAAAAACCGCTTGAACGATATCATCAACATGATCTAAGCCGTTTGGCGTCAGGGTGCAGCTTACGGTAAAGTCTCGGTAGTTACTGCCACTCGCGCCGCCGCCCGCTGAGAGAGAGGTAATCCAGCCTTTTTCTTTGAGTTGAAGCATCAAACTGCCTTCTCCTTCATAACCCAACAGGTGAGCAAAGTAGGAGAGTGGCTTCACGCTATAATGCGCATCCATTCCCGGCATGGGAAATGTGAGAATCAGTTTACGGAACTCTTTGAGCGGCTCGACTTGAACCAAAATGCCCGTGCTTTCCTCAGTGCCGATCGGTACATCAATCGATTTTCCACGAAGGTGGTGATTTGGGATGTCGGCAAACATGGCTTCTACCCAAGCTTGCTGTTCATCGAGCAGCTGTGGCCCAAATAGAGTCAGTGTCATCAAATCGGCGGAATACTGAGAGTGGTGAAACTCCACAATTTCGTCGCGGATGGATTTACCATCTCGGTCGCCAAGAGTATCTAAGTTTCCGACAGAGAATTTTGAAAACGGGTGCTCTGGATTGATGACTTCTTTGTTAACTTGATACAGGCGACGAGAATCATCATTGAGTTTGAGCTTGTATTCGGAGTCGACAGCCTGGCGTTCTTTGTCTAATGCTTCTTCGTTAAACAAAGGTGCGGTAAAAAATTGGCTAAATCGATCTAAGGCACTTTCAAAGGCATTTGGAGCAATATTGAAAAAGAAACAAGTGTGCTCTGTACCAGTCCAAGCGTTGTTTGTTCCACCGTGTTGGCTAATATAGCTTTGAAACTCGCCCACTTTAGGGTATTTTTCCGTACCCAAAAAAAGCATGTGTTCTAAATAGTGTGCCAGACCTTGGCGATCGTTTGGGTCGTCGAAGTGTCCAACGTTCACTGCCAGAGCAGCTGCCGACTGTTGAGCTGTATCGGAATGAATCAGCAGTACACGCAGTTCATTGCTCAAGGTAATGTAGCGGTATTGATTTGAATCGTTAGGACTTAGATGCACGATGCGTCTCCAGATTTCGCATTACAGTAATTTAGGCTCCCCTCGCGGGGGGCGCAAAGTTTGCGTTTCGACAAATACTGCTTGCCGTATTTTTGTTATTCGTAGACTTCTGCACAGGCCCATCGCGTTTGCGTATGGGGAAGAACTGTTTGAGTGAATGCTCTGAACTCATTGCACAGTTAAATAGTGTGATGAACTGAGTACATTCTTTTAATAGATTGTTAAGAAAGTCGCTATCTTTAACAAGCGAATTGGTATAATGAACAGATAATTATATCAGTATTTTTGTTTCGTCATTGTTAAAGTTAGCCCCGTCTATCTAATAAAGATAGCAGTCAACCTTTTGGTAGCGTTAGCTATCCCTAGGAAATAACATGAAAATATTCATCATGCGTCACGGTGAAGCCGAGCATTTTGCAGATTCAGACGCAGCACGACAATTGACCCCAAGAGGCAGAGTCGAATCAGAAGCGGTTGCGAGAGCCTGTAAAGAACAGGGTTTTGCGCAATTCGATAAAGTGTTGGTGAGTCCGTACATTAGAGCTCAACAAACTTGGCAAGAGATCAGTGCGTATTTCTCTGCAAAAAGCATTGAAACTTGTGAAGATATTACACCTTATGGCCAGTCCGAGCATGTCTTCGATTTCGCAAGTGCATTAATCGAAGTCGAACAATTGGACTCGCTTTTGTTCGTATCGCATTTGCCTTTGGTCGGTTATCTGACTTCAGAGTTTGTAAAAGACATGACACCACCGATGTTTCCTACATCAGGGCTAGTGTGCATTGAATATGATTTACAAACACAAAATGGTGAAGTGCTTTGGCATATTACGCCATAAGTGTCTAAACCAAAATAAGCGTTTGCAAATTAGAGACAGAATAAGAAAGGCAGGAGATCCCTGCCTTTTCGTTTCGTCGTGTATACAGCAAGCTTGTTACTTTTCAGGAATTGAAAGCAACACTAACAACGCACCATCACCACCAAATTCTAGTGGCGCTTGGTGAAAAGCCATAACGTCAGGATGCTGTGCTAACCAAAGTGGGGCTTTCTGTTTCAGGATGTGTTTCCCAATACCATGTTGCACACACGCACAATGAATCTCGTTTTTGATGCAATAGGCTATCATCGCACCAAGCTCGCGTTTTGCTTCTTGCTGTGTCATGCCGTGCATATCGAGGAACACGTCCGGTACATACACGCCACGACGTAGACGTTTGACTTCATAAGTGGAGACGTCGTCACGTGCATAACGAGTTGGACCTTCATCGTTTAATAGAGGGACAAACTCGTCTGAAAAGTAAAATTCAGAGTCACTCGCTTCACGGTTGGAGCGCTTGATTTCTTTTTGCTTAGTATTTTTTTTTGGTTGCTGGATTATGGTATCCTGTCGCAACTTTTTTACGCCCTGTACTGCTTCCTGAAACAAGGCGAAATCGTCATCGTTCTCGGTGTCTTTTTTGCTCATTAGGTAAACAATTTCATTAATAAACTTTATTGGCAGTATTGTAGCGCTTTTCGGAGGCAATTTTGGATAAGATTTTTGTAGAAGAAGCGGTATCGGAACTGCATACCCTTCAAGATATGATTCGTTGGACGGTAAGCCGCTTTAATGCAGCGAACCTGTTTTACGGTCATGGTACTGATAATGCGTGGGATGAAGCAGTTCAGCTTATCCTGCCAACCTTATACTTGCCGATTGATGTGCCTCCGCACGTATTGAACTCTCGCCTAACGACAAGCGAGCGTCTGCGTATTGTTGAGCGCGTAGTAAAACGCATCAACGAGCGTACGCCAACAGCATACCTAACAAACAAAGCATGGTTCTGCGGTCTTGAGTTCTTCGTTGATGAGCGTGTACTTGTGCCACGTTCTCCTATCGGCGAATTGATTCAAGCGGAATTCCAACCTTGGTTGGTGGAAGAGCCTACGCGCATCATGGACCTATGTACGGGTTCTGGTTGTATCGCGATTGCTTGTGCGCACGCTTTCCCTGAAGCAGAAGTGGATGCTATCGACATCTCTACAGATGCTCTACAAGTGGCTGAGCAAAACGTACAAGATCACGGCATGGAGCAGCAAGTGTTCCCAATTCGCTCTGATTTGTTCCGTGATCTTCCAAAAGAGAAATACAATCTAATCGTGTCCAACCCACCATATGTGGATGAAGAAGACATGAACAGCCTGCCAGATGAGTTCACGCATGAGCCTGAGCTTGGTTTAGCTGCGGGTACGGATGGTCTAAAACTAGTGCGTCGTATTCTTGCTAACGCGCCAGATTATCTAACAGATAACGGCATTCTTATTTGTGAAGTCGGAAACTCAATGATTCATATGATGGAACAGTATCCAGAGATTCCATTTACTTGGATTGAGTTCGAGAACGGCGGTCATGGCGTATTTATGCTAACGCGTGACCAGCTGGTTGAGTGTGCAGAAGAGTTTAAACTGTACAAAGACTAATAGAGTCTTGCACTAAACATCAAAACACCGAGCTTTATGCTCGGTGTTTTTTTTATGCATACCTCGCCGATATTAACTCTTTACATCAAAACGTAATAAAGCCACTATGAATCCACGAAGAATTGGAAAGCAGCTATGCTCTGTTTTGAGAGAGCGTGGCGATAAAAACTTGAGGAAGTAATGGCAGGAAACAGTATCGGACAACATTTCCGAGTGACGACATTCGGGGAAAGTCACGGTATCGCACTGGGATGTATCGTAGACGGATGTCCTCCGGGGTTGGAAATTACAGAAGCAGATCTACAAATCGATCTCGACCGCCGTCGTCCAGGCACATCACGTTACACCACACAACGTCGTGAACCGGATGAAGTTAAAATTCTTTCTGGCGTTTTTGAAGGCAAAACCACGGGCACATCGATCGGTTTGCTAATTGAAAACACCGATCAGCGCTCAAAAGACTACTCTGACATCAAAGATAAGTTCAGACCGGGTCATGCTGATTACACTTACCACCAAAAATACGGCATCCGCGACTATCGCGGTGGCGGCCGTTCTTCAGCTCGTGAAACCGCAATGCGTGTGGCGGCTGGTGCAATCGCGAAGAAATACTTAAAAGATGAGTTTGGTGTTGAGATTCGTGCTTACTTGTCACAAATGGGTGATGTATCTATCGACAAGGTAGATTGGAGCGAAATCGAGAACAATGCATTCTTCTGCCCTGATGCTGACAAAGTAGAAGCATTTGACCAACTTATCCGTGACCTGAAAAAAGAAGGCGACTCTATTGGCGCAAAAATCCAGGTTGTGGCAACTAACGTGCCTGTTGGTCTCGGGGAACCCGTATTTGACCGTCTGGATGCAGACATCGCGCACGCACTAATGAGCATCAACGCGGTGAAAGGCGTAGAAATCGGAGACGGTTTCGAGGTGGTAAACCAAAAAGGCAGTCAGCACCGTGATACGCTTGCTCCTGAAGGTTTTGGTAGTAATCATGCGGGTGGCATTCTTGGTGGTATCTCGACTGGTCAAGACATTGTCGCAAACATTGCGCTTAAGCCAACATCAAGTATCACTGTGCCGGGTGAGACCATCACAAAAGAAGGTGAACCAACTCAGTTGATCACCAAAGGTCGTCATGACCCATGTGTGGGTATTCGTGCTGTGCCTATCGCAGAAGCGATGCTGGCAATTGTGGTGATGGATCATTTACTACGCCACCGTGGTCAAAACCATGGCGTAACAACTGAAACACCGAAGATTTAAGAGCTTTGTGTCATTCCAGCGAGCTATAGCGAGACTAGGAATCTAATTTCAGCACGATGAAAAGAGAAAGAAACATCTCTGACAACAGAGTGCTCGGATAATATATCCTGAATCATGCTCCTTCGTCGCTGTTCAGGATGACTGAATATAAAATTATGCCACTCACTGAATCGCGGGTGGCACAATTTTATCAGGCAACCTTTTTTGTTTAAGTAGTTTTTGCTTAATGAATCGAGCCTTCGGTTTCCAAATGGAAAGAAGGCAGACGCCACTTAAAGCGTACCGCAGCCATACGCAGCATGTAACCAGTAACCAGTGTAATGATCGTGGCAGTGACATCAGGAATATTAAATTCTAATAGCGCTAAGTACATTCCTGATGCGATAAGAGCGACAGAAGCGTAAAGCTCTTCATGTAGTACCAATGGTGTTTGGCGACAGATCAAGTCGCGAAGTAGCCCACCGAATACACCAGTTACTAACGCTGAAACCATACAAATACCAGGGTGCAAGCCCATGCCCATCGCAATTTTTGTTCCGATGATACTAAACACGATTAAACCTAATGCATCGAGGCGAATGAACAGACCTTTCAGCTTAATCACCCATTTCGCTAAACCTGTTGTTAGCACACCTGCAACACACGTAATTGCAAGGAACTCTGGGTTTTTTACCCAACCAAGAGGGTAGTGGCCTAATAGAATGTCACGTACGGTGCCACCACCAATGGCCGTTGCGCTAGCCACCAACATAACACCAAACCAATCCATCTTTCTTCTACCAGCACTTAACGCACCTGTCATGGCTTCAGCCGTGATACCAATGATATACAACACACTTAGCAACATAGGGAAACACTCAACGTAAAAAGTCACTACGTTCTACGAGAATCAGCGTAGGCGAAGTAACAACACTTACAAACGGTTCTATCTCTCTTAAAAAGTGATTAAAACCAGCAACATGCTTGTAATCAAACGGCTTAAAAATAGCGGTTTGAACGGCATCAAAATAAGGCGAGAGTGTAGTGGTAAATAAGTACGCTGACGAATGAGAAATTGTATGGAGAAAGCGACCTTCAGATAAATTCAACTAATAACCAAAAATGTGGGGGTGCCTTTACCTCATAACTAAAAACAGCGACAATATGCAGCGCATGTCAAACTGAAGTACAAACTCGACGATGACCCACGAATACCAAGACTTAATCACCATTTTTAATGACACCTTTTTAGAACAATTTAATACGAAATTAGAGTTAGGTGGTGATGAGCCTATTTATCTTCCTGCTGATGATGAACACCCTCATCATCGGATTATTTTTGCTCGGGGTTTTTACGCCTCTGCTTTACACGAGA